>DEJE01000038.1 GCA_002353205.1 Prevotella sp. UBA2756 | reverse complement strand
CAAACACGCTCGGCTTTTCCACATGGGCAAAGATACAATTTTTTTGTTGTAAATCAGTGGCAATATCTATAAATTTTGTTGCAAATCATGGGCAATATGGCTTCAGTTTTGTTGCAAATCAGTGGCAAGCGAGGCTTTTTATAGCGGATGAGTTTATGGAAATCCTCAAATCCGCAACTAAGCCTTTCAACGTTCTTCTTGCGTGTACACATCCTCTCATATCCCCTTACCCCCACAATGCGACTTGAGGCAATACGCAGTATCATACCCATAAGTTGTAGGCGTTATTCAAAATCTGTCTGAAATGTTTTCTTGCGTCAGCTCCTTTATCGCTCTGAGGATAGTGTCTGAGCTACAAGTGCGAATTGTCGGATGAAGCGAGAGATGGTTCATCAAATGAGTAGTGACATCCTGGGGTACATGAGCCACCACAGAAGTAGATACTCATGAGAGAACATGACAATGTGGAGTCAAATTGCTCCATGATCCGAAAACATTCCTCCAAAAGGAGTGAGTTTCTCAGATTTAATATGTATTTTTGCCATGTCTATCGTTGAATTCTCTTGTTTGTTTTGCAACACTAAGATAAGTGAATTCTTCGACATGGCAAAATCCTGGGCCGCTCGGCTCAGACACTATATCCTAAGTCTATCGCGTCAACCAATTCCGTCACAAGCGCATTGTTATGTGTAATTAAGAAAACGGCATAAGAATGTTGTTTTCTTAAACGTTTTGCAAGGTAAGACTTTTTGTTTAATCTGGCAAGTTTTTAACTTATATTATTTTACTTGTGCTTTGGCTTGTATTGATAAATTTTTGCTTATATTAAATAATGTGAGGATAGTTTATTAATGTGTATATAGTATAAAAAAACAAAAAAATAACGATAAAACGAAAAAAAAATTATTAAAAAGCTTGCAGGTTAATATATATTTACTACATTTGCAACAGAGAAAAAGACAAGTACAGGGTTCCCTATACGGATAGTCTGTACATTTGTTAACTAAATTCACTAGTGTCCGGTTAATTTTTACCAAAGCGATAGCTGACGGTCATTTTCCGGAATTTGATTAATAATTGTCTTGTCAAAAAGTTCATTCAGTGGCGTCCTCTCAAAGAGAACCTGACCGATGACATTAGAGAATATGTAAAGATTTTGTTCGATATGATACATCTTCAGAGCAATAATAAGCAGCAGGTAGTCACAGATGGCAATCCATATCTGTGTGAAGACTGCATTCTGGGACGTCCCATAGAACGTCTTGATGTGCAGGTGCTGCTTGATCCATTTGAAGAACGTCTCGATAGTCCAGCGCTCTCGGTACAGTTCTGCAATGGTAATTGCCTCAAGTGTGAAGTCATTCGTCAGAAATCGATACACTACGTTCTGCGCAAAGTCCTCATAGACGACCAAGCGCAACAAATCAGGATACTTCTGGGCTGTAAAGAGACCTGTAAGGCTGATGGACTCGTCAGAGATGACACCAGTCTGCTTGTCAACCTCCCTTGCCTCAAATACGGTATACTTCATGTTGTCCTTTGCTCTGGTAACAAAGTAAGCCTTCTGCTGTTGGAAGAGACGGAACAGACGATCAAAGTCCACATAGCCTTTGTCCATCAGGTAGTAAGCCCCTGCTTCTATAGGCAAACCGTCCATAGCTTGAGTATCATGGACGTTACCCGGAGTAAGCATAATGAAGTTGGGGATGTTGTTCTTTACATCTATCAAGGTATGCATCTTAAAGGCACCTTTGTCATGATGGAACTTCGCCCAAGGACAGAGTTGCAGACACAGATTGATGGTACTGCTGTCGAAGGCGTACACCATATTCTCAATACCCAATCGATAGTATTCGTCTTTATACAAGACTTTAGCCCTCTCAACAAGTACCATTGCATAGTCCTGGTAGATGCGCCAGTCCTTCTTCTCGTTCATGTCGGCAAGAGTGGACTTAGGCATAATCTTCAGACCTGCATGATACAACTTGGAGTTGAAAGCAGTCAACTGAGCCTCTATGCTACGAAGGCTTGCGCTGCTGGTCAACTGAGCATAGCTCATGACGAGGAACTGGTCACGACAAGTGAACCGCCTTGCATGAAAATCCCCTCTATATTTGTCAATACATTTCCTGAGTTCGTAGTCAGGGATGAGAGACATCAGTTGCGAGAATACAGTATTTCCGACATTCATATCCTGTGCTATCTTATATATGAGATAGTACAAAGATACAAAATCAAATCGGAAAATTTTAAGATCGCTGTATCTCATTGAATTTTAAACATTTAAATAACGTTCGGGAAAATTTAACCGGACAGTAGTGAACTAAATTAATGTCGCTTATGAAAAAAATCTACACAGCGTTAGTAGCAGCTTTGTTTGCTACAGCGTCTTTTGCACAACCCCTCGCAAAAGTTCAGGCAAACGGACCGTTTGCCAACAGTTCGCTGAGATATCAGCCTAACATCAAGAAGCCGGCAGGCCAGCCAATGAATTTTATTATGCCTACGGTAAGTAATCAGACAACTCTTTCTGCACGTGTGTGCAAGGCTGCAAGCGAGTCGGAACTCATTACTGAGCAGCCGGCTGGCACATTGCATGACAATCTATATGGTACGAGTGAGGGTTACTTGGTAATGTTCGGATATGTATTCCATATAACTTTGGATGGCACAGTAGAGCGTTATGTTGAGGGTAGCAACGGAGAAGTATATATCCAGAATGCTATCTGCACAATACCATCTGGCTCTTGGATAAAGGGCTATAAGGCTGAGGGTGACACCATCAAGTTTGATTTTCCTCAGAAATATTATGCCCAGGACGCTATTGATGATAATGGCAATCCTACAGGCGAGAAGGAATATTTCTATGCTTATCGAGCTGTGATGAATCAAGAGGGCAGCTCTTTTGTTCCTGATCCTACATCTCAGACTATGAGCTACGTGCTCCGCAACGACTCACTCATCCGTGTAGACAACCACGATAATAATGTTTATCTTGCACTATGTGCCGACGATGGCGGTTGGAGTGGATACGCCGACTACTATCAGGTATGGAGCAAGATGAAAGAGACAACAAGTGTTCCTCCAGCTTCAGCCGAAGTTTCGAAGTATCAGGTTAGATTCATCAATAAAGATGGTCAGGACGACGCTCGCATTATCAATTTGGCTATTGATGGCAAGGATCTGTATCTTGGCAATCTTTCAGAAAACGCTCCGGATAATTGGGCAAAGGGTAAGATTGATGGTGACAAGGCTGTCTTCGAGGGTAAGATCTACATGGGTGTAGACCCAGTGGAGCAGATACATTCCTTCTTCGCTCCTTTGGGTAGTGAGAAGATTTGGAACGAATTGTATGGAGCGGAAGTTGACAGCTTCTACTTCGAGAAGTCTATATCGTTTGATTATGACGCCGTTGCCAAGACATTGAAGTCGGATGGTATGTTTGATGTTAACAAAGGTATGAATTCTGTATACCCAACTATATCTTATGGGGCTCCGCAGATGGAGCCGTGGGTAGAGGTTCCTGGAAGTCCTAAGGATCCTGAGTTGCTGCAGTTCGCGCCATTCGATGAGGCCCAAGGTTGTGGTGTGCTCCAGTTCTGGTTTGACAAGAATTCGGTTGACGGCAACTTGCTTGATGCCCAAAAGCTCTACTATAATGTATACTTCGATGGCGATTTGTTTACAGCATATCCAGATGAGTATACGAATATTTCTGAGGAGATCACCGATATCCCGTATTACTTCTCAGACAATTCGTTTGACTTTATTGCAAATGGTAACATGCACACATTGTACTTCTACATGACTGGATTCACAAAGCTTGGTATTCAGACTTTCTATAAGGATGGTGACAAGGTTTACAAGTCAAATCTTGTAGAGTATGAGATTGATGATGAAGGCAACTTCACTCCTGTTGAGACAGCTATCAAGGGCATGACTGCCGACAATGGCAACGTGACAAGCGTAAGCTTCAGTGATCTTAGCGGTCGTCGTGTAAGCAACCTTGCTAGTGGTGTATACCTCAAGACCATGAAGATGGCAGACGGCACACAGAAGACTGTGAAGGTTGTCAAGAAGTAAGATTGACAGAATAAAAATAATGAGAAGAGCCTTTTAACATAAATGGGAAATTTCATTCACCCTATATATTATATAATGTGTATAGCGGGGGGCCATTTTCTGTAATAATAAAAAAACACGAAGGTTATGAAGAATAACAAATGTATACTCAATTCCATGCTGCTTGTGGCGGCTTTGTCAGGATTCTGTGACTCTGCTTATGCTGACAACGGCAAGATTGTATTCAGTGGCAATATGGGTTCGTCGTCGTTGGTGGCTTATGGCACACAGAAGATGGAGAACTATGATGTGGCTGTGATGCTTGCCGACAAGAGTCTAAAGGGTAAGAAGATAGAGGCTATACGCGCTCCGTTCCAGAGTAGCGACAATATAAGCAACGTGAAGGTGTGGATTAGCAAGAAGCTCACGGTTGAGAGCAATAAGAATGTGCCCGATGTGATGAGTCTCGATGCTACGTTTGATGGCAATACAGCTTCTGCCACTCTTGCCACTCCTTACACTATCGATAGCGACACACTGTATGTGGGCTATTCGTTCAACGTGGATGCGACAAGCTCTACCACCAAATATCCAGTGGTTTTGGTTGCGGATAAGAGTGATGCAGGATTCTTCCTCCATACATCGCGTACTTACTTGAAATGGAAGGATAAGTCGGATTTTGGTTCTTCGGCTCTTGAGGTTGACATTTCTGGCTTTGAGGCCAATGCTGCCAATATCTCTGAGATAGGAACGGTGTATGGACTGGTGAACACAACCACCGATGTTACTCTTAGTATAAGGAACCATGGTTATAATGGCGTTAAGTCGTTCAGCTACAGTTATACGGCAGGCGACGTGAATGGTTCGGGTTTGGTGGAGCTTGACAAGCCGCTGCCAGCTATCTACAACGCTTCAACTGATGTGACCATTAAGCTCAGTGAGATTGCTGCAAAGGGTACCTATCCACTTAAGTTTACTATTGACAAGGTGAATGGCGAGGCTAATAGCGAGGCTGTTGCCAATGAGGGTAAGTTTGTGGTGGCCAACGTTATGCCAAAGCACAATCCTGTAATGGAGGAATATACTGGTACATGGTGCGGATGGTGTCCGCGTGGATATGTTGCCTTGAAACTTATGAACAAGTATCATCCCGACTTTATCGGGCTTTCTTATCATAACGACGATGCAATGGAGGTGATGTCTTCTACTAACTTCCCGTCAAGTGCGCCTGGATTCCCAACAGCGGATATGGACCGTTCGTTTAATGCTGCTCTTGATCCTTATGTCGGAGTCTCAAATTCCGGCCTCGGCATTGAGGATATTTGGAAGGCACAGGCTAAGAAGATTGCTCCTGCATCAGTTGCTGTTGAGGCAAGTTATAAGGATGACATGAAGAAGATAGCCACTAAGGCAACATTCGTATTCCTTGAGGATTTGACAGATGCTGATAAGTATAAGGTTGAGTTTGTGCTCGTAGCCGATGACCTTCATGGAACAGGTTCTAAATGGGAGCAGCATAACTATTATACAGAAGACAATGCCGGATCAATGCCTTCGCCTGAAGCAGATCCGTTCTTTGCAGGAAATTCTGTTATCCCAGGTCTTCATTTCGATGATGTTGTAGTGGCAACAAGTCGTCTTACAAGTGGACTTGTGTCGCTGCCAGCAACAATCAAGACTGACGAGCCGATTGAGGTAGAGGGTGAGTTTGAGACTGCAAAGGTTGTCAACACTTCGGGAGAGTCGCTAATTCAGGACACTTCAAAGATGCGCGTTGTTGCCTTGTTGCTCAATGCCGATGGCACTATCGCAAATGCCGCCAAGGCAAATGTTGAGGGCTATAGCACTGGCATCTCTACCATCAACAACAATGAAGGCAAGACTGATGTGCCGGTTGCAGTATACGATGCTCAGGGTCAGCGTCTCAGCTCTATGCAGAGAGGTTTGAACATTGTGAAGTATGCTTCGGGCAAGACTGTTAAGGTTGCGAAGAAATAAAACAGCAATAGGCTTTTAACGAGAAGAACAGCAAAGGGCTTAATTGGAATTTTTTCCGATTAAGCTTTTTTTGTGTTGCGATGTTCGATTTCTTCCACTTGCGTTATATATAGACACTTATCTTTATATATAAAATAACGTACTCAATGCTTTGCCTTACCGATCCTTATTGCTGCCAGCCAGCTTTTACCCAAACCTTGTGGCTACCTTTTCCTTTTGATTCGAAAGGAGCCTCGTTGCCTTGAGACAGCTTTTTCAGTTCGCCAGAGGCGGATGTGCGGCTAAGGTTGTTAAGGGTTGCATATTCTTGCAGGGTAATAACTCCGTGCTTGTCAATCCAGTTGGTGGCACGTTTGATGCGCTCTTTTGGCGTGTATTTTTTCTTGTACAGACGACTCACGCCTCCCATGTCGCGCTCCAGAACCGTTTTGCTTTTAAGATGTTTGACAAGTTGGGGCGACGACAAGCGTTTTTTGAATACAGCATGACGGCAATTTACCAACAAAAGGGAAGAAGTAAGGATACGCAAGCTCATATCGTATTACTTTGGCTTGCAACCAATCGTCTTAAAATCTTGGATAACGTCTTTGACACTGTTATGAAATGCCTGTTGCCACCATTCAAGAGTGGAGGGCAAAGTAAGCTCCATCATGCCTGTCTCTCCAAGAAGAATAGCTCATTCTACTAATCGCCCAACATCATACACTTTGGGGTAATATCGGTGCAATCAAAAGTTAAATACGTTAAATTATTACCTTTTTGTATCTAAACAGAATCCAGATTGCGACTTTTCTACCGTTTAGAGCGTATAATACTGATAATCAACTAATAACACATTCTCTGGTTGTAATCTGACCTCCGTCATTTCATTATCAACTAATCCAAGTGCCATACCCGACGACACATTTTTTAAAGATGTGTTATCTAACGCCACACTCTATGTCCCAGTAGGAACTAAATGGAAATATCAATCCACGGGAGGATGGAAAGATTTCCGTTTCATTGTGGAAGGAGTGCCAAGCGGCATCGAGAGTGTGGAAACAGGGCACGCAGATGAACTGGGACGTTACCTGCTGGATGGCACAAAAGTGGAAGGACCGCAAAAAGGTCTGAACATCATCAAGTACAATGACGGCTCGACGAAGAAGGTAATGGTAAAATAATCTTTTGTGATGATTATGAAGGCAAACAGTACACTCGTTATTTCGCTCGTCGCATTGGCTTTGAGCATCATTTCTCTGTTTGGAAGACATAGTATGTGTATTCCAGAAGTGGTGCTCACGCTGATAGGCATTTGTACCACTCTGATCGTAGGTGTCAGTGTGGTTGATGCTTTGGCCCTCCGAAGTATCCATCAAAAACTCGATGAAATTAAATCCTAATGACCGATTTGGGGTTAACGTACAGCCATACACATTACAAAAATCAGCGAAAAGGAGAACTAATTTTCTCTTTTCGCTGTTTTTTTATGTTAGGAATATGGGGCTGGCGGAATACAATGTCGTTTCTGTTCACTTATCAACACAATCGGACGAGTAGTCAGGGAATGAGCTGCTTGCCGGTGTTGTTCATCATCTTCTTGGCCTTGTCGTAGGGCAGGATGAAGGAGGGCTGTCCGGCGGCGTAGGCGGCAATCTCGTATTGCTGGTAGATGAAGAGGATGCCGTCTTTCTGGAACAATGGAGGAGTCTGCGGCAGGGGGAAGAAGACGGTATTGTCGAGCGACAGGCATTCGGTCAGCTCTTCTTCGGTCTTCACCTGGAAGTATTCCATGAGTCCGTTCTTGATGGCTTCCTGCATACCGCTGCCACTGACGAACAGATCCCAGCCCAAGCGTCGGCCGTCGGTCTTGCGGAAAGTGGTGCCGTCGGAGGCAGCTCCGCCGTGCGCCCCGCCCATATACTCATAGCTATGGTAGTCGAAGGTGACCACCTTGTCGGACTCGAAGCCCTTGCTGATCTTCGTCTGCGACTCAAGATCGGGTGTTTCAGAGCCTTCACCTACAACATCGTCGTTGCCTTTTAGCTCCTTCACCTTGAGATTGAAGTAGTAGTCGGTCATCTTCTCCCCGTCGGCGAGGTCGCCATCGTATGAGCCCTGCATCGACAGTCCGTCGCCTGCATACTCTACCCCGAGCGACTCGCTGATGTATTCACGGATGGCATTCACGAGGATAGGATTGCCATCGGTCGGAAAATCGATCTCCATCTTCACGTCGAGGCCCTTTTCTTTCTTTTCTTTCACAATCGGCTTGCACGAGAGACCGGCAACTTTCTCTTCCTTGACAGTTGGTGTGTCCCCCTGAGCCACCGAAGGGGATGTTGCCGTAGGCTGTTGGTTGTTGGCAGACTTGTCTTTACAGCCGCATAGCATCGCCAGAGCCAGTACGGGCACGGCGAGGGAAACAAACGAAATACTGTTTTTCATCATCTTTTCTTTAGCATAAAACACAAGTTCCCCTCCTTTCGGGGGAGGGGAACCGATTTGTTACGATGCGCTTATCAGCACGTGGCGGGCCAGGGCTTCAGCTGTTTGAAGAAGTCGTTGCCCTTGTCGTCGACGAGGATGAAGGCTGGGAAGTCTTCCACCTCGATCTTCCAGATGGCCTCCATGCCGAGCTCGGGATACTCCACGCACTCAATCGACTTGATGCTCGACTGCGAGAGCACTGCTGCCACGCCGCCGATGGAGCCCAGGTAGAAGCCGCCATGCTTCTTGCACGCGTCGGTGACCACCTGCGAGCGGTTGCCCTTGGCAATCATGACGAGCGAAGCGCCGTGATCCTGGAACTCGTCCACGTATGGATCCATGCGGTTGGCCGTGGTCGGTCCCATCGATCCGCAGGGATATCCCTCGGGAGTCTTGGCCGGTCCGGCGTAGAGCACGGGGTGATCCTTGAAGTATTGCGGCATGTCTTCGCCGGCATCGAGGCGAGCCTTCAGCTTGGCGTGAGCGATGTCGCGGGCCACGATGATGGTGCCCTTCAGGTTGACGCGTGTCGAAACAGGATACTTGGTCAGCTCGGCGCGCACGGAGTCGATACCCTTGTCGAGGTCGATGACAATCTGGTTCTGTCCTTCGCCAGCCTTTGCATATTCAGCCGGAATCAGTTCGCTGGGGTTGGAGTCCATCTTCTCGAGCCACACGCCGTCGCGGTTGATCTTCGCCTTGATGTTGCGGTCGGCCGAACAGCTGACGCCCATGCCGATGGGACAGCTGGCACCGTGGCGCGGCAGACGGATGACGCGGATGTCGTGAGCCATATACTTACCGCCGAACTGAGCTCCGAGACCAATCTTGTGGGCCTCCAAGAGTAGTTTCTTCTCCAGGTCGATGTCGCGGAAGGCGCGTCCCGTCTCGTCGCCCGTGGTGGGCAGGTTGTCGTAGTACTTGATGGAGGCGAGCTTCACGGTGAGCAGGTTCTTCTCGGCCGATGTTCCGCCGATGACGAATGCGATGTGGTAGGGCGGGCATGCAGCCGTTCCGAGGCTCTTCATCTTCTCCACGAGGAAGGGGATGAGCGTGCCCTCGTTCTGAATGGTGGCTTTCGTCATGGGATAGAAGTATGTCTTGTTGGCCGAGCCGCCACCCTTGGCCACCATCACGAAGCGGTACTCAGCACCCTCGGTGGCTTCGATGTCTATCTGTGCTGGCAGGTTGCAGCGCGTGTTCACCTCGTCGTACATGGTCAGCGGAGCATTCTGCGAGTAGCGCAGGTTCTCCTGCGTGAACGTGTTGAACACGCCGAGGCTCAGTGCCTCTTCGTCCTCGAAGCCCGTCCACACCTGCTGGCCTTTCTCGCCGTGGATGATGGCAGTGCCGGTGTCCTGACAGAAAGGCAGCACGCCCTTGCAGGCCACTTCGGCATTGCGGAGGAACTGCAGTGCCACATATTTGTCGTTCTCGGAAGCCTCGGGGTCGGTCAGAACGGCAGCCACCTGCTCGTTGTGCTCGCGGCGAAGCATGAACTCCACGTCGTGGAAGGCTTCCTGTGCGAGCAGGGTCAGTGCCTCGGGCGATACCTTGACGATTTCCTTGCCTTCAAATTCGCTTGTCGTTACTCCCTCCTTTGTCAAAAGGCGATACTCCGTCTTGTCCTCGCCGAGCTGGAACATCGGAGCATACTTGAATGTTACGTTTGCCATAATGTTATTGTTTAGATGAATGATTGTCTGTGTGTCAATGCCGGAAGCACCGTGCCTGTCGGCATTGTCGCCACAAAAGTACGTAAAAAAAACCATACCGCAAAACAAACGTGCACTTTTGAACCAATTTTTTCTTCAACAGCCCCAGCACGTCCATGATTTCAGCCGTTGAAGCACGCCTCTCCCCCACTCTTGCACCGCCCATGAAGCCGCTGACAATGCTGCCCACGAGCCATCTGCATGAACACGAAAAAGCGCACACTGAGCGTAATCGTCTACGCTTCAGTGTGCGCTTTGTCCATCTCTTGCAGAGCATTGGCTCCTAAGGTGGAGCTGGCGGCTCTAACCGCTAACAAAAAAGCATTTATATACATTATCAAATCACCTTCTTAAATAACTGATATACAGAATAGTTAATAAAATAGAATAAATTGCTTTTAATTTTGTTTTCTTGAAAAGTGTGCGTAAATTTGTGCGTAAATTCTAAATCCGCAACAATATGGCAACAAATTTCTATCTCGAAAAGCGACTGAACAAGCAAGGCGAAGCACCAATTAGGTGTGCTATCTCGATACGTGGAGAACGGTACATTACCACCGTTGGACATAGCGTGAAGCCCGAACAATGGAACAATGAAAAGCAAGAAGTCAAGAAAGCATCTGTCAACAGCAAGGGAATCGGTGCGAAGGTGATCAACGCACACCTGAAAGCAATCGACAGCTATTTCAGCGACTACGAAAACAAGCTGGCACTAAGTAATGATGAGGCCGGGAATATTCAAGAAGTATTTGCGGCGAAGTTCGGAAGAAGGTCACCCATCAGCAAGAAGCGTGACGGGTTCTTTGATTATTTTGACAAGTTCACTGAGGAGAGGGGAACGGGTAATAATTGGACTAAGGCCACATTTGACAAGTTTTCAGCATTGCGCAATCATATAGAAGACTTCAATCCTGACATCAAGTTTGAAGACCTTGACGAAAACGGCCTTAATAAATTTATCGAGTACCTACGTAATAGCCTCAACATGAGAAACAGCACCATCGGGAAGCAGCTGGGTTTCCTGAAATGGTTCTTAAGGTGGGCGGCTAACAAAGGCCATTGCCAGGAACTTGCATTTAAGACCTATGCACCCAAGTTGAAATCGACTGAAAAGAAAGTCGTGTTTCTCGAATGGGAAGAACTTATGAAGGTGTATGATTACGAGTTCCCCGAAATCGGCACGGAGATGAAACTCACCGATATAAACGGCAACGTGTACGAAAAGACTACGATAGTAGGCAAAAAGACATTGGAACAAGTCCGTGACGTGTTTTGCTTCTGTTGCTTCACTTCGCTAAGGTATTCGGACGCGGCTAACCTGAAACGCTCTGACGTGTTCCCCGATCACATCACTATAACAACCGTGAAGACAGCCGACACCCTGAAGATCGAGCTGAACAAATATGCACGTGCCATTCTCGATAAATACGAAGGAACTGAGTTTCCATTCAACAGGGCTTTGCCCATCATCAGCAATCAGCGGATGAATGAGTATTTGAAAGAACTGGGAGAGGTTTGCGGCCTCAACACCCCAATAACTGAAATCTATTACAAGGGCAACCAGCGAATAGAAAACGTATTACCCAAATGGCAGATGATCGGCACGCATACCGGGCGGCGCACCTTCATTTGCAATGCTCTTATGCTGGGTATATCTCCACAAATCGTAATGAAGTGGACGGGACACAGCGACTACAAGGCCATGAAACCGTATATCGACATAGCGGACGCGGCGAAGGCTGAGGCAATGAAATTGTTTGATAGATAGCATGATAACGTTATTTTTCAAGCGGAAAGCCCCTGGAAACGGAGGCTTTTTTTGTTTTATGATTTTTTAAGTTTTTCACTTTCTTTACAAATAGCAATTACAGGCTATTCTCTGCAATGTTTTGACTCTCAACGCATTTTATTTTACATTTTATAAACACATTTCAAAACCTGCTTTAAAACCAGTTTAAAACACTGAAAATCAGGTATTTGGAACGTATTTAGAAATATCATATCTTTGCACCAGAAATCATTAAACAAATACATTTTTGTATGATAGCAAAGAACGAAATCAACGAAAACACCCCGGTTGCATTATTAACGCTGGGGCAGCTGAAGGAGGCCTTACGTAATGACGAGACCGCCATCAGGGAGAGACAGGAACGTATCAAGAACGACACAAGTAAACGCTACGTGTTCGGGCTAGCTGGCATCCGTTCACTATTGGGCGTGTCATTGCCGACGGCTCACAGGCTAAAGAACACCATATTAGCCGGAGCGGTATCACAACAGGGGCGTATCATCGTAACCGACGCGGAAAAGGCCTTGCAACTGTTCCATGACTACAAAGAGAAAACGGAGGATTGACTATGACTGTACGGCAACTTAAAGTGTATAACCTTCTATGTTCGGGAAAGCATAGTGTTATTGGCATTATGCAGCACCTTAACATTGGCGATCCCCGGAGCACCATCAGAGACCTGAGAAAACAAGGCTTCAAGGTTTGTGACGAATGGCGCGAAACTGTTGACGGTGGGCGATATAAATTGTACTGGATAGATGGGTAAGGCAATTTATTTTAACGTACCGTGTACGATTTTTCACAATGCCCTGGAAACTGACAAGAGCTTTATGGAAGCCCTTTTCAAGGTGACTGACTTCATTCTTTATGATGCTTGCAAAGCAATGTATAAATCAAGGCTCGACGCGGACGAAATAAAGAAGAAAGTTGCGGGTTACCATATCAACTATTTTGACCCTATAAGCTCGTGGAAAAGGGGTGAGGCTCTTTATATTGAACTTGTAGAAAAAGCGAAGTTCGCCCCGGCATATTTCAGTATAAGCAGAGAATCTTATTGGCGTTTTCACGACGAAGAGAGCACAGAGTTCGACCGGGCTTTGTTACTGGCTTATTTGGCCGTTAAATCAATGGTAGGCAAGCGAGACATGATAAGAACGAATATGGCGGCAATATGCAGCCGTATGGATGGCAATACGAGGCCAAAGGGTATAATTAACCTATCAGACAGCGTGAAAAAATACCTGAATCGGTATTGGAGTAAAAAGCTTCTTGAGGCTCTATTTGAAAAGCGCGGCGTTACCTTCTACGGAGGCAACAGCAAGCACAAGGTTCGCGGCTTCTATTGCTCCACTACCTTAACAATGGAGGAACTAATCACCAGGGCTGAGGCCGATATGAAAGAAAGAAGGAACAGACCGAAAGATCTGTTGAAAGAGGCCAAGAAAGCAGCATTATCAAAACTACAGGCCGAAAGCCCGTAATCATCTAATGTTCATCTATAGTGCATCTAATGTTCATCTATAGTGCATCTTAAAAGGAGTAGAACATCAAGTAGTGCATCAAGTAGTGCATCTTAAAAGAAACAACATCAAGTAGTGCATCAAGTAGTGCATCTTAAATAAGAGGAAATATAGAGGGAACATAGAAGATTATTAACATAGAGGGAACTTTGACCCTCTTAACAGAGGGTTTGTCGCACTTGACAGTGCTACGCTCCACAAACGCTTAGAAAACAAACATTTTGAAGTTATGACAAAGGATAATTGTAGTATCGCAGATTTGTTCGAGGCGATAAAAAACAAGCTCGGACAGGACACGGGAGAAACACCCGTGAAGTGTATAACACCGGGAGAGTTCACGAATATGTGTGCGGCTCACGGAATTGACCATCAGACGGCCTACGATTTGGCAACGTTCGCCGTGTCCCTGGTTCGTGGTATGCTGAACGATCACGCGGAGATCTCTACCATCGTAGGCGGCTGCAAGGGCGGCACGCTTGGCGGCGAACTGATAGTGCAAGTGGAATCATTAAAAGTATAGTTTAGTTATGACAAAGAAAAAAAATGAAGAACGGGTTTTGTTGTTCAACAACTTCCAAAGAGCTTGTGATGTACGGAATCGTGTGGCTAACGTATGCGGAATTGCCAACAATACGGTGATACCTATCTGCAAGGCTTTAAACTTACCCATCCTGAAACCGTCTGTTTTGGAATGGGTGAACGATGAAGATGCTTTCCGGGAGGCATTCATCTCTAAAGCAAAAAAGGAGTGCGCGAACAGTGGCGGCTATATTGGCAACGTAGTAAGAGCCGCAGCCGAGAGCGATTTCAATACACAGCTGAAATTTCATCCATACCAGGTAATGAGAGGCGTAACAAAGCTGGCAGCAGATGAAGAAAAGCTGATTGCGCTCAAAGGTGAATCGTTTGTTGTAGACGAGGCCAAACTTGAAGAATACACCAACGTATATCTTACAGATCCGGCACGGATCGAGGCATATCACAAGTGCGAGAGGCTTTGTGAATACCTTAACGAGTTCTTTGCCGGGAACATACCAGCAAACGACGCATTCAGCAGCTGGGCAACGTTCGTCTATCCTACCCCGGAAGGATTCAAGGTGAACGGACGCGCGGACTTTAGCAAGCTAATCACCAACAAATAGATCAATATGACAGAACAGGAAATTAAGACCATCGGCGAGGCCATAGACAAAGAGCTGGAATCGTCAAAAAAGAGCAAGGCCGAAAAGGAGGCCATCAAGGAGAGAATCATCAGCAAGGCCAAAGAGAACGACGTTAAAGGTATTCGCGGCCTGGAATCGCTGACCGGGAACGGTGGGCGCGTAGAAATAACGCTGGGCAATGGAATGCGGATTAACGCAGACGCAATTACATGACTTTTGTAATTGGTTCGCCTGGCATTACGAGACAAATCTGACCGCGCTCAGTTCTTTTGTCACGTGTCTTTGCGGCCATTTCCATACCTACCCGAAAGCGGCTGAGGCCATTTTGCGAGACATGAAAGGCCTGGGGCTTATTGAGGTGAAGCGTGGCACGGTTCGCGTATTGGTTCAATCATGACAAGGGGAAAGCCGTCACAATTCGCTGGGGCGTATGTGTCGGCTTTTCTTTGTGTCCGTGTGGGAATTATTGACAAGAGCAATAAGCCTGTATTGTGCGCGAGCACAAACACGCATAGATAAATTATGCCAATATCATTTTGCCAAATGAATAATAATTGCTAACTTTGCAACGTATCGCAAAGCGCGGTATAAGTGCACGTTGACAAGTTGCTGAACAAGTGTGGGCGTATTGCCTTAATACGTTCACACTTTTACTACCCGAAAACGACCCCCAGGTGCGTAGTATCAAAACAAGTGTTGTACCGTAAAAAGCAAGGCAGGGGTGGTAAATAGCCACCTCCTGCACTTTTATTTTGTAGTTTCAAAAATAATTCGTAAATTTGCAACATGATTACTTCTGAACGAATTAACGAGCCCACACCGAATGGCGGTGCATATTCGGTTGCCTATTATTATGATGCTCACCACATGCCCTGTGAAAAATCAAAGGCGCGACGTGTTGAGATTGTTGAGTACTCAAAGCAGGGCGAGCGCATTTGCTCGACTTATGGCTTCGTGTGATTATGATATTCCGAGCAGCCTACTGATAATCTTGTATCTTTCCGGGAAGTTTGCTTTGAACCATCCTGGCACGTCCTTCACCTCACCTTCCCATTGCCAGCCGGACACGTCCTTCCCGTCGAGGATGGCCCGCTGGTACTCCAAGAACTTCTCGGGTGTCGGTAGTATTGACGTGGCGAAGCACTTGCAGAACGTGAACAAAATATAAAAAAAACAAAGAGAGCAAAAAAAGTGTCTAAATGTCTGATAAACCAATTGGTTTACGTATTTGAGTAGGCTATTATACATTATTCTCGGCGGCTGTTTCTCGTGTGATTTTCCTTTTTGTGAAGGGGTAAACCGTTTGGTTTATTCCGCCGATTTTGCCCAAAATCAAGCATTTTTCAGTATCATAAAAATATCTTATCTTTGCCCCCGGAAATGATAAAAAGGCAACGCCCCGGCCAACCACCAGGGCACAAATAAGAAGAATATGAGTAACAGGAAAAAAGCCCCGATATGGGCAAAGTTGAGAGATGCAAAAATTGAAATCCGAGACCTTGAAATGAAAGTCGAAGAATTGGAAGAACGTAACAAGGCACTCAGTGCAGAACGCCACAACCTTCTATTGGATTGCGAATCTTATCAAAAAAAGATAGATGAAAGTAACGAAAGATTTGATAAGGCTTTGAAATTGCTTGAAAATGCAACGGCCAAGAGAGCAGAAGAAAAGACGATCCACGATTATTCTACACTTGAAATCTATTTCAAGGAAAGCATAACCCTAGAAGAATCAAAGGAGTGTGTTGCTGAGGCTGCAAGTGTGTTGGCAATGATTCCGCACTCTGAAGATCTGGGAGAAAGGGCAGCTTATACCCATACGGTTGCAAATTGCTTGTACGAATATTCCGAGCTATTAAAGACGATCACCCCCCTGATCGCTTAATATTATTTCCGACTCAGTTACAAAGTTCCGAGGTCGCTGGTCTGTGAAGATAGGCGGCTTTTTTCTTTTGGAATAGGGGCACGCAATCCGCTAAAACGTGCGTAATTACGTGCGTAAAATCTGCAAATCATTGATTATCAATGACTATTGTGGAGCTGGCGGGAGTCGAACCCGCGTCCAAACAGGGAAACCATACGCTTTCTACACGCTTATTCCAGACTTTGGTTTTCGAGTGTCGGCAAGACCTGGACCACCAACCGGCACCTTATCCCCTAAGATTTCACACGGCCATCGGGGCCTGACCGCGCTATTCCCGATTTACCTGCGCCGCTGGTCCAAGGAGATTCGGGACAACATCCCTTGAGCGACGTCTCGTTCCATCACCTAGTGACGGAATTAAGCTCGTAATCTACTGTGCTTCGATTAAGCAGCGAGAGCATACTTGTTGTTGCCAATTAATTTGTTGTTCGCTTCGTTTTAGGAGATAGCCAACGAGGCTCCGCGTGCTTACGTACCATTTCAACCCGCTGTCAAATCCAGTCAACCCCATTGTTTGTTGCTGACTATCAACAACTTCGAAATGCGTAAGGCCTCCGGCTCGACCGTCCTGCACTCAGGAGCGCTTGCCTTCAGCTTTCATTTCGGACTGCAAAGATAATAATTATTTTTGAAACCAGCATTCTTTTCCCCTATTTTTTTTGCGTTTTTCTTCATCCTTCCTTTTTTAACGGACCTATGAGCATTTCCTTCGTGTAGCACAACAGCCATGTATTCTCATGAAACGAGCCATATAAAGCCTGCACATTTGCCTTGTCTGCCAGAAGAAGTGTAATAAAAACAAGGAAAACAGCTAAAAGGAGGCATAAAGTAGCGTTTTCTCAGAAAAAATGACTAATTTTGCAGGCTCAATGCAACAAAACGCGTTTTTTTGAGTTTATATATATATTAAAAATAGTATACTATGCTGATACGTTTCAAGTCAAGAATGGCAGCGCTGGTCCTTATCGCCGGCGTGGCCATGGGGTTTGCCTCTTGCAAAGCCCCTGCTGACTATAATTACTTCCAGGACCTCACGCCGGGCGAACTGGTAGCACTGACATCATCGAATCCCATCACCATCAAGCCGCAGGATGAGCTGAACATCGTGGTGGAGACGAAGAATCCGGAGCTGCGCATGGCGTACAACAAGACACTGATCTCGGAATATAACCCCAACAACATGAACGCCATCGACTACATGATCAACTATGTGGTCGACGAGAACGGCAGCATCAACTTCCCGTTCCTGGGCAAGGTGAAGCTGGGGGGCATGACGCGGCGCGAAGCTGAGCTCTTCCTGGAGAAGGAGCTGCGGGGTCAGAACCTGGTGAACGATGCCTCGGTGACGGTCGACATGACCAACCGCACGTTCAACGTCATGGGTGAAGTGCAGCGTCCCGGCACGTATGCCATCCCCAAAGACAACTATTCCATACTGGAAGCCTTCAGCGCCGTGGGCGATCTGACCTCGTTCGGCGTGCGCAACGACATACAAGTCATCAGGCAGGAAGATGGCGGAGCAAAGGTCTACAACGTCGACCTGACGCAAGGCAAGCAGCTGCTGCAGTCGCCCGTCTTCTACATTCAGCAGGGTGACGTCATCTACGTGAAGGCCAACAAGACCAAGCAGATGCAGTCTACCACGAACGGCAGCCAGACAATGACCTACAGTTTCTGGATTTCGCTGGCATCGGTCATCGTGACCCTTGGAGTCGTATTGTTTAAATAAGTAAAAGCCATGGCGACAGAACAAAATACGCGTACGAACACAGATTCGATGAATCTGAAAGATTTCTTTTACCTCTGTCTCGACAAGTGGAAATGGTTCCTCTTGTCGGTCGTTGTTTTTGTAGCACTCACTCTTCTTTATCTCTTCTCCACTGAATTCGTCTACGAGCGAACGGCACAGGTGATGATCAAGGAAGACGACCAGACCAGCTCGATGCTGGGCGGCCAGCTGGGCGGTGCGCTCTCGGGCATGGGGCTCTTCAACTCCACGTCGAACGTGAGCAACGAGCTGCTTGCCATGAAGTCACCCGCCGTGGTCTACGAGGTGGTGCGCCGCCTGAAGCTCGACTACGACTACTCCAAGCGCAAAGGTCTGCGCGACGTAACGCTCTATGGCAAGACGCTTCCCATCGAGGTAAGCATCGACGGGCTGACCGACGACGACCATGTGGAGATGGACCTGCACTTCGGTTCGGGCGGACAGTTCACCATCAACGGCATGAAGCGCAACAAGACCGACTACGACGACGAGGTGAAAGGTAAACTGAACACCGCCGTGCAGACGCCCGTGGGCATGGTCACGGTGCGCCCCACCGACCACTACACCGACCAGAAAGACTCCACGATCAGCGTCGTGCGCGAAGAGCCGTACATCGTCACCGAGGGCTGCATCAAGCGTTTCAGTGCCGACATCAGCGAGGAAGACGCCACGGTGATCGACATCAACTTCAAGGACGTGAGCATAGAGCGCATCAACGACTTCATCAACATGATCATCGAAGTGTACAAGGAGTACTGGATGAACGACAAGAACCAGCTGGCGCTGTCGACATCGAAGTTCATCGACGAGCGCCTGCGCGTCATCGAGCACGATCTGGGACACGTCGACAACAACATATCGGCCTATAAGAGCAAGCACCTGATGCCCGACGTGGTGGAAACGACGAAGATCTTCATGAAAGAAGCCACCGAGGCCGAAGGCAAGCTGGTGATGCTGCGCAACGAGCTCTACATGGCCACATACATCCGCGACTACATGCGCGACAATTCTGCAAAGAACCAGCTCCTGCCGTCGAACATGCTGTCGCAGTCGAAAGCCGTCGAGGAGCAGATAGCACAATACAACGCCCTGCAACTGCGCCGTAACAACACCGCACAGTCGAGCAGTGCCGAGAACCCCATCGTCGCCGAGATGGACAGTCAGCTGGCTGCTATGCGCGGTGCCATCATGGCTTCGCTCAACAATGCCATCGGACAGCTGCAGATACAGATCAAGGGACTGGAGAACAACAAGCAGAAGAACAACGAGCAGATAGCCTCCACGCCCATCCAGGCAAAGGACCTGCTCTCGGTGGAGCGCCAGCAACGAGTGCTTCAGGAACTGTATATCTTCCTGCTGCAGAAGCGCGAGGAGAACGAGCTGACGCAGGCTTTCACCGCCTACAACACACGCATCATCTGTCCGCCGATGGGAAGCAAGAAGCCCATAGCGCCCAAGCGCCTTCGACTGCTGGCACTGATGATGCTTTTCGGCTTGGCCGTGCCGGCCGTGGTGTTCTGGATGAAAGAGAAGTTCAACACCACCGTCAGAGGAAAGCAAGATCTGGCTAACCTCGCCACACCGTTCATCGGCGAGATTCCCTTGCGTCAAGGCAAGAAAAAGGATAGCGACAAGAACCGCATACTGGTGAAGCCACAGACGCGAAACATCATCAACGAGGCGTTCCGCGTCATCCGCACTAACCTCGAGTTCATGTCGAACAGCCATCAGAACGCCAAGGTGGTGCTGCTCACGAGCATCAATCCCGGCAGCGGAAAGACATTCATCACGATGAACCTCTCGTCGACCTTTGCCATCAAGGGCAAGCACGTCATCACCATCGACCTCGACATCCGCAAGGCATCGCTCAGCGAATACGTGGGAAGCCCGAAGAAAGGCATCACCAACTACCTGACCGGTCAGGAGGACGACTGGAAATCGCTCATCAAGCACCATCCCGACTGCCCTACGCTCGACATCATCCCCGTGGGAACACTTCCCCCGAACCCCGCCGAACTGCTGGCCAACGGTCGTCTGCAGGCTCTTATCGCCGAGTTGCGCACGGTCTACGACATGGTGTTCCTCGACAGTGCCCCCGTGGACATCGTGGCCGACACGAATATCATCGCCGACCAAGCCGACATGACGCTCTTCGTCATCCGCAGCGGACTGCTGGAGCGCAACATGCTGCCCGTGATTGAGCGTTACTACACAGAGAAGAAGCTCAAGAACATGGCCCTCATCCTCAACGGAACGAAAGTGGCCACGGGCCGTCATCACCGTCAGGGCTATGGCTACGGCTATGGCTACGGCAGCTACACGAAGGAGGAGGCATAGCGATGTGGCCATTCAGCAGCAACGAGACGATCAAGGAGAGCGGCCTGCTCAGCGGCTTCACCGACTGGCACTGCCATCTGCTCCCCGGTGTCGACGACGGTGTGAAGGAAAAACAGGAGACACTGCGCATCCTTAACCTCTGGGAGGAATGCGGCGTGAAACAGGTGTGGCTCACACCGCACACCATGGACGACATTCCCAACGAACCGACGGAACTGAAAGCACTGTTCGGTAAGCTACACAACGAATACAAAGGAAGCATAGAGCTTCATCTGGCATCGGAGCACATGATGGACGACCTCTTCGACAGGCGTCTGGCACAGCATAACGTCATGCCGCTGGGCCAGAACAAGACGCACCTGCTCGTGGAGACATCCTACTTCAGTCCGCCATTCGGCATGGACGGCATCCTCGACGAGGTGAAGAGCAAGGGGTTCTTCCCCGTGCTGGCCCACCCAGAACGCTACCAATATATGAACATCGGCGACTACAAGAAGCTGAAGGCCAACGGCATCCTGTTCCAGCTGAACGTGCCCTCGCTGGTGGGTGCCTACGGGAAAGAGGTGCAGAAGAAAGCCGAAATGCTGCTGGACAACGGTTTCTACGATCTCTGCGGAACGGATACGCACAGCATCCGCTTCGCCAAGTATTTTCTTGATGGCAAGATGTCGGGCAAACGAGTGAGACTGGTTGAAAAAATAGTCATTAATGAGCTTTAGCAAGCAGCTGGAAAAGAAACTGGACGGGCGCGTGCTGGCCGTCAGCATCGTCTCGACCATCGTGTATATCATCCTCTTCAGGGTGATATATGTGGAATATCTGTACCCGCTGTTCGGCTATATCGGCTACAAGTACAACATCGCGACGGAATACGAGGAGACGCTTTCCAACATCCTCGCCTTCCTGCCCATCCTGTTCTACAGGGCACGTAAGGTGCCGTCGGACCTCATCGCCATCCTCACGTTCATCCTCATCCACATCCCGACGGTCATCACCTTGCAATATCATTTCAAGGACTACAACTCAATCATCGTCTATCAGGTGGCCTTCACCTTCGCCCAGACCCTCTTCTTCCTCGCTTCGTGGAACAAGCTGGGCGAGGAACGGTGCGAGAAATATACGGATAGCATACCTGTCCTCTATTTTATCATTTTGGGAATCCTCGTTCTCGCGGTGCTCATCGTGTTCTTCGGCGACCGGCTGCGCTTCGTTTCCTTCAGCGATATCTACTCGCTGCGAAGTGAAAACGACAAGCTCACGCGAGGTCATGGCTTCATCAACTACTTCCTGATGTGGGCAGCCGACTTCTTTTCGCCCTTCTTCATTGCCTACGGGTGCATGAAGAAAAAGATATGGGCGCAGGCCATCGGATGCCTCTGCTCGCTCGTGGTCTACATGGCATCGGGTTCGAAGAGTGCCATACTGATGCCTATTGCCGTCTATGGTATCTATTATCTGATGGCTTTCAAGCGGATGAAGAGTATCAAGCTGCTGTTCCCCATTATCACCATCGGTGTGCTCATACTCTTCTTGCTCAGCCTGTACATCGACAACAAACTGTTCTACTTCATCGGGACGGTGCTGTTCATGCGTACGCTCGGCGTTGCCGGATGGCTCGCATCGGGCTATATCACCGTGTTCAACAACTATCCCTTCACATACTATTCCCACATCGGCATCGTGAACTACTTCACGGGCATGTATCCCTTCCACAACCCGTCGCTGGGAAACGCCGTATGGACCATCTACCGAGGTCGTGGCGTGCACACCAATGCCAACGCCAACTTCCTGCTGACCGACGGGTTTGCCTCTTTGGGCTTACCGGGAATCTTCCTGATTGCAGTGCTGTTCTACATCATACTGGTATATGTAAACAGGTTGTCGAACAACCACGAAATGCCGTTTGTCATGGCAACGCTGACGGGAACCGTCATGGCCGTGACCAACGTGTCGCTGTTCACGACCATTCTCTCTTGCGGCTTTTTCCTATGCCTGCTGCTGTTACGCTTCTCAAAGACCACCGACCAACCTGTTCCTGCCTATGAAGTATAGTCTCTACACTACGACAGGACGCCTTGTGAAGCGCATCTTTGGCATCAAGGACATCTCCTTGATGAAGAAAAACATCAAGAAAAGAATCGGGAAGCTTGTGTATCATCAGAAGTATTCGGCCGACGACATCGTTGCGCTGATGCAGGAGATGGGTATGAAGGAAGGGAGCACCGTGTGCATCCATTCCTCTATGAAGGAATTCTATAACTACAAGGGGACAGCCCGCGAGCTGATAGAGAAGATTCTGAAGGCCCTCGGACCAGAGGGTACGTTGATGATGCCTGCCTTTCCGCCAGTGAAGAAGGCTTTCGAACCAGGCTATGTGTTCGATAAGGAAAATGACCCAACGGAAGCAGGCTACTTGGCAGAGACGTTCCGACGCTATCCCGGTGTCGTTCGCAGCATCAACGTACGTCATTCGGTGTGTGCCATCGGCAAGAATGCAGAGTTTCTCTGCCGCGACCACCATCGTTGCCACGACTGCTGGGACGTGGATTCACCATGGGGAAGGCTATGCAGCATGAATGGTCTTGTCTGCGACTTGGGCATGCCGCACTGCTATATCGGGACGTTCGAGCACTGTACCGAGAGTCGTCTACAGTATGAACACCCGTATTGGGCGCAGTTCTTCTCGGAAAAACGAACATGGCAGTATTACGATGAGAACCGTCGTGTGTGCCAATACGAGGATTACAACTCCGACAGCGAGAAGCGCTTGCGTGAAGGAAGGGTGACCCGCTACTTCACCGACGAAGACTGGCAAATCCGTCGGCTGTCGAACCTCGAAGTCAAGATGCTGCATGCGGGGCAATGTCTCGACAGAATGGTTGAATTGGGGCGCCGGGGTGTCACCATGTACTACGTGCCCTCGCCCAAGAACTACTCATTTGGATAAAAAGGAATGCGATTTTTGCAGAACATATTGAAGATGCCGCTTGTCAAGAATACGCTGAAGCTTTCTTCGAGCAACGTGCTGATGTATCTATTACCGATAATAGTTACACCGATACTGTCACGTCTGTACTCAACAGAATGCTATGGCGAATGGGGATTGTTCTCCAGTGCATTCATGATCATCAATGCCGTGCTCTTCCTTTCCTACGAGAACACCATTGTAAAGACGCGTAACCAGCGTGAACTGCCTGCTCTTTGCTGGATGTGTCTGGCCGTGGCGTTATTCATCATCGTGTTGACCACAGGCGTGTTTATTGTCGGAAGAAAGCTTGACATCGAATTCTTTGTGAATTTCCCAAGCCTTCCGTTGCTGATTATTCTGCTTGTCATTACGGCATTCAATCAGTTGTTCTACAATCTGTCCAACCGCTATGAAAAATACTCATTGATGGCGGTTGCCAACATCACGCAAGGGCTGAGTCAGGCTTTCTTCAGGATTCTGCTGAGCATGGTGAAGAGTCTGAACGGACTGATACTGGGTAATGTGTTGGCACAATTGTCGTCGGTCATCACCTATCTCGTCGGTTTGCGCCGCCAAATTCCGGTCATCTATCGCAGCCATCCATCCTTGTCGGAGATTCGGCAGATGATACGAAAGTATCGCAATTTCCCGATGTTCGATGCCCCAGGCATCGTGCTTGAGGCTGCAATGGTCAATATGGCGCTGATCATCCTGTCACTTTACTTCCCAAAGAGCGTTATCGGCTGTTATTCCATCATTTTCCAGTTTATGGTATTGCCCATATCCATGGTCGGATCAGCCATGAGCAAGGTTTATTACAAGGAGATTTCTGTGGCGAAAGAGTCGGGACAGATAGCTTCCGTGACGAAAAAGGTAGTCAAGATTACCTTCATCCTCTCGATGATACCCATTACGTTTGTTGTTCTTGGAGGCGATCTGTTCATCGAATGGTACCTTGGCGAAAAGTGGGAAGTGGCAGGCAATTTCGCATTATGCCTGTCGATGATGTCGGTTCCCATCGTGCTGACAGAGTCTGTTCTCCCCATCTACCGAGTCATCGACAAGCAGAAGACCCGTTTTATATTCGACCTTGTCTGTGTGATTGTAGGATTGGGGGGCATGATCATCGCCTGTGAGACGACCACGAACATCTATCGTGTGCTGATGGTGTACGTCGTCCTTTACACGTCGGTGCGTTTCCTGTTGTTCTTCAACGTCAAGAAGAATTCCGGAATGACGCTCAGTGTCAGGGAATGGCTGCTGTCGTGTTCCTGCGTAGTGCTCTGCTATGCCATCCTGGCGGTGAGAGTTTATCATTTATTATAAGAATAGAATAAAAGAATAAGAATATGAAAGCATGTTTCATGGGACTGGGCTATATCGGTTTGCCGACTGCCATCATCGCTGCAAAGCACGGTGTTGAGGTTGTCGGTGTCGATATCAATCCCAAAGTGGTAGAAAAGACCAATCGAGGTGAGCTACACATCGTTGAACCAGGCCTGCAGGAAATGCTGCAGGAGGTGGTGAAGGCCGGATGCCTGAAGGCAACTTCGAAGCCCGAACAGAGCGACGTCTACCTGATGGTTGTCCCAACACCATTCAAGGATGGCCATCAACCGGATATATCATTTGTCGAATCGGCAACGCGAATGGTAGTACCTTTGCTGAAGGAGGGCGATTTGTTTATCATCGAATCAACTTCTCCCGTTGGGACAACCGACAAGATGGCTGCCCTGATTTACGAATTGCGGCCTGAACTGAAGGGCAATATACACGTGGCTTATTGTCCGGAACGTGTGCTTCCCGGCAACGTCATTCATGAGCTCGTACACAACGATCGCGTTATCGGAGGCATAGACGAGGCTTCAACACGCCGTGCAAAAGATTTCTACGCACTGTTCGTCAAGGGAACACTGCACGAAACGAACTGTCGGACGGCTGAGATGTGCAAGCTGACCGAAAACGCCAGCCGCGACGCACAGATAGCTTTTGCCAACGAACTGAGCCTTATCTGCGACAAAGCCGGTATCAACGTGTGGGAACTCATCAGTCTGGCCAACAAGCATCCGCGTGTGAACATCCTGCAGCCTGGCTGTGGAGTCGGGGGGCATTGCATCGCCGTTGATCCCTATTTCATTGCCAGTGAGTTCCCGAAAGAGTCTCAGCTTATTTCGACAGCACGCAAGGTGAACAACCATAAGGCTGAATGGTGTGCCGAAAAGGTGAAGAATGCCATGCTGCAGTTTGAACTCCACAACAACCGGAAGCCTGTCGTTGCCATGATGGGACTGGCTTTCAAGCCGAACATCGACGATTTGCGTGAATCACCGGCCAAATTCATCACGACCCGGGTGATGCAGAACTACAACAACGCTGAGATCCTCGTCGTCGAACCGAACATTGTGTCGCACAACGTTTTCAAACTGACCGACTATCGGGAGGCCTATCAGAGAGCTGATATAGTTGTTTTTCTCACTGCGCACGATGTTTTCAAGACGCTTGAGTGGAGTGATGACAAGGTGATTCTTGATTTTTGTGGCATTTTCAAAAGATAAACACAGATGAAGAAAGTCTTGCTCGTCTTCGGCACAAGGCCTGAAGCTATCAAAATGGCACCGCTGGTGAAAGAGCTGCAGCGTCATCCTGACCTGTTTCAGACGCTTGTCTGCGTGACAGGACAGCATCGCGAGATGCTCGATCAGGTGTTGAAGATATTCAGTCTTGCGCCCGATTACGACCTGAACATCATGAAACAGGGTCAGGATCTCTACGACATTACGTCGAAAGTGCTGCTTGGTATGCGCGATGTATTGCAACAGGTAAGGCCTGATGTCGTTCTTGTTCATGGCGATACCACCACGAGTACGGCTGCCGCCCTCGCTGCTTTTTATCAGCAAATACCCGTCGGTCATGTAGAAGCAGGATTGCGGACGAACGACATCTACAGTCCGTGGCCTGAAGAGATGAACCGTCAGCTGACCAGTCGCATAGCTACTTACGACTTCGCACCTACGCCCCTGAGTCGCGAGAACCTGCTGAAAGAGCATGTCGACGAACGGAAAATCACCGTCACGGGCAATACTGTCATCGATGCACTCTACTGGGTAGTGGACAGAATCAAGACCACTCCTGAACTTAACGATAGCCTGATTGAGACCTTGCAAAACTCAGGTTACGACACCCTCCGCCTCAAAAACGGCCGACGATTGGTGCTCATCACTGGTCACCGGCGCGAGAATTTTGGCGAGGGTTTCATTAGTATCTGCAAGGCAATCAAAGCGCTCAGCGAACAATATCCCGATGTCGACTTCGTCTATCCCATGCACCTCAACCCCAATGTGCGCCGTCCAATACATGAAGTCTTCGGCAACGACCTCAGCCATCTGCACAACATGTTCTTCATAGAACCTCTGGAGTACCTCAGTTTTGTATTCCTCATGGAGAAGTCCACGCTCGTACTCACCGACAGCGGAGGCATACAAGAGGAGGCACCTGGACTCGGGAAACCTGTTCTTGTGATGCGCAATACCACCGAACGCCCTGAAGCGCTCGATGCGGGCACGGTGAAGCTGGTCGGAACCGACTATGACGCCATCGTCGGCAGCGTGTCAATCCTGCTCGACAATCCCGAAGTGTACCAGCAGATGAGCAAGGCCGTCAATCCTTACGGCGACGGACAGGCCTGCCGAAGAATCGTTCAAGCACTGAAATGAAAAGAAAAGTCCTCATCCTTCAGCACGAAATAACCGGTTATAATTCGCCGATCTACGATATCATAGCCGAACACGCAGACCTGACCGTTGGCTACTTTCTCAGAGATGTCAGTCAAGGCCCCGTGAAATACAAGAAGACGAAGCTGGATTTCTTCCGTATCAGCCGCTTCATCTTCGTGAAAGGCCTGCGCAGGTTGCGTTCTCAGTTCGACACAGTTGTGTTCGATCCGAATCCGATGTGCCTCAGCTATTATCTCGTCCCTCTCTTCAAACATGGGAACAAGACTATTCCTTGGACTATCGGCGTGCGTGCTTCCTACAAGCGACGCTATGTTTTGCCTTTCAAGCAAGAGGGACTCTATTATCATGTCATGGACTATGAGTTCCGGAAATCGGATGCTATCGTGTTCTATATGGAAGAACCCATCTCCTGTTGGCTGACGGACAAGCTGCCGCGTGAGAAGTTCTTCGTCGCCCATAACACCGTTCAGGTGAACGAGACACCCATCGACTGGGATCTGCCGCGCACATCCATCTTGTTTGTCGGAACTCTTTATAAGGAGAAAAAGGTTGAAGAGCTGATCCGTTCCTATCTTAAGGTGGCGAAGGAGCAGCCAGACCTACAGATGCCGACGCTCGACATCGTTGGAAACGGCGACCAGATGGACTATCTGAAGAGACTTGTTGCAGAAGAGGGACAAGGCTTGAAAATCAGTTTCCACGGCGCTATCTATGTTGAGGAGAAGCTGCGCGGTATGTTCGCGAGGGCACTTGTTTGTGTCTCTCCCGATCAAGCCGGCCTCTCGGTACTGAAGAGCATGGGCTATGGCGTTCCCTTCGTGACGCGCACCGACGCCATTACCGGAGGCGAACGCTTGAACATCAAAGACGGTTACAACGGTTTCTTTTATAACCATGAACACGAATTGGAGGAAATCATCCTGAAAGCAGCCCGTCGGCCGGACCTGATGCTCACCATGGGACGCAATGCACGCAACTTTTACGAGTCCTATGCCACCCCGAAACTGATGGCTCAGGGAATCCTCGATGCCATAGAATACGCCCACCGTAGCAAACACTGATATAAAGTTATCAACGCCCATGAACACCTATATGCAAGCAAGGACGATCCTGCGTCATCAAGTCTTGAACCTTCTCGGACTCTGTGCACGTCCTGCCAACGGCATCCATATCTTGAACGGGCACCGCACACAAGGGGAACCAGAACCGGAGACATTCGACCGGTTGCTCAACCGACTGGCCGAAAACGTGACGTTTATCCGTATTGAGGAAGCCGTGCAGATGATTGTGAAGCATGAGCGTCCTGACCGACCGCTTGTCGCTTTCACTTTCGACGACGGGTTCACCGAATGCTACGATTCTTTTGCTCCCCTATTGGAGAAACGGGGTGTTAACGCCATGTTTTTCGTCAATCCGAACTACGTTGAGGGTGACGACGCATATATCCATCATTTCAACAACGACATCGTGCTTACGCCCGGCAAGCAACCCATGCGGTGGAAACATCTGGTCGATCTTTCGGCGCGCGGTCACATCATTGCTGCACATACCATGGACCATTACATGGTGAATACCGACGACGAGCAAACCCTTCACGATCAGATTGACACATGCCGACGCGTCATCGAAGAGCATCTGCTGAAACCTTGCGACTATTTTGCTTTCCCGTATGGTAAACTCGAGCATGCCAATCTGAAGGCCATCGACATTGCCTGCCGACAATACAAATATGTGTTCTCACAGTCTGACTACAAGAACTATTTCTCATTCGGCGGCCGTGTCATCAACCGACGACACTTCGAGCCCTTCTGGCCCTATCGGCACGTGAGCTATTTCATCAGTTGCAACAAATCATATTGATGCCAAAACTATTACAAATCAACATAACTGCCAACTGGGGATCGCACGGGAGAATCGCAGAAGGTATCGGACAGCTGGCCATCAGCCAGGGATGGGAGAGCCATATCGCATACGGACGATGGGCAAACGCAAGTCAGTCTCATCTCTTCAGAATCGGCAGCATGACCGACGAGTATCTTCATGTGGCTGCCACACGACTGACTGACAGCCATGGATTGCATTCACGACGAGCTACACAAAAGCTGATCGGCTATATTCAGGGGCTTAATCCCGACATCATACATCTTCATAACATCCACGGATACTACTTGAACTATCCGTTGTTGTTCCAATTCCTCTCGGACGCAGGCATCCCTGTCGTGTGGACACTTCACGATTGTTGGGCGTTCACGGGTCATTGTGCTCACTTCATGACCGTCGGCTGTGAACGGTGGAAGACAAAGTGCCACCACTGTCCGCTGAAAAGGGAGTATCCGCAGAGCCTATTGCTCGATGCCTCTGCGAAGAACTACGAACACAAACGTAAAGCTTTCCTGTCTGTTCCGAGAACGACCATCGTCACCGTAAGCCAGTGGTTGGACAATATGGTGTCAGAGTCATTCATGAAAACTCTGCACCGGCAGCTGATTTACAATGGCATTGACATGTCGCGCTTCTGCATTTTGCCTGACAGTAAAGAGGTGCTGCACAAATATGGGGTACCTTCAGACAGGCATATCATCCTTGGCGTCGCCTCGAAATGGTATAAGCAGAAAGGCATCAATGACTTCTACCGCCTGCGACAACTGCTTGCCGACAGCTTCTCCATCGTTCTCGTAGGACTGAACAAAAAGCAAGTGAATGCCCTTCCGTCGGGAATCATCGGAATCCAGCGCACCGATGACGTCGGCGAGCTGGCCCGCCTCTACAATGCGGCTTCTGTTTTCTTCAATCCTACATGGGAAGATAATTTCCCGACAACAAACCTTGAAGCACTGGCTTGCGGAACGCCTGTTATTACTTACCGCACGGGTGGATGTCCGGAAGCCGTCAACAACCGTAATGGCTGCGTGGTGGAGCAAGGAGATATGGAGGCCGCCGTTGCTGCTATCAAACATCTGTGCAACGCCGACAGGGCCATTGTCAGGGACGAATGTCGGAAGTCGGTTGTCGGACGCTTCGATCAGCAAGAGCGCTATAACGAGTACATGGAACTCTACAGACACGTTCTCATGGAGAGAACCTCACCATCAAACATACGACCATGATTAAGTTCTTGGATTTAAAAGCCGTTACACGACTCCATGCCGACGAGATACATGAGGCTGTAGCACGTGTCATCGATTCAGGATGGTATCTGCAAAGCAGCGAGAATGCTGCCTTCGAGGAACATTACGCACAGTATATCGGCACGAAGTACTGTGTGGGAGTGGCTAACGGGCTGGATGCCCTCACTTGGATCTACCGCGCCTACATCGAGATGGGTGTGATGAAACCCGGCGACGAGGTCATCGTTCCGGCCAATACCTATATCGCTTCCATCCTCGCGCTGACCGAGAACGGACTGAAGCCCGTGCTCGTGGAGCCCGACCTGACGACGCTCGAGATGGACGACAGCCTCATCGAACAAGCCATCACCTCGCGCACGCGTTCTATTCTTATAGTACATCTTTACGGACGCTGTGCATACACGGAAAGAATCGGGGCTCTCTGCCGTCAGTACAACCTCAAGTTAGTTGAAGACAACGCTCAGGCCCACGGATGCTATGCTCTCCCAAACACACCTATCGGGTCCTTGGAGCACCAAACATCCTCCTCAGGGACATGGGGAGGAGACGTCCCCACCTTTCGTCGTACCGGTTCACTCGGCGATGCCGCAGGCCACAGCTTCTACCCGGGAAAGAACCTTGGCGCATTAGGCGACGCCGGAGCCGTGACAACCGACGACAAGGATTTGGCCGACACCATCCGTGCTTTGGCCAACTATGGCTCGCAACGGAAGTATGTCTTCAAGTACAGAGGTCGCAACAGCCGCCTTGACGAACTGCAGGCCGCCGTCCTTGACGTAAAGCTAAAGCATCTCGACGAAGACAACGCACACCGTCAGCAGATTGCAGCTTACTTCTACGACAACATCAGCCATCCGCTCATCACCCTGCCCCGTCGTCTGCCCGATGCCAGCAACGTCTACCACATCTTCCCCATTCTTTGTTCTGAGCGCGACCGTCTGCAAGCCTTCCTCGCCGATCAGGGCATACAAACGCTCATTCACTACCCCATTCCTCCTCACAAACAAGAGTGCTACCGCCAGTGGAACGACATGAGCCTGCCTGTCACCGAACGCATTCACCGTCAGGAGCTCAGCATTCCAATCAGTCCGGTTCTCTCCCTCGACGAGGCCAAGTGTGTAGCTGAGAGCATTAATCAGTTCATAGTTTAAAGTTCACGGCATAGGATGATCAAGCTACTCATTCTCTTCATTGCGCTGCTGACCGTGTCATGCTCGAAAGACATCAGCATCGACGAGCACGAACCTGTGGCGGTCGACCGCTTCAAGGTTAGCGTCGTCGACGGCGAGGTGTCTGTGGTGCGTCACTATGTGACCGACCACGACCTTGAAGTGACGATAGGAGCCTGCGGAGTCAACCGTCTGGCACAGATCAAACAGCTCAGCTACATACACAACACGTCACAACAGATTGCCGACACGGGGTCCAACGGACTGCGCTACGTGAGCTACTCCGACTGGGTGGGTCCCTACTGGATGGTGGCTGTGGCCAACGGCAACGAGAACAGTGGCTTCACCGGCGGCTGGCACGGCTGCGACGGCGACCTCTCGGGAAGTCCGACAGCGCGTACTGCAAGCATCTCGACCATCATCGACGGACAACCACTGACGGCCGATATCAGCAACCGTCCTTGCCGCGACGTGCACGTCGTCGTGGAGAACCTCTTGCAGGCTGGAAATACCAAGCAAGCCGACGGCCATGGGCGCGAGGTGCTCCGAGAGACCGTCGACTATCATTTCCATGCCGACACATTGTCGGTCAGCGTCAGCAGTGAAGCACTCGAAGACATCGTCATCCAGAACTACTACGGTCTTCAGTCATGCTTCGGAGGAACCGTGCGCATGGCATGCCACGACACCATCTACACCTTCCGCAACGACGGCTACCACGGTCCGCAGCAGCGTGTATCAGCAGCCGACTGCATACGGAGCGACGGCCATCAGGTGCGCTGCCTGCTCGACAGCGTCGGGCTGGGCACACAGCAACGCTACAACCAGTGTCCAACAGACCCCGAACGCCAATATTGCTTCACTTCGCCCTACGACAAGACCTACTTCAGGCTCGTCGGCGAAGTAGGGCTTCCACTGTCGAAAGGGCAGACAGTCTTCTGGTCGGGCGCCTATATCTTCAGCGAGCGAAGGTGACAGCAATTGCAGAAACAACGGTTTGGCAAGAAGAAAGAACGCCGGCTTTGCGTTCGGAAAAGAAAAGACGAGGCTTTTCTTTTGTTGGTTTCCCCACTTATTTGTAACTTTGCACGCAGTAACCAAACGATAGATGATGAAGACAGGACTGGTGCTGGAAGGAGGAGCCATGCGCGGGTTGTTCTCGGCTGGCGTAATGGACGTGATGATGGAGCACGGTGTGACGTTCGACGGCATCGTCGGTGTGTCGGCAGGAGCGGCCTTCGGTTGCAACTACAAGTCGGGGCAGGCCGGACGAGCCATCCGCTACAACATGCGCTTCGCCAAAGACCGCCGCTATTGTAGTCTGTGGTCGCTGCTGAAGACTGGCGACCTCTATGGTGCGGAGTTCGCCTACCACATTGTTCCCACGGAGTACGACCCGTTTGACAACGAGACCTTCGAAGCATCGCCGACCGAGTTCTACGTGGTATGCACCGACGTGGAGACAGGCAAGGCTGTATATAAGAAATGTATGAAGGGTGGCTACGAGATGTGCGAATGGATTCGAGCCTCAGCCTCGATGCCCGTGGTGTCACGCGTGGTGGAGCTCGAAGGTCACAAGCTGCTCGACGGCGGCATGGCTGACTCCATCCCCCTGGCCTTCTTCCACGGAATCGGCTACGAGAAAAACATCGTCGTACTGACGCAACCCAAGGATTTCGTGAAGCGCCCTACCCGACTGATGCCACTCATCCGCCGGAGTCTGCGCCGTTATCCTGAAATCGTGAAAACGATGGAGCAGCGCCATCTGATGTACAACCAGCAGCTGGCCTACGTGGAGCAGGCAGAGGCCATGGGCAACACGCTCGTCATCAGACCCGAGGAGAAACTCCCCATCGGACACATTTCCCACAATCCCGAGGAGATGCACCGCGTCTATGAGCTGGGACGACGCGTCGGCGAGGCCCGCATGGCCGACATCGACGCCTTTATGCGCTGAACGATGGAACAAAGATGGCCTTTTCTTTGGCCAATTGACAGAAAAGTCGTAACTTTGCAACCGATTTACAAAAGGTAAGTTTTGGGGGTGTCTGCCGTGGGCAGGCTGAGATCAGACCCTATGAACCTGATTCGGGTAATGCCGACGAAGGGAACAACGGCCGAACAATTCCATGGTTTTTTCGCTGAACTGCCGCAAAAAGACAGTTGTCGAGGCCGCACCGCAAGGGTTAAGCATCATGGTTTCCCCAGATGTTTCACACAAAATTCAATTGTCTTACAATGAAGAGAAAAGATTTTTTTGCAGCCTTAGCCGCAGTGATAGCGGCCGGACTGCCGTATGCAGCGTCAACGGCAAGCCCTGGTGCTGCCACTGATCAGGATGACAACGACTCGCTGCGGATGGCCGAGCTGCAGGAGGTAGTGGTTCGCGGCGTATGGGCTCCGAAGAATGCCCCGTTTGCCGTGGCCAACATGAAGAAAGACGAGCTCGACCGCTTCTCGAAAACCGGACGCGAACTGCCATTCCTCTTCTCGCAGACACCGGGCGTGCTGGCCTGGAGCGAAAACGGCGTGGGCACAGGAACGACTTACATGCGCATACGAGGTGCAGGAGGGTCGCGCATCAACGTGACGCTCGACGGCGTTCCTCTCAACTCGCCCGAAGACCAGACGGTGTTCTGGGCCAACATGAACTCGTATGGCTCGCTCATGGGCAGCGCACAGATACAACGCGGCGTCGGAACATCGACCAACGGCGACGGGGCCTTCGGCGGCACGATAGCACTGTCGACCAAAGCACCCTCGACGAAGGCCGGCGGAGAGCTGAACTTCTCCTACGGATCGTACAACACGCTCAACATAGGAGCATCGTTCTCCACCGGACTGCTTTGGGACCACCTCATCATCGACGGTGCCTACCACCAGACCAACACCGACGGCTATATTCACGGCACCAGTGGCCGCTCGGGCTCCTACTACGGCGGCCTGAGTTGGGTGTCTGACAACCTCGTCGTCAGATATAAGAACATCGGAAACTTCGAGAAGACCGGGCAGGCATGGAACGGAGTGACCGCAGGCAACGACGACCTCTCGCTGATGGACGGTACATACGGCGCCAACACTGGCATCAAGACCTACGAAGACCTCTATAACGTGGGGCTGGGACGCTACAACTCGCTCTATGAGCATTTCGCTTACGATGCCGAAGGAAACTTTGCACGCGATGCAGACGGCAATTACATGACCGAGCGATACATGATGACCGACGGAACGTTCTGGCCCAAAACCACCGATAACTTCTGGCAGGACCACAACATCCTGACCGCAGCATGGGACATCAACGACAAATGGAGCACAACGGCAACGCTGCACTACACCTACGGCTACGGTTACTATAGTGAGTTCCGCTACAACAATAAAATCAAGAAACTGGGCCTGCCCAACGCCGACTTCAACGGCGAGGCACTCGGTGGCGTCAAAAAGACCGACTGGGTGCGCAAGAAGGGCCTCCGACAAGACACCTACGGCGCCCTGTGGAACATCAGTTTCAAGGACAACGACTGGGACGTGGTGGGCGGACTGTCGGTGCAGCAGTTCGACGGCAACCACTTCGGCTACGCCACCTACCTGAGCGACAACACCCTTCGCAGCCTGCTCATGCGTAACGGCGACTACCAATACTATGACTCCGACGCCAAGAAGTTCGATGCCAGCGGATTCGTCAAGGCCCTCTACCACATCAATGACCAGTGGGACGTGTTTGCCGACATGCAGTACCGCCACGTGGGATACAAGACCGACGGCTACAACGACAAGTTCCTTTACAATAATCAGACATATCTGTATGAGAAGCACATGCTCGACATCGACAAGAAATGGGATTTCTTCAACCCGAAAGCAGGCGTCAGCTTCCATCAGGGAGGACACCACGCCTTCGCATCGGTAGCACTGAGCCACCGCGAGCCCGAGCGCAACAACTTCACCGACAACGGCAACTACCCAGCACCGAAGGCCGAGCAACTGGTCGACTACGAGATGGGCTACAACTACACATCGAACAGTTTCCGCGCGGGTGCGAACCTTTATTATATGGACTACACCGACCAGTTCGTACAGACGGGAGCCACAAGCGACATCGGTGAACCGCTCACCACCAACATCAAAGACTCCTACCGCATGGGTATTGAGCTGACGGCCAGCTGGGACGCCACGCCCTGGCTGACGATAGAGGGCAATGCGGCACTGAGCAAGAACAAGATCAAGGACTTCGATGAGTTTGTGGAAGACTGGGACGACTGGGAAGGCAACACCGACGCTGCTAAATACCATTGCGACGGCAATGGTGACGAACTGCGCCAGTTCCACTACGACAACTCCACGCTGGCCTTCTCGCCGTCGGCAATCCTCAACGGATTCATCAACCTACACTATCACGGATGGCAGGCGGTGTGGCATACGGGCTATGTGAGCCGTCAATATCTGGACAACACGGAGCACAAAGACCGCTCACTGCCTGCTTATTCCACTACAAACATCAACCTGAGCTACACGCTGCCGCTCAAGGTCATCGGTGTGAAAGAGGCCGTGGTGGGCTTGAATCTGAACAATATCTTCAACGCGCACTATGCCAGCAGCGGATGGGTATACTCGGCCATCGCAGAGAGCTACGGCCACACACCCGACAACCGCTACTACCAGATAGGCTTCATCCCGATGGCCGGCTTTACAGCCATGGGCAGCCTGACGCTCCGGTTCTGATGACCCTCCCATAACGACACACGACACACGCTCAAAGGAAAAGAAATAAATATGGCTCAGTTTATAGCGGATCATTGGCTCGACATGCTGACCACGATACTCGGGCTCGCTTACATCGTGCTCGAATATCGTGCCAGCATTTGGATGTGGGTCGTAGGCTTCTTCATGGAAGCCCTCGGCATCGTACTCTACTACCAGAAAGGACTCTATGCCGACTGCGGCATGGAGTTCTACTATCTGGCAATGACCATCTATGGCTTCATAGCATGGAAAAGCCCCTTCAGGAAAGCTTCCGGAGAACACGCAGCGGAGAAGGCGAAGCCGAAAGAGATGCCCATCACGCACATCAAGAAAAGCCTCATCGTGCCGTGGGCGCTCATCACGCTGGCCATCTGGGGAGCACTCTATGCCTTCCTGGTGACATGCACCGACTCGCGCGTGCCGGTGGCCGACTCGTTCACTACGGCCCTCAGCATCGTTGGCATCATTGCCCTCTCGCACAAATACCTTGAACAATGGCTCATTTGGATTGTCGTCGATGCCGTCACATGTGTGCTCTACTTCTACAAAGACATCCCGTTCAAAGCCAGTCTCTACGGCCTTTACGTGGTGATTGCCGTCATGGGGTACTTCAAGTGGAAACGAATGATGGCTCAGGACCCATCCCGCGAGAAGTCGGCATCATAGTTTTTGCTGTCAGAAGCCTGTCCCGACGAACGTTTTATGTTGCTAAAATCAGCATAAAAGCGTCTCGACAAAGGTGTTTTAGTGAAAAATAATTAAATCGGAAAGGTTTTCGTTGAATGTTCCTGCTAACTTTTGCAGGAACAAAAAATTAAGTATAACTTTGCACCACGTAACAAAAGAATGTATTATCTCGCATTTGCGAGATTGCATAGCGAACTCGTGAGAGCAAGCATCCCTATAAACTTGAGTTAATTTAGTTTTAATTTGACGGCCTGCACGTGATGTGTAGGCCGTCTTTTTTTGCGTTATGTTACTTTATCATTTGTTACCTGACAAACTTCTTTCCACCGCGGATGAAGATTCCCTTGGCTGAAGGCTGCCCGACGCGCACGCCGGAAACGCTGTACCAGTCGGTTTGCGGCTGGTCGGCCGACTGCACCTCGATGCCCGAAGTCTGCGAACCGTCGATGTCTACACGGCCGTCGATATAGACAAACGAGTTGCCTATCTCATGATCCTGAACCTGGAAGAGCATGTAGTAATCGACGCCTGGCGTAAGCCGGAATGTATCATATACGAATGTGGTCTCGCCGCCGGCAGGTATCAATTGTGTCTTGTCGGCAGTTCCGAGTCGTTTCTTCTTGCCCTCTTGGAAGACGAAGGTTCTGAACGTGCGGTTGTAGTCGGTAGGAGAATTGTTCTTTACGGTGACCGAGACAACAAGCGGGTCGTACTCCACCGTGGAACTGACGAACTCCAGGTCGTAGGTGGCAAACTCGCGCTGACCGATAAAGTCGAGATAGTAGCCTTTGGGACTCTCGGCATAGAGCCAGATGGCCATGTCGGTGAGCGTCGACGGCTGATAGTAGAACGTCAGGTCGGTCGTCGACCCTGCTTCGAGAGCCACCGTGGTGTAGCCATGCGGATAAGACTGCCCCAGCACGTCCTCGCTGCAGGCATAGACATAGATCATACCGTTATATTCGTCGCCCTCGTTGACGAGTGTCACCCTCAGCGGATTGTAGTTGTTGGCGGTCACCGTGCCCACAGGCTCGATGCTGGTGGCCTTGAGGTTGAACACGGGATGGATGACATACGAATATTCCAACGAATCATTCTCGGATGTAACGTTGAAGACAATATACTCATAAGACCGCCCTACTCTTCTCCACTCCGTTTCTGACGACTCGCGTCCTAACGGAACAATCTTGTAGTCCCCGACTTCCGTCAACAGCGTGTCGACACGGCAATAAAGATTGCGCCTATTTTGGACGATCGTCTGAAAACGATCCTGAGAAAGTATTTCGTAGGATCCGTCGGCCTTCTCCATCGCAATAGCGCAATCGTAGGTCTTTCTCTCACCCCATCGCTTCTCGAAGGTAACTTCCAGTGTGTTATTGAGCACTTCAAATCCTAAAAGATCCGGTAAAGACGGAGGGGCGACAGGCTCCTCGCCAGTAGGTTTCTGCACACCGAACAAGGCACACTGCTGGTTGGCATAGCCGTCGGGCGTCGAGCCGCTGCCGGCTCCTGAGTTGCTGTTGGGATTGAGCACGCTCAGTTTGAAGTGTCCGTCGAAGCGTCCGCTCCAGCCCCAGTTGATGTGGAAGAGACCATGGCCGTCGTAGCCGTCGCACACAAAGGCATGTCCCACGCTCATCGACGCGCCGGAATAATAGACCGGTCGGTTGTTAGCCAGCTCGTTATACATCATGTCGTCCCACTCGGCAATGGAATAGTTCGACCGATACTCCAGCTTCAGCCCCGAATCGTAGCCGAAATAGTGGACAAGGGCATGGGGAACATTCTCCGAATAGGCTCCCGATCCTGACGTGGAATAGCTCATCGACACCGAGCAGCCAGCGTAGAGCATCAGCTCGGCCACGGCCATGCCGTCGGAATCATTGCCCCTGTACGTGTTCCTCATCGCTTTCCAGTCGAAGCCTATGATGGGAAGGGTGTCGATTGTGTCGCCATAGGCCGTCGTTCCTGGCACCTCCGTCAGCGTGGTATCGGGCCACTGGTGATAGTTCATGACCTGAGCCATCGCCGTGGCCACGCATCCCGTGTAGCTATTGCCCGGACAGAGCAGGTTGTAAGGCTTGCCTTGGTCCCACTTCGTGGTCAGCAACGGACTGATGGCTGGCTTCGGGGCACGATGGGGGCGAGCGTCATTGGGCTGATGATCCTGCATCCAGCGTATCTCGGTCTCCATGTTGCTGAGCCACCATTCCACGTTTTCGGGGATGCTGTCGGCGCAGAACGAACCGTTGTCGCAATAGCCCAGGATGCTGTCCACCACGTCGTCGCCGGCCACGATGACAAAGCCTCTGTCGTTTCCGGCATTGAAGACATAATAGCTGGGAGCGGCACCGGCAGACGGTGCACGGCGTATCGATGTCTCTTCAACGGCAGTGCCATCGGCTATCATGCCGCGTTCGAGCATGAAATGACGGGCTTTCTCCTGTGCGGCCGTCTTCGAAACGGGAGCTGCCACCATGGTGATGCCGAGCATCAGACCCGACAACAGGAATAAGAATCTATTCATAATAAAGGATTAGGTTTTGATTACTCGACTGCAAAAATACAAAGAAAAAACGAATAACACAGCCGTAGGACCAAGAAAAACGCACTTCGATAGACAAAAGGGGCGAAAAAACAGGATGAAAGAGTCTGTTTTCATTCAGCACAAACGCTTGTACTAAAAAAGATGCAGCACAAGGGGCTACATCTTCTTCAGCTTGAACGACTGTTCTATGCTTTGTATCTCATGACTGAACATGGTATCGGTCTTTATGCGCTGCTCTATCTGCGAGCAACTGTGGATCACCGTGCTATGGTCGCGCCCACCGACGAGCTTTCCGATGCGCGATGTGGGCATCTTCGTATATTTCTGAGCCAGATACATGCTCACCTGACGGGCCACGACGATGTCGTGCTTGCGCGACCGGCTGCTGATCGACGAGGGTGTCACGTTGAAATGATTGCTCACCGACTCGATGATATCGTCGATGGTCAGCGGATGATCGTCGACCTTGACGGCCCTCTTGATGACGCGTTCGGCCAGACGCATGTCCACATTCCCGTTATACACGATGCTGTAGGCGAGCAACGAGTTGATGACACCCTCCAGATCGCGCACACTGCCATTGGCTGTTTGGGCGATGAACTGCACCACGTCGTCGGGGATCCGCAGGCCGTCGCGCTTGATCTTGCTATTCAGGATGTCGATGCAGAGCTGCACGTTCGGCTTTTCAAGCTCTGCTATCAGGCCGCACGAGAATCGCGTCAGCAAGCGGTCGCTCATGCCTTTGAGGTCTACGGGCGGACGGTCGCTGGCCAGAAGGATGCGCTTGCCGTTGCGGAACAGGTGGTTGAAGATGTGGAAGAATGTCTCCTGCGTCTTCGTTGCTGTCATCCACTCCTGAATATCATCGACGATGAGCATGTCGATGGTCTGGTAGAAATTGATGAAGTCGTTGGTCTTGTTCTGCAAGACGGCATTTGTATACTGCACCTGGAACAGACGGGCGCTCACATAGAGCACACGCTTCTGCGGATAGAGTTCTTTCGTGCGCGTTCCGATGGCATTAATGAGGTGAGTCTTGCCGCAACCGCTCGGTCCGTAGATGAACATAGGGTTGAACTGGGTGGACTGGGGATGCTCGGCAATCGACAAACCGACGCTGCGTGGCAGCTTGTTGCTGTCGCCCTCGATGAAGTTCTGGAACGTGAGATGGGGATCGAGCTGCGAGTCAATCTGCTGTGGCTCTCCGATATCGAGCACCGATGGCGGCTGATTGGCGTTCTCTCTCTGTCGGGCTTTGGCAATGCCGGCTACAGGTTCGGCCTGTACGGTCTGACTGAGGTTGTTCTCCTTATCTGTCAGCACGCTGTAGTTCAGGCGAATGCCATCGCCGAAGAACCGTGTCAGCACCTTCTTGAGCAAATCCACGTAGTTCTCCTCCAGATATTCGTAGACGAACATGCTGGGTACGCGCAGCAGCAGCGTCCGCGTGGCGGGCTGGTACGAACCGAACTGTATCGGTTTGAACCAAGTGCTGAACTGCTGTTCCGAGACGTTCTCCTTGATAAGGTCAAGGCAGTTGCCCCAAAGCGCGAGTGGATTAATACTCATTTCTATTGTTTCTCTATTTATTAGTAAAAATAGGTGTATGCCTTCATAGGCGTTTTTCGCATTGCAAAGGTCGTAAAAAATTTTTTAATAGGCAAATCGAAGGATTTGTAAATTTTTAACTCAGAAACGTAAATGCCGAAGATTTGGGGCATTTATGGATTCGGGGGTCGTTTGAGAGCATTCCGTGTGTTGCATATTTATAAGTAATTGTAAATGAAACACTTGCAGAATGATTCTGTAAAGAAGAGATATGGCACAGAAAAAGTGTCGCAACAACGCTAAAGTTGCGTCATTGCGACACTTGCACACTTCACGCTCAACCAATCTGCGGCGCTGCTTCTATTTGGACACTTTTTAAATTAGCCATTTTGTTCGTAGAATCGGCGACAAGAGAATCATTTATCCTTCTTCCCGAAAATCGAGAAATGCACATATCGCTTAGGATGCTGCCGCAGGTTGACGAGCAACGAGTCGGCCGAGAGCATGGTGGCGTTGAGGTTGTTGTAGAGCGACGGGTCGTTCATCATCAGTCCCAGCGTACCCTGATTGCTGTTCATTCGGTTGGTCAGCGCCTCAACATTGGCCAGTGTGGCGTTCACCTTGCTCATGGTGGCAGCCATATCTACGGCTGCGAGCTTCGTATTGAGGTTGTCGGTGAGCGTTGTGGCGTTGTCGAGCACCGTTGAAGTCTTGCTCATCACCGAAGGAACGCTGCGGTTGAGCTGCGCCATGAGGGCATTCAGCTCCTTCGTGGTGGTGGTCAGTCCGCTGGTAATGCCCTCCACGTTGTGTAGCGAGTTCGCAATGGCAGGGTCGGCCATCAGGGTGTTCAGGCTGGCCATGATACTGTCGAGCTTGGGCAGCATCTTCTGTATCGTGGGAACCATGTTTTTCACCTCGCCCATCATGCCGCTGTTGGTATTGCCCGGAATGATGCCGCCCTCGGGAAGGATCTCCTTCGACTCGCGGTCGAACATCAGGTTCACCTGCAGGTTACCCAGCAGGTCGCTCGAAATCTCGGCTGTCGTCCCCTTCGGGATGCGCATGTCGGGATCGATGCCCACCTCTACCATGATGTCTTTCTCAAGTGTATAGTCGTAGTCGATGTCCTTGACCACTCCCACGCGGTAGCCGTTGGCGTAGATGGGCGTAGATGTTCCGAGTCCGCTCAGTTCCTTGAACGACATGTAATACAGACTGTCTGAAGAGAACAGCTTCAGTCCTTTCAGGAAATTCATGCCGAAAAACAGCACCACCAATCCCACCACGGCCACGAGGGCTATTTTGATTTCTTTCTTCATGTGCTTTGTCTATATAATATATGATGATGTATAGAAAAAATGCTTTCTGCTTCCACTGTCATGCCATTGGCGGGCTTCCACCGGCCAACGGCACGCTTCCGCTCCTTTATTTGCGTCCTCGCTTACGCTTGAACTCATTCAGAGCTTCCACCACATCTGCCTTCTCGCCATTGCGGAACGCGATGATGAAGGCATTGGGAAAATTGCCGAGGATGGATTTCCGGAGCCGATAGATGGCATTATAGTCGGTATCGGCACCGTAGGTGTACTTCCACATGTTGTTTTCCTCGTATACGTCGACGCCCTTCAAGCCTTTCAGCAACGGGCTGTTGGCCTTCAGGGGCGCATCGTTGGCCAGGATCTGAACCTTGAAAACAGGGTCGGCCGACGGCTCTGCACCTGGTTGTCCTGCCTCTTCGTTCGCGTTTGCCGACACTTGTTCGTCGGCTGTAGGTTCAGGACTTCCCGCGTCTGGCTGTTGACCTGACTGCCGACTGTCCTGCTTTTCCTCCTGTTGCTGAGGCAGACTGGCCGTTTCCCTTTCTTGCGGCTTGCTTACTTCCGGTTTTTCCTGCTGACTTCTGCTTGCCGACAGTTGCTGACTGCTTGCTGCCTGATTTTCCTTGGGCTGACTGTCGCGCTGTTCCGTTTTTCTTCCGGTCGCCGGACTTGTTGGTTCCTGCACGGCCGGACTCGCGAAAGGGGCGCTCTTTCCTCCCATATACTTATTCTTGTATTTCACAAAAGCGTTGTAGATGCCCCGGGCATGGTTGTCGATTCCCGCCTCAGAGACGAGCAGCCGCTCCTCGTCGGGTGTGGTGATGAAGCCCAGCTCTATCAGGCAACTGGGCATTGACGTTTCCCTAAGCACGAGGAAGCCCGCCTGATGCACCCCTTTGTTCGGTCGTGAAGCCGTCTGACACACGCTTCGCTGGATCATTTTCGCCAGGTCGACGCTCTTGGCCATGAACTTATCCTGCATGAACTCGAACATGATATAGCTCTCGCTCGACTTCGGGTCGAAGCCCTGATAGCGCGTCTTGTAGTCTTTCTCCACGAGAATCACGGAGTTCTCGCGCTTGGCAACGTCCAGATTGTCGTTGGCGCGGTGCATTCCCAGGGTGTAGACCTCAAAACCTCGCGCTATCTTTCCTCCCGGAAGGGCGTTGGTGTGAACGGAGATGAAGAGGTCGGCCTTGTTGCGGTTGGCAATGGCGGCCCGCTCGGCGAGCGAAATGAAGACATCTGTTTTTCGAGTGTAGATCACTTTCACGTCGGGACAGTTACGCTCTACATACTTGCCGAAGGCCAAAGCCACCTTCAGGTTGATATTCTTCTCGTAAGCCGACTTGCCTTTCGCCCCTGAGTCATGACCTCCATGACCAGGATCAATGACGAGCGTGAACTTGCCTCCTGCGGCAAGTCCTACCGTCATCATCATGAACAGCAAGGCAGCTGTCATCAAAAGTCTTTTGCCCATACGGTTGCAAAGATAATAATTTCTCGCGAGAAAACAATATCTCGCGCTCAAGTTTTTCGTTCTCAGCCGCCGACATCGCCTCGAAGAGGCCCGTTTCAAGCGGCCACAGCCTACATTTTACAGTTTGGAGCACCCCGACGGATTCTCAGCGCACCACCGTCAGCTCCACGGCGGCACCGTCGAGGTCGGCACCCATCGGCGGGTTGCACTTTGTCAGCCTGACCCACACCTCCTCGGCCATCGGCATCTCTGCCAGAATGCGTCCGCCAATCCTCCCTGCCACATGTTCCAGCAGGTTGGATGGCGTCTGCATCTCCTTATTTATGATTCGATAAAGTTCGGCATAATTGAGGGTGTCGGCCACATCGTCGGTCTCAGCGGCCCGGGCGAGCGGACATTTCACCTTCAGGTCGACGATGAACTCCCCGCCTGTGACCCTCTCCTGCGGCAACACGCCGTGGCGTGCATGCAGTCTGACGCCGCAGAGCGCGATATAGTCCGATGCTATCCTATATTTGTTCTCCAATGCCTGATTCTAATTGTCGGTCTCAATCCATCATCTCTTATTCTCGAAAACATCATCCGCAGCGCGATGCACCGCAGTTCTTGCAGATCAGACAGCCCTCTTGGTAGACCAGGCTCTCGTGTCCGCAGTTCGGACACTTCTGTCCTTTGGCCTCGGTGCCGTCGGTGATGTATTTCTTCAGCGCACGCTCCACGCCCACCTTCCATGTGTTGATGCTCTCGCTCTTCAGTTGCAACGAGCTCACCAGCTTGATGACGTGTTCTATCGGCATGCGGTAGCGCAGCACACCCGAGATCAGCTTGGCGTAGTTCCAGTATTCGGGGTTGAATTTCTCCGACAGTCCCTCGACGGTTGTCTTGTAGCCGCGCTTGTTCTCGAACTGGAAGTCATAGCGCTTCGTGCCGTCTTCGTTGGCCTGCTTGATGATCTTGCCCTTCGTGACCGACTTGGGCAGCATGATGCCCTCCTCGTCGTCTTGCAGACCGGTGAAGATTTCGTAGGGATAACCGTCGAGCAATCCCACGAAGGCCACCCATTTCTCCTTGTTGTTCTGGAAGCGCACCACGTCGCACTCGAGCGTCTGCGGGCGCACCTCGGTCACCTCGGGATGCTTGCAGGGAGCCATCTCTGTCTTGGGTTCCTCTTTCTTTTTCTTCTCGTTCACCTGAATCATCACGCCCGCACGGCTGCCGTCGCGATAGATGGTGCAGCCTTTGCACCCTGTGCGCCAGGCTTCCACGTACAGACGGTTCACCAACTCCTCGTCGACATCGTTCGGCAGGTTGACGGTCACGCTGATCGAATGGTCGACCCACTTCTGTATTGCGCCCTGCATCCTGACCTTCATCAGCCAGTCAACGTCGTTGGCCGTTGCTTTATAGTAAGGCGAGCGTGCCACGAGGGCATCGATCTCCTCTTGTGTATAGCGTTTTTCGGTGTCGATACCGTTCACCCGCATCCACTCCATAAACTTCTTGTGGTAGACGATATACTCCTCGAACGAGTCGCCCACCTCGTCGACAAAGTCCACATGGGCATTGGCATCGCCGGGATTCACCTTGCGGCGACGCTTGTACACGGGCATGAAGACCGGCTCGATGCCGCTCGTCGACTGCGTCATGAGCGATGTGGTGCCCGTCGGAGCGATGGTCAGGCAAGCAATGTTGCGCCGTCCGTACTTCACCATATCCTCATACAGCTTCGGGTCGGCATCCTTCAGTCGCAGGATGAAGGGGTTCTGCTCCTCGCGCTTCGCATCGAAGATGGTGAAGGCACCCCGCTCACTGGCCATCGTCACCGACGAACGGTAGGCAGCCAAGGCCAGTGTCTTATGAACGTTCACCGAGAAGTCGGTGGCTTCCTGCGTGCCGTAGCGCAGCAGCATGGCGGCTATCATGTCGCCCTCGGCGGTAATGCCCACGCCCGTGCGCCGTCCCATCGAACTTTTGCGCTTGATTTTCTCCCAGAGATGATATTCCGAGCTCTTCACTTCCTCGCTCTGCGGGTCTTGCTTGATCTTCTCCATAATGAGATCGATCTTCTCGAGCTCCAAGTCCACGATATCGTCCATCAGACGCTGGGCATAGCCCACATGTTTCTTGAACAGGTCGTAGTCGAAATAGGCCTCTTTCGTAAACGGGTTCACCACATAGGAATAGAGGTTGATGCTCAGCAGACGGCACGAATCGTACGGACAGAGGGGTATCTCGCCGCACGGGTTCGTCGACACCGTGCGGAAACCCAGGTCGGCATAGCAGTCGGGGATGCTCTCGCGAAGGATGGTGTCCCAGAAGAGCACGCCCGGCTCGGCACTCTTCCAAGCGTTGTGCACAATCTTCTGCCACAGTTCCTTGGCGCGGATGGTCTTCTTCACCATCGGTTCGGCGGCATCGACGGGGAACTGCTGCACGTATGTCTCGTCGTTGACGGCGGCACGCATGAACTCGTCATCGATCTTCACGCTCACATTCGCCCCCGTCACCTTTCCCTCGGTCATCTTCGCATCGATGAAAGCCTCCGAGTCGGGATGCTTGATGCCCACCGAGAGCATCAGTGCACCGCGCCGGCCGTCCTGCGCCACCTCGCGCGTGCTGTTGCTGTAACGCTCCATGAACGGTACCAGACCTGTCGACGTCAGGGCCGAGTTGTTCACCGGCGACCCTTTCGGACGGATATGGGTCAGGTCATGGCCCACTCCACCGCGACGCTTCATCAGCTGCACCTGCTCCTCGTCGATGCGCAGGATGGCACCGTAGGAGTCGGCATCGCCGTCGAGACCAATCACGAAGCAGTTCGACAGCGAGGCCACCTGGAAGTTGTTGCCGATGCCAGTCATCGGACTGCCTGCCGGGACAATGTACCGGAAGTGGTCGAGAAGACCGAAGATTTCATCGGCCGTCATCGGATTGGCATATTTCTGCTCAATGCGAGCTATCTCGTTGGCAATGCGGCGGTGCATGTCCTCCGGACTCTTCTCGTATATATTGCCGAAGCTGTCCTTCATTGCGTACTTGTTCACCCACACGCGGGCAGCGAGCTCGTCGCCTTTGAAATAGCTTAACGAGGCTTCGAAAGCCTCATCGTAAGAGTAAGTCTTCATAATATATAAATAATGTGTACCGTTATCAGAAAATTGCAGGTGCAAAGATATAGGTTATTTTTCAAATAATGAAATCCTTTAGCTATTATTTGCATAAAAACTTTTCTGTTTTGGAAAACTTGTCTTATCTTTGCATGAACAAAATTATCCAGAATGAAGAACTTAGACACCAGGACCAGCATCCGGAAATATGCAAAACGTGAAGTCAGCGACGAATTGCTTCACCAGTTGTTAACACAAGCCGAGCGCACGCAGACCATGGGGAACCTTCAGCTCTACAGCGTTGTCGTCACAAGATCGCAGCAAATGAAGGAACGGCTCGCGCCCGCACACTTCAACCAGCCCATGGTGAGCCAGGCTCCCGTGGTGCTCACCTTCTGCGCCGACTTCAGGCGCACCTCGCGGTGGGCCGAATGCCGCCAGGCAGAACCGGGCTACGATAATTTCCTCAGCTTCATCAATGCCGCCACCGACGCGCTGCTCTACTGCCAGACCTTCTGCAACCTTGCCGACGAGCAGGGACTCGGCTACTGTTTCCTCGGCACCACCGTCTACATGCCCGGCCATATCATCGACGTGCTGCAGCTGCCCAAGCTCGTCATGCCCGTAGCCACCATCACCCTCGGCTGGCCCGACGAGCAGCCTGCCCTCTCCGACCGCCTGCCGATCGACGCCATCGTCCACAACGAGACCTACCGCGACTACACGCCCGACCTCATCGACCGCTTCTATACCGACAAGGAGAGCCTGCCCGAGAACCAGGAATTCGTGCGCATCAACAACAAAGAGACGCTCGCCCAGATCTTCACCGACATACGCTACACGCGGCGCGACAACGAAGCCATGTCGGCCACGCTCCTCGAAGCGCTCCGCCAGCAGGGATTTCTGGAATAGAGTCTGGGCTTTCGGCGAATGCAGATTGAAACGATTTGCGCAAGTTTCGGTTTCGAATCAAACTGAAACTTGCGCAAACTTTTTTTTCCGGGCAACGTCAATCCGGAATCACAAGACGAGACGAAAGGAGTCTCACTGGTCGGGATTCTCCACGTAGCCCTGATATTCGGGGACGAGAGCCGACATGATCTGGCGGTAACTCTCGTTCATCATCTTCTTGATATTCTCGGGTCCCTGCGTCTCAGGGCGGATGGGCTGGTGGATGGTGAGCGTCAGTGGGTGCCAGCTGACGAACCTGTAGTCGCGCATGCGGGGCATGACGTCGAACGATCCGTTGATGGTGAGCGGCACGACGGGCAGCTGCAGCTCGTCGGCGAGCATGAAGGCGCCGCGGCGGAAGAGCCCCATGTGGCCGGTGAAGGTGCGTGCGCCCTCGGGGAAGACGCAGAGCGACATGCCTCCCTGCAGTATGTGGCGGGCTTCGTCGTAGGTTTTCTTGATCTTGCTGGCTCCGCGCTTGTCGACGAAAATCTGGTGCGAGCGCTCGCAGGCGAATCCGATGAAGGGCATCTTGCGCAGCTGGTGCTTCATCATCCACTTGAACTGCCGTCCGAGATGGCCGAAGATGAGGAAGATGTCGAACATGCCCTGATGGTTGCTCACGAAGACATACGACTCGCCTTCGCGCAGGTTCTCGCGGCCCTCAACCTTCACAGGGAGCAGGAAGAGCTTCAGCGTGAGCCATCCCCATGCCTTGCCGGGGTAGTAGCCGAACCAATGGCCTCCGCCGAGGGTGCAGCCGATGATGACGGTGAGCGAGATGAGGACCGTCCACACGATGAACAGTGGGACGGCTATGAAGAGCTGATAGAGCTTGTAGAGTGTTTTCATGCAGATGAGTCTGTCAGGTTGAACATCATTGTCTGTTCTGTCTGCTTTCGGATAAGACAACCAAGAACTATGAACTGTGAACTTTGAACTGTGGACTATGAACTGATCTTGGGGTATTTCCGAGTCCATCCGTCCCAGCGCAGGCGCATCACGCCGAAGAAAGCCTCGCCGAAGATGCCGCCGGACATCTTGCTTGTGCCCTCGCGCCGGTTGACGAAGATGACGGGAACCTCCTTGATGCGGAAGCCTATCTTATGGGCCGTGTACTTCATTTCGATCTGGAAGCCGTAGCCCTTGAAGCGTATCTTGTCGAGTTCCATGGTGCTGAGCACGCGGCGGCGGTAGCAGACGAAGCCTGCCGTGGTGTCGTGTACCTTGAATCCGGTGACGATCCTGACATATTTCGATGCGAAATACGACATGAGCACGCGGCCGATGGGCCAGTTCACCACGTTCACACCGCTGACATAGCGCGAGCCGATGGCCACGTCGTAGCCCTCGTCGGCGCACGCTGCGTAGAGTCGGGGCAGGTCGTTGGGGTCATGACTGAAGTCGGCGTCCATCTCGAAGATGTATTGGTAGTCGCGCTCCAATGCCCATTTGAATCCTGCGATGTAGGCGGTGCCCAGTCCGAGCTTCCCCTGTCGCTCATGGATGAACAGTCGGTCGCTGAACTCTCCTGCCATGAGCCGCTTCACAATCGCTGCGGTTCCGTCGGGCGACCCGTCGTCGATGACCAATATATGGAAACATTTCTCCAGCCCGAAGACGGCCCGGATAATCTTTTCGATGTTCTCTTTCTCGTTGTAGGTGGGTATGATTACGATACTGTCACTCGTGTTCATAGCTGTTCTGCTATCGAAGTTATACTTTTCCGACTGCGAAATTACGAATAAAATCTGAAACAGCGCGCTGTTTAGCGTTTTTTTTCGCCCCCGACGCCACTTTTGTCATGTTCTGACGACACTCTTCGACTCCAGATACTGGTAGAAAGCCTCTTTGTAAGCCTCGGTGACGTGGATAATCTCGTCGCCGATGTAGATGCAGTCGTTGCGGTCGACGGAGCGGATGTGTGCCAGGGCGACGATGAACGAGCGGTGTACGCGCATGAAGCGCTGCGGCGGCAGCATGTCTTCCACGGCTTTCATCGTCAGGTGACTGATGAGTCCCTTGCGCTCACCTTCGATGCGGAAGACGACATAGTCTTTCATTCCGTTCACGTAGAGAATGCGGTCGAGGGGTATCTGGCGCAGTTCGCCGTCCACTTTGATGAAGATGGTGGTGCTCTCGTCGGCCGTTGGCGGGGCGACATTGGCTGCCGGAATCCACTTCCTCGCCTTCTCCACGGCAGCGAGGAACTTGTTGTAACGGATGGGCTTGAGCAGGAAGTCGAGCGCCGACACCTCGTAGCTCTCGAAGGCATACTCCTTGAAAGCCGTCGTGAAGACGACGCGTGTGTCCTCGGGCACCATGCGGGCCAGCTCCATCCCGTCGAGATCAGGCATCTGGATGTCGAGGAAGAGCAGGTCAACGTGCCGGCTCCTCACGGCAGCGATGGCCTCCACCGAGTCGGTGTACGACGCCACGAGCTCCAGGCCGGGCGTCTTGGCGACGAACGACTCGAGCAACTTGACAGCCAGGGGCTCGTCGTCGACGATGATGCATGTGAGTATTGGATTCATAGTCAGGATTTGATTCGTAGCGAAATGGCGATATGATAGATGCCGTCCTCCACCGTCTGCTGCCACGTGTAACTGTCGGGGTACATCAGTTCGAGCCGCCGCCGCGTGTTCTCCAGTCCGATACCCGACCCGCTGCGGTCGTTGTCGCTCTTGGGGAAGTTGGTGTTGTCGCACGTGAAGGTCAGCATGTCGTCGGCCAGCCGCATGCTGATGCTGATGCTCGAGGGACGGTTGGTGCTGGTGCCGTGCTTGAAAGCGTTCTCAATGAGCGAGATGAAGAGCAGCGGAGCTACCTGCGCGTGGCCGTCGCCGACGTCGAAGCGGTAGTCGATCTGCGTGCGGTCGTTGCAGCGCAGCCGCATCAGCTCGATGTAGTTGCGCATGAAGTCCACCTCGCCGCCGATAGCCACGAGCGTCTTGTTCGTCTCGTACATCGCATAGCGCAGCAGGTCGCTCAGCTGCGCGATGGCATCCTGCGCGGCGTCGGCATCGATCTGCGTCAGACTGGAGATGTTGTTGAGCGTGTTGAAGAGGAAGTGGGGATTGATCTGGTTCTTCAGCCAGGCCAGCTCAGCCTCGGTGTTCTTGTGGCGCTCTTCTTCCAACTGCTGTTTCAGCTGTCGCACGCGGATGAAGTGACGGATGCCGATGGCTACAGCCGCCATGACCAGATTGAGCAGGAAGAACAAGAAGGCGCCCGAGAAGAAGCCCATCCATGCATTTGGAGGCATGTTGAGCCCGTTGTTTCTGATTGCAAAATAGCCGTACACGAAGCCGTAGTTCACGCCCGTGATGAGCAGAATGTTGCAAAGAGCGAACCACCAGAACCTGCGCTTGAAGAACAGATAGGGTCCAAAGATGTAGAAATTGGCAAAATAGACGACCAGCGGAGCCCGTAGCAGCTGCCAAACCATCAGCAGCGACGTGGATGTAGACTCCCAGTTGCGGGTGCTGAGGAAAATAGCCAGCGGCAACAGGAGCAGCATGAGCATCCATACTGCTGCCTGAGCCGCAAAAAGCCAGATATCTTTTTTTGCAATTTTCTTCATTGTGTGCAAAATTACGAATTGTTTTTGACATGTCAAAATCTCTTCCGCATTATCTCAACGCGGAAGAGACGATTTCTTTATAGATGAAGTACTTTTGTATGAACATGTTGTTCCTTTCGTGTGGGCCAGGCTTTACTGCGGCATTCCGCTGCCACCCATGCTTCCCGAACCGTTGCTGCCGCCCACGCTGTTGAGCATCTCGCCCTGCGACTGCTGCTCGATGTAGTCGTTCTGCACGCGGCTGACGTGCTGTCGGGCCTGCTTCTTACCCTTGCCGAAGGTGTAGCTGACGCTGAAGGTGACGCCGCTCATGGGGATCTTGATGTCCTGGTGGCTGAGGAAGTTCTTGCCCTGGCTGTAACTTTCCATCTTCAGGTTGCCGCCGTCGGAGAGTCCCATCATGCCTTGCAGGCTGAGATTGAGCTTGTCGTTGAAGAACGACTTCGAGATGTTGGCCGTCAGCAGGTTGAATCCGCTGCTCCATCCCTGCAGTGTGTAGCTCTTTGTGGAGGAGATGAGGAAGGCACCGAGCTTCAGGTCCCACGGCAGTGTCTGCTGCAGACCGAGCATGGTGTTGGCCGTCCATCCGCTGTTCTTCAGGTCGAGTGCCGAGCTGCGCATGTCGGTGTAGTTCAGTCCGCCGTTGAGCATGATGCGCGTCTTCGGTGCTGCCAGCCAGTTGGCGTAGACGTTGGCACCTGTCTGGTGGCGCTTCACGATGTTTCCGTAGGTGGTGTTGAGCAGCGTTCCGTCGAAGAAGCTGTACTGCTCGATGGCGTTGTCGGTGAAGTTGTGGTGCACGTTGACGTTCATCATCAGTTTCGGCGTGAACATGTTGTAGACGAGTGCGATGTTGTGCGACTTCTCCACGTCGAGATCGGTGTTACCATAGCTGAGCGAATTGGGGTCGGCGCGGTTTACGTAGGGGTTCAGATAGCTGATACCGGGGCGCGAGATGCGCATGTTGTAGGTCAGACCGATGTTGCTGCCCTGCGACAGTGTGTAGGAAAGACTTGCACTGGGCACCAGCGAGCCGTAGCTGGTGGAGAAGTCCTGACCCTGGCCCAGACGGTATTCCACGTCCTGCCAAGTCTGCTCGTAGCGCAAGCCGGCCTTCGTTCCCACCTTTCCGAACTGTCCGCTGTACTCGGCATAGCCTGCGAGGATGGTGTTTTTGTAGAGATAGTCCATGCTCGAACGCTCGTCGTAGACGTCGGCCAGGTAGTATTTGGCATCCGAGGTGGCGCGGCGTGCCATCAGCTTCGAGCCCAGGCTCAGCGTCTGTCCGACGCCTAACGGTGTGGTGAAGTCAGCCTGGAAGGTGTGGTCGGTGGTGCGTTCCTCGTTGATGGAGTTGCGGTCGGTGAGGTCGATGGCCGAGACGCCTTCCATCAAGAAGTCGTTGTACGTCTTGGAGTTCGAGGGGCTGTAGGCGATTTGATAGGTGAGCACGATCGACTGCGTGCGCTGTTTGTTGAAGAAGCGCTGGTAGTCCACGTTACCGCTGAACGATGTTCGTCCGTTGCGCATCCTCATGTTCGTTTCGTAGCCGAAGCCGTTGCCATAGAGTCCGCCCATCTGGCGTGTCGTCGTGGTGCCGTTGTTCTTCATGTTGAAGCTGGTCAGCGAGAAAGTAGCGTTCAGGCTGCTCATCTCGTCGAGGTCATATCCAAGGCTGATGTTGCCCATCGTGAACGGCAGTTTCACCGAGGTGGCAGCTGTGGAGAGTATGCTGCCGTCGCCGTTCTGCTGCTCCATCGTCACGTCGGTGGTGCCGGGCTTTGAATAGTTCACCATGGCATTGGCACTGTAAGAGAGCTTTCCCTGCTGACCGCTGAGGAAGACGCCGCCGCCAACGCTTCTGTTACCGGCCGAGGCGCGCACCGTGCCGTTGTAGCCGTTGAGCGACTCCATGGCCATCGGGTCCTGACGGTTCATCACAATGTTCAGTACGCCGCCTGCTCCCTCGGCATCATAGCGAGCACCGGGGTTGGTCACCACCTCAATGTTCTTCACTGCCGTGGCGGGCATGCTCTTGAAGACCATCGACGGATTGCTGGAGAACATCACGCTGGGCTTGCCGTCGACGTACACCTTGAACGAAGAAGAACCGTTGACCGAGATGTTGTCCTGACCGTCGACCGTCACCATAGGCACCTTGCGCAGCATGTCGAGCACCGTGCTCGACTTCGAGTCGGCATCCTCGGCCACGTTGTAGGTCATCTTGTCGACCTCCATCTTCACCAAAGGCTTCTGCGCCACCACCTCAACACCTTTCAACATCGTGGCATTCTCCTTCAGATAGATGGTGTCGAGGTCCACCACGGGTGTCTCACCGAGGCGGATGCTCTTCTTCAGGTCTTCCTTGCCGATGCTGCTGAAGATGATGTCGAAGAGACCCTTGCCCGTCACCTCATGGCTGAACCGTCCGTCGGCATCGGCCAGGAACATGGCCGTCGGCTTGTCGGTCTTGCCGCTCTTGAACACGCGAATCGTGCCGAAGGGCTCCGGCTCACCGGTCGTCTGGTCTGCCAACACGCCCTTGACCGTGGTCTTCTGGGCCATTACCGCTGCTGAGATCATCAGCATCATCACTGCAAAAAGGAATCTTGTTTTTTTCATTTCTTCGTTGTATTATTTTGTTTGTTCTTTTTTTCTGATGCAAAGGTAAGGCGAGAATCGTTGCCGACAATGTGTTTTTCGACGATTATCCGCATTCTTTTCGACGAAATGGACCGCCCGACAACGAAGCCTTGCGTCTGTTTCGACGAAACAGCCCACCGTCCTTCCCTGCCGAAACCACGATTGTGGCATGCCGAAGCAGCGCAGACGGGTTGCAGAAGCAGCTCGGACGATTTGCAATTCAATTGATTTTGCTGTGCAATATAATTGATTTTGCAGCGCAATTTAATTGATTTTGCTCTGCATTTTAATTGATTTTGCACCTTGAAAACTCACGCATGGCAACAGAAAACAGCACTGCATGCACCCGCAACAGCTTCAGTCGGAAAACGGCAAACAAGACGCTGGTGAGGATTTTCTTTGCATAAAACAAGGCGAAAATGAAATTTTTCTTGTAATTTTGCAAAGGAAAAGCGAAGACCGACGGCTCTGCCTGTGAGTGTCGGCGGTTGACAGTTGGCGGTTGTTCGCTTGTTGTTTGTATGAAGATACAGGATTTGCTGGTTTTATATAGCCAGAGCCCACAGTCGAAGGCTTTGGCGAAAATGCTGGAAGACAAGTCGGCGACGACCGTTTTCCTGCAGGGACTCGTGGCCTCGGCCGCTCCCCTTTTGTTTGCTTCGGTGGCACAACGGACCACCCGTCCCATGCTTTTTGTGTTGAACGATGCCGAGGAGGCAGGCTATTTCTACCATGACCTGACGCAGATGATGGGCACCTCGGAGGTGCTCTTCCTCCCTTCGAGCTACCGTCGGTCGGTGAAATACGGTCAGCGCGACGCTGCCAACGAGATTCTGCGCACCGAGGTGCTCAGCCGTCTGGCCACGTTCAGCCCGCAGCCGCGCCCTGCCACGAAGGCCGGTGGCGACGCGTCGGCACAAGCTCTCTTCATCGTGACCCACCCCGAGGCGCTGAGCGAGCTGGTGGTATCGAAGAAGAAGCTCGACGAACGATCGATGACGCTCCGTGTGGGCGACGTCCACGACATCAGCGTGCTCGAGAAAGAGCTCTTCGCGCTGGGGTTCCGGCAGGTCGACTATGTCTACGAGCCCGGGCAATACGCCATCCGCGGCAGCATCATCGACGTGTTCTCCTACAGTTCGGAGTTCCCTTTCCGCATCGATTTCTTCGGCGACGAGGTGGACAGCATCCGAACGTTCGAGGTGCAGAGCCAGCTATCGCGCGACAAACGGCAGCAGGCCGACATCGTGCCCGAGCTGCGTGAGAGCGAAGACCGCGTGGCCTTGCTCTCATTCCTTCCCGATGAAACCATCATCTGCATGAAAGACGTGCTCTTCGTGCGCGACGTCATCGACCACACCTACGAGGAAGGCTTCTCCTGGCAGGCGCTCACCGAGCGCATGGAGGGCCTGACGGAGATGGAGCAGCAGGAGGTGCTCAATCAGATCAAGTCGGAACGGCAGTTCATCACGGGCCGTATGTTCACCGACGAGCTGACGCGCTTCCGACGCATAGAGTTCGGAACGAAGGCCACCGGCGTGCCGCAGGCCACCATCAGTTTCCACACCGTGGCCCAACCGCTCTTCCACAAGAACTTCGACCTGCTGTGGAAGACGCTCGCCGACTACCAACTTGGCGGGTACCATATATATATATTGGCCGACTCGCAGAAGCAGCAGGAACGTCTGCACGACATCTTCGACAGCCTCGCCGAAGAGAACAGCGCGAAAGGAGGACAGGACAGTACGCAGATAGCCTTCACTCCCATCGACAAGACCATCCACGGCGGCTTCGTGGACCAGCAACTGAAGCTCTGCCTCTTCACCGACCACCAGATCTTCGACCGCTTCCACAAGTACAACCTGCGCTCCGACTCGGCCCGCAGCGGCAAGGTGGCGCTCACGATGAAAGAGCTTCAGGAGATGGAAGTGGGCGACTACGTGGTGCATGTGGACTTCGGCGTCGGCAAGTTCGCCGGTCTGGTGCGCGTGCCCATACCTCCGAAGCCCGACAGCCACGGCCACATGAAGTCGGCCGGCGAGAGCTACCAGGAGGTCATCCGCATCATCTACGCCAACAACGACAAGGTGGACGTGAGCATCCACTCGCTCTATAAGATATCGAAATACAAGCGCAAGGACGCTGAGACGCCCCCGCGGCTCTCCACCCTGGGCACCGGTGCCTGGGAACGGCTGAAGGAAAAGACGAAGAAAAAGATCAAGGACATCGCCCGCGACCTCATCAAGCTCTACGCCGCGCGCCGACGGGAGAAGGGATTCGCCTACAGTCCCGACGGCTACATGCAGCACGAGCTGGAGGCCAGCTTCATGTACGAGGACACCCCCGACCAGCTGCGCGCCACGAACGAGGTGAAGGCCGACATGGAACAGGCGCGGCCCATGGACCGACTGGTGTGCGGCGACGTCGGCTTCGGCAAGACCGAGGTGGCCATCCGCGCTGCTTTCAAGGCTGCCTGCGACGGCAAGCAGGTGGCAGTGATGGTTCCGACCACCGTCCTGGCCTACCAGCACTACCAGACCTTCCGTTCAAGACTGAAGGACATGCCCGTTCAGGTGGACTACCTGTCCCGGGCGCGCACTGCCAAGCAGGTGAAGAGCGTCCTGGCCGACCTGGAAAGCGGCAAGACCGACATCATCATCGGCACCCATAAGCTCATCGGAAAGCAAGTGAAGTTCCGCGACCTCGGCCTCCTCATCATCGACGAGGAGCAGAAGTTCGGCGTGGCAGTGAAGGAAAAGCTGCGGCAGATGAAGGTGAACGTCGACACGCTCACCATGACGGCCACGCCCATACCGCGCACACTGCAGTTCTCGCTCATGGGGGCGCGCGACATGAGCATCATCAAGACGCCGCCGCCCAACCGATACCCCATACAGACCGAGGTGCACAACTTCGGAAGCGAGATCATTGCCGAGGCCATCAACTTCGAAATGAGCCGCAACGGACAGGTGTTCTTCGTCAACGACCGCATATCGAACCTGCCCGAGCTGGCACTCCTCATCAAGAAACACGTGCCCGACGCGCGCGTCGCCGTGGGTCACGGGCAGATGAAGCCCGAGGAACTGGAGAAAATCATCATGGGATTCATCAACTACGACTACGACGTGCTACTCTCGACGACCATCGTGGAGAACGGTGTTGACATTCCGAACGCCAACACCATCATCGTCAACGACGCCCATCACTTCGGACTTTCGGACCTCCACCAGATGCGCGGACGCGTGGGACGCTCCAACCGAAAGGCGTTCTGCTACCTGCTGGCACCGCCGAAGGCCAACATCACGCGCGAGGCGCAGAAGCGGCTGGAGGCGCTGGAGACCTTCTCCGAGCTGGGCAGCGGCTTCAATCTCTCCATGCAGGACCTCGACATACGCGGTGCTGGCAACCTCTTGGGGGCCGAGCAGAGCGGATTCATGGAAGACCTGGGCTACGAGACGTACCAGAAAATCCTCTCGCAGGCCGTCACCGAACTGAAGAACGACGAGTTTGCCGAGCTCTACACCGACCCCGCACCTCACACTTCAAACCCCTCCCCCTCTCGGGGAGAGCCGGAGGGGGGCTCCGCACCTCACACTTCAAACCTCTCCCCCTCTCGGGGGGAGTCGGAGGGGGGCTCCGCACCTCGCACTTCAAACCCCTCCCCCTCTCGGGGGGAGTCGGAGGGGGGCTCCACACCTCACACTTCAAACCCCTCCCCCTTTCGGGGGGAGTCGGAGGGGGGCTTCTTCGTCGACGACTGCGGCATCGAGAGCGACCTGGAAATGTATTTCCCCGAGCTCTACGTGCCCAGCAGTGCTGAGCGAATGCTCCTCTACCGCGAGCTCGAGACCATACAGAACGACCGCGACCTCGAAGCCTACAAGGAGCGGCTGCGCGACCGTTTCGGTCCCATACCCCACGAGGGCGAGGAACTGCTGCAGGTGGTGGTGCTCCGCAGGTTAGGCAAACAATTAGGATGCGAGAAAATCATGCTCAAGCAACAGCAGATGATGCTCTGCTTCGTCAGCAATCCCGAAAGCCCATACTACCAGAGCCGAGCCTTCGACAGCATCATCCGCTTCCTCACCACTCATACACGGCAGTGCAACCTGCGCGAGGTGAAAGGCAAGCGCAGCATGGTGATCAAGGATGTGCGCACGGTGAGCGAGGCCGTCACGCTCCTGCGCAACATACAAAACTGACCTCGCCCCTCCGCACCTCTTAACTTCTACCTCCTAACATCGGCCCCCCTCCGGCTCCCCCGAGGGGGAGAGGCCCCCACCAAACCTCCCCGAGGGGAGGCTTCCTGAAAAGTTATACAAATCTCTCCCCCTCGGGGAAGTCGGAGGGGGGCCGAGGTTTGGTGGGGGCCCCTTTCCCCCTCGGGGCCTTGTGGGGCCGCCCCCTCTCCCCCTCTCGGGGGGAGCCGGAGGGGGGGCTTTTTTCTTAACTCTTAACTCTTAACTAAACTACGCCTTCGGCACATCCTGCAGGAAGTGCTGGATGTCTTCGTCGGTGACGGTATAGTTCTGCAGGTCGCCCTTGATGAACGTCTCGTACGACGGCATGTCGATGAGTCCGTGGCCGGAAAGGTTGAACAGGATGACCTTCTCTTCGCCCGACGCCTTGCACTTGTTGGCCTCGCGGATCGTCGCAGCGATGGCGTGGCAGCTCTCAGGAGCAGGGATGATGCCCTCGGTGCGCGCGAAGAGCATACCAGCCTCGAACGACTCGAGCTGCGGGATGTCGACGCCGTGCATCAGACCGTCCTTAATCAGCTGGCTCACAATCATGCCCGCACCGTGATAGCGCAGACCGCCGGCATGGATATTCGACGGTTTGAACGTGTGGCCCAACGTATACATCGGCAGCAACGGCGTGTAGCCAGCCTCGTCGCCGAAGTCATAGCGGAACTCGCCGCGCGTCAGCTTCGGACAGCTGTTGGGCTCGGCAGCGATGAACTCCGTTGTCTTGCCGTCTTTGAGGTTATGACGCATGAAGGGGAAGGCGATGCCGCCGAAGTTGGAGCCGCCGCCGAAGCAGGCTATCACCATGTCGGGATACTCGCCAGCCATCTCCATCTGCTTCTCCGCCTCCAGACCGATGATGCTCTGGTGCAGCGCCACATGGTTCAGCACCGAACCAAGCGTGTACTTGCAATCGGGCGTCGTCGTCGCCAGCTCAACAGCCTCCGAGATGGCCGTGCCCAGCGATCCGCTGTGCGTGGGGTCTTCCGTGAGGATGTTCTTACCGGCACGCGTCGACATCGAAGGCGAACCTTCCACCACAGCGCCGAACGTGCGCATGATGCTCGAACGGTAAGGCTTCTGCTGCATCGTGATCTTCACCTGATACACAGCACAGTCCAGACCGTAGATCTTGGCGGCATAGCTCAGCGCAGCACCCCACTGGCCAGCACCCGTCTCCGTCGTGACGTTCCGCGTGCCTTCCTGCTTCGCATAGTAGCACTGCGGAAGAGCCGAGTTGATCTTGTGCGAACCCAGCGGGTTCGTCGACTCATTCTTGAAGTAGATATGGGCCGGTGTACCCAGTGCCTCTTCCAGCGCGTAGGCCCGCACCAGCGGAGTGCTACGGTAGTATTTGTACTTCTCCAGCACATCCTCCGGAATGTCTATCCACGCATGCTCCGTGTCCAGTTCCTGAACGCAGCATTCCCGGGGGAAGATATGCGCCAAGTCGTCAACACCAAGAGGTTCACGCGTCGCAGGATGAATCGGAGGCAAAGGCTTGTTCACCATATCCGCCTGAATGTTGTACCACTGTGTAGGAATCTCACTCTCCTCAAGGATGAATTTCTTTTGTCTGCTCATAAAAAAATAATATAAATACTTAAATTGCGAACTACGACCCCCTCATAATTCTTTTGGCCACAAAAGTACTCATTTTCTTTCAATTCGACAAACAAAAAAGAAGAAAGATGAACAAAATGCGACAAAATGCAACCCATTCACTTTATTTTTGATACATTTAAGCACCTCTTAACTCTTAATTACGAACTACGACCCCCTCCAAACCTCGGCCCCCCTCCGGCTCCCCCGAAAGGCTACGGGTAGGCGAGCTCCGCTCGGGAATGGGGGAGAGATTTGTATAACTTTTCAGGAAGCCTCCCCTCGGGGAGGTTTGGTGGGGGCCCTCTCCCCCCTCGGGGGGACGGAAGGGGGGGCCGGGGTCTCCCCCTCGGGGGCTTGGGGGGGCCGTACTTCTTTTAAGAACTCTTAATTCTTAACTCTTAATTCTTAACTCTTAATTATTTTGTCTACCTTTGCACCCGATTTCATAACAGCAAGGTAAAAAACAACAGCATATGCAAGACAACAGCAAAACATCACAGCAGCAACTCGCCAATATCAGAAACATCGCCATCATTGCACACGTCGACCATGGCAAGACAACACTCGTAGACAAAATGATGCTCGCAGGAAATCTCTTCCGAGAGGGACAGGACCTCAGCAGCCAGGTGCTTGACTCGAACGACCTTGAGCGCGAACGGGGCATCACGATTCTTTCGAAAAACGTCTCCATCAATTATAAAGGTGTAAAAATCAACATCATCGACACGCCGGGACACTCTGACTTCGGAGGAGAAGTAGAGCGTGTGCTCAACATGGCAGACGGATGCCTGCTGCTCGTCGACGCCTTCGAGGGCCCCATGCCGCAGACGCGCTTCGTGCTGCAGAAAGCCCTGCAGATAGGACTCAAGCCCATCGTCGTCGTCAACAAAGTCGACAAACCCAACTGCCGACCCGAAGAAGTCTACGAGATGGTCTTCGACCTGATGTTCGCACTCAACGCCACCGAAGACCAACTCGATTTCCCCGTCGTCTATGGCTCTGCCAAAAACGGATGGATGGGCGAAGACTATAAGACGCCGACAGGTGATATTACCTACCTGCTTGACAAAATCGTGGAGGTCATACCTGCACCGAAGCAGATCGAAGGCACGCCCCAGATGCTCATCACATCGCTCGACTACAGCAGCTACACGGGACGCATCGCCGTAGGACGCGTCCATCGGGGCACACTCACCAACGGCATGAACATCACCATCGCCCATCGCGACGGATCCGTAGAGAAGACCAAGATCAAGGAACTGCACACCTTCGAGGGCATGGGGCACGTCAAGACCGACCAAGTCGGCTCGGGCGACATCTGTGCCGTCATCGGTCTCGACAGGTTCGAGATCGGCGACACCATCTGCGACTTCGAGAATCCGGAGCCCATGCCGCCCATTGCCATCGACGAACCCACCATGTCGATGCTCTTCACCATCAACGACTCGCCCTTCTTCGGCAAGGAAGGAAAATACTGCACATCCCGACACATTCAGGAACGCCTCAAACGCGAGCTCGAGAAAAACCTCGCACTACGCGTCGATCCCTTTGAAGACGCCACCGACAAGTGGATCGTATCCGGCCGAGGCGTGCTCCACCTCAGCGTACTCATCGAGACGATGCGCCGCGAGGGCTACGAACTGCAGGTGGGTCAGCCGCAAGTCATATATAAATATGCCCCCCTTTCAGCCCCCGAGGGGGCTACTATAGACCAAGCTCTTCTCACAAACGAAGCCCCCTCGGGGGTCTCCCCCTCTCGGGGGGACGGAAGGGGGGCTTACGAGCCCATCGAAGAGCTCACCATTAACGTGCCCGAGGAGTTCTCTTCAAAGATGATCGACATGGTGACACGCCGCAAGGGCGAGATGGTCAGCATGGAAACGCAGGGCGATCGTGTGAACATTGAGTTCGACATCCCTTCGCGCGGCATCATCGGACTGCGCACCAACGTGCTCACCGCCAGTCAGGGCGAGGCCATCATGGCCCACAGATACAAAGAATACCAACCCTACAAAGGGGAGATTACACGACGGGTCAACGGATCCATGATCTCGCAAGAGACGGGGACCGCCTACGCCTACGCCATCGACAAACTCCAGGACCGCGGAAAGTTCTTCATCGACCCCGGCGAAGAGGTCTACTACGGACAGGTCGTCGGAGAGCATGTACACGACAACGACCTCGTCATCAACGTCTGCAAGGCAAAGCAGCTCACCAATGTACGCGCTTCCGGAACCGACGACAAGGCCCGCATCATTCCCAAGACCGTCATGTCGCTCGAAGAGTGCCTCGAATACATCAAGGAAGACGAGTACGTGGAGGTCACACCACAATCCATACGAATACGAAAAGTCATCCTCGACCACCTCGAGAGAAAAAGAGCAGCAAAATAAAATCTCCACTTGCAAGATAATATGACCCACCCACCAACTCCCCCCTCGGGGGGACAGAAGGGGGGGCCGGGGTCCTTTCGCTCGGTCGCCAACATCGCCGTGCCCAGCATCGTGAGCAACATCACCGTGCCGCTGCTCGGCCTCGTTGACGTAGCCATCACCGGGCACCTCGGCGCAGCAGCTTACATTGCAGCCATCAGCATCGGCAGCATGGTGTTCAACACCACCTACTGGCTCTGCGGATTCCTGCGCATGGGGAGCAGTGGGCTCACCGCCCAAGCCTTGGGGCGGCGCGACCTCAGCGAGACAATGCTCTGGCTGAAACGTGCATTGGCGCTCGCGCTGACCATCGGTCTGCTGCTCATTGCCCTGCAGTGGCCCTTGCGCGAAGGAGCCCTGTGGCTGATGAGCCCCACGGAGGATGTGCGCCGACTGGTGGTCACCTATTTCAATATATGTATCTGGGGAGCTCCCGCCATGCTCGGGCTCTACGCCATGAACGGATGGTTCATCGGCATGCAGAACTCGCGCATCCCCATGGCGGTGGCCATCACTCAGAACATGGTCAACATCGCGGCCTCGCTGCTGCTGGTCTTCGCTCTGGGCATGAAGGTGGAGGGCGTGGCCACAGGCACGCTCATCGCCCAGTGGACGGGGCTGTTGATGGCCCTCTGCATGTTTCGTCGTTTCTACGCCAAGCACCTGTCACCACAACGGAAGTCTCCCCTCGGGTTTCCACCCTCGGTGGGACGGAAGGAGGGGCCGGGATGGGCGAGCATCTTTCGGGGCGAGGACATGAAACGATTCTTCCAGGTGAACCGCGACTTCTTCCTGCGCACGCTGTGCCTCGTGAGCGTCATGCTCTTCTTCACCGCCGCTGGTTCGCGACAGGGAGAGGTGATCCTGGCCGCAAACACCCTGCTCATGCAGCTCTACCTGCTCTTCAGCTACGTGATGGACGGCTTCGCCAACGCCGCCGAAGCCCTGAGCGGGAAGAGCTGGGGGGCGCGCAACGCCACCGCCCTGCGGCGCACCGTGGCATGCTGCTTCGCATGGGGAGCGGCATGTGCAGCACTCTTCACCTTATTATATACGGCAGGGGGCGAAGCCTTCCTGCAGATGCTCACCGACGAGCCCTCCGTGGTCAGCGTCTCGCGCAGCTACGTGGCGTGGGCATACCTCGTTCCAGCATGCAGCCTCGCCGCCTTCGTGTGGGACGGCGTCTTCATCGGCATCACAGCCTCGCGACAAATGCTCATCAGTTCCCTCCTCGCTGCCCTCGTCTTCTTCGCCCTCTACGCCGCGCTCAGGCCGCATCTTGCCAACCACGCCCTCTGGCTCGCCTTCCTCGGTTACATGCTCACGCGCGGCATCGCACAGACAATCCTCTTCAGAGCCGTTTGCAGACGAGCGAAGATGTAGAAGGGCTACACAAACAGAAAAACGAAATAGACACAGACGGATTCCTTTAATAAATCTTAAAAATCAGCCTACCCATGCAGTCTTTTCAAGGCTGAACACTCATAGTTTCGTCAAGGGATTTTGTGTTTTCACAATTACAACGTATTTTTGCGAAAGAATTATGAGTATGACTGACTATCATCGGAAACAGTTGACGCGGATCGCGCTGTTGCTTGCTCTCTTCATAGCCTCAGCTAAAGCCGTAGCAGCAGAAGAGGATGCAACGGGCGACGATGCCCAACACACATACGCTGTGCTGCTGAGCGGTGGGCGCAGCATGCTGAGCAACCACGAACGCTACTGGAACGACTGCTCTCTGATGTTCCGCATGCTGTCAGAACGCTATCACATCCCCAAGAGAAACATCATGGCACTCATTGCCGACGGTACAGATCCAGCACCCGATATGATCCGAGAAAACGGACAAGGCTTTATGTCTTCGCCAAGCGACCTCGACGGCGACGGCTACTCCGACAACGTCAGGGCAGCGACAATCGGCAACCTCAACAATCTGATGATCGATCTTGCTATGCGTCTGTCGGAAGACGACCATCTCTTCTTCTTCATCGTAGACCACGGCAATCTGGACGAAGACGAACAAGAGGGGTACATCAGTATGTGGAACAACGAGCGGCTGAGCGATGCCGCCTTATGTCGACTGATGAACATGATACATGTGGGAGCCATCAGCATCGTAATGGGGCAATGCCATGGAGGCTTCTTTGCTGAAAAGCTAAAAGGAAACAATCGAGTCATCATGACCGCATGCGACAAGGGCGAAGTGTCGTGGGCCTGTCCGGACAGGGCTTACGATGAATTCATCTATCATTGGTGCTGCGCGATGAGGGGTGTCGACGGTGACGGGCTTGCCGTCTCTGCCGACACCGACAACGACGGACATACAACCATGTATGAAGCTTTCACCTACGCCAAGGAAAACGATCGCCGAGACGAGACTCCTCAATACATCAGTTCACCCGAAGAGCTGGGACGGAGGCTGTCGTTCGACAACATTCCAACCGACAACGATGTGGGTATCCGCCCAATAGCACCATGCGAAGAACCTTCAAGGCAGCTCTACACCGCCGACGGGCGACCTTTCGGCCATCATCAGCAGACACCCAACAGCATATACATTGAACGGAAGCAAGGACGCACGAAGAAAATCCTGCATTTAAAATAACTTAAAAAAGATGAACGCCATGCAGTCTTTTCAAGGAATCACTCTCTATATAACAGAAAATAAAAACAGGAGGTAAAATATGAAAAAGTATTATCTTTTAGGTTCGCTCTTCCTGATGATGGGAACATTGTCGGAAGCCAAAGAGGAAACGACCAACAGTCTGGACTCTGTAGATGTGGAAATCATCGGTGTGGATGGCTGTCTCAGAGAAGGTCGCGTGTCGAACATGACCATCCAACTGACCAACCGTGGCAATAAAGACTTCGAAGGATGCTTCGGCATTATCACCGACGACGTCTTCTACAACTCACAAAATGAGGTGGACAGCATCGGGCAGCAAAGCGGTGCTACCGACCTTCCGTCCCTGCTCTCCGTCAAAGCGAAGCAGACATCGGTTCAGAACCTACGCATCGCCTACAGAAACAGTGCTGGAAGGAAGAAACTCCAGCTGTGGCAATACGACAGCGACGGACGCGATGCCTGGTTCATGCCTGTGGCTCTCGTCGACTCCATCATTGTTGACATCAAGGAGTTTCAAGAACCGCAGCTCGACGTCAGAATGGAATTGGACATGGTGTCTTACACCGATACGTGCAACGTGCTGTATGGAGACGTGCTGCAAGGGACGGTAACGATCACGAACAACGACGACGACACCTATTATGACTATGTTGAAAAAGGCGGTGCCTTAATAATCGGAGGTTTGTCGCTGAACATCTATAAGAAGGAAAAAGAAGAAGAATCGTATTTGCTTCATCATCAAATCATGCAACTTCCCGATACTATCGGACCGCATGAAACCATCGTGAAAGACTTTACATTAAATCCCAGCATTTTCAACTTCGATTATAAAGAAGAGTATGTCGCCGTGGTGAACTATTGGAGAAGAATCAACGGCGATCCAAGCGTCGATACTGTGATCGGGGACTTAATGGCGTATGCAGGAAGAACAGAGTTCCTGACACAAAACAAAAGTACGAACGTCCTTCACTATTGGACAAAAGACGGCAAAGTGAAAAAGCTGGTATGGGATGAAGAGATCAAGATTCCTGCCGAGGCCGTAGCTGTTGACTTGCGTGGTGTCGACAACGTTAACATGCCTGTAGATATCGATCCATCGGAAGCCAACCCCAACTGTCTGTTCTATTACAACAACTCGGACCACATTGACAAGAACACGGTGGGCAGGATCGTCATCAGAGGCGGGAAGACAGACCTCCTGACGATTACCGAAGGCTACGACTTCTACGCACCCATGCGCTTCGAGGCGACAGCAGTCTACTATGAACGGCCGAGCCTCAGCGGAGTATCAAGCGCCGGACATTGGGACACAGTCTTCCTTCCCTTCGATGTGAAGAACATCTACATGATCGAACACGCCGATGACAGGCGTATCTTGATTGGCGAATGCGTGTCTGCCTTGGACGAGAACAACATCTTGTTCCGGAAGATTAACATCGATGAAGAGAACCTGAAAGCTTACCATCCATACATCATCCACTATATCAGGCCCATCGAGGTAGCCTTTATCTCCGACGCCACCACCATTCTTCGCACACACGACACTTCGATAGCTTGCGGTTCCTACATGTTCAAGGGATCCACATGCAGCAATAAAGACATTATGAACGGCTACTTCATGCCTGAAGAGGCTGCCTACGGATTCTACTTCACGCATGATGAGCAGCCACATGACACACGGCCGTTCCGCTCCTGGCTTGAGACGACAGACGGAATGCAGGTGGCACCATACGTTGATTGTGTATTTGAGGTAACAGACGGAATTGAAGAAGTGACGAACCCTTCGGGGGAAGACGGTCTTTTCCCTGCTTTCTCACTCAGCGGACAGAAGGTAGGAACGGCGCGTATGGAAAACGGAAGAGTGCTGCTGAACGGTGTTCCACGCGGTATCTATATTGTAAACGGAAAGAAAGTCTTGGTGAAATAAGAAGCGTTCAAGGTTTTTCTGAAGCATAATCATGGACAGACGCCAACTGATTGCCAGCTGCCAACAGGGCGACCGCAAAGCCCTGGGGCAGCTTTACACCCACTACAGAGAGAAACTGCTGGGTGTGAGTAGGGCCGTGGTTGGCAGTCAACAGGAAGCTGAAGACATTGTCCACGATGCTTTCCTACTCATCATGGCGCATATCGGCGAGTTGCGCGATGCGAATGGTGCTGAGTCATGGATGAAGACCATTGTTCACCGTCTGTCGTTGCTCCATGTCAAACAGCGACAACGAACCAAAGACATTCCCCTGGAAGAACTGCCTGACGAAGATCTTGCCGCGCCTGTTCGCGATACGCCAACATTCGAGGAAATGATGGAAAGCGTTGAAAGGCTGCCAGAAGGTTACCGCGAGGTGTTCCGATTGTCAGTACTTGAAGGAATGAGCCACGGGCAGATAGGAGAGATTCTGGGCATTGAAGCCCACTCGTCGTCTTCGCAGCTGTTCAGGGCAAAGGCCCTTCTGCGAGATCATCTGCGCAACGTGATGTGGGCATTGCTCCTGCTCTGCCTCCCGGCAGGTTGGCTGATGTGGAACCGTCTGTCGTCCGACAACAAACGCCTTGACGTCTCAACCACACCACAGGAACGAACCGGCAAGCTCTCCGCGACGATACGAAAAGAAGCACAAGCCACGACACTCCATGCCGCAACGGAAAAGCCAGTGAGAACCATCGCCAAGCAGTCACCCAAATCCCAAACCGAAAGAACGAACATTTCTGACAAGTCGAAAACCACGACCCCGACAGAAATGCCCGACACCATTTTCTTCCGAACAAACGAGGACACCACGTCGGTCATGGATCCAGCCATAGCGCAAGAGGCCCCTCTCAAGAGTACGCCCCCGACGACGCACTCCGCTAACGACATTCAATTATCCACAAGAGACCAGCTCCCTTCGACGGAGTCGGCATGGATGATGTCGCTCTCCTACTCTGGCTTTGGAAGGAGAGACAACACTGCCCTCTTGCCATATTGGTCAGGAAACCCTGTCAACGATGAGCCCTACGACACTGTCGTTCATCACAAAGCTCCGATTTCCATCGGCATCGCACTATCGAAACGGATGGGTAAACACTTCAGCATCGGAACAGGTCTGCGCTACACATGGATGGAGTCAGAACGATGGGAAGGCAACAGTCATACCCACAAGCAGCAAACTCAGCGCCTTCAATATATAGGTATACCACTGCAAGCATCATGGTATCTCCTCGACAGAAGCCGATGGAGCTTCTATGTGTCCTCGGGAATCCAGGCAGACATTCCGATCAGTGCCAAACAGCGGTCATCCTATCACATCGGAAGTCATTTCGAAAAAGAAGAGGAAAACGACATTCACATGCCTGTCGACTGGTCGTGGCTGATGTCTGTGGGAGCAGAAGTCAGGCTGACGCCCAGCGTGAGCGTATTTGCAGAGCCTTCGCTTCAATATTTCTTCTCTAAAGGCAGCGACAACCAGTCATGGCGCACAGCTCATCCATGCTCAATCGCAGTTCCCTTCGGCGTCAGGCTCTCATGGTGACGCAACGGCATTCGCTACAAGAGCAAGAAATGCTGCAAAAAAACACCCCGACAAAAAAAAATATGAACTATCAACTATCAACTATCAACTTTTTTGTATCTTTGCACACAAATAAAAAGAAAATAGGAATATGGAGGTAATACAGAGCTTTACAATCGACCACACAAAACTCAAACCGGGCATCTATGTGTCTCGGCGCGATCGCGGATTCACAACCTTCGACCTCAGAATAACAACACCCAACAAAGAACCGGCAGTCGCACCGGCGGCAATGCACTCGCTCGAGCATCTCATGGCGACATGGATGCGAAACAGCCAAGCCAAAGACGACGTCGTATACGTAGGACCCATGGGATGCCTCACGGGGATGTACGTCGTCATGACAGGGCAATACAGCGTCGAAGACATACGACAGCTCACCATACAGTGCCTCGAGTGGATACTCACACAGACAGCTGTACCAGCGACAACACCCGAGACATGCGGAAACTGCCTGTTACACGACCTCCCCATGTGCAAATGGGAGGCACAACGCTATCTGGAACGACTCAAAAACGACTTCCACAGCGAATACACCATGCTCAAGGTGACACTCCAAGACGGAAAAGTATTCGCCGACGCGTAGCAACCCCTCACAGCAACTCAAGGAACTGACGGGTCACAGCAAACGATCCGTCAGACAGACGACTCCAGAAATCGTGATACTGCGAAGCATCAGTGTCGCGAAGGGGAACGTCGCTGATGATCCGGAACGAGATAAAGGGCACACCGTAGACATAGCACGTCTGAGCAATAGCGGCCGACTCCATGTCCACTGCCTTCGCCTCAGGGAAGTGAACGACAATCTGCTCCATCTTCTCACGAGTGTCCACAAACCAGTCGCCAGTCACGATAAGACCGGCATGCACTGAAGAACACGACAATTTCTTCGCCTTCTCCAAAAGACAGGGGGAAGCAGCGAAGCGAGAGGGCATACCCTGAACCTGACCGTAGACAGTGCTGCCCACAGCAGAGCCGCAGTAGACGTCGTGATACGCCAGCTCCGTGCTCACGACAACATCCAGCACATTCACATCGGCACCGTTACCGCCGGCACAGCCCGATGAGACAATGGCATCAGGACCGCAACGGCGAATCAGCTCTGAAGCGCCGAGGGCCGCATTCACCTTGCCGATGCCGCACTGCATCAGCACAATCTCATTCTCTCCCATACGACCGCTCACAAACGAACCATCGCAACGCACAACGTCCTCAAGAAGGGACTGCAGTTGACGCAGCTCCTTCTCCATCGCTACTATCAATCCTATTTTCATCTCCAAAATGTTTTTACTACTGCAAAAGTACGCAAAAAAACGACAATGAAGGCGCACTCAGAGCAAAAAATGCAGAAAAAAATCACCTCTACATAAAAAAACTATCAACTATGAACCATGAACTATAAACTTTTTTGTAATTTTGTCCCTGAAAAAATCATATTGACAGAGAAAATGAAAAACTGGAAACTCCTCCTGCCAGACCTACTCGCAGTAGTCTTGTTCGTTATCATCGCGTTCGCTTACTTCTCGCCTGCCGTGTTCGACGGGAAAATTCTCTACCGACACGACGCTTCGGCCGGCGTCGGACTCGGACAAGAAGCCAAGAACTACAGACAGCAGACAGGAAAGACAACACGATGGACAAACTCCGCATTCGGAGGAATGCCAACTTACCAGTCTGCACCTTCCTACCCAAGCACTGACGGGCTCAGCTCGATCATCAAAGCATACCACCTGTGGCTTCCTGAGAACGTGTGGTACCTCTTCGCATACCTGCTCGGTTTCTACATCCTGCTACGGGCTTTCGACTTCCGACAGGCCATGGCGGCTCTCGGAGCGGTCGTGTGGGCATTCAGCACCTACTTCCTCATCATCATAGCAGCAGGGCACATCTGGAAAGTGTGGGCGCTCGCATACCTCCCGCCGTTGATAGCGGGTATCGTACTCGCATACAGGGGGCGGTACCTATGGGGACTTGTCGTCACGGCGCTCTTCACCGCTTTCGAAATCTACGCCAACCATGTGCAGATGACATACTACTACATGTTCATCATTCTCTTCATGATGGCAGCATGGCTCGTCGATGCAGTGCGAAAGAGGAAAATGGCTCATTTCCTCAAGGCTACTGCCGTCACCTTCATCGGAGGAGCCATCGGACTGTGCATCAACCTGTCAACGCTCTATCACACATGGCAATACTCTCAGGAGTCGATGCGCGGAAAGAGCGAGCTCGTCAAGGAGAACGCCGCCAACCAGACAAGCAGCGGGCTCGACCGTGACTACATCACACAGTGGAGCTACGGCATCGGAGAGACGTGGACGCTGCTCATTCCTAACGCCAAGGGTGGGGCTTCCGTGCCACTGTCAATGAACGAGACAGCAATGAAGAAAGCTAACCCTGACTTCCTGCAAGTATACCAGCAACTCGGACAATACTGGGGCGAGCAACCGGGAACAAGCGGACCGGTCTACGTGGGGGCTTTCGTCATCTTCCTCTTCGTGCTCGCTGTGTTCATCGTCAAGGGACCCATGAAGTGGGCACTACTCGCTGTCACCATACTCTCCGTCATGCTGTCGTGGGGAAAAAACTTCATGCCACTCACTGACTTCTTCCTCGACTACATGCCGATGTACGCCAAGTTCAGGACAGTCGCATCCATACTCGTCATCGCTGAATTCACAATACCACTGCTCGCCATGATGGGACTCAAGAAAATCGTCGACGAGCCCGAACTACTGGCGAAGAACATGAAGTGGATCTACACCAGTCTCGCACTCACAGCAGGGGCATGCCTCATCTTCGCTGCCGCTCCCGGCACCTTCTTCACATTCATACCGACGGCCGAGCTCGACATGCTCAAGCAGGCGCTGCCGCAAGACGTGGTGGGACCCATCGTGAGCAACCTCACCGAAATGCGGCAAGCCATGTTCACTGCCGACTGCTGGCGATCACTCATCATCATCATCATAGGTACACTCCTGCTGTTGCTCTTCAAAGCACGCAAGATCAAGGCCGGACACATGGTGGGCGCCATCATCGTGCTATGCCTCATCGACCTCTGGCAGATCAACAAACGATACCTCAACAACGACATGTTCGTGCCAAAGAGCGAGCGAGAGGCTGCACAGCCGAAGACGAAAGCCGACGAGATGATACTACAGGACAAGAGCCAGCAGGGAAACTTCCGAGTGCTCAACCTCTCGCCAAACGCCTTCAACGAGAACGAGACGTCATACTACCACAAGAGCATCGGAGGATACCACGCTGCCAAGCTGAGACGATACCAGGAGATGATCGACGCATACATCAGCCCTGAAATGCAAAGCATGTCACAGGCTATCCCCGAAGCTGCCGGCGATATGACAAAGATCAACGGCGACAGCATCTGGCCTGTGCTCAACATGCTCAACACTCGGTACATCATCGTACCGCTACAGAACAGCGAGACGGTAGCACTACAGAACGTCTATGCCTACGGAAACGCATGGTTCGTGGACAACATACAATATGTAGACAACGCCAATCAGGAGATAGAGACCGTCGGCAAGTTGAAGCTACGACACGAGGCCGTGGCCGACAAGCGATTCGAGAAACAGCTCGGACAGGCTCAGCAGCAGGACGACACAAGCATCGTAACACTGACGGCATACGAACCCAACCACCTCACCTACGACGTGCAGTCAGGAAAGGGAGGCATCGTCGTCTTCTCAGAGATCTATTATCCCGGATGGACGGCAACCATCGACGGACAGGAGGCTGAGCTGGGACGCGTGGACTACATCCTACGAGCACTGAACGTCAGCGCAGGACAACACCAGGTGGAGCTCATGTTCTACCCAAAGAGCATCGACACTACAGAGACAATCGCCTACGTTGCCATCGGAATCCTCGTACTGGCGGTCATCTTCCTGGGCTACGTTGAATGGAAGAGAAGGAAACAATGAAGAAACTGCTGTCGCTGCCGCCCAACCTCGTCAGCGTATTCCACGAGGTGACCGAACTGGATAGGAACGAATGGTTCTGCACAAACGACCCCGTAGGCCGACGATTAGGCAGCGGGGGCGGCAGTGCATGGCTACTGCAAGAAGCCTTCGCAGCTGAGCAAGGACGTTCCTTCAGCAGCTGGCTCGCTGACGACAAGCGACTGCTGCTACATGCCGGCGGACAAAGCCGACGCCTGCCGGCCTACGCACCATCGGGAAAGGTGCTCACACCGGTTCCCGTCTTCCGATGGGAGCGCGGACAACGGCTCTCGCAAGACCTGCTGTCGCTCCAGGTCCCTCTCTATGAGCGCATCATGGCAGCAGCTCCCGACAGCCTGCACACGATGATCGTCAGTGGCGACGTGCTCATACGCGCCACCAAGCCGCTGCAGAAGATTCCCCAGGCCGACGTCGTATGCTACGGACTGTGGCTCGGACCGGAGATAGCAAAGGACCATGGCGTCTTCGTCGCAGTCCGACAATCGCCGTCAAAGCTGAAGTGCATGCTGCAGAAACCGTCGGTAAAGACGCTGGGCGAACTGTCGAAAGACCATTTCTACCTCACCGACATCGGGATATGGCTCCTCAGCGACCGTGCCGTAGAGCTGCTCATGAAGCATTCCATCCACAACGGCACTATCGGAAACTACGACCTGTATGGAGAATTCGGATGCACTCTGGGCACCGATCCCACCATCCACGACGACGAACTGAACAGCCTCAGCGTGGCCATTCTGCCGCTGCCGGGAGGCGAATTCTACCATTTCGGCACCTCTCACGAGATGATTTCCTCAACGCTTGCCATTCAGAATCTCGTCAACGACCAGCGCGAAATCATGCACCACTCGCGGAAACCGCACCCCGCCATGTTCGTGCAGAACGCCATCGTTGAGACAAGCATCAGCGAGAAGAACCAGAACCTGTGGATTGAGAACAGCTTCGTGGGACGGCACTGGACGCTGGCACGCGAGAACATCATCACCGGAGTGCCGCAGAACGACTGGCAAATCGCCCTGCGACCGCGCGACTGCATCGACATCGTGCCCGTAGGAACCGATGACTATTGCATACGGCCCTACGGCTACGACGACCTCTTCCGAGGCGACCTACACGACAACACAACGCTTTTCCTCGGCCGACCCTTCAGCGTCTGGGCTCAGGAAAGGCACATCACCATCGACAATATCGACGGCCGACACGACCTGCAGTCGGCACGCATCTTCCCCATCACCGACAATCTGCACGACGCAGCACTGCTGCTACGCTGGATGTTGTACCAGCCCGAGCTCGAAGGCGCACGTCGTCTGTGGACAGAAAGCCGAAAGGCCAGCGCCGACGACCTCTCGAACGAGGCCAACCTGACGCGTCTGGTGCTGCAGCGACGGCTCTTCCGCAACGACAACTGGCGCGCCCTGGCCCGCAACTACGAGCACAGCGTGTTCTACCAGACCGATCTCGAAGATGCCGCACGATGTTTCTCCTCGCAACACATTCCCGAACCGCTCCCCATCAGCGAACAGGCACCGCTCATGACCCGCATCCACGACAGCATGTTCAGGTCTGAGTTGGCCCGCATGATGATAGCCGAAGGCATCACCGAGGGCCAACACTCGCTGCAACAGCGGATGACCGACCATCAGGAAAAGGCTTTCGCACTGCTGCGCGAAGGGCTCACCGGCCGCGCTTTGACAGAACAGCAGGCACCACGCATGTCGGTCTATGGCGATCAGATCGTGTGGGGACGGAGCCCCGTGCGCATTGATATCGCCGGAGGATGGACCGACACCCCACCCTACTGCCTCATGGAGGGCGGCAACGTGGTGAACCTCGCCATCGAACTCAACGGCCAACCGCCGCTGCAAGTCTACATCCGTCCGTGCAAGGAGCCGCACATCGTCCTGCGAAGCATCGACCTCGGAGCCATGGAGCGCATCGGATCCTACGACGAACTGGCCGACTTCCGACACGTGGGGAGCCCTTTCTCCATTCCCAAGGCGGCGCTCGCACTGGCTGGCTTCCTGCCGCAATTCTCGCAGGAGGCCTTCGACACCCTCGAACACCAGCTGCACGACTTCGGATGCGGCATCGAACTGACGCTCCTGTCAGCCATTCCGGCTGGCAGCGGCCTGGGCACCAGCAGCATTCTCGCCGCCACCGTGCTCGGCGCGCTCAACGATTTCTGCGGACTGGCATGGGACAAGAATGAGATTGGCAGCCGCACGCTCGTCCTCGAGCAGCTCCTCACCACTGGCGGAGGATGGCAAGACCAGTTCGGAGGCATCCTGCAAGGGGTGAAGTTGCTGCAGACCGAACGGGGATTCGAGCAGACACCCACCGTGAGATGGCTGCCCACCGACCTGTTCACGCAGCCCGAACACCGAGCCTGCCACCTGCTTTACTATACAGGAATCACGCGGACGGCGAAGACCATCCTTGCAGAGATCGTCAGACGCATGTTCCTCAACCAGAACACCGAGCTGGCGCTGCTGCGCCAGATGAAGGAGCACGCTCTCGACATGTACGAAGCCATCCAGCGGGCCGACTTCAGCACCATGGGACAACTCGTGCGCAAGACGTGGGAACAGAACCGACTCATCGACAGCGGCACTGACCCCGACGAGGTGAATGCCATCACACGGCAGATCGACGACCTCTGTCTGGGCTACAAACTGGCAGGAGCCGGCGGCGGAGGCTACCTCTACATGGTGGCCAAAGACCCCGAGGCTGCCGTCCGCATCAAGCAGACACTGACAAAGAACCGCCCCAACGGCAACGCCCGCTTCGTCGAGATGGCGCTCAGCCACGAGGGCTTGCAGGTAAGCAGGAGTTAAGAAGCCATGGAGTTCCGCACACCCGTCACCATCGCACAACCGCCGTTCAGCATCATCCCCACCGACAGACTGCTCTTCGTGGGCAGCTGCTTCGCGGCCAACATCGGGCAACGCTTCGCCGACAACCTCTTTCAGACCGTCGTCAACCCCTATGGCGTGATGTACAACCCGGCAAGCATCGTGCACACGCTGCAGCGATACCTGCCGTCGCATCAGGCTCCCGACGTAGCCGTCATCACCCTCGGCACCAACCATGTCTACATTCTGAAGGAGACTGGCGAGATTGTGGACAACTGCCAGAAGCGCCCGCAAGCGCTCTTCCGCGAAGAACAGCTCTCTGTGGAGCAGTGCAGCGACTATCTGCAGCAAGCCGTCGCCCTTCTGCAGGCAGCCAATCCGCACGTACATATCATCCTTACGGTCAGTCCCATCCGCTACGCCAAGTACGGATTCCACGGCAGTCAGCTCTCGAAAGCTACCCTCCTGCTCGCCGTCGACGCCCTCATGTCGAAGGAAACAAAGAACCATGCCCTCGATGATGACCGCCCCGCCACCCAACCATCGACCAACGACGATACCAACGACCAAGAACTATGCACTATGAACTATGAACTAACTTACTTCCCCGCCTACGAGATTGTCAACGACGAACTGCGCGACTACCGTTTCTACGCGGCCGACATGCTCCACCCGTCGGAACAGGCCGTGGAATACGTCTACGAGCGTTTCGCACAGACTTTTTTCGCACCCGAAACGCACCGGTTCGTTGAAGAGTACCGCCCCATCAAGCAGGCACTCGCCCACAAACCTTTCAATCCTGAAAACCCTGATTATCAGCAGTTCAAGGCTCGCACGCGCCAACAGCTCGAGGCTTTCTGCGCCCGCTACGGCCTCCCCTGCCCTCCCCAACAATAAGTTTTCGTCGTAAAAAGCCGTCTGAAGCGACACGAAACGCTGCAGCATCGGCTTTCGGTATCGTTGCCGATGGCAAATCTTTGGGTCTGAAAATCAAAATGTCAAGGGTTGAAATGGAATATTATTCGTATTTTTGCAGCATCAAAAAAACATCAAACTACACATTATGCAGAATAATAAGTATTTCTTTGCGGTTGACCTCGGAGCAACCAGTGGCAGAACGATTCTCGGAACCCTTGCCGAGGGGAAGATTGAGCTGGAGGAAGTGACGCGCTTTCCCAACAACCTCATCGAGCAAGGCGGGCATTTCTACTGGGACATCTACGCCCTGTACTTCGAAATCATCAAGGGACTGAAGGCGGTTGCACAGCGCAACGTCGAAATCACAAGCATCGGTATCGACACCTGGGGCGTCGACTTCGTCTTCATCGGCGACGACGGAGCCATCCTTCGCAACCCGCGCGCCTACCGCGACCCCATCACGTTCGACGCGATGGACGACTACCTGAAGCATGTCATCTCGAAGAAAGAGGTGTACGATGTCACGGGCATACAGTTCCTCAATTTCAACAGCATCTTCCAACTCTACGCCATGAAGCGCGAGGGGAACGCCGCCTTCAGAAACGCGGCGAAGATTCTCTTCGTCCCCGACGCCCTGAGCTGGATGCTAACCGGCAACGAGGTGTGCGAATACACCATCGCCTCCACGTCGCAGCTCCTCGACCCGCGCACCAAGCAGCTCGACGAGCGCCTGCTGAACAGCATCGGACTGACGCGCTCGAAGTTCGGCAAGATGGTGCAGCCGGGCGAACTCATCGGCTGTCTGTCTGAAGAGGTGCGCCGCATGACAGGGCTCGGACCCGTTCCGGTGATTGCCGTCGCCGGTCACGACACGGGGTCGGCCGTCGCTGCCGTTCCCGCCAAGGACGAGAAGTTCGCCTATCTGTCGAGCGGAACCTGGAGTCTGATGGGTATCGAGACGAAGGACGCCATCATCAGCGACATGAGCTACGAGCGCAACTTCACCAACGAGGGTGGTATCGAGGGCACGACGCGCTTCCTGAAGAACATCTGCGGCATGTGGCTCCTCGAGCGCTGCCGCAAGGAGTGGACCGATGCGCCCACCGACTACGGCACTCTCATCGCCGATGCCATCAAGGTGCCGGCATTCCAGAGCATCATCAACCCCGACGACCCCATGTTTGCCAATCCGTCGAACATGCAGGAAGCCATACGCGACTACTGCCGGCAGACCGGACAGCATGTGCCCGCGAACTACGCCGAGACCACGCGCTGCATCTTCGACTCGCTGGCTCTGCGCTACAAGCAGGTGTTCAACTACCTGAAAGAGATGGCATCGTTCCCCATCGAGACACTCCACATCATCGGAGGAGGATCGCGCAACGCCTACCTTAACCAGTTCACCGCCAACTCCACGGGTGCCGAAGTGCTGGCAGGGCCCACCGAGGGCACGGCGCTGGGCAACATCATGGTGCAGGCCAAGTCGGTAGGTGCCGTGAAGGACATCTGGGACATGCGCCGCATCATCGCCAACAGCATCGAGCTGGTGAAGTACGAGCCGACCGACAAGGCCGCCTGGGATGCCGCCTTCGACAAGTATCTGCAGATTACGAATAAGAAATAGGCCCCCTCCCAGCCTCCCCGAGGGGAGGAGATCATTGCTGATAATAAAAACCTTATTAATAACTAAAAGACCCGATGCCCCTGTTCGGTCTTCCCCTACCTTGGGGATAAGAGAGGGGCCCGTAATTATGGCAAAACCATTAGTTGAAACCAAAGCAAGAGTGGGCGTGTTCTCTATCGCCCTGCAGGCCTACCTGCCTCAGTTCCCACAGCTCGTTCCCAACTTCGAGCAGCAGTATGCTGACTTCAAGAAGACCCTGCCCGACACCATCGAGATCATCGACGGCGGCATGGTGACCACCAAAGAGCAGTCGATGGCCGCCGGCGACAAGTTCCGCGCTGCCGACGTCGACCTGGTCATCCTCCAGATGCTCACCTACTGCACCTCTTATAATATGCTGCCCGCCGTGCGCGACCTCAATGTGCCCGTCGTCATCGTCAACGTGCAGAAGAAGCTCGCTCCCGACTATGCCAAGACCGACATCCCCATCTGGCTGGGCGACCTCTATGCCTGCGGCGCCATCGGCGAGATGGTGGCCGACCTCAACCGCGCCGGCAAGCGTTCGGCCGTCATCACCGGCGTCGTCGAGGGTGGCGACCCCGAGGTGCAGCGCGAGATTGAAGACTGGTGCCGTGCCGCACAGGTGCGCCGCCGCTTCCGCGACACCAACATCGCACAGATCGGCCGCCCCTATCCCGGCATGATGGACCTCTATATCGA
>DEJE01000044.1:26959-47867 GCA_002353205.1 Prevotella sp. UBA2756 | reverse complement strand
AATCTTTCGCTTCATTTCGGGGGGAAAAGTGCAAAGAGAGGGTCGTTTTTCCTGAGTTTTTGCACACGACTCACATCTTCACGCGATTGAACGCCCCTCGCCCGTTCCCATTTTGGGGAGTGAAGAGGGCTTTTTTGAGATTCTCTGTTGTTCGTTTCGTGGAAAATGTCTATCTTTGCAGGCAATGAACGAGAGCATCATCCTGCAATATATCATCGTGGCCGTCATCATTTTGACAGCCATTGGCTATGCCGTCTTTCGCTTCTACTGTGCAGTCAAGAAAGCGAAAAAAATGTCGGCTGGCTGTGCCGGCTGCCCTTTTGCAGGGAAATGCAAGTCGACGAAAAAAGTTTCTTAAGTTTCTCAGAATTGCAGACCTGCTTGATGTGGAACTAACAAAAAAGAAAACCCAGAAGATGTAATGAGGGCAATGTCAGTTGCAGCGTAGCAGGCGGAGAATCCATGGGGCGATGGCCGTCTGACGGATGGTGTCCTGACGTCCGGGCGTGATGCCTGCTCCGTAGGCGATGAGCGTGGTGGCGTCCTGTCCGCTTAGGAATCCGTGTGTGCCTCCGCTCCGACGGCTGACCACGTCGCCCGTTCGGTTGTTGGTGACAGCCACGCCGACAATGGGTTCCAGGGCGATGGCGACGGCGGGGTCGGCTCCCTTTTCGGTGAGCTCTTGTTTCTCCACGACGCGGAAGAGACTGCGCTCTTCGGGAGGCAGGTCGTCCAGCATGCGACGTATACGGCGCAGCGTGCGGCGGTCGTCACCCTTGCGGAGATAAAGGAAACTGGTGTTCCCGCCGCCATAGAAGCAGGCTTTCCATGATCCGCCAGGCTCAGGACTGAGCAGTCCGGCCCTTGTCAGCCAGACATTAGGACTGAGCGTGCGGCTGTAGTCGCAGAAGCCGTGGTCGCCGGTTACGATAATGAGGGTGCTGTCGAGGCGATGGGTGAGCCGCAGGTTCTCAAGAATGGTGCCCACGGCATGGTCGGCACTGGCTACGTCTTGCAGAAGCTGCTGGCTGTGGGTGCCCAGGGCATGCTGGCTGTAGTCGGTGGTGATGAGGTGAACGGTCATGAGCTGCGGCTGATAGTGGTTCATCAGGTAGTTGGCCATGGCGGCGGTGCGCCCGTCGCGTTGCAGCGATCCTGCCTGATAGGTGATGGTGTCGAGCCGTCCGCAGGCGTTCTGCTCCAGTTCGTCAAGGATTCCGTGAGGCGTGCACCACGGCTTGATGTACGCCATCTGGTCGCAGCTGTAGTCGAGTGACCAGAACTCGGGCACGTTGTAGTCGATGTAGGGGCTTCCGGTGGAGACCGGCCAGAAGAGCGAAGCCGTCCTCATGCCTGCCTCGTGGGCTCGCTGCCAGATGGTAGGCACGGCGATGCTGTCGGCATACCAGTAGCTGATGCGCGCTGTGTCTTTGTTCCACAGGAAGGGACGGTTGTAGAAGATGCGGTGGCGGGCAGGCACCTCGCCGGTGACGAGTGTGGTATGCGACGGATAGGTGGCGGCTGGCGGTACGCCGATGACGCGGCCGATGCGCAGTCCGTCGCGACTCATCATCTTCAGGAAGGGTGACGGCATGAGCAGGTCGTCGATCATCTCGGCGCGCAGACCGTCGATGGTGATGAGTATGACGTAGCGGGGGGAGGCAGCTTCAATAGTTGACGGAGTATCGGCCGCTCCAGAGGGGACTGCTATACTTAATATGGATGAAATGAGGAATATCAGACGGTACATACTTTTTCCTGTTTTACTTACATTATTCGTTTTCATTTCCCCCTTCGTAGGTTAGGGGGCCTTCCTTTTTATTCAAATGGCGCCACTTCCTTCGCCTTCGCATTCGTCGCGATGATGCGGTTCATGTTGTGCTTGATGGTGACGGTTTTTGCAGCATCGTCGATGGTGAATTCGTCCAGACCGTAGTTTTGTGGGACGAAAGTCGGGATGAAGGCTTCGGTGTAGTCAGCTCCGTTACTGGCGTGTGCGGCCTCCACTTCGCAGAGCGGCAGTCGTATGCCAAGGTCGGCTGGGCGTCTTCCTTCAGCAAAGAAAATCTCCTGTCGCATGAGATAGACCAACTCGAGGGCGCTGTTGTGGTCGGACAAGCCGTCAATCATTGCTTGCGTGACCGAGGTCCCGGAGATGTAAGGCACGGTAATGAGTCTTGGCGGCCGACGGTCTACGATGAGTCCTGCGCGTAGCGAGTCGTCGGGCGATGCCTGCACGCGGTAGGCTGGGTCGTTAGGGAATACTTTCAGACCTCCGTTGTAGCGCCCTTCGAGCTGATCGTTGACGTCTTTCTGCACAGGACGGGCCTGCACGAGCTGCAGCAACGCCGTGAGCTGCGTCTTGGCTTCCTGCAGATTGTTGGCGGCCAGGGCAGCTTCGGCGAGGATGAGGTAATTCTCTTCAGCCTTGGCAATGGTGATGGGGCACTGGTCGGTGCTGGTCATCTGGAAATATTTGGGGTCGAGGAAGTCGAGACGGGGCAAGGGTTGGAACCAATCGCTCCAGATGGCTTCCTGCGCACCGCTGACGACGCCGTTCTTGCTGTCGAACTGCAACTGACGGCAAAAATCGCGGGATGCAGCCAGCGACTGGCGGGCATGGCTGACAGCCTGCTCACTGAGGCCCAGGCGATGGGCAGCACGGGCGTAGAGGGTGTGCACGAACGCACGGTCATCGTCGTTCTCGGCTAAGTGTAGTGCTTCGTCGAGTGTCTCGATGGCTTTCTGCAGCTGGCCGTTCCATTCCACGGCATCGCCTCCATTTTCCAGCGGAAGGGCGCGGAAGAAGTCGCCAGCCAGCAGAAATGAATAGGCTTTGACACAGAGCAGGTGGAAACGTTGGGCATCGGTGGTGGCAGGATCAGCCTTTGCGACGGTCTGCAATCCGTAGTCCGCCATTTCGCGCAGTGCTCCTACATGGCGTTGCAGCTTCGTGACGTCAGCATCGGTGTAGAGAAGTTGCGGCACGTCGAACACCTTGCTCGACCGTGTGTAGTTGTTGAAATAGTTGTCGGAGAGAATCTCCATCAGTTCGACGAAATCGGACATGTGGAGGGCGAACTCCTTCTCCGTGCCGTTCACCCATGTCTCCATCGGATTGTCGGAGTGGAGAAAAGCTTCTTCGTCTACGTTTGGATTGATGATTTCATCGGGTTCTACCAGGTCGCAACTGGCCAGCATGAGCGTCGCAATGGTAAGTATATATATCTTTTTCATGTTTCTTTTTTTGAAATTACATTATGCATTATGAATTATTACCTAAAAGTTGATCTTCGCAGTCAGCACATATTGCCGAGGCTGGCTGTAGCTGCTGTAGCTCAGTCCACCCGTGGCAACAGCTCCCTGCGTGCGTGCTCCGCTCAGAACAGCTTCGGGGTCCACGCTGCTCCTGGTCCACGAGAAAGGATTGTAGACATTGAAAGCGAAATTCAGCTCATGCAAGACAAACTCGGGAAACTTGAACGTATAGTCGATGCAGATGTTGCGCACTTTCAGGAAGTCGGCTTTCTCCACGAAGAAGTTCGTGAAGTTCAGCCAAGTCTTGGCCTGCGTGGTGCCTTCGAGCGCCGCGTCAGGTATGGCATCGTCCTTGATGCCCTTCGCAAATCGGAACTGGCGGTCGAAGGAGTGAACGTAAGCCCCCGTCTGATAGTCGCCCATGAGTGTAAGGTTCAGCCTTTGCCAACGGGCAGAGAGCGAGAAGTTGCCATACATTTTCGGAATGGTGCGTCCAAGATCCTGATTGTAAAGAGTCTCGTTGACGCTTCCGTCGGCGTTGAGAGAGGTCGCTGTGCCGCGCAGGAAGCCTACAGACTTGCCTTCCTCTACGACGGTCACAATGGTACGCGACGAAAAACCGCCGATGGCAAAGGGTACGACTCCGCCCGTGGAGAGCACCTTGTTGTCGTTGGTGTTCAGCGAGGCGCGCATAGCGAGCCCCCAGTCTTTCGTGTCGATGATATTCAGGCCCATGTACATCTCTATGCCGCGGTTACGTATCTTACCGATGTTGGCCAGATAGGAACTGCTCTGGCCTGAAGACGGCAGCGTGGGTACGTTGAAAAGGGCATCGCGCGTGATGGCGTGGTACCATGTGAGTCCAAGGTTAAGCACATTGTGGAAGAACGAGCCTTGAAAACCAACTTCGAAAGAATGCTTCTTCTCCGGTCCCAGATTGGGATTGCCGTTCTTGCCGAAGGTGTTTGCCTGCTTGTCAAGATAGGAGCTGACATTGATCGTGCGCTGATACTCGAAAGCCGGGGGATAGCTGCCTGCCACGCCGTAGTTGGCCATGAGCTTCAGCGAGTTCACCCATCCGCCGTCGACGACATTCTGCATCCACGGTTCGTCCGTAACGACGTAGGAGAGCCCGACTTTCGGATAGGCTTGCCAACCGACTTGGTCGCCGAAAGCAGTATTGTAGTCGATGCGCAGTCCAAGATCCAGGTAGTAGCGGTTGAGCCAGCCGAAATTGTCTTGCAGGTAGCCACCATAGCTGTGCAGGTAGCTGAGCCACTCGTCGGCATAGATGGTGCCGGCACCGCTCATGATGCGCGCGCCGTCGCGTACGTTCTGTCCTTTATAGAGACTCTGATGGTCATGAGTGGAGAAGTACTGAAACCCTCCGGTGAGGACGTTGCTGAACAGTTCGTCGTGATAGTACTTCCACTGACCGTTGAGCTCGCCCGTGATGCCGTAGTAGTTGCGGTCGTAGTTCGACACACTGCCTGCGTCGGTGGTTCCGGCGGGCTTCATCTGCGTGTGAACAAGATAGCGGTTGGTCTCCACCAGCTTGTCGGTGTTGTAGCGGTAGTCGAGTCCAAGCGTGGCATGGAAGGTAAGGTTCTTCAGTGGCGTGAACTCTATCTGGTGGGATGTTTGGAAGCGCTTCACCTCTTCCTTGTGGTCCTGAAGTGCCTCTGCCTGTGAGACGAACTCCTTCATCTTTTCATATTCGTAGGGAGTAGCTGCGTCGATGTCAGCAGGGAAGCTATGCTGCTGCCCATCCTCGCCCATATAGGTAAAATTGGCTGCCGCAGCCCCCTCGGCAAACCACAGCCCCGTATAGTAGCCTTGGTTTCCGTTGCGGTTGCGTTTGTAGTCCTCAGCCACGAAGCCGAACGAGTTCGTATATTTCAGCATGGAGTTCATGCGGATAGAAGAGCCGAAGCGGATGTCATACTTCTTCTGGTCGTTGCCATTGTGGATGATGGTTCCCGTGTTTTGGCTCATGCTGGCCCCGAAGGAATAGCCCATGCGCTCTGTGCCACCCGCGAATGTCAGGCCGTATTTCTGCTGGAAACCCGTCTGATGGAGCAGTTCCTTGGTGCGGTCAAAGTGATAGTATTGCGTATTTGCCACGTCAAAGCCTAACTGTGACAGGACGGATGCCAGGAAACGGCCAGAGCCGTGGTTCTTGGTGAAAATCTGAATGACGCCGTTTGCAGCATCGGAACCGTAGAGGGTGGTCGCCGCTCCGCCCGGAACATACTCAATGTGGTCGATGTTCTCCATCGGGATGTCGCCGATGGCACTCGATGCTGCCGTTTGTCCGCTGATGTTTCCGTAAGCATTGTTCAGGACATTGAACAGTGAAGAGCCCGTGTTCAAGTTGTCCACACGCACACCGTCGACATAGATGACAGGTGTGGAGTTGGTGAATGCCGACGAAAGACCGCGCGACTTGATCATGGAAGTAGTTCCCGGCTGGCCGTTTGTCAGAGTAAACTGAACATTGGGCAGCGCATTTTGCAACATCTGGTCGATGCGACCCGTTGGAAGCTTTTCCAAATCTGTAGCCGACAGCTTTGTGATGTTGGAGGACAGGCGACGCTTGGAGACGGCACCGCCCTGACCCGTCACAACGACTTCGTCAAGGTTTCTGTTCCATACAAACTGAGAATCGACAGGATTGTCGGGAGTCAATGATTTCTCATTGTCTGCTTTTGCCTCAAAAGAGTGAAAGGCAAAGGCGACAGCCAGAATCAAGAGTTTACGCATTGTGTTCTTTTAACTTATAAAATGTTTATCCTAAAAACCCTTTATTGTTTTTCGAGTGCAAATGTCGGTATTTTATGTGACCTGCACAAGTCTTTTACCTCTTTTTTCCAATATGACGTAAAAAAAAGGATAAGGTAAAAAGGAAATTGCCCTTTTTCAGGGAAATGCAATTCGACGAAGAATGCTGATTGTCAGGAAAAGCAAACGAAAGATTGCAATCAGAACAAAGCAACCGTGTCTTCGCAAAGACAAACAGGTAAAAGAAAAGTGTAATCAGAATACAGAACCAACAAAACAGAGGTAAAGAACTGTTTGATAACCCTGTAGAATCTGTCACATTGAAAAACCGATACCTACTTTTTGTTAATCAGTTTTTGTGGGTCAGTGCAAAATGGCAATGCTTAAAAACACTAAAATTTAGGTATTGCACAAATTTCTTTTTTCCTTTATCTTTGCAACCGTAATCAAGACATATTGAGATGAGGACAACGATGACGATACCCGCCGAGATGAAGGTTCTGATGAACCACATCTACGAGTTGCAAAAGGGTGTGCGCCGCATGGTGCTGTTCACCTGCAACAAGAAGTATGGAGAGCAGGCAGTGTCACGACTGGAGAGCCAGGGCATTCCGTACATACTGCAGCCAGCCGGTCTGCAAAACCTAAACGTGTATTTCGGTCGCCGTGAATGTATGGAGGCAATACAATTCATCGTCACACGTCCGCTGAACCAGCTCACGCCTGAAGAGGACTTCATTCTCGGCGCAATGCTCGGGTACGACATCTGCGTGCAGTGTGAGCGCTATTGTAAGCGTAAGAGTAAGCGGGATTCTTCGAAAGCTGAAAGACCGAAGGTGGGAGCAAGTGTGTAAGCAGGTATTAACCTTATAAACAATATAAATTAATGAACGCAACAATTGTTATTTATGGTTCCTCAACCGGAACCTGTGAGGCTATCGCAGAGAAGATTGCCTCGAAGCTGGGCTGTGAGTCTATGAACGTACAGGATCTTTCTGCAGACATCGTCAGTAGCCATCAGAACTTGATTCTCGGTACCTCAACATGGGGTGCCGGTGAACTTCAGGATGACTGGTACGACGGTCTGAAGGTTCTGCAAGATGCCGATCTGAACGGTAAGACCATTGCCCTCTTCGGCTGCGGTGACTGCTCATCGTATAGCGACACCTTCGTCGGTGGCATGGGCGAACTATTTAATGGCATAAAAAACAGCGGAGCCAACTTCATTGGCAACGTTGAAACCGACGGCTACACCTTTGATGACTCTGAGGCCGTCGTCGATGGCAAGTTTATCGGCCTGCCCCTTGATGACATCAACGAGGATGACAAGACCGATGAACGTATCGATGCCTGGATTGCTCAGATTACGCCCAGCTTGTAATTACGGTACGATTTACTTCGACCCATTAACGAAAACGAGGGCATGCCTTTAGAGCATGCCCTCGATTTCGTTTTGTTGTTTTACTGTTCTGTTGCTGAACAGAATGATTTTCCGGAAGGTGTCCTTTCGCCGTGTAATACGTTTGTCGTCTGACGAAAAGGGCGCGTCATCTTAGTTCTCGGCGTATTTGTAACCCCAGATGGTGACACCTGTTGAGCTGCACAGGGCACTGAAGGCAGGTGCTTTGTCGGTCTTAGGCTCCAAAGTCTGCTCTATCATGACACCTTTGTATTCCTTGTCTAAGTTGATTGTTATGTAGGACGTTCCCTCCTTGATAGACCATTTGCCGTTGTAATCACTGCCCGTGATCGTTCCGTCGGCATTCAGCGTGACGTCCGTCGGTGTGGAGTAAGCCTTCTTGGTGTGGTCGAGCTTGTAGTTGTGAATCAAGAGCTTGTACTTGCCGGGAATCTTGTCCTTGGCAATTTTCTGCTTTGTCGCAACACTTGTGCTCTTGAACCCTTCACCCGTGTACTCAAAGGGAGCAGCCACCAGCCATTTGTCTTCGTTCTGGAAGAGCTGATGTACGCGGACTTCGTGCCCTTCACCTCTGTTCTGGAAGCGGGTGTGGTAGACCAGATAGTAACGGCCGTCTTCAGCTGCAATCACGGAGTTGTGACCTTGCGACCGCTCAGACCAGTCTCCCGTGGTCTGATTGCCCCAGTTTCCGTATGCCCCGAAGATGTTGACACCACGGTTGCCGTCGTTGGCATTGGGTCCGAAATCTACGAGGAAATTGGTGAACACGGCGCTTGTATTCTTTCCGTCAACGTATGGCCCGTCGGGATTGGTCGAACGGAACACGCGCATCTGGTAACCGCCGTTGTTATAGTCGGAGGCAACGCCGCCGGCAGCCAGTCCGCCGTAGGTGACGAACAGGTAGTAGTAACCACCAATGTACTCGATGTATGAGGCTTCGCCCGAAACATAGTAACCGCCGGCAATCTTCTTGCCGAAATAGGCATCGCTGTTGTTATTGGTTTCGTAAGCGACGTCGTAGTCACGCAGACCGGTTGCCTCGTCCAATTCCAGCATGAAGATGCCGCCGCTCCACGATCCGTATGACATCCAGAGTTTGCCCTGTTCGTCGTAGAACACACAAGGGTCGATACAGTTGGGATAGCTGGGCTTATTGGTTGATGCCCACGGAGCTTTATAGCGTGAGGGCAGTGTGCTCTGTTCGCCGAGGACCAGCTCCAGGTCGGTGTCCTTGTATGCGTTTCCTGTGTGGAATCCGCTGATAACCACCGGTCCCTGATAGAGGTAAGGTCCTGCGATCTTGTCGCTCGTCAGGAGTACGATGCTTGAATACCAGTTGTCGCCATTGACACTCATATACATGCACCATTTCTTCATCGACTTGTTGTAAATGACATCGGGTGCCCACAGGTTACCGTCAATGTTATAGGCGCTGTTGCCTCGCTTAGACCACGCCATCGCATTAAAGGCAGGGAAGTTGACTTCCGCTCCGCCTTTCTTCACCGTTTTGACTGCTGGTGTGACGAAAGCCACGCTGTTATTGGTGGTGTTAGGAACGGTGGCCGTTGCCCAGGGCACGGAGACCGTGGTCCATGTCATCATGTTCGTCGTCTTGGCATTGGCCTTGTGGGAACCGAAGATGTAATAGGTCTTGGATTCGGGTTCCCAAACGATGCTGGGATCGTGCACGCTGACACGCTTCAAGTCCTTGGGACTACCCACGTCTTTGTCGTCGTCGACGACGGGGTCGGGTGTCGGGTCGGGAGTAGGCGTGGGTGTGGGCACCACAGGATCGGGGGTGTCGGGATCGTCGCTGTCGCCGCAGGCAACAGTGAGTGAGCAGATGGCACAGAGGAAGAAGAACTTATATAGTTGTTTCATATTTTTATTAATGAATAAATTGCCTGCAGACACACGGATGCGTCCACAGGCAATTTGTTGTTATGTTACGTGTTATTCGAAGACGATATGGCTACCATCAACAGTGAAACGGAAATAGAGATCATTGCCGTCGATGGGACTGATGCCGATATAGTCCTGATTGTAGGTGACGCCGTTGTTGCCAACCATGACGCACTTCACATCGGCAGTGCCGTTGTTGTTGGTCACGGAAACCGTTACCATTGCATTGTCCATTGCAGCAAGCCAAGCGCCCCAGTCTGGCTGTCCGCCACTCGGCGTGCAGGCAGCATAGCTGTCGCCCCAACCGTAGTTGTCGGCACGAACCACAGCATACTCGGTGTTGTCAGCACGAGTCAGAACGACACAGAAGTTGTTCCAGTTGTTCTGCAGGTTGGAGAAGTTTCTGAATCGTTGTGTGTAGGTCTGACCGACAGGCACCTTGAACATCTCGGAGTGAGCACCCCAGAAGGCTGTAGAGTTGTCGTCGGCACCGACAACATCGTCGAATTCGAGGTGGCAGCCGTCTACCGTGAAGTGGAACCAGAAGTCGTCGGAGTTGATGGCCATGCCGATATAGTCCTGATAATAGGTGTTTCCGTCGTTGCCGACCATAACAGTCTTCACGTCGGCTGTACCGTTACCATTGTTGGTGACGAATGTCGTGACCTTTGCACCGTCCATGGCAGCAAGCCATGCGGCCCAGTCGGACTGACCACCGCTCGGCGTACAAGAGGCATAGCTGTCGCCCCAGCCGTAGTTGTCGGCACGAACCACGGCATACTCGGTGTTGTCGGCACGGGTCAGCACGATGCAGAAGTTGCACCAGTTGCTATTGCCACTGGTATAGTTGGTGAACTTCGATACGAAGGTCTCTCCAGCCTTCACCTGAATAGCGTCGGAGTGAGCACCCCAGAAGGGCGTTGAGTTGTCGGTAGCACCAATGCAGGTATACATCTTGTCGACGACCTCGAATTCAGCCGTTCCGATGACAGGTGTTGCAGCAGCCTCACCCTTGAACGTCTTGGCATAAGCGGCCACAAGGGTCTTCTTGCCCAGCGAGAGAAGGTCGGGAATAGCTTGCACAGCCAGATCCTCGAACTTCACCGTAGCCGAGACTTCCTGCTCAAACTGCACAGTAGCAGTAATGTTGGCGAAGGCTTCCTCAATCGAAGTGCCCTGAAGCACCTTCTTGGGCACGCCGTTGAGTTTCAGCGCCACGGGCTGCTTGTCCTCTTTCGAGGTGCATCCGCCGATAGGCTCAATGTTGGTGGAGAGCCAGTTGATGTAGCTTCCCTCGGGAACGAGGAATGCGCGGATGTTCGTGTTAGACGCATCTGCATTCAGGTTTGCAAGTGCAGAAGTCTGCTTGTAGATCTTCGTTACAGTGCCATTAGTAATCTTTACGATAAGTCCACCTTCTGTACGGTCGATGGTCAGTGTCACCTTTCCACCCAGTTTCTGCACACCTTCGTCTGTGTCGGTTGAAAAAGTAAGTGTACTTTCTACCAGGCTGCGGTCGATATAGTTACCCCACTCTGAGTTACCCGGGTCGGGCTGGTGGTCAAAGCGGATGGCACCATATTCCTGATAGCCGGCGGCGCCACGGTCTTCGTCGTTGGTGATGATAAGCGCAAAGTTCTTATAGGTGTTGGGGGCACTGGGGTTGATGCTCAGATTGAACTGGGCAACCCATTTCGTAGCCTCAGGAATTACATAGTATTTAGAAAATGCAGCCCACCAGCCTGTGGAATAGTCGGTTGCACCCACGGTGTAGACGTCTTCCATCATGCCTGTCAACTCCTCCTCGCCAGATTCCTCGCCTGATTCCTTTCCTGCCATCTCGGAGAGCCAGTCGGGAGCATTCACATTGAAGAGGTCACCACCTTCACAACTCGTCAGCGTCAGCATGCCAAGGGCTGCTGCAAAGAAGATGGACGCTAATTTATTTAGGTATTTCATAACTTTTTCTGTTTTTTGTTATTTTTACTCATCTTCATTATTTCACAACAGGATGAACAGTCCAGCCCTTCTGGGTAAAGTAAACTGAGTTATCCGAATTGTTGTTAGCAGAGTTTCCGACAAGGTTTGCGTTGTCGTTCAGATAGTTCTGGAAAATGGGGAAGTACTCATGACCTTTTTCGTATTTGTCGTAAGTGCTCTCCACGCCTGCATCACCATAGGTAATTACGTCCTTAATGCCAGCACCGAGTCTATAGGCTCCATGCTCCTTCAGCTGCTGCAGGCGGCCATTGTCATAGAAGAATCCCCAGCGTATGAGGTCGAAGCCACGACCTGTCTCACAACCGAACTCCTTCGGACGCTCCACGTTGGCAATCTGCTCGAACAGCTTGTCCTTCGTGTTGAAGTCTGAGAGGTTCAGGTCGGCCAGCTGAGCGCGGCGGCGCACCTGGTTGATCCAGTCGATGGCCTGCTGGGTGGGACCGCTCACTTCGTTCTCGCACTCAGCAGCACGAAGCAGCACGTCGGAGTAGCGCATGATGCGCAGGTTGATACCACACTTCAGACCAGTAACGACAGAGCTGTAGAGACCTGTGCGGAAGTTGGTCCACTTAGCGATAGGCAGTCCGCCGTTTACGGCGTTGGTTACTATTGTGCCGTCATCTTTCATCTCTTCCTGGTAGCATACGTTACCGTATTCAAAGCCTTCCCACTCAGGCTCGTAGGTGCCAATGGTCCAGTAGAGACGCGGGTCGAGAGAACCGTTGGTGGTGCGCTCGGCCTTGAAAAGCTGATAGAGCCAGGGAGCTGCCGACAAGTCTTGCCAGCTGCCTACATGTGCAGGAGCATAGTTGCTCTCAATGGCATGGCCTTGCGAAGCATTCTTTGTGACATTGACAGGGGTCCACTCGTCATCAGGACCTTGAGAACCGTAATCCAGGAACTGCACTTCGTAGAGGCTCTCGGCATTGTTCTCGTAGGCAGGACCTTCACGGAAGTTGTCGCCATAGTTGGCCATCAACTCATAGTGACCGTAGGTGCCACCGATGATAGCCTTCAGCACGGTCAGAGCCTCGCTGTACTTATGACGCTGCATCAGTGCGCGAGCATAGAAGCCAGCGGCAGCACCATTCGTATAACGTCCTTTTGCCCACTCGCCGCCAGCGTCGCGGGAAGGAAGCAATGACATGGCTTCGGCGAAGTCGGCCTCCACCTGATCCATCACGCGGTCGTACTGGGCAAGTCCGTCAGCATCACCCTCCTCTTTGTTTGATGCATAAAGACCATCGAGCGTGGAATAATCCTTGTAGTCAAGAATCAAAGCAGGGTTCTGGAATTGATTGGCCAGGTTATAATAGGCCAGCGCACGGGTGAAGAGAGCCTGTCCCTTGATGCGTTTCAGGGCATCACTGGTGTCTCCTTCTTTCTCATTGCATTTAGTAATGACAAAGTTGCTGATGTTGATCGCATAGTACCAGTCGCGCCAAATCCATGCCACCTCGCCATTAGTGATTGGAACGTTCAGATTGTCAGCAACGATGTGGTTCCATGACTGTGCCACATTCCACACCTCGTCGCCACGGCAAGCGTCAAGCGTGTAGCCGACACGGGCGTAGGTTCCCTCCATGCGGGTATGGTGGTAACATGCTATAACGGCATCCTCCAGGTCTTTGATGGAGCTTCCGAAGGTTTCTGTCGTCGGCTGGTTGGGGTTGCTCAGCTCCAACTTGTCGCTGCAAGAGGTCAGCGTGCCGATGCCCAGCAAAAGGGCAAATGAAATTTTATATAGTTTCATAATGATTCTCAATTATCAATTATCTATTATCAATTCATTAGAAGGAGAAGAGGACACCAGCCATGAAACTACGTGCGCTGGGATAAGAACACCAGTTGAAGCCCGGGGTGAAGGTGCCGCCGGCATAGTCCACATTGTATCCCTTATACTTTGTCAAGGTGTAGAGGTTCTGAGCCGATACGTAGATGCGGGCTCCCGAAATGGTGCCTTTGAACCACTTGTCGGGGAAGTTGTAGCCAAGTTCGATGTTGGCCAGTTTCCAGTAAGCGGCATTCTGGATCTTACGATCGCTGAAGTAGTCGTTCCAGCCCTCACCGTTAGCAGTGATGTAGGTACGGGGAACACTTGAAATGTAGGTCAGACCGTCTTCCGAATAGCGGTTGGCATCACCAATCTCAACATCCTTGTTGGCCCAGCCGTAGCAAGAGTTCAGACTGTTGTAGATACCGTCGCTGACATGATAGTTGAGTGCACCGAACGTGGAAATGCTCAGGTCGAAATTCTTGTACTCCAGATGAGCACTCAGACCGAAGCTGATCTTAGGCAGACCGCTGCCCAGCACGACGCGGTCGTTAGCGTCAATTATGCCGTCGGGCTCGCCATTCGGGCCGCTCACGTCCTTATAGAGGCAGTCACCAATCTGTGCGCCAGTCTGTGTGGCATGGGCGTCAAGGTCGGCCTGTGTGCGGGCAATACCTTCATAGATCCATCCATAGAACTGTCCGACTTCCTGTCCGACGAAGGTTGCATAGTCGCCAGTGATATACGACTGATTGCCGAAACCAAGAGAGGTAACCTTGTTCTTCAGCGTGCTCAGGTTGGCACTGATCTGGTGCTTCAGCGGGTGGTCGTTGTTGCGATAGGTCAGAGAGAACTCAAAACCGCTGTTTTCCATCTCGGCAGCATTCATCGTCACGGTCTCATTTCTTACGCCTGCATTGGCAGGAACGGGAACGTTGTAGAGCAGGTCGGTTGACTTGTTCTTGTACCACTCAGCGGTGAACTCGATGCGGTTGTTGAACAATGCGACGTCAAGACCTACGTTGGTTGTCTTCTTCTTCTCCCATGCGAGGTTTCCGTTAACGAAGTCTTCGATGGATGTACCATACACTACGTTGTTGTTGAAGCTGTACGACATGTAGCCTGCTCTGTAGGTTGCAAGATAAGCATACTCTCCGATGTTCTCATTACCGAGTTCACCGTAGCTTGCACGAATCTTGAACATGTTGATGATGTTGGCATTCACGGGGAAGAACTTCTCCCTGTCAAGACGCCATCCCACAGATACTGAGGGGAAGGTGCCCCAGCGGATGTCCTTGGTCAGGCGTGAGCTGCCGTCACGACGGAGAATGACGGAAAGCAGATACTTGCTGTCGTAGTCGTAAATCAGACGGCCGATGAATGAAGTCAGGGCGTGCTTGTATTCTTCAGAACTTGCATCGCGGTCGGAACCGTTGCCAATCTGCAGATAGTAAGGCTCGGGATAGTTCTTGCCCCAGGCGTTCAGGATGTGAGTGTTCTCTTCCTCATAAGTGATACCACCAAGCAGATTGAAGTGGTGAAGGCCGAGGGTAGCATCGTAGGTCAGTGTGTTCTCAGCCAGGAAGTCTGAATACGTGCGCTTGTTCTCGGTCAGCGTCTCGTTGGTCTTGTCAAGATATACGCGGTTGCTCTGGATCCATGCGCCAATCCATGTCTTATCCATGGCGTGGGTCTTGCTGTAAGAGAGGTTCAGCTTATAGTTCAGCTTGTGGCTCTTGCTATCGATGCCAATCATCTTCAGCAGGTTCACATCGGCAGAACCTGTACCTACTACGCGGTCAACAATCGTGTTACGTGTCAGCTTGTTGTTAACCAACAGGGGGTTGGATGCGGAAATGTCACCGTGAATGTCGTTATAGTAAACACCATAGCCGTAGGCATCATAGCTGTAGTTGCGGGCAGCCGGCACTTTGTCGTCCAGATACCAGGTGCTCTCGTCGTAGGCCTTGATGGTGGGCTGCATCAGCAGCGTACCGCGCAACACGTTGGTCACGTCGCCGTAAAGCCCCTGCACGTATTCGTTGGCATTCGACAGACCCATACCGTCCTGATTGGAGTGAGAGTAAACCAGGCTGGTGCGGAACTGGATGAACTTGGTGTCCATCGTGTTGTTCACGCGGGCAGTGAAACGCTGGTAGTTAGGACCTGCGCCCTCCAGTGTACCCTTCTGCTGGAAATAGTCAAGACCTACGTTGTAGGTGTTGTTTGCACCACCACCGCTCAAGTTGATGTTGTGGTTCTGACGGGTTCCTGTCTTGAACACTTCCTTGAACCAGTCGGTATTGGTGCCATCCATGAACTGATACTTGCCAGTCTCGGGGTTCAGCGAATAACCGCTGGGCAGCGGCGTGTTGGAGTTGGCTGCTGCCTGGCCCAGATAGTTGCTGTACTGGTTGGCATCCATGATGTCGTAAGTGCTGCTTGGAATCACGTCGATACCAAAGTAGCCTTTATAGTCCACCTTCACGGGCTGATCCTTCTTACCGTTCTTTGTGGTGATGATCACCACACCGTTAGCGGCACGAGAACCGTAGATGGCACCGGCAGAAGCGTCCTTCAGCACCTGGATGGTCTCGATGTCGTTCGGAGAGAAGTCGCGGATAGTGGTTCCCATGGGCACACCGTCGACCACATACAGCGGGGCAGTGCTGCCGAACGAGCCGATACCGCGGATGCGCACCGACGGGTCGGCGCCGGGCTGACCGTCGGAGGTGATCTGCACACCAGCCACCTTACCTTCGAGCATCGTGGAAATGTTGGAGTTCGACACGCGCTTCATTTCCTCGGCGTTCACGATGGCCACCGAACCCGTCAGGTCGGCCTTCTTCTGAGTACCGTAACCGACGACGACCACCTGGTCGAGAAGCTTTGAATCAGAAGAGAGCTTGATCTGGCCCAGATCACTACGGCCGCCGATGGCCACCTGAGCGTCCTGGAAACCGACGTAGCTCACCACGAGAGTACCATTGGCAGGAGCATTCATCTGGAAATTACCGTCGATGTCGGTGACCGATCCGTTTTCGGAGTCTTTCACCCTGACTGTTGCTCCAATGAGAGGCTCTCCATCTTGGTCAACAACTTGTCCACTGACCTTGATAGTCTGCGACTGTGTCACAGATGCCTCCGCGGGAACAGGACAGACCACGAGGCCTGCCATGACGCCCAGCGTCAGCATCGCAGAGAATAAAAACTGTTTTCTCATTGTCATTTGTTTTATTGGTTTGATATGTTATGGAATTATAAAGCTTGTATGGCCGGCCTTGGTATGGAAGGAGCCGATGCAAGTGTACGCCACCGCCCCGTTCTTCATCCAGAGCGCGCTGCGGAGATCATCCGATGATGCAAATGAATGCAAAGAATGAATTCCTGATCATAGCGAAACGACGATAGTGGTTAGTACTTAAATATTGTTTATTAGTTATTATTGTAATTTGTCATGGCTCTCATCCCACGCGTCACTGCGTTCACGATTAAAAGCGTACAAAAGTAGTAAAATATACACGCGTTATGGTGGACAAAACGAAATAATGGGTGGACAAAACGAGAAAAAGGCTTCTTTTTAGGACAAAACCGGCTCCATAGCCCCGTTTTCGCCGCTTTCTTCTCCACCATCCGTTTGTTTTGCATCCTGTTCTCCCGCTGCCGAATAGTTGCTCGGACTGACGCCATACTGCTTCGTGAAGCAACGGGTGAAGTATTTCGGATCGTTGAAGCCCACGCTGAACGCTATCTCAGCAATGTTGCGCGAGCTGTCTTTCTTGCCCAGGAGCCGACGGGCGATACCCAGACGGTAGTTGCGAATGAACTGTGTGGCGGGCAGACCGGCCTCCTCGTTGAGGCGCTTCGACAGCAGCGAACGGCTCATGCCCATCGCATCGCACATCTCCTGAACGCCGAAGTCGGAGTTCATATAGTTCTGTTCCATCACCTCCGTCACCTTCTCCATGAACGGACGCGATGCCATCTTGGCCTTCTCGTTGTCGGCATCGGCGGTCTTTTCCGAACTCTCCTCGAGCGTCTTCTGAATGTGAAGGATATCCTGGATGCGCGCCTGCATCTGCTCAGGGTTCTCGCTTTCGAGCACGGCTTTCTCGATGGGAGCCATCAACCGCCGTTCCTCCTCGGCCTTGATCTTCCGGCTGATGTACTGCAGCCGTCTGCGATAGACCCACGACACTGCCACCGACAACAGCACGAGGGCTATGGCAATGAACCACCAGCTGTGCCAGAAATAGGGTGCCACGTCGATATCGATCGCTATCATCTCCTGTCGCTCCTCGCTGAAGGCCGACTCATAGCGCACTTCCAGCGTGTATGAACCAGGAGGAATCGACGTGAAGCGCACGATGTGCTCCCCCGCGGGCAGCTTGGTCCATTCGTTGTCGAAGCCATTCAGTCGATAGCTGTACGTTCCGCTGTGCTCACCGACGAAGTTGAGTGCCGAGAAACTGAGCACCAGCGACTTGTTGCTCTCGTGCATCTTGATTCGCGTGGCCTGCGAGATGTCAAGGTCCAGATGCTCTGATTCGGCCGTAATGTCTATATTGTCGATGGTGAGGTGCGTGAACCGCAGTCGTCCCTGCGGCCCTTGCAGGCTTTTGTTCTCACCGCTCAGCTCGGTCAGTGCCCTCTCGGAGCCCAGGAAGACGGTGCCGTCGGGGCCTTTCACGGCCGAGTTCCAGTAGAACTGCTGGCAGGCCAGACCGTCGTCGGTGCCGTAGTTGGTGAAGACTCCCTTCTCGCGGTTCATCAGCGAGAGCCCGTTGTTCGTCGCGATCCACAGTTGCCCGCGGTTGTCTTCCACTATGCCCTTCACGGCATTGTTGGCCAGACCCTGCTGTTGCGTGTACCTGAGGAAACGTTCCTGACCCTTGGCGTCGACCGTCCGTTGGTAGAGTCCATACACATTGCTCCCCAGCCAAATCGTTCCGTCGCCTGTCTGACAGAAGCAACATATCTTTTCTATGATGCCGCTCTCCGGCATGTCGAGCCGATAGCGCAGCGTTCGCGTCTTGAAGCGTCCCTTGCCGTCGCGGCTCTTCAGGTCCACCACGCGCAAGCCGTCGAGACATCCCATCCACAGTTCGCCCTCCTTCGAGATGAGCGAGCCGATACATCCTCTCACCTCGCGACAGCCATCAAAGGGTTCCACAATCGAGTTCGTCGCGAAATCGTAGAAGAAGAGCCCGTTGTTCGCCCCTATCCAGAGTCCGTTGTTGATGGCATCGTAGGCCAACGCCCCGACATATTGCGTCAGCACGCTGTAGGGAGCGGGGATTATCAGCGGCTTCACCGTTCGCTGCTGGCCGTCCACCGAGCACAGTCCGCCGCCCCAGGTGCCCACCCAGAGCTGCCCCGAAGCGTCGGCGGTGATGACCGAGACGGAGTTGTGCGGCAGCAGGCTGTTACCTTTCGTGATGTGTATGAACGTCTGGCTGCCGGGAAGCCTGCAGTTCAGTCCGCCCTCCACCGTTCCTGCCCACAGTGTGCCGTCGGCGGTGGTATACATGGCGTTCACGGCGTTCTGCGACAGCGACGTCGGCTCGTCGGCCTTGTGCACATAGTTGCGCAACTGCAGCTGCCTTGGGGCAAGCCTGACGATGCCTCCCGTCTCCGTTCCGATCCATATCTGCTGCCCTTGCATGACGACGCGTGTCACGAAGTCGCTCGCCAGCGGGGTGGCCGAGACCGTCGACCAGTGCTCGAAGCTGTCGGTCTGCACCTGATAGACGTCCAGTCCGCCCAGCGTGCCCACGAGCAGCGTCCCGTCGGGTGTCAGCGTGAGGCATGTTGTGGCGTTGTGCGACAGACTTCCTGCCTCCGGTCCGTGCGTATAGTGTCTGAGCGAATGGTCGTGCCTGTTGTAGCGAAACAGTCCGTCCACCGTTCCCACCCATATATGGTTGTCGTCCTGCACGAAGTCGGCAATGAACCCACTGTTCATGTTGCGGAAAGCGACGGCTATCTCCTGCTTCGCCAGCTTGTCACCGTTGGGAACGAGGCGGTAGAGCCCGCCGTCGAAAGCGGCCCATATCGTGCCGTTACCCTCCACGTCGCGCATCTGCACGTCGGGAGCCGAGCTGCGGTATCGGTATTTCAGCGTTTTCGTCAGCTTTCCTTCGTTGTCGAACACCATATAATATATATAGGTACGCGAGGCGAGCCACACGTTACCCTGCGTGTCGCAATGCACATGGACCGACGGCTGCGACAGGATGGAGTCGAGTTCGGCGTTTTGCGCGCCGTCGGTTGGCATCTTCCGCATCGTCAGCAGGTCGATCACGTCGGTGCCTTCCTCGTAGCACACCCAGAGCCGGTGCTGCTTGTCCTCGGCAATGCGTCGGCATGAGTTGCTGCGCGGTGTGAATCCCATGTTGTAGACCGTGGGCGAGAAGAAAGTATATCCGTCGTATTTCAGCAGACCGCCCCCCGTGGAGGCTATCCACATGAAACCATAGCTGTCGGTGAGCAGGTCGTCGACATGGTTGTTGGGCAGTCCTGACTGCATGTCCAGCGTGACCACGTTGTAGCGCTCGGCAAAGGGTGTCTGTGCCACCATGCCGAGAGCCAGGGTCATCGTGAGGATGAGGAGCAGTACTTTCTTCATCGTTGTCTACGGTTGTATCATTTCAGTTCGGGCCATCCGTCGGCCGTCCAGCCGATCTTCTTCTGCACGAGGATCGAGGCACCGCCGAGGGGTGCACTGTAGCCGTGGCAGATGAAGAGGTCCTCACCGTTGAGGTGGTAGGCAGCGCAGTGGCCCAGGGCCTCAAACGCCTTCTTGTCGCCCTCGATGAGCAGATTGCCGCCGCCCAGGCGCATGTCCATGCCCAGTCTGTCCACGTAGGGTCCTTCCACCGAACGGCTTCGTCCCACGGCCACGCGGTAGTTGCTCTTTGCGCCGCGGCAGCAGTAGTCCCACGACACGAACAGGTAGTAGTACCCTCCGTGCTTCATGATGAAAGGAGCCTCGATGGCGTTCTGTCCGGCAAACTTCGACGTGGGGTTTTCTTCGGCGTGGCTGAAGTTGCCCGGAGCGTGCCTGCGGGCGATGGTGCGCGGCTTCCATCCCTTCATCGGGTGCATGGTGTCGTCGAGGCGTATCAGCTGTATGCCGTCCCAGAACGAGCCCCACGTCATCCACGCCTGGTCCTTGTCGTCGATGATGATGTTGGGATCGATGGCGTTCCAGTCGTTGCGCTTCCCTTTCGAAGCGATGACGCAGCCCTCGTCGCGCCATTTATAGTCGTCAGCCTGCGGGTCGAGCGTCGTGTTGCTGATGAGTCCGATGGCCGAGGTGTTCACGCCGAACGACGAACAGCTGTACATCATCCACCAACGACCGTGCCATTGAATGAGATCGGGGGCCCAGATATGCTTCTTGAAATCTGGCACCGAGTCGTGTGTCCAGGCCGGTATTTCGTCTTTCAGGACCCCTTGAGGATACACGGTCCACGTCTTGCGGTCTTTCGACGTAGCCATCTGTATGCCCATGCCTGTGGCATAGAGATAGTAGGTGCCGTTCTCATAGGCCATCACGGGGTCGTGCACCATCAGGGTGTCTGTCGTGAAAGGCTCTGTCGGCCATTGCTGTCGTTGTTCTTGGGCGTTGGCCGTTAGGGTTGTTGTCAACAGGATGGCAGTTAGCAGATGTTTCATTGTGAGTTTGTTTTGATAGGTAATTATTAGTTACAGAAATGATTGTCAGCGTTGGAGGCCGGTCAGTAGAGCAACAGCAGACCGGCAATGGC
>DEJE01000044.1:24063-26831 GCA_002353205.1 Prevotella sp. UBA2756 | reverse complement strand
GCGGCGGCCAGCAGTCCCACCACGGCGGGTCGCAGTCCGGTGAAGATGCTCTTCACGAGGTGTGTCTGCATGTATTTCATGAACATCTTGCTGATGACGATCATCAGGATGAGCGACGGCAGCACCAAGGCGAAGGTGGCGGTGGCCGAGCCGAGGATGGCCATGGGAATGCTGTAGCCTGCGTTGATAGCGGCGGTATATCCGCAGTAGGTGGCCGAGTTGATGCCCACCGGTCCGGGTGTCATCTGACTGATGGCCACGATATCGGTAAATTCGGCTGTCGTCATCCAGTGCCAGTGGTGCACCACCTCACCCTGGATGAGCGAGAGCATGCCGTAACCTCCACCGAACCCGAACAGTCCGATTTCAAAAAACGTGATAAACAGATACAGATATAGCATTCAATACAGTTTTAAAACCCTTCTTCCTACGCCGGTCGCGCTCTCGTAGCGTTTACGGAACCCTCATTCGGTAGGCTGGATATACCTTCCGTAGACATAGCCTGCCAGCCCGGCCACGATGATGATGACGATGGGGTTCACGCCGAGGAGCCAGATGAGGAGCGCTCCGCCGATAGGAATCCAGCAGTTGGCCAGGTTGATGTTCGCCTTCTTCGCCAGATTAAACGTCGGCACGGCGATGAGAGCGACCACTGCCGGACGTATGCCCCGGAACATGGCGGCCACCACCTTGTTGTCTTCAAACTGGTGGAAGAACATGGCGATGAGCAGGATGATGATAAACGATGGCAGCGATGTGGCCAGGGCAGCGCAGGCCGCTCCCCTCTCCTTCCTCAGCTTGTAGCCTATGAAGATGCTGATGTTCACCGCGAAGACTCCCGGACAGCTCTGGGCGATGGCGATGAGGTCGAGCAAATCCTGCTTGCCTACCCATTTCTTCTTGTCCACCACCTCCGTTTCTATCAACGGTATCATGGCGTAGCCACCGCCGAAGGTGACCACGCCAATCTTGAAAAAGGTGCGAAACAAGTCCCAATAGATGCCCTTCATCCTATCTCACCTCTTAATTCTTAACTCTTCCCTCTTAATTCTTCGCTCGACTTTGGTCGCTTTGCTTGCAAAGAACTCCTCCCTCCTCTCCTCGGGGAGGCCGGGAGGGGGTCTTACTTCCTGACTCCCTCAATCCACTTCCTTGCATTTACGAAAGCCTCGATCCACGGAGTCACCTCGTCCATGCGGCGGCTCTCGGGATACCAAGCGCACTGCCAGGGGAAGATGGCACGCTCCAGGTGCGGCATCATGGCCAGGTGTCGGCCGTCGGCCGAACAGATGCCAGCCACGTCGAAGTCGCTGCCGTTGGGGTTGGCGGGATAGCCCGAATAGTTATATTTCGCCACGATGTGGTACTGGTCCTCGCTGCCGGGCAGATGGAACTTCCCTTCGCCGTGGGCCACCCACAGACCGAGCTTGTTGCCGCTGAGCGAACCGAACATCACGCTCTTGTTCTCAGGAATCTGCAGCGTGATGAACTCGCTCTCGAACTTCCGCGAGTCGTTGTGCAGCATCTTCATCTTAGTTGACGAGTCGACAAGTTGACGAGTTGACGAGTTGTTGGCTTGGTCATCCAACTTGTCAACCAGTCCCAGCTCCACCATCAGCTGGCAGCCGTTGCAGATGCCGAGCGAGAGGGTGTCCTTGCGGGCGTAGAACTTGTCGAGGGCCTCCTTGGCCTTCGGGTTGAAGAGGAAGGCGCCCGCCCAGCCCTTAGCCGAGCCGAGGACGTCGCTGTTCGAGAAGCCTCCGCAGAAGACGATCATCTGAATCTCCTCCAGCGTCTCGCGCCCTGTGATGAGGTCGGTCATCATCACGTCCTTCACGTCGAAGCCGGCGAGATAGAGCGAGTAGGCCATCTCGCGCTCACCGTTGGTGCCCTTCTCGCGTATGATGGCAGCCTTCGGACGGTTGTCCTTCGCGTCGTGGCGGCGCTTCAGCCCGTATTGCGACAGCTTGCCGGTGAAACCGCGGTTGAAGGCCATCTCCAGCGGCTGCTGCTTATAGTTCTTGTAGCGTTCCTCGGCGCAGCCGTTGCGGCTCTGCTGGCGGTCGAGGAGGTACGATGTCTTGTACCATACGTCGCGCAGCTCATCGATGTCGAAGCTTTCTTCATAGTCGTCTTTCTTCACGACCAGCGTGCGCTCGTTCGGTGTGGGATAGCCAATCTTGGCGTAGCCCACGCCCACATCCTCGAGGAACTCCTTCAGGTCGTTCTTGTGTACGTCGCTCACCTGAATCACCACGCCGGGGTTCTCGGCGAAGAGGTTCTTCACGATGTCGCTGCCTGCCAGGTTGTGCAGGTTGATGTGCAGACCGCCGCGGCGGTTGCCGAAGGTCATCTCCAACAGAGTGGTGATAAGTCCGCCTGCCGAGATGTCATGGCCTGCCATGATCCAGCCGCGACGGATCAGTTCCTGTATGGCGTTGAAGCAGTCAACGAAATATTCGGAGTTCTTCACCGTCGGCACGTCGCTGCCCACCTTGCCAAAGGTCTGCGCGAAGGCGCTGCCGCCCAGTCGTTGCTCGTCGAACGAGAAGTCTATGTGGTAGATGCTGGAGTTCTTGTCGTTCACCAAGACGGGCGAAACGACCTTCTTCACGTCCGACACCTCACCGCCGGCACTGACGATGACCGTTCCCGGCGAGATGATCTTCTCGCCGTTGGGGTACTGCTGGCTCATCGAGAGCGAGTCCTTACCCGTCGGCACGTTGACGCCGATGGCGCAGCAGAAGTCGCTCAGCGCCTGCACGGCA
>DEJE01000044.1:22646-24037 GCA_002353205.1 Prevotella sp. UBA2756 | reverse complement strand
TCCTGCGAGCGGCAGGGCCACATCCAGTTGGCCGACAGGCTCACGCTGTCAAGGCCGTCGGTCAGCGGTGCCCACACCAGGTTGGTCAGCGACTCGGCCACCGACAGCACGCTGCCAGCCTCGGGCGATGCCAGACCGGCCTGTGGAGCGTGTCCCAGTGCGGTGGCAATACCTTTCTCGCCGCGGTAGTCGAGGGCCACGACGCCGCAGTCGCTCAGCGGCAGCTGAATCTCGCCCTGGCACTGCTGGCGCGCTATCTTGCCCGTCACCGAGCGGTCCACCTTGTTCGTCAGCCAGTCCTTGCAGGCCACGGCCTCCAGCTGCAGCACCTTTTCGAGGTATGTCTTGAGAAGAGCCCCCCCTACGGCCCCCGAGGGGGCTTCTTTTGTTGCTGCGCTTGTGGCTATAGTAGCCCCCTCGGGGGCTGAAAGGGGGGCCGAATACTTCACATCCTCATACTTCCGCTCCACGGTCTTGTCGACCATCACCGTCTTGGGTGAGTGGCCGAACATCTGGGCCACGTCGAGATCGAAAGGCTTCACACCGTCGCCCTGACGGAACGAGAAGTGTGCGTCGCCCGTGGTCTCGCCGACGACATACAGCGGGGCACGCTCGCGCTCGGCGATGCGGCGCACGTGGTCGATGTGCTGCTCGTCGATGAGCAGTCCCATGCGCTCCTGACTCTCGTTGGCGATGATTTCCTTCGCCGAGAGCGTCTTGTCGCCGATGGGCAGCTTCGTCATATCTATCTCTCCGCCGCACTCCTCGACCAGCTCCGACAGACAGTTCAGGTGTCCTGCCGAGCCGTGGTCATGGATGCTGACAACGGGGTTTGTATCTTCTTCCACCAGTGCGCGCACCAGGTTGTAGGCGCGTTTCTGCATCTCGGGGTTCGCGCGCTGCACGGCGTTCAGCTCGATGCCGTTCGAATAGCGGCCGGTGTCCACCGACGACACGCTGCCGCCGCCCAGACCGATGCGGTAGTTGTCGCCACCCACGACGACAATCTTGTTGCCTTTCTGCGGTTCCTTCTTCAGGCAGTCGCGCTTCTTGCCGTAGCCCACGCCGCCCGCGAGCATGATCACCTTGTCGTAGGCGTATTTTTCCTCACCTTCCTGATGCTCGAAGGTGAGCACCGAACCGCAGATGAGCGGCTGTCCGAACTTGTTTCCGAAGTCACTCGCTCCGTTCGATGCCTTGATGAGTATCTGCTCAGGCGTCTGATACAGCCACTGGCGCACGGGAAGGATTGTCTCCCAGTCGCGGGCAGGAGCCCCCTCGGGGGCTGAAAGGGAGGCCTGCGTCTCGCTCATCCTCGGATATGCCGTCATGTAGACAGCCGTTCCGGCGATGGGCCACGAGCCGACGCCACCGCCCATACGGTCGCGGAT
>DEJE01000044.1:20493-22580 GCA_002353205.1 Prevotella sp. UBA2756 | reverse complement strand
CGAGATGACGCTCTCGATGTCCTTCACCTCAAACCAGTCGGCCGTGCTCTGGTCGGCGGGAGCGAACTGCTCCACCACGGGTCCTTCCGAGAAGGCTACGTTGTCCTTGTAGGCCGACAGTATCTTGTGCGGGTTCTCCGCCGTGGTCTTCTTGATCATGGCAAAGAGGCTCGACTCCTTCTCCTCGCCGTCGATGATGAACGTTCCGCCGAAGATCTTGTGGCGGCAGTGCTCCGAGTTGATCTGCGCGAAGCCGAAGATCTCGCTGTCCGTCAGCGGCCGTTTCAGCTCCTTCTCTATCTTGTGCAGATAGTCGATCTCCTCGGGCGAGAGCGCCAGACCCTCCTGCTCGTTGTATTCCTCCAGGTTCTCCACATGCTTGATGGGCTGCGGCTCTCTCACAACGGTGAAGATGCGCTGGTCGAGGCCTTCATACATGCGCTGGAGCATGGGGTCGTGGTCGGCATCCTTGCTCGCCACGGGGAAATACTCCTCAATGCGCGAGATGCCGTGCAGGTTCATGTTCTGCGTTATCTCCACGGCGTTCGTACTCCACGGCGTGATCATCTCGCGCCGCGGGCCTACGAAGAAGCCTTTCTGCTCGCTGCCTTCCAACAGCTGCGCATCGCCATACAGCCAACACAGTTCGTTGATCTCCTGTTGATCCAGCTGGTGGTCAACCTCGGTTGCTATCACACTCTCTGACGGGGTCTTGAAAAAAAGAATCATGCTTTTGCCTTTTATTGATATTTAGGTGCAAAGGTACGAATAAGTGCGAACAATACAAAATAAATGCGCGCATTTATTTTGTACTGAGGTTAGTGTTCGGGGAAATAAGGAAAGAAATTTTCGTAATTGACGTAATTCTGCTCCCTCCCCTCGGGGAGGCAGGGAGGGGGTTATGCTCCCTCTCCTTCGGGGAGGGCCGGGGTGGGGCTTTTAATAAACCACTTTCCTCCCCTCACGTATATAGATATGTCCCTTCTGCGGAGCCATCACACGCCGCCCGTCGAGCGAATACCACTCCCCAGCTTGATCATTTATCATTTGTCCTTTATCATTTAGAAGCACAGCTTCGCCATTATCATTTAGAGGCGAAGCCTCGCTAATGCCCGTCACCACTTCCAGAACGCCGGTGAAGTAGCCGGGATTGCTCGAACCGCCGTCGATGTGGGCATACTCCTTGCCTATGTGACTGCTGCTGAACCGTGTGCCTTGACCTCCCACGAGAGCTGTACAATCCTTAAACATGTCAGTATCCGTGGTCACGGCAGTCATCGTCCAGCCACTTCCAACATAGATTGTCTTCAGACTGCTGCAGCCAGAGAACATGTTACCCGTATATGTCACACCACTCGTGTTGAAACGGCTCAGGTCGATACTTGTCAGACTGCTACAGCCACTGAACATGCTTGCCAAGGAAGTCACCTTCCTTGTGTTGAAGCCGCTTAGGTCAAGGCTCGTCAGCTTGCTGCACCTCACGAACATATACCTGAATGTCGTCACTTCCGAGGTGTTCAGATACTGGAGACCCGTAATCGAAGTGAGGTTCCCCATTTCGTAGAACCAGCAGTTGGTGCTTGTCGGGCGCGCGTCCGTGAACGAGGGATCAAACACGACCTTCGTGACTTGAGTCCTGACATCGTACCAGCCAGGGTTGTTCTTTCCCGTATTCATATCATAAGTGGTTCCCATGTGAACATATCGCTGCTTATCATAGTAGAACGTGAGTACGCCGTTGTCATCCACGGCGTACGCATGTGTTCCCCTTGTGAAGTATCCGGGATTGTCTGTTCCGCCATCAATATGGGCATACCAGGCATCTGTATGGGTGGCATCATATATCGTTCCCTTCTCACCCTTGATGGCAGCGCAACCATTGAACATTTTTTCAGAAGACACGATCTTAGCGATGGTCCACTTGCTTCCCACATAGACCGTGGTCAGGCTGCTGCAACGATGGAACATATAACTCATGTCTGTCACATCGGATGTATCGAAGCTGCTCACATCAAGGCTCGTAAGTTTGCTGCAATTATAGAACATAAAGTACATGGTTGTCACATTGGATGTATCGAAGTTGCTCA
>DEJE01000044.1:19451-20353 GCA_002353205.1 Prevotella sp. UBA2756 | reverse complement strand
GGCTGCTGCAACCAGAGAACATATCCATCATGCCTGTCACCTTGGATGTATCGAAGCTGCTCAAGTCAAGGCTTGTCAGATTCTTGCAACCAGAGAACATAAATTCCATGACAGTTACATTTTCTGTCTTTAGGTTCTGGATGTTGGTGATCGTTGTCAAATGCGACTGGTCGATAAACCATTTATAGGTGGTTGTCGGCCTATAGTTGGCAAACGATTGTGCAAACACCACTTTGGTGAACTGCTTGTCGGCGTTGATCCACCCAGGAATGTTTGTTCCCGTGTTCAACGAATACTTGTAGCCCTCTCGTTCGTATCTTTGGTCGTCGTAGTAGAACGTCAGGGTTTTGTCGTCAGGGGTATAGACGGCATACGCCTCCTTCTCTGCCGCCATCACTTTCATGCCCGAAGCCATTGCCACGAGTGCCACGATGATTGTAATGATTCTCTTCATCTCGTTATAGTTTTACTGGGTTAATAATCGCGTTGATGATTCTCGCTACAAATTTACAAATAAAATCGTTAAGGCGCATTAGCAGCTACTTAAAGAATCTTAAACAGCGCGATTTTTTCTTCAGGGAACACGGCCCCCTCCAAACCTCCCCGAGGGGAGGAAAAGCCCCCACCAAACCTCCCCGAGGGGAGGCTTTCTAAGAACCAGGGCTATACTCTCTCCCCCTCGGGGGAGACGGAGGGGGGTCCCTGTCCTCAGTTCGAACTGACTATACCCTCCCTCTCGGGGGAGACGGAGGGGGGCCCCGTCCCTCTCTTTGTCAATTTCTTTAACCGGATTTTTTTGCATGAATTTTTGATCGTTTTAGAGAGACAAATCGTTTTGAGGCGGTAAAAGGATTGAACAAAATGGCGAAATTTTTCGGTTTGATTTTCAAAATGAGCCATTT
>DEJE01000044.1:0-19341 GCA_002353205.1 Prevotella sp. UBA2756 | reverse complement strand
AAATGTAAAGAAAAGACAAGACGCTTGTTTTCAGCGCGTTACAACTCCCGCGAGAATCGCTCAGATTCGGCCGTGGGATTTTAATTTCAGAATTTTGCAGCCACAGAGCGTTAAAGCGAAGGTTTTGTAAGGATTATTCAAACAAAAAAAGCGCCCGCGACAATGGTTCGTCGCGGGCGCTTCGGCCTATGAGTAGCCCTCGGAGGGGCTGCGTGTTATTTCGCTTCGTCCTTCGGCTCGGTCATCATGATGACTTCGAGCTGATTGCCCGAGGCGGTGACCACCTTCATGAACTGCTGCAAGCTCTCGGCGGTGAGGCTTTCGACAGCCTTCTTGTAGTCGGTCTGCAGGTCGACGGCTTGGTCTTTCCATGTGGAGAGCACGGCCATCCAGTGGCTGTTGGTCTTGGCGTCGACGTCGGCCTGCTTCAGCATGTACTCCTTCACCTTCTGCAGGGCGTCGGCATCCATCTTGGCCATGTTGTCGTTGAAGCCCTTGTAGAGCAGCTCCACGGCGCGGGCGTTCTTCTCGGGGTTGCCCTGGCTGATGGCGATGATGCGGCACAACGGGTTCTTGCCGGCGAGGTCGAAGGCTCCGTAGGAGCCGCAGGTGTAGGCAGCGCTCTCCTGTTCGCGTATGGTGGCGAGGTAGATCTGCGAGAGCACCTGTCCGACGGCGTCGGCCTTGACCACGTTGTCGAGCGTGTAGGGCAACTCTGCAGCCCATGCGAGCACCGACATGGCGTTGGGCGAGTCGGTCTTCACGGTGAAGCTGTTCTTCACCTTGCCCTTGAACGACGTGCGCACGTCGCGCGGCTTCTCGGTCTTGCTGTCCTTCAGCGCGGGAAGCGATGCCACATACTGCTCGAGCATGGGTCGGAGTGTCGTCTCGTCGAAGTTACCCACGATGATGAAGGTGAACTTCGAGGCATCCTTGAAGCGGTCTTTGGCAATCTCGAGGATGCGGTCGTAGTTGACATCCTTCAGGTCGGCGGCCTGAATGTTGGAGAAACGCGGGTTGTGGGCGTACATGCTGTTGGTGAGCGAGTCCTGGAAGACGGCTGCGGGCTGCAGGTCTTTGTTCTTGAGCGATATCTCGAGCTGCGTCATGAGGTTCTGCACCTGCTTCTCGTCTTTCTTGATGTTGGTGAAGTAGAGGTACATCATCTGGAACATCGTCTCGAGATCCTTCGGTGTGGAGTGTGCTGTCATGTACTGACGGGTGACGGCGAGCGTGGCGTCGGCGTTGCAGTTCTTGCCGGCGAGGGCCTTCTGGAGCTCGTTGGAGGAGAAGTTTCCGATGCCGCTGTAGCCGATGACCTCGTTGAAGACCTTCAGGTTGGTGTAATCGGCGGGCCCGTAGAGGCTCTTACCGCCGCTGGAGAAGGCCTGCAGCTGCACCTCGTCGTCCTTGAAGTCGGTCTTCTTCAGCACCACGGTGGCGCCGTTGGAGAGTGTCAGCTCCTTATATCCGAGCTGCTTGTTCTCGGTCTCCTTCACGATGGAGCCCTTCTTGGGCATGTTCTCGGGGAGGATGAGGGGCTCGTCCTTCACGTTGTCGACGTAGGCTTCGAGCTTCTCGGCGCGCGTCTTCTTCACCGTCTCGGCCATCTGAGCCTCGTTGGGATAGGTCAGGCCATCGGCCTCGCGCCCCATTTCCCACACCACGAGGTTGGTGTCGGTCTCGCAGATGAACTCAGGCAGTGCCTGGTTGACAATCTCGACGGGCAACATGGGCACGATCTGGTTCATGGTCTGGTAGAGATATTCGAGCGACGGGATGGGTTCGTTCGAGAGATAGTGGTCGCGATAGGCATTGCCGTACTCGTCGTTGCGGCGCTTGTCGCGGTTGGTGTAGCGCTTCTCGAGGTTTGCCAGGTAGTCGCTCTTGGCGCGTTCGTACTCGGTGGCGGTGAAGCCGAAGTCGCGTGCGCGCTTGGCCTCACGGATGAGGGCGGCGAGCGTCTCCATGTCCTTGCCTTCCTTGGGGATGCCGATCAGCTCGAAGCAGTCCTTGGTCTTCGAGAGCAGGTAGTTGCCGTCGGCGGCGAAGGCCTGCACGAAGGGGCATTCAGCCTCCTGCGTCATCTCGGAGAGGCGCGCGTTGAGCATGTTCGACGCCACGTCGACGACATAGTCCTGCAGCAGATAGGCCATGGAAGTCTTCTCGTTGTCGGGTGTTGCGTCGTGCTTCATCATGACAACCAGCTGGTTGACGGGCATCTCGCGGTCCTTGTCGAAGATGTAGATGGCCTCGTTGTTGTCGGGAACAGGCTCGGCCACCACCTTGGCGGCGTTGGCAGGCACCTTGATGCCGCCGAAGAGCTTCTTCACCTCGGCCTCGATGTGGTCCACATCCACGTCGCCCACGACGATGATGACCTGGTTGTCCGGGCGGTACCACTTCTTATAATAGTCGGCCAGCTCCTGGCGCTTGAAGTTATCCACGACGGACATCAGTCCGATGGGCAGTCGCTCGCCGTATTTCGAGCCGGGGTACATCTTCGGAAGGCAGCGTGTCTGCATGCGCTGCTGCGGTCCCTCGCCCATGCGCCACTCGTTGTGCACGACGTCGCGCTCCTTGACGATCTCGTCTTCTTCGAGCAGCAGCCCGTTCGACCAGTCCTTCAGGATGAGCAGGCAGGAGTCGACGGCCGTAGCGCGCTTCGTGGGGACGTTGCACACGCGGTAGACGGTCTGGTCGATGCTGGTGTAGGCATTCAGGTCACTGCCGAACTCCACTCCGAGCGAGCGTGTGAAGTCGATGATGCCGTTGCCGGGGAAGTGCTCAGAGCCGTTGAAGGCCATGTGCTCGAGGAAGTGGGCCAGTCCGCGCTGGTTCTCCTCCTCCTGGATGGAGCCCACGCGCTGTGCGATGTAGAAGTTGGCCACGTGCTCGGGATACTCGTTGTGGCGGATGTAGTAGGTCAGTCCGTTGTCAAGTTTGCCGATGCGCACCTGATCGTCAATGGGAATGGGTGGCATCTGCATGTCCTGAGCCACCACGGCCACGGTGCTGAGGAGTGCCAGCACGGCGGCGACGAAGAATCTTTTCATTTTCATAAAGGATGAACTTTAAATTAACTGCCACAAAGGTAACGTTTTTTCCCGTTCCAAGGGGGCATTGGGTTATGTTTATTAATGTTTTTTATATCATCTATCGGGCAATGAAACAAGCACAAACGTTTTTGACAAGCCAAACAAACAACGCCGAACATGTGTGAGCGACAGTGAGGCGTGAAGTCGAAGGATCAACTCCTACGCTTATTTGACGCTGGCATATGCCGGAAAACTACACGGTAGATGCGTTTTTTTCAAAAAAAAACAACCCGACACCTCACAAAGGAGATGCCGGGTCTGGCTTATGAAAAGGTTTGTTTGCTTTGCAAAGGTAATGTGGGAAAGAGCTTCCGCACGTCATATTTCCCTTTTTTCTTACATTTTAACGTGCAAACGTTTGCGCATTAAAGTCTGTCGATGCGCAGCGTCTGGTCGCAATAGTCGACGACGGCGGGGCGGTGGGTGATGAAGATGACGGTGCGGTCGTGGTTGGCGAGGATGTTCTTCAGCAGCTGGCGCTCGGTGTCGGGGTCGAGGGCGCTGGTGGCTTCGTCGAAGAGCATGACGGCACGGTTGCGCAGCAGGGCGCGTGCGATGGCGATGCGCTGCGCCTGCCCCTCGCTCAGTCCGCCTCCGCTCTCGCTGCACTTGGTGTCGAGGCCGTCGGGGAGGTCGTTCACGAAGTCGGCACAGGCCTGGTGGAGGGCGTCGCGCATCTCCTCGTCGGTGGCTGTCCAGCGTCCGAGGCGCAGGTTCTCGCGAATGGTGCCGCTGAGGAGGGTGTTGCCCTGCGGCACGTAGACGAAGTTGCAGCGGTGGCGCGGCGTGATGGGTTCCGACACCTTATTATTATATATGAGCATCTGACCGCGCTGCGGGGTCAGCAAGGCCAGGATGAGGCGCACGATGGTGGTCTTGCCGGCTCCCGTCTCGCCGAGGACGGCGGTGCAGGTGCCCGGAGCGAAGTCGAACGACATGTCGTCGAGCACGAGGTCGCTCTCGTAGGCGTAGCTCACATGGTCCATCCTGATGCCGCAGGGAGAGCCGACCTCGATGGGCTCGCCCTGCTCTTCGAGCGGGTCTTCCTCCAGTTCCATGAGTCGTTCGGAGGCTGTGAACACGCTGACGAAGGCCGGAACGAGCTTCGTCAGGCCGCGCGCCGGACCCTCGATCTTGGACACGAGCTGCAGGAAAGCGGTCATGCCGCCGAAGGTGAGCGTGTGGTGATACATGCGCGTGGCGCTCCAGAGGAAGGCCACGAGGTAGCCCAGGGCGAAGCCGAAGTTCATGATGAGGTTGCTCAGCACCGAGAATGCCGTGCGCTTGACGACGTTGTGGCGCAGCTCGCTCTGCGTGTTCTCCAGCTTGTCGACCATCAGCGAGTCGCTCTCGAGGGTCTTGATGAGCATGCGGTTCTGCACCGTCTCCTGCAAGACACTCTGCACGCGCGAGTCGCTGTCGCGCACCAAGCGGCTGAGCGACCGCATGTGACGCATGTAGAAACGGCTCACAAGGATGAAGACAGGGAGCATGGCCACGATGATGAGCGGCAGCGTGCGGTCCATGGAGAAGAGGTAGAAGAAGGCACCGAGGAAGAGTCCGAGGGTGGAGATGGTGCCGGGGATGGTCTCGGTGAGGAATCCGATGACGCCGCCCACGTCTTTCTCCAAACGGTTGATGACGTCGCCGCTGTGCATGCGGTCGCGACCGCGCCACTCCGAGCGCAGGATGCGGTCGAGCATGCGCTGCTGCATGCGGTTCTGCGCCCGTATGCCGAGGATGTTGCGCACCCAGATGGCGCTGATGCTGATGGCGAAATTGCAGAGGATGAGGAATCCCATGAAGGCCACGGCCCACGGCAGCGACTGCCACGCGTCGAGAACGGCGGGACAACTGTCGGCGAGGAAGGCCACGAAGGGCGGCAGCGTGTCGCCCAGGGTGTGGGCCGCCACGTCGACGGCGTGCTTCACCGCCCACACCTGCGTCAGGCTGACGGCCACGCCGAGCAGTCCGAGCAGGGCGTTGAGGACGGCCTGCAGCTGGTTGCCGCTCCACGCCTTCCACATCCACCGCATGATCTGCATGGCGGTGTACTTGCTGTCTTGCCGGTTGAAGATTTCTTTCAGCGTCATTGATTCTTGGGGGCTTTATTCTTTTTTTTCTCTCTAGATTCTCTAGACTTTCTAGATTTTCTAGATATTCTAGATATTCTAGACTTTCTAGACTTTCTAGATTTTCTAGATCCTCTAGATTTTCTAGAGCTTCTAGGTTCTCCAGAGTTTCTATCCTCCTCTCATCGCGTGTCGAGGCCCCACGACATCTTTTCGCGCAGGGTGGCGAAATAGCTCTGGCCGCGGCGACGCACGATGCTGATGCCGTAGGGGGCGCGGCTGATGGTGAGGCGCGTGCCCTCGGCACACTTCTCCGAGCGCCCGTCGACGGCGATGAGGAACTGGTGCGAACGGCTCTCCACGGTGAGCTCGATGCGGCTGTCGTCTTTCAGCACGATGGGACGGATGTTCAGACTGTGGGGCGCCACGGCGGTGAGACAGAGCGTGCCCGTCTGGGGCACGATGATCGGGCCGCCGTTCGACAGCGAATAGGCGGTGGAACCCGTCGGCGTGCTGACAATGAGTCCGTCGGCCTGATAGGTGACGAGGTGCTCGCCGTTGACCACCGTGCGGATGCTGATCATCGAAGCGTTGTCGCGCTTCAGCACGGCAATGTCGTTCAGGGCTCGCGGACAGGTCTGAAGGGGCTGTCCGTCGGCCTCCACCTGGATCACGGCATGTGTCTCCAGCTCGTAGTCGCCGCTGAAAAGGGCGCTGATGGCGGCCTCGACCGACACGACATTCACATCGGCGAGGAAGCCCAGACGGCCCATGTTGACACCCATGACGGGGATGTTCTTCCCTCCGACGAAATGGGCAGAGCGCAGGAACGTGCCGTCGCCACCCATCGAGATGACGAAGTCGGCATCGAAAGCGCTGCCGTCGAACACCTGGTCGGCATCGATCTGGAGGCCGTGGCCGCTGGAGAGGAACTCATAGAACTCGCGCTCCACGAGGATGCTGGCCTCGCGGGCTTTCAGACATGACAATAGCTTCTGTATGCCGGCCGACTTCTTGGGCTGGTAGACGTTGCCGAAGATGGCAAAGCGGAGTTTCCCTTGGGTTTTCATGTTTGAACGCTTTCGCTTTGATAACGACGGCAAAGTTAGCATAAAAAATCCATTTGAACGAGCATTCAACCATATTTTTGCCTGAAGGATGATGAGAATTCAAAAAAAATGCGTAAGTTTGCACCTGAAAAACGTCCCTTCGCAAGGACATTACCTGATTATCAAACCATCAAACGCGAGTCGGAAAGACCCGCAAAACGAAAAGACTATGGCAAAAGTTTATCAATTCATGGCCGACGGCTTCGAGGATATCGAGGCCCTGATTCCCGTCGACGTGCTCCGTCGCGGAGGTGTTGACATCAAGACGGTGAGCATCACGGGCTCGAACATGGTGGAGAGTGCCCACGGCGTCGTGGTGATGACCGACGTGCTCTTCGAGGATGTGGCCGACGAGCTGAAGGATGCCGACCTGCTGATGCTCCCCGGCGGCATGCCCGGAGCCGAGAACCTCAACGCCCACGAGGGTCTGAAGAAGGCACTCGTGGCCCAGAACGCCGCAGGGAAGATGGTGGCTGCCATCTGCGCCGCACCGCTGGTGCTCGGCGGACTGGGCATCCTGAAGGGTAAGCGCGCCACCTGCTACCCCGGTTTCGAGGGTACGCTGGAAGGTGCTGAGTACACCCACGCCCTGTGGACCACCGACGGCAACGTGACCACGGGCGAAGGTCCTGCCGCCGCCCTGCCCTATGCCTACTCGCTGCTGGCCATGCTGGTGAGCGAGGAGAAGGCACGCGAGGTGGCCGAAGGCATGCGCTACCTGCATCTCATGGAGTCGAGGATGATGTAAAAGCGCGACCTGCAACATGGCAGACTATGCAATCATCCTGGCAGGAGGGAAAGGGCTGCGCATGGGCGGCGACATTCCGAAACAGTTCCTGCCCGTGGGCGGCGTGCCCATCCTCATGCGAACGCTCAGACGATTCCGCGAATACAGCCCGGAGCTGAACATCATACTCGTGCTGCCGCGCGAGCAGCACGACTATTGGAACATGCTCTGCCGACAATATGCCTTCGACGTAGACTATGCCGTGACCGAGGGCGGGCCCACACGCTTCCATTCCATCGTGAATGGACTGCGACTGGTGCCCGACGAGGCACAGGGCGTGGTCAGCGTGCACGACGGCGTGAGGCCGTTCCCTGACATCAAGGTCATCGCCGACTGCTACGCCACGGCCCGAGAGACAGGTTCCGCAGTGCCCGTGGTGCGCGTGGTGGAGACGGTGAGACACCTGGAGGAAGCCGCATCGGTGGGTAACACGGACGGCGACGAGCTCCGCCAGCGAGCCTCAACGACCGTGCCGCGCGACGACTACTGGCTCGTTCAGACACCGCAAGCCTTCGACATACAGCTCCACAAGCGGGCCTACCGCCAACCCTACCGCGAGGCGTTCACCGACGATGCCTCCGTGGTGGAAGCCTTGGGCCACAGCATCACGCTCGTGGAGGGCAACCGCGAGAACATCAAGATCACCACTCCCTTCGACATCATCGTGGCCGAGGCCATCGTGGGGCAGCAACCGAAGGCTTCAGACCCCACCATCCACCACCAACCATGACAGACATTCTCCAACAAGACATCATGTACGTTCCCGGAGTAGGGCCCCGACGGAAGGACATCCTGAAACGTGAGCTGGGCATCGAGACCGTCGGTGACCTGTTGGAGTATTTCCCATATAAATATGTAGACCGCAGCAAGGTGTACCGCATCGGCGAGTTCGCCGGCGAGATGCCTTTCGTGCAGGTGAAGGCGCAGATCCTCGGCTTCGAGGAGTTCGACATGGGGCCGCGCAAGAAGCGCATCGTGGCCCACGCCACCGACGGCACCGGCATGGTGGACCTGGTGTGGTTCGCACGCGCCCAGCAGCTCACGAAAGACCTGAAGGTGCACACCGACTACCTGATCTTCGGCAAACCCACCGTCTACGGCGGCCGCTACCAGTTCGCACACCCCGAGATCGAGAAGGCCGAGGGCGTGCAGCTGTCGGAGATGGGCATGCAGCCCTACTACGTGACGACGGAGAAGATGAAGAACAACGGCATGTCGTCGCGCACCATCGAGCGCATCACGAAGTCGATGATCGAACGCATGCACGAGCCACTGGCCGAGACGCTGCCGCCCTTCATCGTGAACCGCCTGCGACTGGTGAGCCGCGACACCGCCTTCCGGCACATCCACTACCCGAAGAGCGCCGACGAGATGTCGCACGCACGGCTCAGACTGAAGTTCGAGGAGCTGTTCTACGTGCAGCTGAACATCCTGCGCTATGCCGCCGACCAGCGCCGCAAGTACCGCGGCTACGTGTTCAAGCACGTCGGGGCCATCTTCAACGACTTCTTCCACAACCACCTGCCCTTCCCGCTGACGGGAGCACAGAAGCGCGTCATTCGCGAGATAAGGGCCGACATGGGGTCGGGGCGGCAGATGAACCGTCTGCTGCAAGGCGACGTAGGGTCGGGCAAGACGCTCGTGGCGCTGATGTCGATGCTCATCGCCCTCGACAACAACTTCCAGGCCTGCATCATGGCACCCACGGAGATCCTGGCCGAGCAGCACCTGACGACGATCCGCGACTTCCTGGGCGACATGAACATCCGCGTGGAACTGCTCACGGGCATCGTGAAAGGGCGCAAGCGCCGCGAGGTGCTCGAAGGTCTGGCCGACGGCAGCGTGCAGATACTCGTAGGCACGCACGCCGTGATTGAAGAGAAGGTGCAGTTCAGGCAGCTCGGATTCGTCGTCGTCGACGAGCAGCACCGCTTCGGCGTGGCCCAGCGCGCCAAGCTGTGGAACAAGAGCGTCAACCCGCCCCACGTGCTGGTGATGACGGCCACGCCCATCCCGCGGACGCTGGCCATGACCATCTACGGCGACCTCGACGTGAGCGTCATCGACGAGCTGCCACCGGGGCGCAAACCGATACAGACCATCCACAAGTACGACGACCAGATGACATCGCTCTACGCCGGCATACGGCAGCAGATCCAACAGGGACGGCAGGTATATATCGTCTTCCCCCTGATCAAGGAGAGCGAGAAGATAGACCTAAAGAACCTCGAAGAAGGCTTCGAGACGCTCAGACAGGCCTTCCCCGAGTTCCGGCTGAGCAAGGTGCACGGCCAGATGAAGCCCGCCGACAAGGAGGAAGAGATGCAACGCTTCGTCAGCGGCGAGACGCAGATACTCGTCGCCACGACGGTCATCGAGGTGGGCGTCAACGTTCCTAACGCCTCGGTGATGGTGATTCTCGACGCCCAGCGCTTCGGACTCTCACAACTCCACCAGCTGCGAGGACGCGTGGGGCGCGGAGCCGACCAGTCGTTCTGCATTCTCGTCACCACCCGCAAGCTCAGCAAGGAGACAGCGACGCGCATCGACATCATGTGCGACACCAACGACGGCTTCCGCATCGCAGAGGCCGACCTCAAGCTGCGCGGACCGGGCGACCTCGAGGGGACACAACAGAGCGGCATGGCCTTCGACCTGAAGATTGCCGACATCGCACGCGACGGGCAGATTGTGCAGATGGCGCGCGACGAGGCTCAACGCATCATCGACGACGACCCACAATGCCAAAAACAGGAGTACCAGATGCTCTGGAGAAGGCTCGCCGAACTGCGCAAGACGAACATCAACTGGGCGGCTATTTCGTGATGCAAAGATTGTTAGCGTACACAATAATAATGTTAAATACAGAATAAAATCTGTTAACAAAGGGACAACCTTACGTTTTTTTTATTACCTTTGCAGCGAATTTCGATTAAACCGAATGCTTTTTTTACGTATTTTGTCGGTTTTACCCAGGTGAAAACTACTCACCAATAAGCTTTTTAATAACTTAAAATTTGAGTATGCAAATAAAGAAAACGATAAGGAAAATCGCAATAATGGCAGTGTTGGCAGTCAGTTCAACTCCGATGTTCGGACAAGACCTGCTGGCCCGTCAGGCACCCATCGACCGCCGCGCAACAAGAGTAGACACCATGGCACTGCACCTTATAGAGCAGACAGAAGCCAGTGCCGCCGTAGCAGAACTCTACAGCGAATGGAGCAACAAATACGCTCACCGCGCCACCGCCCTCCCCGATTCTTTCCGCATCGACCTGCGCCATTTCTGCATGCCCACACCGAGCCGACTGATCACATCGAACTTCGGACGCCGCTGGGGACGCATGCACAAAGGACTGGACATCAAAGTATATATAGGTGACACCATACGCGCCGCCTTCGACGGAAAGATCCGTGTGGTGCGCTACGAGGCCGGAGGCTACGGCAACTTCGTCGTCATACGCCATAACAACGGACTGGAAACCATCTACGGACACATGTCGAAGCACCTCGTGGCAGAGAACCAGAACGTCAAGGCCGGCGATCCCATCGGTCTGGGCGGCAACACGGGACGAAGCACGGGCTCGCACCTGCACTTCGAGACGCGCCTCTGCGGCGTGGCCCTGAACCCCGCACTGATGTTCGACTTCAAGAACCAGGACGTCACTGGCGACTTCTACACCTTCAGACGCAGCTCTTATAACCGCGACTCCGACCGCGCTACGCGCATCTACGGCAAGTCGGCCGACGAACCCAACCCCGTGACAGCAGCTCCGGCTACCACACAGCCGTCGAAACAGAAAGAACTGGCTATGAACGACAGCCGCAAGAGCAAGAACCAGCAGCGTGAAGAAGCCAGAAAGGCGAAGAAGGAGCAAAGCAAGAAGGCTGCTGCTCGTACGCACAAGGTGAAGAGCGGCGACACGCTCTACTCCATCTCGCAGCGCTACGGCGTCAGCGTGGAGCAGCTCTGCAAGATGAACCGCATAGGAAAGAAAATGCACATCCGTCCCGGACAGGTGTTGCGTTGTTCATAATTTGACTTGATATAACATTAACGAGAATCCCCCACCGCCGGAAGCAGTGGGGGATTTGCTTTGTGTACGCCGCAGAAGGTGCGCCGATTGGTGAAGGATGTGGATACAGGCAAACAGAAAAACTGACTTTTCCTTGGATTTTCTACATATTTATTGTATCTTTGTAGCCTGCAATCATCATCAAACTACTCACCGATCATGGAAATCATCAAGAACGAACAACTGCAGATAACCGTCAGCCCCAAGGGTGCGGAGCTGCAAAGCATCAAAGACAAAGGCGGCAGAGAATACCTGTGGCAGGCCGACGAACGCTACTGGCCCCGCCACTCGCCCATCCTCTTCCCCATCGTGTGCGGACTGTGGAACAAACGCTACCGCATCGACGGCTTCGAATACACCATGGAACGCCACGGCTTCGCGCGCGACATGGAGTTCAAACTCATCAACCGAACCGACAACAAGGTGACCTTCGCACTGGAATCGTCGGCAGAGACACACAGGCAGTATCCTTACCACTTCATACTCTCCGTCAGCTACCGGCTCGAAGGCAACCGCATCCACGTGGTGTGGCACGTCCACAACACCGACAATAACGAGATTCATTTCCAGATTGGCGGACATCCGGCTTTCAACTTGCCTGATGTCAAAGAGGGTGAACCCATGTACGGCTGCATGAAGTTCGACAACGAAGGACGGCTCGAACGCCTCATCGGCAATGTGGGCGGCTGCATCGTGCCCGGACGCTTCGACCTTCCCACCAAACAAGGCTACTGGGAGTTCGACGAAGAGTCGTTCCGAGAGGATGCCGTCATCCTCGACCGCTGTCAGGTGAAGCAGGTGCAGCTCCTCGACAAGGAGCGTCGGCCCGTCGTCACCGTCGACATGAAGACACCGGCCCTCGGCATCTGGAGCCCGTACGGCAAGAATGCCCCCTTCGTGTGCATAGAACCGTGGTTCGGACTGCACGACAGCGTGGAGTATCAGGGTGATTTCCGCAAGAAATACCTCATGAACCACCTGCAACCCGGTGCTTCCTTCCTTTCAGAATACACCATCACCATCGGCTGAGGACTGGAGTCCTGAGCACGAAACGACAATTCATGAGAGCCTGGCGACGCCTGTCGTCAGGCAGAATGGTATGTACACATCACACGATTCCCATCTGATGCAGGAAGACGAGCAGGATGAGAAGAGGACAGACATAGCGGATGGAGAAGAGGAACACGGGGAAAAGACGGCGGTTGAGCGTTCCGCTGTTGGTGAACTCATCGCTGACAATGCGGCGCGGTGCGAACCACCCCACGAACAAACAGGTGAGCAGAGCTCCCGTAGGAAGCATATACTGAGCCGTCAGATGATCGCAGAAGTCGAGAATGTCGAGGCCCATCAGGTGAAGTGACGGCACGGCTCCCATGGAAAGCGAGCACAGCACGGCAATGACCGAGCATACCGCAGTGAGAACCCACGCCGAGCGCCGGCGCGCATGGAGGAGGGTGCTGTCATTGGCCTGTGCTTCTGCCGAGATGATGTCGGCCATTGGCTTCCTGCCGTGGAAGCCGAACTCCTCGGTAAAGAAAGCTGTGCCAATCTCGTGCATGGATATGGTGCTCGTCAGTGCAGCAAAGACCAACAGGGCATAGAACAAGATGCCGATGACATAACCAACGGCGGGCGCGGCAGCGAAAGCCTGCTGGAACACGTTGGGCAGGGTGATGAAGATAAGCGAAGGGCCTGCGTCGGGCGTCACGCCCACGGAGAACGCTGCGGGGAAGATCATCAGACCGGCGAGGATGGCGATGCCACTGTCGAGAAGGGCTATCTGCGTGGCCGACGAGGCGAGATTGGTGCCCTTAGGGAAGTAGGAGGCGTAGGTGCAGAGACACGCCGTGCCCAGCGAGAGCGAGAAGAAGGCCTGTCCGAGCGCTTCGAGGAAGACACTGCCCGAGAGCTTGGAGAAGTCGGGCTTCAGCAGGAACTCCACGCCCCGACCTGCGCCGGGGAGCATGCACGAAGCCACAACAATCACCACCAACAGCACCAGCAACGCGGGCATGAGACACTTCGACGCGCGCTCGATACCTTTCTCTATGCCGCGAACGACGACAAGATGCGTGATCAAGATGAAACCCACCGCCCACAGGCAGGGCTTCAACGGGTCGCTGGAGAACTCGGTGAAATAGCGAGTCACGTAGTCGGCATCGCCCGTCAGCTGTCCGGCAATCGATGCGAAGAGGTATTGCAGGCACCAACCAGCCACCACGGCGTAGAATCCGAGGATGATGGTCGACGTGAGGATGCCGAGATAGCCGACAAGACGCCACGACCGACGTCCCGACAGCTTGCCGTAGGCACTGGCGGCATTGGAAGAACCATGCCGACCGACGATAAACTCGGCAACCATGCCCGGCACGCCGAGCAGGAACACACAGGCCAGATAGATGAGAATGAAGGCTGCGCCACCGTTCTGACCCGTCATGTAGGGGAAACGCCACACGTTGCCCAGCCCAACGGCTGAGCCTGCCGTGGCCAGAATGATGCCTAACCGACTGCCGAAGCTGCCTCTTTTCTGTTCGTTCATATTTCTTTTATTTCAAAGGTACGCGAGCACAACATACTCCCAACCTGCTTTTCCGATCTATATGACATGGAACTGATGGAGGAAAATGAGCACGATGGCGATGGGACAGACATAGCGCACCATGACGCGGAAGACGGGCAGGAAACCGACATTGCGCGTACCGCCGTCGGTAATCTCGTCGGCAACCAATTTCTTGTCGATGAACCAACCCACGAACAGACAGGTGAGCAGTCCGCCCAAAGGCAGACAGAGATTGGCCGTGAACCAGTCGAGGAAGTCGAAGAGCGGCTGTCCGAAGAGACTTGCCCACTGCCATTTGCCGAGCGACATGGAACAAATGATGCCCATGACGATACAGAACGACGATACGATGGTGGCGGCCTTCGTGCGGCTGATCTTCAGCTCTTCGTGAAGGAACGACGTGCTCACCTCATGGAGCGAGATATTCGACGTCAGTGCGGCAATGGCCAGCAGAACATAGAACGACACGCTGACGATATACTCCACCACGGGCAGCGAGCCGAAGGCCTGTTCGAAGACGTTGGGCAGCGTGATGAAGATGAGCGACGGGCCGCTGTCGGGTTGAATTCCTACGGAGAGCGCCGCCGGGAAGATCATCAGTCCGGCCAGGACGGCCACCACCGTGTCGATGGTGACGATCTGAAAGGCCGATCCCAGCAGGTTGGTATCGCGCTTGAAGTAGCTGGCGTAAGTGCAGAGGCATCCCATGGCGATGCTCAGCGAGAAGAACGCCTGCCCAAGAGCTTCGAGGAAGGTTCCGCTGTCAACCTTCGAGAGGTCGGGCTTGAAAAGAAATTCCACGCCAGCCATGGCTCCAGGCAGCATCAGCGAGCACACCACGAGCACCAAAAGGAGAATAAAGAGCAGCGGCATCATCACCTTCGACGCCCGTTCAATGCCTTTCTCAATTCCACGCACGATGACGAAATGGGTGATTCCCACAAGGACAGCCATCCAGAAGACTGGTCGCCACGGGTTATGTTCGAACTGTAAGAAATAATCCTTGAAGAATTGGGGCGAGCCATGCAGCTGGTCGGTAATCGCCGCCTCCACATATTGCAGCGTCCACCCCGACACCACACCGTAGTAACCGATGATGAGAGCGGCGGTGACGACGCCCATCAGTCCCACCCACTTCCACGCCGTGCCGTTCGACAGCTTGGAATAGGCGCGTGCCGTGTTGGCCTGCGCCCTACGGCCAATCATAAACTCGCACAGCATGACGGGCACACCGATGAGCAATACACACATTATATATATAAAGATGAAGGTGGCACCACCGTTCTGACCGGTCACAAAGGGGAAGCGCCACACGTTTCCCAATCCCACGGCACCCCCGGCCGTGGCCAGAATGATGCCTACCTTGGTTCCGAAATTACCTCTTTCTTGTTTCATTGCTTCTTATTTTGCTTGCAAATTTATAAAAAACTTTGTACTTTTGCATAAAAAAGAAGCAGAAATGGCATTTTTGGCGCATTTTCTTAAGAAATATCCATTGTCCGTGGTGTGCATCATCGTGGTTTGGATGCTCAGTCTGATGCCTGTTCCGGAAACCCCGTTGAAAGAAGTCAGGTACATTGACAAGTGGACACACCTTGTCATGTATGGTGGAACATGCACCATCATCTGGCTGGAATATCTTCGCAGCCACAAAAAAATAAGCAAGAAGAAACTTGTCCTTCTTGCTTGGCTTGCCCCCGCGCTGATGGGCGGGGTGTTGGAATTGCTTCAGGCATACTGCACTGGCGGTCGGCGCAGCGGCGACTGGGTCGACTTCGTGGCCGACACGCTTGGTGCTACTCTAGCTCTGGGTGGCGGAATGCTGTGGGTAAGGTGGCACGCCAGACGATGAACGGCATTTTCCGCATGTGTCCGTTGTAGAAACGCCGGTCGCCCGTCACCTCATCACCTATGAAGTCGGGCTTGTCGAAGGTTGCCTCTTCGCTCTCCAGCTCCACCTCGGCCATGACCAGGCCGGCATTGTCGCCGTAGAATTCATCCACCTCGAAGGTGTGCCGACCGTCAGGACTGGGCACGAGGAAGCGCGTCTTGTCGATAACGCCAGGCTCGCAGATGGCCATCAGCTGCCGTCCTTCGTCCATTGTGATTTCCTTCTCGAACTCATAGCGGCTGAATCCGCCTTCGCGGGCCGGTCCTTTGATGGTAAGGAAGGCCTTGTCGTCGCGAATGCGCACCCGAACAGTGCGTCCGTGGCTGCTGCAGATATACCCTTGCCGTATACGACTGCTGCTGGTGGCCTGCTCTCGATAGCCGTAACCTCTGACCAAGAACTTCCGCTCTATCTCGAATCCGCTCATACGCTGGTTATGCGAAGCGTATTCCCAACGAAATCACCATGCCCAAAGCAAGCACGATGAGCACGCCGATGATCCAGTAAACCACCTTTTCTGCCTTCTTGCTTTCCTGTGCCTCATGTCTGGCACGCTGAATTTTTCTTTTCTGACTCATAATAGTTTTGATATTTAAAGATTAACAATATTCACTTTTTCCGTCTATTCTGCCGTGCATGGTCGACGTTCCCCGTCTGAAACTCATCGTTAAGGGAGTCGTCGGGACAGCCTTGCCGGACCGACTTATTCATCGTCGGTGACGGGGAATTCCATCAGGTAGGCCTTGATGAAACCGTCGATCTTACCATCCATCACACCGTCGACGTCAGACGTCTGGTAGTTGGTGCGGTGATCCTTCACGCGACGGTCGTCGAAGACGTACGACCGTATTTGGCTTCCCCATTCAATTTTCTTCTTCCCAGCCTCGATCTTCGCCTGCGCCTCCAAGCGTTTCTTCATGGCCCGGTCGTAGAGCTGCGACTTCAGCAACAGCAACGCCTTTTCCTTATTCTTCGGTTGGTCGCGCGTCTCGGTGTTTTCGATGAGGATTTCTTCTTCTTCTCCGGTGTCGGGATCGGTATACCAATAACGCAGACGCACACCCGACTCCACCTTGTTGACGTTCTGTCCGCCGGCGCCACTCGACCGGAACGTGTCCCACGACAGCTTGGCCGGATCGACATACACCTCGATGGTATCATCGACGAGCGGACTGACGAAGACCGAGGCGAAACTCGTCATGCGCTTGCCCTGTGCATTGAACGGACTGACGCGCACCAGGCGGTGCACACCGTTCTCACTCTTGAGGTAACCGTAGGCATATTCGCCGCCTTCGATTTCCATCGTGACGCTCTTGATGCCCGCCTCGTCGCCATCTTGCAGGTTAGAGATGCTCACTTTGTGCCCATGAGCCTCTGCCCACCGCATATACATTCGCATAAGCATCGATGCCCAGTCCTGACTCTCGGTGCCGCCGGCACCCGAATTAATCTTGAGCACGCAGTCCATCGGGTCTTCTTTCTGGCGAAGCATGTTTTTCAGCTCCAGGTTCTCGATGGCAGCAATGGCCTTGGCATAGTCGTCGTCGACTTCGTCCTCGGTCACCATCTCGTCGTGATAGAAGTCGAATGCCAGCTGCAACTCGTCGGCGAGCATGCGCACTTCCTTATAGCCATCCAGCCATCGCTGGATGTCTTTCACCTTTTTCATCTGCTCGCGCGCCCGTTTAGGGTCTTCCCAGAAGTCGGGAGCTTGCGTGCGCAGGTCTTCCTCCTCAAATTCTATCTGCTTGCGGTCGATGTCCAGATAGCGGTGCAGTTCGTCCACCCTCCTCTGTACATCCTTCAACTGTTCTGCTGTTATCATTTATTCCTTATACATTTCGTCTATCTGCTCCTTGTAATTCTTGTTGAGCACCGCACGGCGTATCTTCAACGTGTTCGTCAGCTCGCCCGCCTCCAAGGTGAACGGGTTGGGGAGCAGTGTGAAACGCTTGATCTTCTCGTAGCTGGCCAGCTGCTGCTGCAACGTCTCTATGCGCTCACTGATCATCTGGTGGATGCGCTTGTTGGTGCAGAGGTCCTCGGCCGACGAGAAGTCGATGCCGTTGTCGCGTGCATACTCTTCGAGTTCGGGCATTGAAGGCACGATGAGTGCCGACACGAACTTTCGCTGGTCGGCGATGACGGCTATCTGCGCCACATATTTGTCGACGAGCAGTTTCGACTCAATCATCTGCGGAGCGATGTATTTGCCGTTAGATGTCTTGAAGAGTTCCTTGATGCGCTCCTTGAGGTAGAGCTCGCCGTCGTGCAGATAGCCAGCGTCGCCGGTCCGGAAGAATCCGTCTTCGGTGAACGACTCAGCGTTCAGCGCATCGCGCTTGTAGTATCCTTTCGTGATTGTCGGACCCTTGAGCAGGATCTCGTCATTCTCTCCGATCTTGATCTCGATGCCTTCGATGGGCCGTCCCACGCTGCCCACGGTGAACGGCTCGCCCAGATGGTCGCACGACACGGTGGCCAGACTCTCGGTCAGTCCGTAGCCCACGATCATGTTGATGCCGATACTGTGGATGAACTCCTCCACTTCGGCACTGACATACGATCCGGCTGTGGGGAAGAAGTGTGCATTTTCCAGACCGAGCTGCTTGCGCACCAGTGCAAAGAGCGTCTTGTCGTAGGTCTCATACTCCAGCTTCAGCGCCAGGGGCGGCCGTTTGCCTCGGCTCAGGTACTCAATGTTGTACTTACGCCCCACGGCGACGGCATGGCGCATCAGCTTGCGCTGCACAGCGTTCGAGTTCTCGATCTTCTCCTGCACGCCGATGTAGACCTTCTCCCAGAAGCGGGGCACGGCCGACATGCACGTGGGATGCGTCTCACGCATCGCCTCCTGTATTTCCTTCGGGTATGTATTCACGATGAGCTGCGCCCCTTCGGTCAGACAAAGGAACATCCATCCACGCTCGAAGATGTGGGTGATGGGGAGAAAGTCCATCACGCGGTCGTTCTCTCCCACAGGCACACACTTGTCGTTGGCGATCACTGCGGCATGATACTGGCCGTAGGTCAGCATCACTCCCTTCGAGTCGCCGGTGGTGCCACTTGTATAGAGGATGTTGGCCAGGTCGTCTTCGTTGGCCTCAGCCCACAGATTCTCCACTTCGCTCTGCCTGGGCAGATTCTCTCCGAGCTTCAGGAAGTCATCGAAATAGATAGAGCTGGGATCGCCCTTGTCGATGCGCACCGAGCGGTCGAAGATGATGATCTTCTCGAGCGTCGGGCTCTGCGGCAGCACGCGGAAGGCTTTATCATACTGCTCCTGCTCGCCCACGAAGAGGAAACGTATCTGCGCGTCGCCAATCATGTACTGTATCTGCTGCTCGCTGCTCGTGGCATAGAACGGAACGGTGACGGCACGAATACCGAAGGCGCCAAAGTCGGTGCAGATATACTGCACAGTGTTCTGCGAGAACACGCCGACGTTTTCCTGAACACGAACGCCCAGGTTGAGCAAGGCGTTGCTCACCTGCAGCACAATCTGCGAGAACTCGTTCCACGACATGGTTTTCCACTTCAGACTGCCGAAGTCGCGATAGTTGATGACCACTTTGTCGCCATACTTCTTCGCCTGTTCGTGGGGCAATACCGAGAGATGACATCTTGTTTGCATAACACAAATTCTTTTATATATCAGTGCAAAGTTACCAAAAGTTTCTGAAATGCCAAATTTTAATCCAATTTATTTGGCATTCTTGTGCTAAATAACGTGAGTTCGATGAATTCA
>DEJE01000037.1 GCA_002353205.1 Prevotella sp. UBA2756 | reverse complement strand
AGGCTTACGTCGAACTCACGTTATGTTAGTACCACACCCTTGTTGGTGGCGATGGCAATACCAAGTTAATGATAGTAGAGAAAATCATCATAGATGAGAACCTTATTAACCATGACCTTCTTGCTCATGTATTTACCATATTATTGAGGCGAGAAGATAGTGAATACCCAAATAGAATAATGGTCACAAATGGCTACAACGAGCGTTTTCATGGAAGGGTTGTTGAAGTTGCAAATGACATTGCAAATCGCATTTGTGGACTGTACAACACATTTACTGATAACTATCATACAAGTTATGTTATACTATAAATGCAGCCATTTCCGACTGCGTTTAGACGTGTATTTGTGCCAACTGCTATATTATTGCCTTTTTTATACCCTGATAATTGGTACACAACAACGTTAATTCTATAGAAATAAGTTGGGAATCCAACTTTTTTACGTATCTTTGACCCTGTCGAAGTTACTCCGTCTCGGAAAACCTCAAATATATTTGGCTTTTCACTCGACTTTTCGTAACTTTGCAGCAACAAATGAGCTCACGATGAACGATTGTATTGAAATAAAGAACGCGCGGGTGAACAACCTGAAGAACATCTCGCTCAGCATACCGAGAGGCAGCTTCGTCGTTGTGGCAGGACTGTCAGGGTCGGGTAAGTCGTCGCTGGCCTTCGACACTCTCTATGCTGAGGGGCAACGACGCTATGTGGAGTCGCTCTCAAGCTATGCGCGGCAGTTTCTCGGACGCATGAACAAGCCCGACTGCGACTACATAAAAGGTTTGCCGCCAGCCATCTCGGTGGAACAGAAGACAATAGCACGCAATCCGCGAAGCACGGTCGGGACATCGACGGAAATCTATGAATACCTGCGACTCTTGTTTGCCAGAATCGGAAAGACCTTCTCACCCATCAGCGGTCAGGAGGTGAAGAAACACTCTGTGGAAGACATTATCCGGTGCGTGGCCAGTCTGGGGAAAGGAGCCAAATATGCAATCCTGGCACCCATGAGCGTACCCGAAAACCGCACACTAAGACGTCAGCTCGAGATGTCGAACCAACAAGGCTATGTCAGAGTGTGCTACAAGGGTGATTTTTACAGAATCGACGATTTCATCGAGGATAGCAATCTTATAGACAAGGCAGAGAAGAGCATGAGGCATGAAGGCGGACACCAGCTGTGGCTGCTCATCGACCGAGCCTCGGTGGACGACAGCCGCGATGCCTTGTCGCGACTCACCGACTCGAGCGAGACAGCTCTCTATGAAGGTAATGGCGAATGCCGTATCATGTTGATGCCCAGTAACCAATGCTTCGATTTTTCAACAAAATTTGAGGCCGACGGCATAACCTTTGAGGAACCGTCGGACAATATGTTTTCGTTCAATTCTCCACTGGGGGCTTGTCCTGAATGTGAAGGATTCGGCAGAGTGATAGGCATCGACGAGAAACTGGTAATCCCCAATAGTTCGCTCAGCGTCTATGAAGGCTGCGTGCAATGCTGGCACGGCGACAAGATGAAAATGTGGCAGGAAGAGTTCTGCCGCAGGGCAGCCATTGACGGCTTTCCTCTCTTTGAACCATACTACAAGCTCTCTCGGGAGCATAAAGACTGGCTGTGGCACGGGTTGCCATCCGACACGAAGGACATCCATTCACAGGTGAGTATCGATGCCTTTTTCCAGATGGTGAAAGAGAATCAGTACAAGATCCAATACCGCGTCATGCTGAGTCGCTATCGAGGCAAGACCGTGTGCCCAACTTGCCACGGCACGCGACTAAAGCCCGAGGCTGAAAATGTGAAGATTGGCGGTGCCAGTATTTCCAATCTCGTTGAAATGCCAGTAGGACACTTGCTGAAATGGTTCAAGAACCTACAGTTCGACGAACACGACAAACGCATAGGGCAACGACTATTGACGGAAATTGTCAGCCGACTGCAATTCCTTGAAGATGTAGGACTTAGTTATCTGACTCTCAACCGTCAGTCGAATACACTGTCAGGTGGCGAGAGCCAGCGCATCAATCTTGCCACATCGTTGGGAAGCAGTCTCGTAGGGTCGTTGTATATACTTGATGAACCCAGCATTGGACTGCATTCGAGAGACACTCAGCGGTTGATAGGAGTACTGAAACGGTTGAAAGAGATAGGAAACACCGTGTTAGTGGTAGAGCACGACGAGGAAATCATACGCTCTGCCGACTACCTTATAGATGTGGGACCCGATGCCGGACGTCTGGGTGGGGAGATTGTCTTTATGGGTACCAGGCAGGATATTGAGAACCTGAAGAATAAAAAAACGACGGATTCATCGAGATCTTATACCGTGAAATATCTCACAGGAGAACTTTCTATCCCTCTTCCTAAAAGCAGAAGACCATGGAATCAGTTCATAGAGCTTCAAGGGTGCAGAATGAACAACCTGAGAGGCATCAACGTGAGGTTTCCCCTTAACGTCATGACTGTCGTCACAGGGGTGTCGGGTTCGGGAAAGTCATCTCTCGTCAAGGGAATCCTTTATCCTGTCATGAAGCGCCGGCTCGACGAAGTTGCCGAACTGCCGGGAGAATATGTAGCACTGAGCGGCGACTGCGACGTGGTCAGGCACGTAGAGTTGGTCGACCAGAATCCTATCGGAAAGAGCACACGCTCCAACCCTGCCACATACGTTAAGGCTTATGATGCCATCAGACAACTCTTCTCGGAGCAGCCGCTGGCTCAACAGATGGGTTTCTCGCCCCAGTTCTTCTCATTTAATGTCGAGGGGGGCAGGTGCGAAGAATGCAAGGGCGCCGGTGTAATTACCGTAGAGATGCAATTCATGGCCGATCTCGTGCTTGAGTGCGACGCTTGTCATGGGCATCGCTTCAAAAGAGATATTCTCGACGTGCGCTACAAAGGAAAGAATATCGATGATGTTCTTAACATGACGGTATCAGAGGCCATCGACTTCTTCTCAGACAATAGCGAAAACACCGATGAAAACGGTAAAAAAACAAAAACAGCCAATTCTTCGGCACAATTGATAGCCGACCGCCTGAAACCTCTTGAAAGCGTTGGATTAGGCTACATCAAGCTCGGACAGAATTCATCGACGTTGTCGGGAGGTGAGAACCAGCGTGTGAAACTTGCGTACTTCATCGGGCAGGAACGGCAGGACCATACGCTCTTTATTTTCGACGAACCCACTACAGGACTTCATTTCCACGACATCAGCAGGCTACTGCATGCTTTCGACGCACTTATAGAACGAGGGCACACAATATTGGTAGTAGAGCACAACATGGATATTATCAAATGTGCGGACCATGTGATCGACTTAGGACCCGACGGAGGTGAACGTGGTGGAAATGTCGTATGTACTGGTACTCCAGAGCAAGTGTCGGCATGCAACGAGAGTCTGACAGGAAGATTTCTGCGTGACAAACTGAACGTATGAAATAAGTTTGGCACAATCTTTGCAGTCGTAAAAAACGTATTTGAACGGTATTAGAAAAAATGAAAGGAAAAATAGTTTGATATGACAAGTCAGTTTTCACCAAATGTATCGCAATTACTGGCATTCAGTAGGGAAGAGGCAGAACGCCTTGCCAGCAGATCGGTAGGACCTGAACATTTGTTGCTTGCCCTGATGCGAAGCAACCGAGGCCCTGTGCGCGATCTTTTCCTGAAATACGACATCAATATGCAATCATTGAAAGACAAGCTCGAGATGAAGGTTCGTGAGGATAGTTTCTCAAAACCAGTCAGCTCGCACGAACTCGTGCTTAACGAGCATGCCAGCAACATCCTGAAGCTGGCCGTCTTGGAAGCCAGACTTCAAACGAAGCAAACGGTAGACGAGCAGCATCTCCTGCTCGCCATCCTCCACGATCAGTTTTCCAATGGTGCAAAAGAATTACTTGAAATGAACAACATGAACTATGAAGATGTGGTCAACGACCTTGCCATGAGGGGAAAGTCGATGTCGCCACAAAATGGCTTGGATCTGAGTAACGACGAAGAAGAAGACATGACAACTCCGTCGGGCGGCGATTCGCGGGGATCTCACAGCAATCACACCACAACGCAGACAAAGAGCGGTGACGGGAAGACACCTGTGCTCGACAATTTCAGCGTAGATCTGACAAAAGCCGCAGCAGAAGGTAAGCTTGATCCTGTTGTAGGAAGAGAACGCGAGATACAACGTGTGACAGAGATCCTCAGTAGACGAAAGAAAAACAACCCGATTCTTATTGGAGAACCGGGGGTTGGTAAGAGCGCTATTGTCGAAGGACTGGCACAAATGATTGTGGAACAGCGTACTTCGCCCATCTTGTTCAATAAACGCCTCGTCAACCTCGACATGACAGCCATTGTAGCAGGAACCAAGTACAGAGGACAGTTTGAAGAACGCATTCGCACCTTGATTCGCGAGATTGAACAGAATCCTGATATTATCGTTTTCATCGATGAAATCCACACTTTGATAGGAGCCGGAAGTGCGCCTGGGACCATGGATGCTGCCAATATCCTTAAACCAGCCTTGGCGCGGGGAACAATTCAATGTATCGGTGCCACCACTCTCGACGAGTTCCGCAATTCGATAGAAAAAGACGGAGCTTTAGACCGTAGATTCCAGAAAGTGATGGTAGAACCGACCACCGTCGATCAGACTATTACAATCCTGCATAACATAAAAGGACGTTATGAGCAGCATCATCATGTCAACTATTCCGATGATGCCATATTGGCGTGTGTCAAACTGACAGACAGGTACATCACCGACAGGTTCTTCCCAGACAAGGCCATCGACGCTTTAGATGAGGTGGGAGCAAAGGTGCACCTACAGCATGCAAACGTTCTGCCCGAGATTGTTTCCATGCAAAATCAGATAGCTCAGGTTAAAGAGAAAAAGCAATCAGCCGTGAAGAACCAGAATTTTGAGTTGGCTGCCAGCTATCGTGACAAGCAAGTCGACTTGGAGAATCAGCTGGCCAAAATGCAGGAACAGTGGAGAAACGGCGACACAGGCAATCGGGAGACGGTTGACGAACAGGCGGTGGCCGATGTGGTGAGCCTGATGAGCGGCATTCCCGTGCAACGGTTGGCAGAGTCGGAGAGTGCGAGGTTGAAAAACATGAGCGTAGAGCTGAAAAAGTGCGTCATTGCCCAAGACCGAGCCATCGACAAAGTTGTGAAGGCCATTCAGCGCAACCGTGTGGGTCTGAAAGAAGCCAACCATCCCATTGGTACTTTCATGTTCTTAGGACCTACCGGCGTGGGAAAGACTTATCTTGCCAAAAAGATAGCCGAGTTGATGTTTGGCAGTGCTGATGCGCTTATACGTATTGATATGAGCGAGTATAGTGAGAGCTTCAACACGTCGCGCCTTGTGGGAGCACCTCCGGGATACGTCGGATATGAGGAAGGTGGACAACTCACCGAACGAGTTCGCCGACATCCATATTCGGTCGTGTTGCTCGATGAGATAGAAAAGGCCCATTCCAACGTGTTCAACATGCTGCTGCAGGTGATGGACGAAGGCCGTCTGACAGACGGCAATGGTCGTCTGACCGATTTCCGCAACACCGTGATTATCATGACCAGCAATGCAGGAACGCGCCAGCTGAGAGAGTTCGGTCGTGGCGTAGGCTTTAATGCCGTGGGCGTTGGCATTGCATCCGACGAGAAAGACAAAGAGTATGCTCGTAGTATCATTCAGAAGAGCTTGAGCAAGCAGTTCTCACCAGAGTTCCTGAACCGTCTCGACGATATCATCACCTTCGACCAACTTGATCTTGCTGCCATCAAGCGCATCATCGACATTGAGCTTTCCGGCTTAAGAAAACGGATGGAAGCTATGGACATACGTATGGAAATCAGCGATGAAGCTAAAGGATTTGTCGCTACGAAGGGTTATGACGTGCAATTCGGTGCGCGACCATTGAAGCGGGCCATCCAGAATCATATTGAAGATAGTATCTGTGAAAAGCTGCTCGACAGAGAACACCTTGCAGGTGCTTGCATTATGATTGGCATGAACGCCGCAAAGGACGGTCTTGAGATGGACGTGTCATTCTCACAAGAGCCGGCCAGCTAACATATCTCAGGCAGCAGACCCACTACACATATAATCAACAAGTGACGCACGACACAATATTTTGCACCTTTCAGCGTTATATAAATGATATGAAAGAGAAATATCTGCATCTGTTGATTGTGGTAGGGAGTCTGCTGGCTGCTTTTTGTTCGTGTAGCGATGATGATTCTTTCAGCACATCGCGCAGCGACTTATTGCATTTTTCCACCGACACTCTGACGCTTGATACCGTCTTTTCGGGCATTCCAACGCCCACACGCTCATTTTGGGTGTATAACAATACTGACGCTAATCTCCGATGTGCGAGCATTCGTCTGAAACGCGGCAACCAGACAGGCTTCCGGGTGAATGTAGACGGCACATATCTTGGCGCATCTGCCGGTTATCAGGTCAGCAATGTAGAAGTGAGGAAAGGCGACAGTCTACGCGTGTTCGTGGAACTGACGTCACCAATGAATGGAGCTCATGAACCGTTGCTTTTAGAAGACGACCTTTTATTCGATTTGGAAAGCGGTGCTGAACAGCGGGTAGCGCTCAATGCTTGGTCGTGGGATGCAGAGATGGTGCGCAACCTGCATGTGAGCAACGAGACGACGCTTTTGAGCGACCGGCCTATTGTCGTCTTTGGCAATATCGTGGTCGATTCTGCAGCAACGCTTCGCATTCCATGCGGCCAGACGGTCTATTTTCATGCAGGCTCAGGCATTGATGTCTACGGACGTTTGCTTTGCGAGGGGACAGCAAGCGAAAACGTGACACTCCGTGGTGACCGCATCGACCGCATGTTCGATTATTTGCCTTACGACATGGTGAGCGGTCAGTGGAATGGTATCCGCCTCCACGCCTCTTCTTTCGAAAATGTGATTTCCTACACCGATATCCACAGCACATTCAATGGTATTGTGTGCGATTCATCGACCGTTGATCGTAAGAAGTTGGAAATCCACGGTTCAATCGTTCATAACTGTCAGGGCGACGGCATTCGGGCGGAAAACTGTCATGTCGACATGTATAACTGTCAGTTTACGAACACGTTGGGTGATTGTGTCAACATTCTCGGCGGCAACATCGTATTGCAGCATTGCACGCTGGCACAGTTCTATCCTTTTGACTCGCAAACAGGTGTAGCCTTGCGTTTTGTGAATGCTCAGGACCACCCGCTTATACTGCAATGCGTAAACAGCCTCGTGACAGGCTCTGCAGAGGATGTTGTCATCGGCGAGCAGAACGATAGCACTACAACGTTCCAGTACCTGTTTGCTTCTTCCGTCCTGCGCACACCAGTGGTCGACGACACGCTTCGCTTCAAGAACATCATCTGGGAGGCTGTGGAAGACACGACTCAAGGCGGTGCCAAGCATTTCAAGCAAATCAGTATGTCTACACAACATTTCGACTTCCATCTCGACAGTCTCTCATCGGCCGTCGGGAAGGCAGCCCCTCAATATGCCCTTCCCGACGACAGGGATGGTAAGTCTCGCGACACATCACCTGATATAGGATGCTACGAATTCTAACCTATCGAAATCATTACGACAGATGAAAGAAATCCAACTCGAATCAAAGGCTCTCTTCTGCCAGCTCAACGAGCTCTCCGACGATGAGCAGCAGCTTGTCCGCAAGGCGATGCTTGCCACCGACAACAGCTATTCTCCCTATTCGCATTTCCGCGTAGGAGCGGCCATCATGTTGCAAGACGGCACCCAGATCATTGGTGCTAACCAAGAGAATGCTGCTTTTCCAGTCACTCTCTGTGCCGAACGTACTGCCATTTTTGCAGCTCAAGCTCAGCACCCCGACCAAGCCATCACCCATCTGGCCGTAGCAGCTCGCAATGAGCATGGCTTTACCGTCGACCCTGTTTCTCCATGTGGTTCATGCCGTCAGGTCATCCTTGAAGTGGAGCAGCGTTATGACATTCCTATGCGTATCTACCTGTATGGTACCAAGGGTATCTACGTGGTCGACGGCATCCGCCACTTGCTCCCTTTGTGCTTCGTAGAGGGTTCCATGCGCTGACAGATTTCTGTTTCCTTTTGTTCTCAATAGTCTAAAGTGCCAGTCAGCCACATATCTGTCTGTAGGGGCATAATGTGCATAGCGAACGGTCGTCTGTGGGCAGGAATGGTTTGTCGGGATCGAATATTTCTCTCAACAGGTCGTATAGCAGATTACGGAATACAGTTTCCTTCTCAGCGATGTCGCGTATTGCTTCTTTACCAACCGTCAGCGTCGGATCGTAGTCCTTACCTGTTGCATGCTGAATGAAGAGCAGAGCAGGTGCCACTGGCATTTTCTCTCTGTTGAGGTTATCATCGCGGCTCACCATCGAAGCATACAAGAACGTCTGTAGGTAGTAGTCGGCATGCTTCTTCGGGACAAAAGGCTGTGCAAAAATCTCGTCTATGCTGTTCATTCTTACTTCCAGCGCACGGCTTCCCGTCTTATAGTCAATCACGCGAAGTCGTCTCTCGTGAGTCGTCTTGTCTTCCGTGATATCAATCCTGTCAACGATACCACCCACGCGCACTGTGACATCTTTCTCACCAACTTTTATCAGCATGTGTTCTTCCACTGGCTGTTCAAGGCCCACTACGCGGAAGGGTGCTGCCTGTTTGTCAAGGGCTAAGAGCCTTTTAAGATACCTGATGATCACTTCGCGGTTGATGATCTGCAATCCCGTGAGCTTTACGTCGGACGATGCGAGCTGCGGTTTTTCTTCCAGTAAAGCTTTGTCGACAGCTCTCTCTATGATGTCAGGATGGTTCAGAAAGTATTCCAGGTTGCTTGCGGTGACTGGCTTTCCGCTTTTCTCATGCTCCTCGTAGATGAGCTGCGCCGCACGATGGAAGATGTTTCCAAACGATCGGTTGTCGATTTGGTCTTCTTCTATCGCATCGGGTTCCTTGAGCCCAACGATGTAATTGAAGTAGAACATCAGCTGACAGCGCAGATATCGGCTCATGTAGGTGGGATAGAAGCCTTTCGTTGCCAGCTTTTCGAGCGCCCTCATCACCTCTTTGTCTTTCTCCACGGCTTTTGGTGTGATCATCGACTGCTGTTTATCAGCCACAAGCATCTTCCTATTGATATCATGCCCGCTCTCAACAATCATCTGCAACATGAAGCGGCTCATCTCGCCCGTGTGTCCTTCCTCGGTGGAGTTGTTATAAACCACCGTCACGTCGTTGGCTCTCTGCAACATTCGGTAAAAATAGTAGGCGTAGACAGCCACCTTATTCGTGATGGTTGTCATTCCGTAGGTTTTTCTGATGGAGTAGGGCACGAAGCTGGCATCGTTCACGTCTTTGGGCATATTCCCCTCGTTACACGACAAGATGAGCAGGTGCTTGAAATCGAGGTTTCTTGTCTCCAGTACACCCATGAGCTGAATACCTTCTGCCGGCTCACCGTGATAGGGTATCGATGTGGATCGTATGATTTGTTGTAGCAACTTGTGCAGGGTGATCATGTCGACGTCGAGGTTGCCGGTCTCTACCAGGTTAGCAAGCCTGTTCGTTATGGTGTACATTCGGAAGAGCGACTCCTGTCCGAATGGCGTGTCTTGCTTCCGGGCGATGGTCTTCATGGCGTTGCCCAGCGAGCGAAGCTGCAGTAATTGTCTGCTGCGGTTGTCGATATCTCTGTCATCAGTGGTGTCCTTGATGTCTGCCAGTTGAGCATAGGGATGGCTCATGAGTCGGTTGTACAGACGCTTTCCTCCGAACACCCTGTAGCTGAGCAGTTGGTTGACGAACGATGCCGCCAGCGTGTTCTGCAGTGGGTAGCCGGTGGTGATATTCACTTTGTCGACAGATGGTGGCATACAATGCACTACTGTTGGTAGCAGGTTCTCGTCGCACATGATGATAGCCGTGGCCCTGCCGTCGGCTATTCTGTCGGCGTTGAGCCATTGTGTCACATATCTTGCCTGTATGTCTTCTGTCGGTGCGCTCACGAAGCAGATGTCTTTCTTCCTCTCCATGCGGTTGTAGATGTCGTCATCATGGGCATCGAGCTCGTTGGGGAAGCGTGTCAAGTACTGGGCGATGAAGTGTCCGGCCTCGTTGGAGGGGCTGTGGGGGTGCGCCGCTTTCATGTAGTAGTTGTCGAAGTCCCAGTAGAACATAGCCTTCCCTTCATCTCTCAGCCTCTCGAAAAGCATCTGCTCGGCTGTCTGTAGCAGGTTGAAGCCCACGAAGATATAGCTGTCTAAACTGCAGTCGAGTATCGGCTTCTGAGCCACTTCGCGGTAGAGCATCCCCTCGTAGGCGATACCTTGTGCGCGCAGCATGTCTTTGTAGTTGTTGTAGATATCGCCGAAGTGGCACCATAGGTTAAGGAATTTCTTCTTCAGCCGGGTGTCCTGGTCGTCGGCGAAGTTGCTGAAGAATCGTTTCAGCACCGCTTTTTGGCTGTCGGTAAGATAAGAAAGGTCGTCGAGCTCATGGATGTCACTCACGTTGTCAAACACCTTCGAGGCGTCGGCCATGTTTTTGTCCAGGTCGTCGAAGTCGGCCAGCATCAATTGCCCCCAGCCATAGAAGTGGTCGAGCGTTTCGCTGTCCTCTACATGTTTCGTGAAACACCTGTAGAGGTCGCAGACAAGTTTGATATCGTCGGCAACGACAAGTTCCGACTGCGATCGGAACAGGTCGCTGATAGTCATGTATGTAGGGCTCCAGAGTGGCTGTCCCGCCATACGTGCCAAGTACTCGTTCATGAACAGCGAAGCTCGCTTGTTGGGAAACACGATAGCCGTACGACTCAGGTCGGTGCCTTGTTTCCGCAAGATGTCTTCTGCTACATATTCCAGGAATGTCATATCGTCGTTTTGTCGTTTGTTGTTACTGTTCCGCAAGAAGTCACTTCCACCACTTGGTTTTTGTACACATACCACAGGAATCCTTTCACCCGTCTGTGTCCCATGGCCTCGAGCAGTTCCATGTACTCCCTCACTTGATGGGTGTATTCTTCGCGATGGGAGCCGAACTTGAAGTCCACGACGACGGTCTGCTCCCCGTCGGTCATCACCCTGTCGGGGCGTTTGGTCACCAGCTGTCCGTCGTCGCCCAGCATCACGATCGGGCACTCGTTGCGCACCGTCCACCGACGGGAGAACCAGTCGGCCACCTGCTTTTGTTTCAAGCATCGGGCGAGCATTGTCTTCACTTGTTCCTGCGGCACGTCGTCATCATAGAGCAGTCCGTCGTACTCCAGTTCCCTGAGCACCTTTGGAATGTCGTCGGTTGTATAGATGCGCGAGAAGATGCTGTGCAGAATGTTCCCCATCCTGATGTAGGCCGCCTGCTTCCTTGTTGCCTCGCCGATGTTCTCCTCTTCCTCTCCAGCTACGAACTCCTTGCTCTTGTTGCTCTGTCGGAACTCCGCGTGCATGTCGTGCGTAGCGAAGGGCACAGCTATTGGTGTGGGCGATGTCAGGAAGACGTTCTTCTCGGCCTTCTCCTGCTTCTCCTGCTTCATGCTCAGCTCTCCGAAGCGTAGCACGATGGGCTCCTCCTTGTCGTCGGCTCCTGTGATGAGAGCCTGTGGCAACTCCATTTTCTTCATCACTGTCTGTATGAGCATGCTGCGTGATCCTGGAGCGTCGCGCCTTCCGATGACCGACAGATTCCTTGCCGCCCGTGTGAAGGCCACGTAGAGCAGGTTGAGGTTGTCTACCGTGTTCTGCAGATGTTCTTGTGCGTAGTCGTCGTGGTAGATGGAGTCGGCCAGCCTGCTGCTGTAGTCTACGGGTACGAGAGGCAGCTGGCAGAAAGGTTCCTCCTTCGGCTTGCACCACAGGGTGTTTCCCATCTCTAGCTTCCAGTCGCAGAAGGGGATAATGACGTTGTCGAATTCCAGTCCCTTCGATTTGTGTATGCTGATGAGCCTGATACCGTCGGTAGCGTCGCCCTGAATGGTTTTCTCGCAGATGCCGTCGTCCCAGCTCTCAAGAAATCCTTCCACGTCGGTACCCATCTCGCGGGCATAGTCGGCTATCTGGTCAAAAAAGGCGTTCATGTAAGCGCTCTGCTGTGCCATCTGTTCCAGACGGAGCATCTTGACGAGCTCTTCGGCCATGTCGGTGAGCGGCATTCCCACGAGCCGTTCCTTCTCTTCGAGGAGCGTGGTCGTAACATCGGCCAGTCCCAGCTTGTGGCAGCTCTTTTCCACATGAGCCATCGCCAGCAGGTTGTTGCCGTCGACCAGTACCCTCATGGCGCTGACCATTGTTGTCACGGCCTGCGAGGCATCCAGCCGGAAAGCCTCGTCGCTCACCACCTTCACCTCGGGCCTGGTCTTCATGAAGAAGTCGGCTATCATGGGTATGTATCTGTTGGAGCGCACCAAGATGGCGATGTCGCGGCTGCTGATGCCCATGGCCAGCAGACGGTCCACCTGTTCGCCCAGGAGCATCATCGTGCGCTCGCGGTAGTCGTCCTTGGGCAGCAGGCTGACGGTCACCATCCCCCCCTTAACTACATGTTCCGGCTTCTTCTGCTCCACGTCGGCATAGGCAGCCTTGATGGTCGCAGCGAGGGTCTCGTCTACGGCGGTCTCGTTTTTATATTCTTCCTCGGCTGCTTCATCGAAGAAAGCGTTGTTGAAGTCGATGATGTTGCTGCACGAGCGCCAGTTATCTGACAGCGGCTCTGCCTTCAGCCGCTCGTTGGCGTTGTCGAACTCCTTTTCTATGGCGTTCAGCAGTCGCCAGTCGCCTCCTCTCCATCGGTAGATGCTCTGCTTCACGTCGCCCACGATCAGGTTGCTGACAAGCTTACTGCAAGGCCTCGGCGAAGCGTCAGGGCACCTACGTAGTGCGACGAATCGCTCGGGGTCGAGCTGACTTGCTGCCTGCTGGCTCATGGTCTCTTCGAGCAGCACCTTGAAGTTTTTCCATTGCACGGTGCTGGTGTCCTGAAACTCGTCGATCATGATGTGCTCCAGCTGCGTTCCTATCTTTTCGAAGATGAAGGGCGAGTCGCTCTCGTCGATGAGCTCGTGGAGAAGCTGCTGGGTGTTGCTCAGCAGGAAGCGGTTGGCCTCGTCGTTGACCGCCGCCACCTCTTTCTCTATGCTCCCCAGCAGACGCAGCTGACTGAGGTGCCGGAGTGTGGCATCGGCCGAAACGAAGAGCCGCCATTGCCGTTGGCGGTCATCTTCAGCCTTTCGGAGCAGTGGCAGCAGCTCGCGCTCCACCAGCTCGGTGACGGTCTTCCTGTCGGGGTTCGTCTTGGCCACCCAGTTCCCGGCGTCGGCGAGGGCTTTCTCCACGGTGGTGTTCCAGCATGTATTGTCGGAGAAGTCGTTGCCCTCGAGTTTCCTGAAGTAGCTTGCTATGCCCCTTGTCTTTCCCGCGAAGCTGTCGGCGGTGAGACCGTGGGCTGCTATGGTGTCGGCGAAGGTCTTGCCGTAGCCGTTCATGCGGCTAAGGGCTGCCGACCGCAGTTCTTCCATCCGTGCTACATATTGCCTGAAGGTCTTCGGGTCGTCCACCACGCCCGTCAGTCTTTCGCTCTCGCTTTTGTAGAAGTCGCGGAAAATGGTCTTTCCGAAGCGTTTGATCTGTCCGATGACGTTCCACGAGCGGTCGTCGTCGATGTTTTTCTGAATGAAGTCGATAATCCATCCCAGCATGGCGTCGTGCTGTCCCAGCCGGTCGATGATGCGGTCCACGGCCTGCTCCTCCACCTGACTGTCGTTCAGCGCCACGCGGAGGTTGGCTGTGAGGTCGAGCTCTCGCGCCAGGTTGCGCAGCACCCGCTGGAAGAAGGCGTCGATGGTCTCCACGCGGAAGCGGCTGTAGTCGTGTATCAGGTTGCCAAGGGCCATACCGGCGCGCTCGGCAACCATCTGCGGGCTCATGCCTGTTGTCTGTGCCACCCGCCGGGCATACTTCTTCGAGCTCTCCAGCCCCTGCCAGATGCCATAGAGCTGGCTCAGTATGCGCTGCTTCATCTCTTCGGTCGCCTTGTTGGTGAACGTCACGGCCAGGATGCCCCTGTAGGCTGTGGGGTCGGCCACGAGCAGGGCAATGTATTCCACGGCCAGCGTGAATGTCTTTCCGCTGCCCGCACTTGCTTTATATACTGTCAGCTGTGCCATTTTCTAATTCATAATGCATAGTTCATAATGCATAATGCATAATGCATAATTCTTCACTCTCCACTTTCCACTCTCCACTTTCCACTTTCCACTCTTCACTCTTCTCCCTCTCCTTCGGGGAGGGCCGGGGAGGGGCTTCTTCTCAGCTCCCAAAACGCCACGGCAGCGGCGGCAGCCACGTTGAGCGAGTCCACGTTGTGCGACATAGGTATGCGCGCCACGTAGTCGCAGGCGGCAATGGTGTCGCGAGGCAGACCGTCGCCCTCCGTTCCCATTACGATGGCCAGCCGCGGCTCGCGTGCCAGGCGTTTGTCGTCGATAGGCACCGACTGCTCGGTAAGGGCCATGGCCACGGTCTTATAGCCATAGTCGTGCAGGGAGCTAAGGGGAGCATCTATCCACGCCCATGGCACGAGGAACACCGAGCCCATCGATACCCTCACGGCGCGCCTGTTGAGCGGGTCACACGATGAGCGCGTCAGCAGTACGCCGTCGATGCCCAGAGCAGCTGCCGACCTGAAGATGGCGCCGATGTTCGTCGTGTCGACAACGCCGTCGATCACCACCACGCGCCGCCCATCGCGGCACACTTCCTCCACGCTCCGTTCACGGGGACGACGCATGGCGCAGAGCACGCCGCGCGTCAGCGTGTAGCCCGTCAGCTGGGCCAGCATCTCGCGATCGCCCGTGAAGACCGTCATATCGGGCCGCCGTGCTATGATGGCAGCAGCGTCGCCCGCAAGGTGCCGCTCCTCGCACAGCAGTGCCACCGGCTCGCAGCCAGCGTCGAGGGCCACCGCAATCACCTTGGGACTCTCGGCGATGAAGACACCCTGCGAGGGCTCCACGCGGTTGCGCAGCTGAGCCTCCGTCAGGCGGCTGAACATCCTCACCCTGTCGTCGTCAATCGACTCTATTCTCACTATCTTATTCATGATTTGAAGCACGTCTCTCTTGTGCTTTGCAAAAGTACGCATTTCCTTTCACTACAGCAAACAATGTGCCTCTTTTTATCCGCCAAGGCGTTGCCCGAAAGTGTTAACAAAACCAAACGGGAAAAATCTAAAATGGTAGAATGTTAGAATGTTAGATTGTTAGAAAGTAAATATTCTTTACATGCATATTTGAGCTTAGCGAGTGTGTCATAAGGGCTTAGTGAGTATGTCATTAGGGCTTAGTGATGTTGTCATTAGGCCGTAGTGACGTGCTGAAACGCGGCGTCGCCGTAGGGTGTGCCGCTTACGTCTCCAGCGTAACTAATTGTATACTGTGTACAACTCATGCACAACCAGATCAGTACGAAGTCAACGAAAATAGCATGAAGAGTCAACAATATCCGTCGGAAGTCAACGTTCTTAGCAAAAGAGTCAACCTGCTCAGGGAAGGTCGTCAACTTCTTCCAGTAGGGCGAGTCAACTTTTCCCGTATGGATAGGCAAATGTTAAAAAACAAGGGTTGAAAGGAGTCAACCTTATTCAGGAAAAGACAAATTAATAGTTTTTAGCAGGCAGAAAAGGAAATTAATAGTTTTTAGCAGACAATACCTATCATTCTACCATTCTACCATTCTACCATTTTAGCTTTTTT
>DEJE01000003.1:73919-74063 GCA_002353205.1 Prevotella sp. UBA2756 | reverse complement strand
GTCCCAAACACAAAAAAAGAGGCCGAAGAGCCTCTTTTTTGTGATCCGTTTGGGGCTCGCGCTCGGCTCTGCAGGAGACGCTTTCACAAAGCGAAGCGACTGAAAGAACCCTTGGGTGAGAGTCCCAAACACAAAAAAAGAGGC
>DEJE01000003.1:0-73887 GCA_002353205.1 Prevotella sp. UBA2756 | reverse complement strand
TGGGGCTCGAACCCAAGACCCCAACATTAAAAGTGTTGTGCTCTACCAACTGAGCTAACGGATCAATCCAGCTTGTATATTGCTAAAAAGCGGGTGCAAAGGTACGATGTTTTTTTGAGATTAGCAAATAATTCGTGAGTTTTTTATTCTTTTTCTTCGTCGGTGCCAGTTGCGGAAGCACTCGTTGCCTGCGCCGCCGTGCCCGCGGGTGCGTCCTGAGCCATGTCGGCCGGGTCGGGCAGCAGGTTCTCGTTCTCCCGCGTCACGTAGCGTTGCCAGTAGGCGATGAGCAGCGTGGTGAGCGGCAGTGCGATGATCAGTCCGATGAAACCGAGCAGGGCGCCCCACACCGAGAGCGAGAGCAGCAGCACGGCAGGGTTCAGTCCCATGGCCTTGCCCATCACCTTCGGTGTGATGACCATGTCGATGATCACCTGCACGATGATGAAGATGGCCACGGCCGAAGCCAGTATCACCCAGAAGTTCTGTCCCGTGTCGGCGGCTTTGAGCAGTGCGAGGAAGGCCGTGGGGATGAGTGCGAAGGTGTGTACGTAGGGCACGAGGTCCAGGATGCCGATGAGGATGCCCAGGCCGATGGCCATGGGGAAGTCGATGATGGTGAATCCGATGCAGAAGAGGATACCCATCGACAGCGCCACGAGACCCTGTCCGCGTACGTAGGCGTTGAGCGCGCTCTCCACGTCGTTCATCAGTTCCTGCCAGAAGGGCCTCACCTTCTTCGGGAAGATGCGTATCCAGTTGTCGGTGAGGTATTCGTAGTCGAGCAGGATGAAGAACATATACAACAAGGTGATCATCGAGCCCACGATGCTGATGATGATGTTGGCCGTCTGGCTGAGCACGTTGAAGAGCTGCGGCACGGCGGCCTTGAGCGCCTCGGTCACGTCGGGACTGTTCAGGAACTTGTCGATCTGCGCCTTGTGCTGCGCTATCCAGTCGGCCACCACCACTGATAAGTCGTGCTCGTTGGTGCGCTGGCGGAGGTATTGCGAGATGAGATGCGACAGCTTCTCGAACTGTTCGATCATCGGCGGTATGATGAGCCACACGATGCCCGTGATGATGGCGATGACGACGATGAGCGTCACGATGATGCTCAGCGCGCGCGACCTGAAGTGCAGCTTGTGCTGCACGAACGTCACGATGGGGTGGAGCAGGTAGGCCAGGAACCAGGCCACGAAGAAGGGCAGCAGCACTTTGCTCAGATAGTTCATCACTGCCAGCACGGCGAGCACGAGCAGTATGGTTCCGCTGATGCGTATGAACTTGTCGAAGGTGATTTCTTTGCGCATGATGGGGTGGGGTGTTGAGGGTTCGGTGGCTTGTCTTATGCCGAGGGGCGCTTCGTCATTGCTCGGCTTTCAGTGCACGCTGGTAGCATTCGCGGCAGAGGGGCTCGTATTCCTGCGTCTCGCCCAGCAGCACGCGGCGGTCGTTCTTCACCAGACGGTGGCTCACGTAGGCCAGGTTGCCGCACTTCACGCAGATGGCGTGGACCTTGGTCACGTCGTCGGCCACGGCACAGAGCCCCGGCATCGGCCCGAAGGGCACGCCCTTGAAGTCCATGTCGAGACCAGCCACGATGACGCGCACGCCGCGGTTGGCCAGCTCGTTGCACACGTCGATGAGCCCGTTATCGAGAAACTGGGCCTCGTCGATGCCGATCACTTCGTTGTCGCCCGCCAGCAGCAGGATGCTCGCCGAGGAGTCGATGGGTGTCGAGGGTATGCTGTTCTGGTCGTGGCTCACCACGTCCTGCTCGCTGTAGCGCACATCAATGGCGGGCTTGAAGATTTCCACGCGCTGCTTGGCAAACTTGGCGCGCTTCAGACGGCGGATGAGCTCCTCGGTCTTGCCCGAGAACATCGAACCGCACACCACTTCGATGCGCCCGCGACGGTGTGTCTCGCCTGTAAGATGGTCTGTCATCATCGATTATTTCTTTATTTGCTTGCAAAATTACGAAATAATATTCCCCTTTTCGTGCTTCGCGTGCTAAAAATTGTAAAGAAATACACGATTTGTGGGGTGAAAAAGAACAATGAATCAATATTTACGCTACCTTTGTGGCGGATATGGGCTTATTGTATGTCGTTCCCACACCCGTGGGGAACATGGAAGATATGACGCTGAGAGCCATCCGTGTGCTCCGTGAGGCCGATCTCATACTGGCCGAGGACACGCGGACGAGCAGTGTTCTGCTGAAGCACTTCGACATTCACAACCAGCTGATGTCGCACCATAAGTTCAACGAGCACGGCACGGCGGCAGCCATCGTCGACCGACTGCTCGCAGGGCAGACCGTCGCCCTCATCAGCGACGCTGGCACGCCGGGCATCAGCGACCCGGGATTCTTCCTCGTGCGCGAGGCGGTGGCAGCAGGCGTCGAGGTGCAGTGCCTGCCGGGAGCTACGGCCTTCGTTCCGGCGCTCGTCTCGAGCGGATTGCCCGACGACCGCTTCTGCTTCGAGGGCTTCCTGCCACAGAAGAAAGGACGGCAGACACGGCTCGAGAGCCTGCGCGACGAGCCGCGAACGATGGTGTTCTACGAAAGCCCCTACCGCGTGGTGAAGACGCTACAGCAGTTCTGCGAGGTCTTCGGCGAGGAGCGGCGAGTGAGTTGCTGCCGCGAAATCTCCAAGGTGCACGAAGAGAGCGTGCGCGGCACGCTGGCCGAGGTGCTCGCCCATTTCCTCCAGACCGAGCCCCGGGGCGAGTTCGTCATCGTCGTCGCCGGCAAGGAGAAAGCGAAAGAAAAGGAAAAGAAGAAAGATAATAATCATAAAAAGAACGAACAGTTATGAAAAAGCTTTTGTTTGTCGCCATGTGCCTCTGCGCACTCGTGGCTTGTAAGCAGGAAAAGCCCGCTCCCGTGATTCCCGACGGCGGTGCCAACGATTCCTTGCAGAACATTATCGAACAGAAAGAGAACGAGATCAACGACCTGCTGAGCACCCTCACAGAGATTCAGGAGGGATTCCGCGAGATCAACGAGGCCGAGAACCGCGTCAGCGTGGCCAAGAGCGGCGAGCGTGCCGACAAGGCGCAGCAGATTCGCGAGGACATGCAGTTCATCGCCGACCGCATGGCCAAGAACCGCGAGCTGCTGAAGAAGCTCCAGGGCCAGGTGAAAGAGGGAACGGTGAAGAGCGAGAAGCTGCAGAAGACCATCGAAGGTCTCATCCAGCAGCTCGACCAGAAGGACGCCGAACTGCAGGAGCTGCGCGCATCGCTCGATGCCAAGGACATCCACATCGGCGAGCTCGACGAGAAGATTGCCAACCTCAACGACAACGTGAGCAGCCTGCAGACCGAGAGCCAGCAGAAGACGGAGACCATCAACACCCAGGACCGACAGCTCAACACCGCCTGGTACGTCTTCGGAACGAAGAAGGAGCTCAAGGAGCAGGGCATCCTGCAAGACGGTCAGGTGCTCCGCGGCAACTTCAACAAGAACTACTTCACCAAGATCGACATCCGCAACGACAAGGAGATCAAGCTCTATTCCAAGTCGGCCAAGCTCCTGACGATGCACCCCTCAAGCAGCTACACGCTCACACAGGATGCCAACAAGCAGTACATCCTGCGCATCACCAATCCCCAGATCTTCTGGAGCACGAGCAAATACCTCGTCGTGCTGGTGAAATAAAGGAAGCCACAAGCATAAGAAAAAAAGGACTACACGCGCGTGTAGTCCTTTTTTCTTGCCTTGGGGCTTTTTTGTTATTCCGTAATACCGTTATCCCATTATCCCGGAATCCTGAAAATCCCGTTTCTCCTCAAAAACGAAAAACAAAGCGCCATCAGAGAGTTACCGCTTCAGCGCCTCTGCCTGAAGAACGCCTGCATCAGCTCGCGGCATTCGACCTCGAGCACGCCGCCCACCACCACCGCCTTCGGGTGCATGGCGTGGGGAGCGAAGCGGGCAAAGCCGCGCTTCTCGTCGTCGCAGCCGTAGACGATGCGCCGCAGCTGCGCCCATCCGATGGCACCGGCGCACATCGTGCACGGCTCCACGGTGACGTAGAGCGTGCAGTCGGTGAGGTATTTGCCGCCCAGGGCGCCAGCCGCCGCCGTGATGGCCTGCATCTCGGCGTGCGCCGTCACGTCGGTGAGCGTCTCGGTGAGGTTATGGGTGCGGGCAATGATGCGGCCGCGGCACACCACCACCGCCCCGATGGGCACCTCACCCTCGCTGAGCGCCATGCGCGCCTCGTCGAGGGCTTTCCTCATGAAGTACTCGTCCTTCTGCCGCTGCTCTTCCGAGAGCACCGCCACAGGGCGCTGAGACCCGTCGGCCGCCGTCATCGCGGCATCCTTTCGCCGAGGTCGTCTTCCTGCAGCCTCCTGATGTACTTGATCTTCGAGCAGGCCACGTCGAACTGTGCCTGCAGCGAGTCGCGCTTCAGGCGCAAGCGCGTCACCCTCTCATAGAGTTCCGGCGTGCCCGTGCCTTTGTTGTGGGCCTCTTCGGCATCCCACTTCAGCACTTCATACTGCGCACTCACCTTCTGAAGCTCCTGGTCGAGGCGCTCCACGTCGGCCTGCGACATCGTCAGGGCCGAGTCCTGATGCTCTTTCAGCGCCTCCTTGCGCTCGCTGATCTGCTTCTGCAGCTGCTCGTGCTTGCTCTGGCAGGCCGTGAGCAGAAGGGCCGCGAAGGCCACCATGATCGTCTTTCTCATACTGTTCACTCCATATATCGCTTGCAAATATACACAAAATTCCGAAGACATAATAACTTTTTGAAGACAGAATAACAGAAGGACATCATTTTTTTAAGACAGAATAACAGAAGGACAAACGCGGGGGGCCGTGCAGCTTTTTTTCCCGGCATCCCGTTATCCCGTCATCCCGGTATTCCGTTATTCCGTTATTCCGTAATTCCGTCATCCCGTAATTCCGTCATCCCGGCAAGAACTATCACCTCTCCACTATCACCTATCAACTATCCACTCTCCACTATCACCTTTCCACTTTTCTGAATTTCCTTTACAAACTCCTCGTTTTACCGCTCTGTGGCTGCAAAATTCTGAAATTAAAATCCCACGGCCGAATTTGAGCGATTCTCGCGAGAGTTGTAACGGGCTGAAAACAAGCATTTTGTCTTTTCTTTACATTTTTCGGGTTTTCAAAATGACGCATTTTACACTCCAGAATGGCTCATTTTGCCTCGCAGAATGCGTCATTTTGAAGAGCAGAATGCGTCATTTCGGAGTGTAAAATGGCTCATTTTGAAAATCAGAACGAATAATTCCACGATTTTGTTCAATTCTTTTACCGTCTCAAAACGATTTGTCTCTCTAAAACGATCAAAAATCCCTGCAAAAAATCAAGGTTAAAATAGTTGACAAAGTGAAGAACTGGGCCCCCCTCCGTCTCCCCCGAGGGGGAGAGTATAGCCAGTTCGAGCTGAGGACAGGGACCCCCCTCCGTCTCCCCCGAGGGGGAGAGAGTATAGCCCCCTGCTCTTAGAAAGCCTCCCCTCGGGGAGGTTTGGAGGGGGCCTTTCCCCCAATTCTGGCGAATTTCAAATTCGCCAGAATGATTTGGGTGGGGCTTTTTTGTTATCCGACAGATGCTGAAATGTTCAGCAGTTTGCGCCCGATATTCGTAATCTCGTTCAGGATTCGCTAAAAGAAGCGAAAAAGAAGGGGGAAGAGGGGCAAAAGTGCGGGGGCGATGCCGCAATGCGATTTTTTTTTCGTACTTTTGCACCCAAAACGAAGAAGGCATGATATTATATTCAGACGCTGAACTGGCGCAGATCCTCGATAAAGACATTTTTCATTTGATAGGCCGTGTGGCCGACGAGCAGGGCGTGGAATGCTATGTGGTGGGCGGCTACGTGCGCGACATCTTCCTCGAACGACCGTCGAACGATATCGACGTGGTGGTCGTTGGCAGCGGCATTCGCGTGGCCGAGGCGCTGAAGAAGCGTCTGGGCCGACGTGCCTACCTGAGCGTGTTCAAGAATTTCGGCACGGCGCAGGTGAAGATAAAGGCTTCGGACCCCCATTCAGCCCCCGAGGGGGCTACCGACATAGAGATAGAGTTCGTCGGCGCGCGGAAGGAGAGCTACAGCCACGACTCCCGCAAGCCCATCGTCGAGGACGGCACGCTGGAGGACGACCAGAACCGCCGCGACTTCACCATCAACGCCTGCGCCATCTGCCTCAACGAGGCGCGCTTCGGCGAACTGGTGGACCCCTTCGACGGCATCTACGACATGGAGGACGGCATCATACGAACACCCCTCGACCCCGACATCACCTTCAGCGACGACCCCCTGCGCATGCTGCGCTGCGTGCGCTTCGCCACACAGCTGCGCTTCGACATAGAGCCGGAGACGAAGGAGGCCCTGCGGCGCAACGCCCACCGGCTGAAGATCATCAGCGGCGAGCGCATCGCCGAGGAACTCAACAAGATCATCATGGCGCCGCATCCCAGCATCGGCTTCTTCGAACTCCACGAGAGCGGACTGCTGCAGCTCATCCTGCCCGAGCTGACGGCCCTCGACATCGTGGAGACGCGCAACGGCCGCAGCCACAAGAACAACTTCTACCACACGCTCGAGGTGCTTGAGAACATTGCGGCACAAAAGGTAACCCCCCTTCCGTCCCCCGAGGGGGAGACTGATGCGGCTGCAACCCCCCTTCCGTCCCCCGAGGGGGAGACTCATGGGGGCACGGCCACTTCTGCTTCTCTATGGCTGCGCTGGGCCGCCCTGCTCCACGACATCGGCAAGACGAAGTGCAAGCGGTGGGAGCCGGGGACGGGCTGGACCTTCCACAACCACAACTACATCGGCGCGCGGATGGTGCCCGACATCTTCCGACGCCTGAAGCTGCCCCTCGACGCGAAGATGAAATACGTGCAGAAACTCGTCGACCTGCACATGAGACCCATCGTCATTGCCGACGAGGAGGTGACCGACAGCGCCGTGCGGCGACTGCTGAGCGATGCGGGCGACGACATCGATGACCTGATGACGCTCTGCGAAGCCGACATCACGAGCAAGAACGAGGTGCGAAAGAAGCAGTTCCGCGAGAACTTCCGCATGGTGCGCGAGAAGATTGCCGACCTGAAGGAGAAAGACTACAAGCGCCTGCTGCAGCCCGTCATCGACGGCCACGAGATCATGGAGCTCTTCCACTTGAAGCAGTCGCCCATTGTGGGAGAGCTGAAAAAGGTGCTCAAAGACGCCGTGCTCGACAACCGCGTGGAGAACGCCCGCGAGCCGCTGCTGGAGCTGCTCATGGAAACGGCACGTAAAAAAGGACTCACAACGTGAGCGGCGTGCATAATTATTGTTAAATAAGTGGGGGGAGAGACTATCGTTTGGTGGTTTTTGTGTATCTTTGCAGTCTGAAAACTCGCGTCGGTGCTCTAAGTTTTCCGTTGAGGCTGTTGAAGAGTAAGCGACAGCTTGTTTTCATGACAGAGAAATTAATGTATATATATTAAATAGGTATGAAGATTTACAAGAGTTTTTTGATCATGGCAATGTCCGTCCTGCTGGTTGCCTGTGGAGGCAAGGGCGGCGGCATGCCTAACTTTGGAGACAACGAGTATCCTGTGGTGACGGTTCAGAGCCAGAGCACGTCGATGCAGACCACCTATCCCGCCACCATCAAGGGTGTGCAGGACGTGGAGATCCGCCCGAAGGTGGCAGGTTTCATCACGAAGGTGTGCGTCAGGGAAGGCCAGTCGGTGGGAGCCGGCCAGCTGCTTTTCGTCATCGACAACGAGACCTATCAGGCCCAGGTGCGCCAGGCACAGGCTGCCGTGAATACCGCTACGGCCCAGATGAACACGGCCAAGCTGACGCTCGACAACAACCAGAAGCTGTTCGAGCAGAACGTCATCGGTCAATATGAGCTGGAGTCGGCCAAGAACACTTTTGCCAGCGCACAAGCCCAGCTGGCCCAGGCGCGTGCAGCCCTGGCTTCGGCCAAGGAGTCGCTGAGCTTCTGCTTCGTGAAGAGCCCGTCGGCCGGCGTCATCGGCTCGCTGCCCTACAAGGTGGGTGCCATGGTGAGCGCATCGAGCACTCCCGCGCTGACCACCGTGTCGAACAACTCGGCCATGGAGATATACTTCAGCGTGTCGGAGAAGGACATGCTCGACCTGACGAAGACCGCCGGCAGCGCACAGGCCGCCGTGAACAACTACCCGCCGGTGAAGCTCCTGCTGGCCGACGGCACCACCTACGGCCATGAGGGCAAGGTGACGAAGGCCAGCGGCGTGATCGATGCCGCCACCGGTTCGGTGCAGCTCATCGCCAGCTTCCCCAACCCTGAGCGCCTGCTGAAGAGCGGCGGCAGCGGTTCGGTGCTCGTTCAGCACAACGACAACTCGGCCGTCATCATCCCGCAGTCGTGCGTCATGGAGGTTCAGGACAAGAAGTTCATCTACGTGCTGGGCAAGGACAACAAGGTGAAGTACACCGAGATCACCGTCGATCCGCAGAACGACGGCGTGAACTTCATCGTGCGCAGCGGCCTGAACGGCGGCGACCGCTATGTGACCAACGGCATCACCAAGCTCACCGACGGCATGGAGATAGTGCCCATCACGCCTGAGCGCTATCAGCAGAAGATCGACGAGGCATCGAAGATCGGCACCGACGGTTCGGCCAAGGGCTTCGTCGACGCCATGCAGGGAAAGAAATAAAGGAAACAAAAGGAGAAGGATATGACTTTTACAACATTCATAAAACGCCCGGTGCTCTCGACGGTGGTCTCCATCGTCATCGTGCTGCTGGGCTTCATCGGACTGGCCACGCTGCCTATCGAGCAGTACCCAGACATTGCTCCGCCCACGGTGGTGGTGTTTACCAGCTATCCCGGTGCCGATGCCGAGACGGTGAAGAACTCCGTGCTCGTGCCGCTCGAGGAGAGTATCAACGGTGTGGAGGGCATGGACTACATCTCATCGTCGGCCTCGTCGGGCTCGGCCAGCATCCAGGTGCTCTTCCGTCAGGGCATGAACCCCGATATGTGTGCCGTGAACGTGCAGAACCGCGTGCAGCAGGCGCAGGCCCTGCTCCCTGCCGAGGTGACGCGCATCGGTGTGACGGTGATGAAGCGCCAGACGTCGCAGGTGATGATGTTCACCCTGACGAGCGACGGCCGTTATGACGATAAGTTCCTCACCAACTATAACAACATCAACGTGGTGCCCGCCATCAAGCGTATTCAGGGTGTGGGCGACGTGCAGAGCCCGGGTGTGAAAACCTACTCGATGCGTATCTGGCTGAAGCCCGAGGTGATGAAGCAGTACAACCTGATGCCTTCGGACATCACCGCCGTGCTGGCCGAGCAGAACGTGGAGGCCGCACCGGGACAGTTCGGCGAACAGTCGAACGTGGCCTACGAGTACGCCATGCGCTACACGGGCCGTCTGAAGAGCGTGGAGGAGTTTGGCAACATCGTCATTTCGAGCGATGCCAGCGGCAACACGCTGAAGCTGAAGGACGTGGCGAAGATAGAACTCGGCGGTCTGCAGTACAGCGTGTCGATGAAGAACAACAACATCCCGTCGGTGATGGGTATGGTGCAGCAGATTGCCGGCTCCAATGCCAACGAGATTGCGAAGAACGTGAAGAAAGAGCTCGAGGAGCAGGCCAAGCTGTTCCCTCCGGGCATGAAGTATAAGATCAACTACGACGTGACGGAGTTCCTCTATGCATCGATCGAGGAAGTGGTGTTCACACTCTTCTTCACACTGCTGCTGGTGTTCATCGTCATCTACGTGTTCCTACAGGACTGGCGCTCGACGCTCATCCCGCTGATTGCCGTGCCGGTGTCGCTGGTGGGAACATTCTTCTTCCTGAAGGTGTTCGGATTCTCCATCAACCTGCTGACGCTCTCGGCCTTGCTGCTGGCCATCGCCATCGTGGTCGACGACGCCATCGTGGTGGTCGAGGCCGTGCACGCCAAGCTCGACCAGGGCTACAAGAGCTCGCTCACCGCATCGATCGATGCCATGAACGAGATCTCGGGAGCCATCATCTCCATCACGCTCGTCATGGCGTCGGTGTTCATTCCCGTGTCGTTCATCGGCGGCACCAGCGGTACGTTCTACCGTGAGTTCGGTGTGACGATGGCCGTCTCGATTTTCATCTCGGCCCTCAACGCCCTGACGCTGTCGCCGGCCCTGTGTGCCATCTTCCTGAAACCGCACGACAAGAACGGCAAGGAGGTGAAGATGTCGCGCATCGACCGTTTCCACGCCGCTTTCAATACCTCTTATAATAAGGTGCTCGGCAAGTACAAGGGCGCCGTGGAGAAGCTGGTGCGCAAGCCCATTGCCATCATCATCGCCGTCGTTGTGGGTATCGCCGTGCTTGCCACGACGATGATGACCACGAAGACCGGCTTGGTGCCCGACGAGGACACGGGAACGCTGTTCTGCACCGTGTCGATGCCGCCGGCAACATCGGTGGCCCGCACCACGAAGGTCATCAGTCAGGTGGACTCTATCCTTGGCGCTAACCCGGCCATTCAGAGCCGCGAGCAGATCCAGGGTTACAACTTCATCGCAGGTGCCGGTTCCGACCAGGCCACCTTCGTCATCAAGCTGAAGCCGTTCAGCGAGCGACAGAAGGGCTTCTGGTGGAAGCTCTCCGGACTGTGGGAGGGCGACGGTCTGTACCGTTTCCTCATCAATCCCTACGACGCCACGTCGGTGCTCGGACTCATCTACAAGCAGACGGCAGCCATCAAGGATGCCCAAATCCTGGCCTTCGCACCGCCGATGATTCCCGGATTCTCGGCCAACAGCGGTATCTCGCTCGTCATGCAGGACCGCACGGGCGGCAGCCTGAACCACTTCTTCCAGGTGACGAAGGAGTATCTGGCCGAGCTGAACAAGCGTCCGGAGATACAGACGGCTCAGACATCCTACAACCCGAACTATCCGCAGTACATGATCCATGTGGACGTGGCCAAGTGTAAGCAGTCGGGCATCTCGCCGCAGACCATCCTCGCCACGCTGCAGGGCTACTATGGCGGACTCTATGCTTCGAACTTCAATGCCTACGGTAAGCTCTACCGCGTGATGGTGCAGGGTTCGCCCGAGACACGCATGACACCCGAGAGCCTGAACGCCGTCTATGTGCGCACGCCCCACGGCATGGCTCCCATCCAGGAGTATTGCAGGCTGGAGCGCGTCTACGGTCCTTCGAACATCAACCGCTTCAACCTCTTCACGTCGATCAACGTCACGGCCACCGTGGCCAGCGGCTATTCGTCGGGTGAGGCCATCAAGGCTTGTCAGGAAGTGGCTGACGAGGTGCTCCCCACGGGCTACACCTACGACTATTCGGGCCTGACGCGTTCGGAGGCAGCGTCGAGCAACTCCACCGCGCTGATCTTCGTGCTCTGCTTCGTGTTCATCTACCTCATCCTGAGTGCACAGTACGAGAGCTATATCCTGCCGCTGGCCGTGGTACTCTCAGTGCCCTTCGGACTGGCAGGAGCCTTCCTCTTCACGCAGCTCTTCGGGCATTCCAACGACATCTACATGCAGATCTCGCTCATCATGCTCATCGGTCTGCTGGCCAAGAACGCCATCCTTATCGTGCAGTTCGCCCTCGAGCGCCGCGAAACGGGTATGGCCATCTCGTGGTCGGCCGTGCTCGGTGCCGCCGCCCGTCTGCGTCCTATCCTCATGACGTCGCTGGCCATGGTCATCGGTCTGTTGCCGATGATGTTCGCATCGGGTGTGGGTAAGAACGGAAACCAGACGCTGGGCGCCGCCGCCGTGGGTGGCATGCTCATCGGCACGCTGTTGCAGGTGCTCGTCGTGCCCACGCTGTTCGTCATCTTCCAGTCGCTTCAGGAGAAGATCCATCCGATGAAGTTCGACGACGAGGAGAATCCCGACGTGGCCGCCGAGTTGGCTCAGTATGCCCACCGTCCTGTAGAATACAAAGTGGAAGAATAACAGAGTTCACAGTTTAAGAAATATGAAAAAGAACATCATCGTAATGGTGCTTGCACTGCTCACACTGAGCAGTTGCAAGACACTCTACAGCAAATATGAGCGCCCCGACGTCGACACGAAAGGCCTGGTGCGCGACCCGGTGAGCCCCACCGATACGCTCCGCGTGAACACCGACGAGAACTTCGGCAACATGCCGTGGCGAAGCGTGTTCACCGACCCGCAGCTGCAGGCTCTCATCGAGCAGGGCCTGGCGCAGAATGCCGACCTGCTCAACGCCGCCCTCAACGTGAAGATGGTGGAGGAGCAGCTGAAGGTGGCCAAGCTGGCTTTCATACCAGGCTTCAGCTTCACACCGCAGGGAACCATCTCGTCGTGGGACGGCTCAACGACGAAGGCCTACAGCCTTCCCGTCAGTGCTTCGTGGACGGTGGACCTCTTCGGCAACCTGCTCAACCAGAAGCGCAGTGCGCAGATGGCTCTGCTGGCAACGAAGGACTACCAGGTGGTGGTGAAGACCAACATCGTCTGCGGCATTGCCAATCTCTACTATACGCTCCTCATGCTCGACCGTCAGCTTGAGATTGTGAACGACATGCAGGGACTTGTCAAGGAGACGTGGGACAAGATGAAAGTGATGAAAGACACGCGCATCGGATACCGTTCCACAGCCGTACAGAGCGCTGAGGCCAACTACTATTCCGTTGAGGGACAGAAGATCGACCTCATGAGGCAGATACGCGAGATGGAGAACTCGCTCAGCCTGCTCATCGGACAGCCTGCGCAGACCATCAGCCGCGGGAAACTGGGCGCGCAGAGCCTGCCTACCAACCTTGCGACGGGCGTCGGGATCGACATGCTGAAGAACCGCGCCGACGTGCACGCCGCTGAGATGCAGCTCGCACAGTGCTTCTACGACATCAACACGGCGCGCAGCCGCTTCTATCCCAACATCACCATCACCGGAACGGGAGCCTTCACCAACCAGAACGGGCTCGTCAATCCCGGCAAGATGCTGTGGAGCGCTGTGGGCAGTCTGGTGCAACCCATCTTCCAGCACGGGCAGATCATTGCCGGACTGAAGGTGGCGAAGATCAAGTACGAGCAGGCCTACAACACGTGGCAGCAGAGCGTGCTCTCAGCTGGCAGCGAGGTGAGCAACGCACTGGTGCTCTACAACTCATCGGCCGAGAAGAGCAACATTGAGGCCAAGCAGATTGAGGTGCTTCAGAAAAACGTGGAAGACACCAAGACGCTGATGGCCAGCTCGGGCAACATCACCTATCTGGAGGTCATCCAGGCGCAGAGCAGCCTGCTCAGCACGCAGCTCTCGAAGGTGGCCGACGACTTCCACAAGATGCAGGCCGTCGTGAACCTCTACCAGGCTCTCGGTGGCGGTGCGGAATAGTTCATAGTTAAGAGTTATAAGTTCATAGTTATGGCAAGCGAAATTAGTCCAAGAGCCGAAGTCAGCCCCAAGGCGAAAATCGGCGACAACTGCAAGATATTCCCCTTCGTGTATATAGAAGACGACGTGGTGATCGGCGACAACTGCATCATCTTTCCCTTCGTAAGCATCCTCAACGGAACACGCATGGGAGGGCGTAACAAGATTCACCAAGGGTCGGTCATCGCTGCACTGCCGCAGGATTTCGACTTCAGAGGTGAGAAGACCGAGTGCGTCATCGGCGAGAACAACATCATCCGCGAGAATGTGGTCATCAACCGTGCCACCCATGTCGGCGGAAAGACCGTCATCGGCAACGACAACTTCCTGATGGAGGGTGCCCATATATCGCACGACACGAAGGTGGGCAACCAGTGCGTGTTCGGATATGGAACGAAGATTGCCGGCAACTGCGAGATAGGCAACGGCGTCATCTTCTCGAGCAGCGTCATTGAGAACGCCGGAACACGCGTGGGCGAGGGAGCCATGATTCAGGCCGGAACAACATTCTCGAAGGATGTGCCGCCCTATATCATTGCCGGCGGAGCGCCTGTGGCCTACGGTGGCGTGAACACAACGATGTGCAGCAGCTACGGCATCAGCGATAAAGTGCTCAAGCACATCGCCAACGCCTACCGACTGGTGTTCCATGGCAACACGAGCGTCTTCGATGCCGTCAATCAAATCAAGGAACAGGTGCCCGACAGCCCTGAGATCCAGACCCTGGTAGCCTTCATGGAGTCGTCTACGAAAGGCATCATCTCGAAGATCTGACAACCTTTTCAAGCCTTAATCGGCTTGATAACAAGAGGAAAAAGGAAGGACGGGCACATTGACTCGTCCTTCCTTTTTCTTCTTTTGTCGCTCTTTTTTTGCATATCCACCTTTTTATTTGTTGGAAGTGCGCGAAATTCATTTTTTTTTCATACATTTGCAGTTGGTTCGGCATACATCGGCCAGGGAGGCTGAGCAGATACCGACATCAAGCAAATCTATGGACGACAGCACACGAGTGATTTTCCTGCCGGAGACCGACTCCACCAACAGTTTCCTGCGGAACTACCGACAGGCCGACGACGAGCGTATCACCGTCGTATGGACCGATTTCCAGACAGCAGGACGAGGCTGCGGCACGAATACATGGGAGAGTGAGGCGGGGAAAAACCTCACGCTGAGCATGCTGCTACGACCCGAAGGCGTGGCGGCGCGCGACCAGTTCATCGTGTCGATGGCCAATGCCCTGGCTCTGAAGGAGACGCTCGACGCCTACACCGACGGCATCACCATCAAATGGCCGAACGATACCTACTGGCACGACGGCAAACTCTGCGGCACACTCATCGAGACAACGTTGCGTGGTTCGCATATCGGAAGTTTCATCGTGGGCACGGGCATCAACGTCAACCAGCGGGTGTTTCGCAGCGATGCGCCCAACCCGGTGTCGCTCTGTCAGATCCTCGGTCATGAAGTGGACCGCGAGCAACTGCTCCGTCGGCTGACAGACGCCACGAGCCAATATATTAATAAGGTGGAGCAGGGTAGCTGGAACGACATTCGAACCCGTTACCGCGCCGCACTCTACCGTCGCAACGAGGTGCATCCCTATCGGTTGCCCGACGGGACGGTGGCTTCGCTCGTGCTCATCGATGTGGAAGACGACGGCCACCTGTTGCTTGCACCGCCCGATGGCGGCGGTCTGCTGCGTTTCGGCTTCAAGGAAGTGCAGTTCTGCATGCGTGAAGACGACAGCAAATGAATCATGAGGGTAACCATACCCGTCGACGTTCACCTTTAAAAGTATCTGAATAATTCATTATTATAAAAAGAAAACAGTTATGGCAAGATTCAAGAGAATTTTACTGAAGCTCAGCGGCGAGAGTCTGGCTGCTGGCGGAAAGACGGGAATCGACGAGCAACGCCTTGGTGAATATGCTCAGCAAATCAAGGAAGTACACGACATGGGCGTGCAGATAGGCATCGTCATCGGTGGAGGCAACATCTTCCGAGGCCTGAGTGGGGCCAAGAAAGGCTTCGACCGCGTGAAAGGCGACCAGATGGGCATGATGGCTACGGTCATCAACTCGCTGGCCTTGAGTTCAGCACTCGATGCGGCAGGCGTGAAAAACAAGGTGCTCACCGCCATCCGCATGGAACCCGTGGGTGAGTTCTACTCCAAGTGGAAAGCTATCGACGCCATGAACGACGGCTATGTGTGCATCTTCTCGGCAGGAACGGGATCGCCATACTTCACCACCGACACCGGATCGTCGCTGCGCGGAGTGGAGATCGAGGCCGACGTCATGCTCAAAGGCACGCGTGTGGACGGCATCTACACCGCCGATCCCGAGAAAGATCCCACCGCAACGAAGTTCACCGACATCAGCTATCAGGAGGTGCTGGCGCGCAATCTGAAGGTGATGGACCTCTCGGCCGTCGTCATGTGCAACGACAACAACCTTCCTATCTATGTGTTCAACATGGATGTGGTGGGCAATCTGAAGAAGGTGATGGACGGCGAGGAAATCGGAACGCTCGTACATCCGTGAGGTTGATGAGAATAATGAGGTGTTGCGCTTGGCGCGAATGAGAGTAAAGAACCGAAAAACAGAGCTTAGGATTTTGAAGATGAAGATAAGGAAACTATTGGTATTGACGCTTATAGGGCTCTCAGCCAATGCTGTCGTGGCGCAGAAGCAGCAGGTCCTCAGTGTCAGCGAGGTGAAGCTCGGCAACGGAATGACTGTTTGGCTCAACGAAGACCACTCGCAGCCGAAAGTATATGGTGCTGTCGTCGTGAAAGCCGGAGCCGTGGATTGTCCCAATACGGGCATCGCCCACTACTTCGAGCATATCATGTTCAAGGGCACCGACCGCATCGGCACCACCAACTACGCTGCCGAGAAGGTCTATCTCGACTCTATAGCCGCGCAGTATGAACTGCTCGCACAGACCACCGACGACCTGAAACGCAAGGAAATCCAGAAAAGAATCAATCAGCTGAGCATCAAAGCCGGCGACTATGCCATTCCGAACGAGTTCAACCGCCTCATCGCCGAATACGGAGGAACCGACCTGAACGCCGGAACCAGCTACGACTACACGTTCTATCACAACGTATTCTCGCCGCAGTACATGCGCCAATGGCTCACGCTGAACAGCCACCGGCTCCTGCATCCCGTCTACCGACTGTTCCAAGGCGAGCTCGAAACGGTCTATGAGGAGAAGAACCGCTCGTCGGACAACATCATCATGGGGGCACTGGAGAAAGGTCTCAGCGAGATGTTCAAGGGCACGCCCTACGAATATCCGATCATCGGGAGCACCGAAAACCTGAAGAATCCGCGCATGAGTGAGACGGAGGCGTTCTACAAGAAGTTCTACGTGCCATCGAACATGGGCCTCGTGCTCTGCGGCGACTTCAATTCCGAAGAGGTGAAAGGCATGCTTGAAGAGACTTTCGGACGACTGCCCAAAGCCGATGCGCCACGGCGCGACATCGTGAAGGCCTCCAAGCTGACCGGACAGCGCACCGTGAAGCTGAAGATACCGCTGCCACTCATCAAGGCAACGGCCTTGGCATTCCGCGCTCCGGCCGACTTTGAAGCCGATGCGCCAGCCCTCGACCTGGCCACCAAGCTGCTTTCCAACGACGGTGAAACAGGTCTGCTCGACTCGCTCAGCAACAACCACAAGATTCTCGCTGGTCTTTCCGGCCGAATGTCGATCAACGGCATCGGCACGCTCATCGTGGCCAGCATTCCGAAGCTGCCTTTCGGCAAGAAAGCCAAGGCCGAGAAGATGTGCTGGGAACAGGTGGAGAGAATCAAACGGGGAGAGTTCTCCGAGCAGGCTCTCGACGTTCTGAAGATGGAAACGCAGCGCGAAGAGAGCACTGCCCTCGAAGATTTGGAGGGTAGGGCAGCGATGATGGTCGACCTCTTTGCGCAGGGACGCAACTGGAGCGACTATCTGCAGCAGGTGGAGAACATCCGCAACCTCACGAAAGCCGACATCGTGCGCGTGGCCAACCGCTACTTTACCGACGATTACATCCGTTTCGTCAAGAAGTTCGGCGAGTACGACAAGGATCTGATAGAGAAACCAGGCTTCGCACCCGTTCGTCCGAAAGACCTGGATGCCGAGTCGGACTATGCCGTCGAGCTGCGGCGGATGCCCGTAGAGGATAAGCAGGTGCGGCTGCTCGACTTCAATAAAGATGCGCAGATCGTGCCGCTCATGGCTCAGGGCACCGCCAGCCAGACGGGTGGCCGTGTCTTTGCCACGAAGAATCCGCAGAACGACGTCTTCCAACTCACGCTCAATTACCACCGAGGCACCCTCGACGACCCCATGTTGGAGGCTGTGGCCAGCTATGTCGGACAGTTAGGCACCGATTCGCTGAAGCTTCAGCAGTTCAAAAAGGCCCTGCAAGAGTTGGGAACGACCTTCAACGTCGCTGTCAGCAGGCGTGAGTTCAGTCTCTCACTGACAGGTTTCGACCGCAATCTGATACCGTCGCTGCGACTGATGGGGCACTTCATGCAGCATGCCAAGGCCGACGAAGAGGCCCGCAAAGATATGATCAGCTCGCTGAAAGCCAGCTTCAGATCTATCTGGAAGAGCAACCAATCGGTCTTCACACCCATTCTCTCGAAGGTAATGTACGGCGAGAATTCAGAGTATTTGCACCATATTACCCCTTCGGAACTGAAGGCGACATCTTCCGAGAAACTGCTGCAAGGGTTCTTCGACGTGCAACGGACGGTTTGCGACGTGGTGTACAGCGGCACACTCGACGCCGAGAAGGTGCGTACAGCCGTCTGTGAGACCCTGCCACTCAGTGGTGCCGTCAATGACAATCAGCTGACCGTGCGCCGCCTACAGACCTACGCTGAGCCTGTCGTCTACGTCTACAACATGCCGTCGGCGCGACAGACGCTCCTCTGCACCTATCAGGGACTGAAGGCAATGCCGTCGGATGCCGACCGTGCGAAGCTCGATCTCTTCTCCGAATATTTCGGAGGCGGCATGTCGTCGGTCATGTTTCAGGAGATTCGTGAGTTCCGTTCCATGGCCTATTCCACAGGAAGTCGGTCGGCAAAGACGGTGCGCAACGACCAGCCCTGCGGCTTTGTGACGATCATCGGCACACAGGCCGACAAGTCGATGCAGGCCTTGGGCGTGCTCGACAGCCTGCTTACCGACCTGCCTTTGCGCCAGCGCAACTTCAACGTGGCCAAGAAAACCATCGTCAGTGACGTGAACAACAGTTTCCCCTCGTTCCGCGAGCTCGGCGAAACGATTGCCGGATACATGCGTGAGGGGCGCACCGCCGATCCCAACACCTCTTTGGTGACCACCGTTCCGTCGCTCTCTATCAGCGATGTGAAGACTTTCTACGAACAGAACGTAAAGTCCGTTCCGCGCATCACCATCGTTGTGGGCAACAAAAAGAAGCTCAACCTCGAGCAGTTGGCGCGCTATGGTCGCGTGGTAGAGCTCAAAGGCGAGGACTTCTTCAAGCAATAGCAACCATGCGCTTTGCATGTAGAGCCTTTCTTCAGTCACTGCATCAAGCACATTCGTAGTTACCGTATCAGAGTCCGGCAGTTTCCTGCCAACCTCTGATACGGTTTTTTTTGTAGCATTTTGCATGTTTCTTTGTATTTTTATCGTCATTTTGTTCTATTTCTCGTCAGAAACATGTAATTTTGCAAGCGGAAACAATGCAAACCATAAAAGAGAGTAAGTAAAATGAAGAAAATCAGAGCAGCCGTAGTTGGATACGGAAACATCGGAAAGTTCACCGTCGAAGCTCTTGAAGCATCGGAAGACTTCGAGATTGCAGGCATCGTGCGCCGCAACGGAGCCGAAAACAAACCCGCCGAGCTGGCAGCCTACGACGTAGTGAAGGATATCAAGGAGCTGAAGGACGTCGACGTGGCCATTCTGGCAACGCCTACTCGCTCGTGCGAAGAATTCGCCAAACAAATACTGCCATTAGGAATCAACACGGTGGACAGCTTCGACATCCACACAAACATACGCGGTTACCGCGAGCGGCTGATGGAACTCAACAAGCAGACGGGCACCGTCAGCGTGATAGCAGCAGGCTGGGATCCGGGTTCCGACAGCATCGTGCGCACGCTGATGCAGAGTCTGGCACCGAAAGGTTTGTCGTATACCAACTTCGGACCTGGCATGTCGATGGGACACTCGGTCTGCGTTCGCTCGAAAGCCGGCGTGAAGAATGCTCTCTCTATGACCATTCCTCTGGGTGAAGGCATTCACCGCCGCATGGTCTACGTTGAGCTGGAGGACGGAGCCAAGCTGGAAGACGTCACCGCAGCCATCAAGGCCGACCCCTATTTCGCCAGCGACGAGACGCACGTCTTCGCCGTTGAGTCGGTAGATGCCGTGAAGGACATGGGACACGGCGTGAATCTCGTGCGCAAGGGAGTGAGCGGTAAGACGCAGAACCAGCGCTTCGAGTTCAATATGAGCATCAACAATCCTGCGCTGACGGCTCAGGTGCTCGTCAACGTGGCGCGTGCTTCGATGCGTCAGCAGCCTGGATGCTACACGATGATCGAGATTCCCGTCATCGACATGCTTCCCGGTGAGCGTGCAGACCTCATCGAGCACTTGGTGTAAGTTCTTTTTTCACGAGTATCAATACAAAACATGCTGGAATGGTCTTCCTCTTGAAGACTGTTCCAGCATGTTTCGTTATGCAAGATTACCTTTTTATTTCTTCACCACTTTCTGCTGACCTTCAATCACGATGCCGTGATAGCTGTCGGAAGCTGTAGTGCCGTTGAGCTGATAGGCTCGCGTGGCGGGATGCTCGACGATGGTTGCCGACTGTACACCGTCAGTCTGTCCCGTCTTCTCGGCATATTCAGCCTGCGCCTTCTTCATCTGCTCGATGAACTCGGGGCTGCCCTGCAGGGCGCAGAAACCGATGCTGGCTGCCGTTCGGCTGGCATCGACGTCGCTCTGCCAGTGAGCCCCCAGTATGACGCGGCTGTTGCAGTAGTCCCATCCACGAACGAAGATCTGCTCGGCGCGCTGAGGAGCTATCTGAGCCAGCAGCAACGAGATGGTCCATCCGCGCAGACTGTGCCCCGAAGGGTAGCTTCCTTCGCCGCGGAGCTCGTCCTCTTCGTGCGAGGGCATGGTGTCGTCGAAGCGTTCAAAGGGTCGCTGGCGGTGGTAGTAGGCCTTCGTCTCCTTGCGCATAGGGTCGGTAGTGGCCAGACTTGTCTCCATCAGTTTCCATATCTCGGGCGTCTCGGCCTCGTTGATGGCCAGTCCGAAGGCATCTTTCCACTGCAGGAAGAGCTTGGCATGGTCGTCCCACTCGGCATCGGCAATGGCCAGAGCCACGCGGTCGGGGTCCTGTCGCTGCTGCTTTCCCCATCCGTAGCGCACGATGTCGTTGGCAAACTCAGGGCTTTCGAAGGCTGGCGGTGCGGGCATGATGTTAATCAGCTTGGGCATCTGATCCAGTTGAAAGTACACTTGCGGCGCATCGTCCTGCGCATTGACGCTCTCGGCAGCCATGACGGCGGCAACAGCCAGCATGAAGAACTTCTTCGTCATTTCTTTCCTATTTCTTTTTCCTTATTTGAAGATACGACAGGCTTACCGGATCACGACCTTGCGGCCATTCTTGATGTAAAGCCCGGGAGCCGGACGGTTGTTGACGCGGCGGCCCTGCAGGTCGTAGACGGCATCAGTAGTGGTGGATACGAATTCCACGTTGTGGATGGCGTCGGGCTTGTTCAGTATGTACTTGATGCCGGCAGCAGCGTCGATCTTGCCGTAGCCCCAGCGACCTTCGGTGTCGTTCTGAGTGTATTCGTCGTTGCGCGAAGCTTGGCTCATCACGTCCTTCACGTCGTCGAGCTTCATGTCGGGCTTGGCCTGCAGCCACAGCGCCACGATACCCGACACGACGGGGCATGCCATCGATGTTCCGGTCATGGCACCGTAAGGATAGCCGTCCCACTGCATGCCGTCGGCATAAGTTCCTATGTTCTTATAGTGGTTGAGCGACGATACGATGTTCACGCCGGGAGCGCAGATCAGGGGCTGCTTCACACCGTTGAACGACGTTCCGAAGCTGCTGAAATCTGCTATTTCGTCCTTTACGAGTGGCTCTTCGTCTTCACTTTGGGGCACCGACATGTCGACAACCGTGCCGTCAAGTTTGCGCTCCATCACGTTGGTACAGTAGGCTCCCACGCTGATGACGCGGTCGGTACAGGTCCAGTCGCCGGCCGACATGTCGTTGTCGCCGTCAACATATCCTTTAAGTCCGATCATTCTTACGCCGCCGAATCCGACTAAATCATCCCACAGGTCTACCTCGGTGCCATCGCTGCCGCTCACGGTGAGCTCCCACAGTACAAGACTGTCCCATCCGCCTTCGATTTGGGCGGCTACGGTGAGCCGTCCGTTTTCGTCTTCCTTGGCGCCGATGGCTACCTTACCGTCGAAATTCTTAGCCAGCGTTTCGTCTTCTTCGGTCGAAACGAGGAACATCTGCTCCTCGCAGCCAGGCTTAGCGGTGCATTTCTCTGAACTCCATACGGTAGAGATCTTGCCTGTTATCTGGTTGATGGTCTTCAGGGCCAACTGTATGCTCACCTCGTCGCCCTTACGGACGAAGCCTGTGACACTTGGCATGTGGAGATACTTATATCCCTCCTCTTCTTCGTTTTCGGTTATGGCCATGAGGAAAGTCTTTACGGAAGGTTGCAGGTGACTGAACTTCTTGTAGAGGTGGATGGGATAGCCGCCCTCATTGCCTGCCGAGAACACCGGAACGACATGCTTCGACAGTTCTTCGATAGCCTGCGTGACGGTGCTCGTGCCGTCGTGCGGACCGCTGTGGCTGTTCAAACTTGCGCTGACAACTATGGGCTGCTGGCTCTGGTCGGCGTATGCGGCGATGAACGCAAAGACTGTCTCTATGATTTCTTCTTCACCCATTTCTTCTCCGTCCTCATTTTCCACCTCATTAAGGGGAATCAGCACAATGTCGGCCTCGGGAGCCATTCCGCCGAAGCCCATGGGCGAGATGCTTCCGGCTGAAATGCCTGCTGTGTGGCTGCCGTGTTCTTCCAGCATGTTGTCGGTGGTCAGCTTGGCAATCAGCTCAGGTGTGTCGTAGACCGAACCGGGGAAGGTGTACTCGCCGATCTCGGGGTCGCCGACGGTGAATTTGTTACCATCATTATCGTTCATCATGTAGACGCACTTGATGCGTGAGCGACCCTCGGCATCCTTGAATGCCGGATGCTGGAAGTCGAAACCCATATCGATGAGGCATACGGTGACCCCCTTGCCCGTGTAGGCGGTGGTTCCTGCGGGCAGTGTGGTGCCGTTGAGCTGGGCCACGCCCGTTTCCTCTCGTGTCACGTCGGTCTTCAGCTTGCCCTTGTGGCCGATGTCGATACGCTTCACGCCCTCGATGCGCTGCAGCGCTTCCACGTTGTCGGTGGGCATGCTCACCACCACCTGGCGGCCCAGACGGGCGCGCACCTCGGCTCCGGCGGCTTTCATCTCGTTGACCGCGGCCGCCATCGCGCCTTCGTCGACGCTCACCACCAGCGTCATGCGCTGCTGTTGCTTGGCCTTGGCGGGCTCAGCTTTCTCCATGCGTTCCATCTTGGTTTTCTGTTCCATCAGCTTCATCTGTGCCTGCATGGTCAGTTTACCCTGTGCCATCATGGTGAGGCAGAGGACTGTCAATAGCAAAAACGTAGTAATTCTTTTCATTGTCGATTATGTGTTAAAATGAATATGATTCCTTTCATTGGGTGAAGCGGCATCCCTAAGTTCCTTTGTTACAACTTGGAAGCGGTCTTCCGTGCAGATGACAATTTCTTTGCAAAAGTACGAAAAAAGTAGATATTGGCAAAACAACGCCCTGATTTTTTTGATAATCAGACCCCGATATGCCCATTCCACCGGCAGCAATGGCGGTGAACAGGGTGGGAGAGGTGCTCCCCGAGCCGCAAAAAAGCGCAACCTCTGCCTTCCTGTTCGCCGTTGGCGACAGGCGGTTCAGAGACTGCGCAATGTATTGTCTTCAGCAAGTTGAAGCCTCGGGGCTTAGTATTCCATGACGGCGGGCAGTTCGCCAGCCTCGGCCACCATGCGCTCCACCTCCTTCAGTGCGGGAACGCGCCCCACGAGGTTCTTCTCCTCATTGATTTCCACGAGTTTCGGATGCAGGTTCTCGGGCTTGCGGTGCTTCAGTTCCTTCACCGTGTCGACGCCGGCTGCTTCGAGGAGCTCGGCAAACTGCGGGCCGATGCCGTTGATGCGGATCAGGTCGGCGTGGTTGGTCCATGTGAGGATGAGCTTCGGCGAGATGCCTGTCTCCTCGGCCAGGGCTTTGCGGCCGGCCGGTTTGGCGCATTTCTCCAGTAGAACGTCAGTGTCTTTGATACCTGCTTCGAGCAATTTCTCAGCATATACAGGGCCGATGCCCTCTACGTCGATGATTTTGTAAGCTGCCATACTTTTGATAGATTAAATGGTGATACATTGATTATATAGTGCAAATATAGCCGAAAAAGTGATTCCTCGTCGCTTTTTCGGCTATATTTTACGTTATTTTAACTTCGGGCACCCGTATGCCTGCTCCTCTGAGGGCTGCTATTCGTCCATCTGGAAGAGCGGATCCTCGGGCATAACCATGATGGGCTTCTGCTCGGCCTCGCGGAGCAGCTGCTCGGAGACGTATTTCTTGTCAACCACCAGGCGGAACATGTACTCGCGGAACCAGCGGTCGGTCATGATGAGGCAGCCCTTCTGTCCCCACGAGGCGCCCCACGAGTTCTCCACCTTCCACTTCACAGCCTTACCGTCGGCATTCAGATCCACGGCCGTCAGCGTCATGGCGTGGGTCGATCCGCTGTCGAAGGTGGCGATGCGCTGCGCCTTGTCCATCTTGAACTCCGTTCCGAAGAGCGAGGCGTAGTCGTAGTTCTCCAGGTCGCAGTAGCCGCGCGTGCGGTCGAGCTGCTTGCCCACGTCGTAGGAGCTGTAGAGCTTGCGCCCGTCGCGCAGCGAGGCGATGGCCAGCTGCTCTATCTCGTCCATCGGCAGGTTGAGGTATTTCCAGTTGGTGCCGTCGTAGGTGTGGCGGTCGTACTCCACCTCGTAGGTCTTGTGGTATTCGCGCCGCGGATCGTTCATCACCATGATGAAGGTGCCGTTGAGCGGATGGCCCACCACCGTCTGGTAGAACTCCTGCGGCGTATAGCTGCGCGTCTGTCCGAGCGCTTTGCCGCTCTTGTCGCGGAAGGCGTAGGTGAACTCCTTCACAGGCTCACCCAGGGTGAGCGAAAGCATGCGGTAGATGTCGGTGAGCATCTCCGTCTTCCGCTTCTGCAGGTCGGTGGCCTTGCGCCCTTTGGCCACCATGTCGCGCAGTTCGAGGCCCTGCTCGCGCAGCTTGCTCTTCATGATCTGCGCCATCTTCGACGTGTTGTCGGCCGAGAAGGTCTCGGGCATCACCTCTTTGGGCACCAGACCATACTTGGCAGCGAGGTCGGACACGCCGCAGAAGGTGCCGCCGTCGTTGATCGGGGCTTTGAAGAAGAACTGCACGCGCTGGTCGTCGATGGGTTTGCGGCCTGTGTCGATGACGCCCTGCAGGAAGAGATTGGCCTTCTCCAGCTGGTCGTAGAAGAAGAGATGGTCTTGCGAGAACTCCAACTGCACGTCGTTCGTGCCGGGCACGAAGCCGCAGACGGTGTCGAGGCGCTGCGTGAAGTTCGACCGCAGCACGTTCATGCCGCTGAACATCCAGCATCGGCCCGACGATTTCTGGTCGGTGATGCTCTGCTTCTCCGTTTCAATGCTAAAGAAGGTGTCGAGAGCGCCCTGATTGCGGAAGTTCTTCGCCACGTCGTCGATCTTGTTCGAAGCGATGGCGTTGAAGATGGCGCGGTTCTGCGGCTGCGAACCCTGCGCTTTCTCCATCTCGGCGAGCATCTTTGGCGTGATGCCGCCGTCGCGCGTCTGCGCTGTTGCTATCATGGCAGAAGCCATCAGGCCTGCCATCATGTAGTTTCTGATTCTCATGAACGTTGTGTGTTATTGGTTTTCGCGTGCTAAATTACGAAAAAAAACTTGTACGGCCGCAAAAAAAACTGTTTTTCTGCATCAAGAAGGAAAAATACCGCTTATCGTTTGTCCGTTTCGTTTATTTTACCGACATTTGCACTACATTATTATCATATCATCATGAAACGATTCTTTCTTATCGCGGCCGCCGGGGCCATTCTCTTCACCGTGCTTGGCTGCACGAATCCGGAAGTCATCACCGACCAGTTGCTCACCTATCCTGCGCGGTCGGCCGATTCGGTGACCGTCGTCGAGCCGGGAATGCCAGCGCCCAAGGGTGCAATCACGCTGGGACGCGTGGCCGTGGTGGACCGCGGCACGTCCATACACTGCAAATACGAGCAGGTGATGGCGCTGGCCAAGGAGGAAACGGCGCGCATCGGCGGCAATGTGCTGCAGATCGTGGAGCATCGGCGGCCCTCGCTGTGGAACGGGACGTGCCACCAGATCATGGGAAACATGCTCCTCGACGGAAAGATCGACACCGACTCCATCGCCATGGGCAGCTATATGGACGACTTCGGGAACTACCTGGAGTCGGCGCTGGCCAACGAGGAGCGCTTCTATAAGCGCGAAGTGGCGCGGCAGACGCCTGCCAACCGTCTCCGTCTGAGCGGCGGCGTGGCGCTCAATCCCGACAAGCTGAAGACCATCGGCGGCAACTATCGGCAGCACGTCGGTCTGCAACTGCTGGCCAGCTACGCCCACATCATGAAAAACGGCCTCAGTTTCGGACTGACCTACATGCGCTCCATGGCCGAATACCGCGGTCTGGGCGACTATCGTCTCGACTGTCTGACGCCCACCTTCGGCCTTGCCCGCCGCTTTGCCAGCCATCCTCGGTGGCTCTACGACATCAACGTCGGATTTGGATACGCCCACTACGACATCAAGGACTTCCACCACCGTGGCGGTTTCGGCATGTTCGTCGGCGGCGGACTGGACTATCTGCTAAGCTCCCGGCTGGCTGTCGGTGCCGAACTGGACATCAACGCGGGCGTGTTCAAGAAACCCGAAGAGGTCATTCTCGATGACAGAGTGAAGGATCTCGGGCTCGGCAACTTCTGTCTGATGACCGGCCTGCGCTACTATTTCTGATGAGACAGGAGAACTAAAAGCCAGGTAACTACTCAGTTGACCACCAATTCTTAAACAAAAATCTTCAAAAATCTGACACGAATCTCTTTAGCCTTATCTTAACCGCGCAGGACGAACATTTTTGTAAGATTCTTGAAGATTTTTGTCCATAGCAGCGTATTTCTGCGACAGAGTGAAAGAAACTGCGCAACTGGCCTGTTCTGGCTAAGGTCTGAATTTCCTTTACAAAATCCTCGTTTTAGCGCTCTGTGGCTGCAAAATTCTGAAATTAAAATCCCACGGCCGAATCTGAGCGATTCTCGCGAGAGTTGTAACGCCCTGAAAACAAGCATCTTGTCTTTTCTTTACATTTTCCGGGTTTTCAAAATGACGCATTTTACACTCCAGAATGGCTCATTTTGCCTCGCAGAATGCGTCATTTTGAAGAGCAAAACGCGTCATTTTGGAGTGTAAAATGGCTCATTTTGAAAATCAGAACGAAAAATCCCGCCTTTTAGTTCAATTCTTTTACCGTTTCAAAACGATTCGTCTCTCTAAAACGATCAAAAATTCCTGCAAAAAAATCCGGTTAAATTAATTGACAAAGAGAGACCCCCCTCCGTCTCCCCCGAGCTGAGGACAGGGACCCCCCTCCGTCTCCCCCGAGGGGGAGAGAGTATAGCCCTGGTTCTTAGAAAGCCTCCCCTCGGGGAGGTTTGGTGGGGGTCTTTCCTCCCCTCGGGGAGGTTTGGAGGGGGTCTTTCCTCCACCCGAGGGGAGGAGTGTGATGAGACAAGGCCCCTCCTGATCTCCACAAAGGAAGATTAGGAGGGGTTTTGCTTGGAATGAGGGTATGTAAAAAATATTGATAAAAACGTTTGCATTTCAGAAAAATGTTGTATATTTGCAGTCAGATAGTTAAGGTCATGTTCTTTTAAAAGAGAAGCTATGGATTTCGGAAAATTATTTTTAAAGATCGTGGATGTAGCCAAGGACTATATCGAGAGCTCGAAGAGCGAAGCGCAACCCGCGCAGCAGGTCCGTCGCGAGCCGCGTGCTGCCGACCGTCCGGCGGAAAGGGAGAGGACGGATGCTGAATGGGAAGCTTTCTTCCGCGACATCCTGCGGAGTGAGTTCCCGTCGTATGCCGTTCGCGAGAAGGTGGCGGTGACCGACCTGGCAGGATTCGTCAGCGACGAAGCCCAGCTCTATGCGACGCGTCCCAAGCAGGTGTACAAGGCCGAATGGGGGCAGCCCTATACCTTCGTGCTCGAATCGGGCGGCGCGGCCAAGGCGGTGGTGATGCTCGGCAAAGGGCACAGCCACGACGAGAACGTGAAGTATCTGGTGGCGAGGATGTATGCCGAGAAGCTGAACCTGCCCTACATCAACTTCTACACGCAGATGCCCAACGAGCGAGCTTACGTCGTGGGGCGCATCCGTAAGTTCCTGAACTGAGAGAAACAGAGAAAAAGGGGATGCAGCATCGCTGCGCCTGCAAAGGAGGCAGCCCTGTCCGCACAACGATGTCTTGCAGGCCGACGGGACAGGGTATCCTCTGGTGATCAGCAATTTTGCTGATTCAAAATCGTTCCCCTTTTTCTCTTCCTACCATGGACAGCATCATCGAGCTGCTCTCCCGGCAAGACACATGGGAGGAGTTTCTGGCCTACAGGCTGCTGAAAGGGCGCTTCAACTGGCATGAGTTCAGCCAGGCCGACAGCTATGTGGAGCGTGAAGCCTATCTGCCGCTGGCACGGAAGATTGCCGGCGGGGGAGGCTTGGGCGTTCCGCAGAAGAAGATTGTCAACAAGATGGGTACGGGGAAGAAGCGCATCGTATACACTTTCGCGCCCGAAGAGATGACGCTCCTCAAGCTCATGGCCTTCCTGCTCTATCGCTACGACCCATGCTTCGCCCCCAACTGCTATGCCTTCCGGCGGGGGAAGAAAGCCGGCGATGCCCTCTTCGACATCCGACGGGCTGTCGGCGGGCGGAAGATGTGGGCTTACAAACTCGACATCCACGACTATTTCAATTCCATACCGACGGAAATCCTGCTGCCCATGCTGGCTGCTATGATGGCCGACGACCAGCCGTTGTTCAGCTTCTTCGAGCGAATGCTGACCGACGGAAGAGCCGTCTGCCATGGTCGGACGGTCAGCGAGCAGCGCGGCGTGATGGCAGGCACACCCACCTCGCCCTTCCTTGCAAACGTCTATCTGAAGGAGGTGGACAGGTTCTTCTACGACGCAAACGTCGTCTATGCCCGCTATTCCGACGATATCATTATGTTTGCGCCCGACTTCGATACCCTCTGCCGCTACAAAGAGCAGATGGCAACGTTCCTCCGACAGTATCGACTCGAAGTGAATCCCGACAAGGAATGCGTCTGCTCACCCGACGAAGCATACGAGTTCCTGGGGTTCAGATGCCACGGCAACAGCATCGATATCGCCGAAGCAACCAGAAAAAAGATGAAAGGGAAGATCAGGAGAGCCGCGAAGTCGATGCTGCGATGGAGCAACACGAACCACAAAGAGCCCGAGAAGGCGATGAAAGGGCTCGTCAATCGCTTCAACCGCATGTTCTTCGAGCGCGACGATGATGAGTCGCTCACCTGGTCGAGGTGGTTCTTCCCCGTCATCAACAGCACCGAAGGACTGAAGGAAATCGACCATTACCTGCAGCAGAACATCCGCTTCCTCAGCACGGGGAAGCACGGACGGAGCAATTACAGAGTGGACTACGCCCAGCTGAAACGACTGGGTTACAGGAGTTTGGTAAGCGAATACTATCATTACCTCCGTTCAGCCGCTGATCAAAAACGGCGGCATGAGAAACAAAAGTTTCAGATATATTAGGATTTTCCCAAAATATTTTGTATTTTTGCACGAAATTATAGCCTTTGGCAAACGTGGACGAAACGAATTACGACATACTAACCAGCATCAAATGGCCTGCCGACCTGCGCCGACTGAGCGTAGACCAGCTGCCTGAACTGTGCGCTGAGCTGCGCCGCGACATCGTGAGAGAGGTGTCGATGAACCCCGGACACTTGGCGTCGAGCCTCGGAGTGGTGGAGCTGACGGTGGCCCTTCACTATGTTTTCAACACTCCCGACGACCGCATTGTGTGGGATGTGGGGCACCAAGCCTACGGGCACAAGATCCTAACAGGGCGGCGCGAGGCCTTCTGCACCAACCGCAAGCTGGGCGGACTGATGCCCTTCCCGTCGCCCATGGAGAGCGAATACGACACGTTCACCTGCGGACACGCCTCCAACAGCATCTCGGCCGCACTGGGAATGGCCGTGGCCTCGAAGATCAACAATTCGGGAGAGAAGACGAACAGGAAGGTGGTGGCCGTCATCGGCGACGGTGCCATGTCGGGCGGACTGGCCTTCGAGGGCCTGAACAACGTGTCGTCGTCGCCCAACGACCTGCTCATCATCCTCAACGATAACAACATGTCGATCGACCGTTCGGTGGGAGGCATGAAGCAATATCTGCTCAACATCAGCACCAACGAGACCTACAACAAGTATCGTTTCAAGGCTGCGCGGTGGCTTCACAGTAAAGGCATGCTGCAGGAAGACCGCCGCAACGGCATCATCCGACTGAGCAACGCACTGAAATCGGCCATCAGCCACCAGCAGAACATCTTCGAGGGGCTGAACATCCGATATTTCGGACCCTTCAACGGGCACGACGTGAAAGAAATCGTGCGCATTCTGCGGCAGCTGAAGGACATGAAAGGCCCCAAGCTGCTCCATCTGCACACGCAGAAAGGGCACGGCTATGCCCCGGCAGAGAAGGATGTCACCGTGTGGCATGCGCCCGGGAAGTTCGATCCCGACACCGGCGAGCGCATCGTGGAGGACAACGGCGGCCAACCGCCGAAGTTCCAGCACGTCTTCGGCCACACCCTGTTGGAGCTGGCACGCCAGAATCCGAAGATCGTAGGCGTCACGCCGGCCATGCCCACGGGCTGCTCGATGAACATCATGATGAAAGAGATGCCCGAACGGACGTTCGACGTGGGCATTGCCGAGGGACATGCCGTGACATTCTCGGCCGGAATGGCCAAGGACGGGCTCATTCCGTTCTGCAATATCTACAGCGCCTTCGCACAGAGAGCCTACGACAACATCATACACGACGCCGCCATACTGCGACTGCCCGTCGTCCTATGCTTCGACCGCGCCGGACTGGTGGGCGAAGACGGGGCCACACACCACGGAGCCTTCGACATGGCAGCCCTGCGACCCATCCCTCATCTCACCATCGCATCGCCGCTCAACGAGCACGAGCTGCGAAGGTTGATGTTCACGGCGCAGTTGCCGGGCAAGGGAACGTTCGTCATCCGATATCCACGGGGCCGCGGAGTGCTCGTCGACTGGCGCTGTCCGCTCGAAGAGGTGGCCGTCGGAACAGGCACGAAGCTGCGCGACGGCAGCGATGTGGCAGTGCTGAGCATCGGGCCGTTGGGCAACAATGTCGCCCAAGCCATCGACTTGCTACAGGCCAAAGGGTGCCGGCTGAGCGTGGCTCACTACGACATGCGCTTCCTGAAACCCCTCGACGAGCATATTCTGGAAGAGGTGGGGCAGCGCTTCGGCCGCATCGTCACCGTGGAAGACGGGGTGAAGAACGGCGGCATGGGCTCGGCCGTGCTCGAGTGGATGAACGATCACGGGTTCACACCGCGCGTGCAGCGTCTCGGACTGCCCGACGAGTTTGTTCAACACGGCACGGTGGGCGAACTGCAACACATCGTGGGCCTCGATGCCGAGGGCATTGCCGCTGCCATCGAAGCGATGGCGTGAAAGCCGTCGAGATCGTATATATATAATAAGGTATAGAGAACCATGAAGATAATCATCGTAGGCGCATACGCCATCGGAACCCATCTGGCCAAGCTCTTGTCGAGGAACAACCACGACACCGTGCTCATCGACTCCGACGAAGAGCGCCTGTCGAGTATCAGCAACGACTACGACCTGATGACCGTCCACGCCACCAACTCGCGAATACGGACGCTCAAGGATGCCGGAGTCAGCGATGCCGACCTGTTCATTGCCGTCACTCCCGACGAGAACCTGAACATGAACGCCTGCATGCTGGCCAAGGCGCTGGGGGCTAAGCGCACCGTGGCGAAGGTCGACAACAGCGAATACATCGACCCGAAGATGGCCGAGATATTCGAAAGCGTGGGCATCTCGTCGCTGATATACCCCGAAAACCTCGCCGCGCGCGACATTGCCAACGGTCTGAAGATGTCGTGGGTGAGACAGCGGTGGGACGTCCACGGCGGAGCACTCGTCATGCTGGGTATCAAGTTGCGCGACACGTGCGAGATTCTGAACGAACCGCTCAAGGATCTGTGCAAACCGGAGTCGCCATACCATGTGGTGGCCGTGAAGCGACACGACGAAACCATCATACCGCGAGGCGACGACGTGCTGCAACTCAACGATATCGCTTACTTCATGACCACGCGCAACTACATTCCCTACATCCGAAAGATTGTGGGTAAGGAGCATTATGTGGATGTGAAGAACGTGATGATCATGGGCGGAGGCGCAACGGCGGTCAGAGCCACGTCCATGATGCCTGAATATATGAACGTGAAGCTCTTCGAGGCCAACGAGGCCCGATGTGAGAAACTCAACGAACTGGTCGACACCGACCGCGTGATGGTGATCTACGGCGACGGTCGCGACCTCGGACTGCTCGCCGAGGAGGGCATCAAGAACACTCAGGCCTTCGTGGCACTCACGGGCAATGCCGAGACCAACATCCTGGCTTGCCTCACGGCCAAGCGCCTGGGTGTCAGGAAGACGGTGGCCATGGTGGAGAACTTCGACTATGTGAGCATGGCCGAAAGCCTCGACATCGGCACCATCATCAACAAGAAAGCGCTGGCCGCCAGCTATATCTACCAGATGATGCTCGATGCCGACGTGAACAACATTCGCTTCCTGATGTCGGCCAACGCCGATGTGGCGGAGTTCACGGCGCAACAGGGCTCCAAAGTGACGCGCAAGAAGGTGTTCGAGCTCGGTCTGCCCCAGGGAGCTACCATCGGCGGACTGGTGCGTCACGGCGAAGGGCAACTGGTATCGGGCGGTACGCAGATTGAGGCCGGCGACACCGTGGTGGTGTTCTGCCACGACATCAATATGACGAAGATTGAGAAATTCTTCAAGTAGCGCCATCTTCATTAACAGTCAGGGTTACGATAGGATGCTGAACTATAGAATCATCTACAAGATCATCGGTACGCTGCTTTTCATCGAAGCGGCGATGATGGTGTGGTGCCTTGCCATGTCGTTCTATTTTGGTGAAGACGACTCGCTGGCATTCATCATCTCCGTCGTCATGACGATCATGGGCGGCATCGTGTTCAAGTATCTCGGACGCGAATCGGTCAACTCGCTCGGCCGTCGTGAAGCCTATCTGCTGGTCACGCTGACGTGGCTTATCTTCAGTCTGTTCGGATCGCTGCCCTTCATGATCAGCGGCTACATCACCAACTTCACCGATGCCTATTTCGAAACCATCTCGGGATTCACCACAACGGGCTGCAGCATCCTCGACGATGTGGAGAGTCTGCCCCATGCCCTGCTGTTCTGGCGGACGATGACGCAGTGGATAGGTGGTCTGGGAATCGTCTTCTTCACCATCGCCATCATACCTTCCCTCGTAGGTGGCAACGTGAAGGTCTTCTCGGCCGAAGCTACAGGCCCCATCCGCGCCAAGATGCACCCTCGGCTGAGCACCACGGCGAAGTGGATATGGAGCATCTATTTCCTGCTTACCATCGGTTGCGGCGTGTCCTACTACCTGGCGGGCATGGGAACGTTCGATGCGATGAACTACGCCATGACGACGACGGCCACGGGAGGATTCTCCACGCACAACGCCAGCACGGGTTATTTCCACAATCCCTACATCGACTACACGGCCATAGCATTCATGTTCCTCTCGGGAACGAGCTTCACCTTATTATATACAACACTCTTCAAAGGGCGCATCAAGCAGTTTTTCCGAAACTCAGAGTTTCGTTTCTATATCAGCCTCGTGCTTGTGGCGGCCTTTGCCATCTCCATTATTCTTATTCGCGACAACGGTTACCAGTGGGCCGACGCCCTCCGCGTGAGCCTTTTCCAAGTCACATCGTTCATCACAACGACAGGTATTCTCAACGACGACCCTGCTCAGTGGCACCACATCACGTGGGTCATCCTCAGCATCTGTATGGTTCTCGGAGCTTGTTCGGGCTCCACCAGCGGCGGATTCAAGTGCATCCGCTCGGTCATGGTGTTCACTATCATGAAGAACGAGATCCGGCGCATCCTGCATCCAAGGGCTGTCTTGCCCGTGAAGGTGAACGACAACACCATCCCTTATTCGGCGCAAGTCACCCTGCTTGCCTTTTTTGCCGCCTACATGATGCTGTGCCTCTTCACCTATTTCTGCATGATTGTGATGGGCGTCGACAGCACCAACTCCATCACCATTGCCATCAGCTGTGCCAGCAACGTCGGACCGACGCTCGGACTCGAGATAGGCCCGATGATGTCGTGGGGCATCCTGCCCGACACGGTGAAGTGGTTGCTTTCGGGACTCATGCTGATGGGACGTCTCGAAATCTTCAGCGTGCTCGTGCTCTTCACCCCTTCGTTCTGGAAAGACAACTGATCATCATTCCCCCCGACCATGAAACCATCGTGCATCCATCGCCTCTGTCAGTTGCTCTGCCTCTTGTCGTTGGCCACAGAGTGCGCCGGTCAGGCCGCCGCGTCGTTTACTCCCGTCAGCTCATCGCGCCCCGACTATCCGCCATGCACGTTCCAAAGGGAGCAGCCGACGGCCTTCGTCTTCAGCAAGAACAATTCCATTTCCTCTGCAACCATTGGCGAAAGCATCGGGCGCAACACCGTCGTCACGCTCACGACCGACCTTGTCAGGACGCGTAGCATCGTCATCAGGAAGAACGCGCACGTCAGAATCGTGGGCGGCAAGAGCCACGGCATGACGGCCATCGTCGACGGAAGGACCGAAGATAACCGCCTGTTGCGCAACGGCGATGCCTACACGAAAGCCGTGGGCAGCCGCGATGTGTTCTTCAGCCCGTCTGACAGGCGCCACCTGCAGCTCTCACGCACCGGCTTCTTCCGCATCGAGCGCTTGGAGAAGGTCGGTTCCGACAACAATTCCAAGGTGTTCCGCATCCAGCTGCCCGACGATTTCGTCAGCCTCTACGGCCTGAAGAAGGGCAAACACATCGACACCGACAACGTCTTCATCACCTACGGATGGTGGTTCTACCGCAACAGCGGCAAGGTGCTCTCGTTCAGCAAGCGCGGCAAGCACTTCTTCGTCGACTACGAATGGGATGGCTGGTACTACGACCCGTCGCTCGCCTCGGAGCAATGGCGCAAAGACAACTATTTCTTCCTGTCCAACTTCGGACCCTTCGACGCGCGGACCGACGGCGAGGGCGTGAAGGTGAAGGGCGGAAGGATATGGTCTTCGGAGCCCGCCGTCGCGAAGAGCCGCACCGACACACCCCTCATCACCGTCGAGGCAGGGGCTGTGCTCGAGCTCGACAACGTGGACATCGCCGGGGCAGGGCGCCGTTGCATCATGAATTACGGCGAACTCGTCATCCGGCGGTCGGCACTCTCGAACACCACCGGGCAGGCCATCGAGCTCAACGGACCGCAGGCGCGCATCTTCGTCGACGACTGCCACTTCCACGACATCAAGGATTACGGCATCGAGACCGACTCCGAGACGGCCTATCTCGAGGTGACCAACTCGCGGTTCACCAACATCGGCCACTACGGTGCCAACGCTTTCGCCGTGCTGAGCAAGCACAAAGGCTACATCGCCAACAACACGTTCACCGACATCAACTATGGTGCCGTCTTTGTGGGCGACGTGAAGCCGACACCAAGCCATCATCTCGTGGAGCATAACACCATCGTCCAGACGCCTGCATGGAAGCAGTGGCAGAAATATCTGGGGCTGAAAGACTCCGGTGCCATCTACCTTGGCACCAACAACCGCGAGGCAGTGGTCCGCTTCAACAAGGTGCTCTGCTTCGGAGGAACGGGAGGCAACCACGCCATCTACGCCGACGACGGGGCCTACAACATCCAGGTCTACGGCAATGTGGTGGCCGACAGCGAGTCGGGCTACGACATCTTCTCGCGCTACGTGCCCGAAGGCGGCGACGGCGGACGCCAGGTGCTCAAAGGGTTCCATGCGAACATGAACAACTACATTGCCTACAACATCTGCAACGGCTTCCTCTGGCTGGAGTGGAACCGCAGTCTGAGGGAACGGTCGAACTGCACGTTCAAGAGCAACGTGCAGGTGCGGCGGTCCACGGTGAACACTTTCGTACCGCCGGTGGATGAGATCAACCGGCCCGACGGGCGCATCGTCGTCAGCGACCCGTGGGGAACCATCGACAGCCAGGGCCGTGTGGTGTCGCCGCAGGGATATTTCAAGGCGTGGACATCGTCCGATAGCAAATGAAAAACAATATATAAACTCAAGAAAATCAAACGAAAAACATGCAACCAATCAAGTTTCATCCTCTTCTGAAGTCCACCCTCTGGGGCGGAGAGAAGATCATTCCGTTCAAGCAGCTCGACAGCTGTCAGCAGCAGGTGGGCGAGAGCTGGGAAATCTCTGGCGTCAAGGACAACGAGACCGTCGTCGCCTCGGGCGAGCATCAGGGCAAGAGTCTTAACCAGCTGGTGGCCGAACTGAAAGGCGACCTCGTGGGAACCGACAACTACGCGCGCTTCGGCGACGAGTTCCCCCTGCTCATCAAGTTCATCGATGCACGTCAGGACCTGAGCATACAGGTGCACCCCACCGACGAGATTGCCCACCGTCAGGGCAAGCGGCGCGGCAAGACGGAGATGTGGTACATCATGGAGAGCGACCCCGGAGCAAAGCTCTACTGCGGACTGAAGCAGCAGATCACGCCCGAGCGCTACAAGGAGATGGTCCACGACGACACCATCTGCGACGCTCTGGCGCAGTACGAGGTCGGCGAGGGCGACGTCTTCTTCCTCCCAGCAGGCCGCATCCATGCCATCGGAGCTGGCTGCTTCCTCGCCGAGATACAGCAGACGAGCGACGTCACCTACCGCATCTACGACTTCAAACGGCGCGACAAGGACGGCAACTACCGCGAGCTCCACACCCACGAGGCCGCCGAGAGCATCAACTACGAGGTGCTGCCCGACTACCGAACACGCTATGAGGCGCAGAAGAACGCGCCGGTGACCCTTGTGGAATGCCCCTATTTCTGCACCGCCGTCTACGATCTCGACGAGCCCATGACGCTCGACTATGCCGACCTCGACTCCTTCGTCATCCTCATCGCACTCGCCGGCAACGCCGTCATCACCGACGACGAGGGCCACGAAACGACCCTGCAGGCCGGAGAAACACTCCTCGTGCCCGCCACCACCAAGGCATTGAACGTCAGCGGAACCGTCAAGTTCCTCGAAACCTACGTCTGACGAGCCCGTCTCTTCAAGCCGACGGCTTAGGGCAACTGCTCTTTTCTGGACTGGCGAGAGAGAACTTTGGACAAGGCAGATGAAAGCTGTTGCGCTGCAAATACAATCGTTTTGCAGCGCAATTTTATTTGTTTTGCAGCGCAATTTTATTTGTTTTGCTGCGCAATTTAAATTGTTTTGCACGGCAATTTCAATTGATCTGCGCGGCAATTCTATTTATTTTGCTTTCGATATGAATTTATTTTACAATCAATAATGCGTCGGTTGGCATGCGAATCGGCGCTTTCCGGCAAGAAGGACAAAGCGTGTTGGCTATGGGAAACCATTCGGACGGAATCCCGGAACGCGGGCGGTTCATAGGGAGAAGCAATCAAACGGGAGCGGGAAATTACTGCTTGACAGGTGTATCTTTTCCTCAGTTTTCAGGTCTTTTGCGTGAGGAGTTGCATCGTGTGCGTCCGTCTCTCAGATTTTAGGACATACATGAGGAAAGATACTCGCAGGTCCTGCGCGAAAACTTGCGTCTGGCGGGCGACGAAGAGTGGCGGAGTAGGGGAGAGAAGGATTTGTTTTTAATCTGAAAATATTTTACGATTGATAATATTTTTCGGTCTTTGTGCCGTGTGCCCTTTCCCATTTTACCGATGTGGCAAACACTTGAGCTATGTCAAAAATCAAACTCCAAAAATCAAAAATTAAGTTGTTGCGCGCTTAAAAAACATTAATTTTGCACCCGTATTTATAAATACTGAACATTTTTAAGTTATCTTTGCAGCTAATCTACGGAACAATCTAAGTCGGCTGCTAACAACGAAGGGCATGAATACTAACTGCTGTATGCCCGTGAACAAGAAAATATTACTAATAACTAACTATAAATAACATGAATCACAAAAAGTTTGTCAAGGGAAAGTTCCTGTCGATGACTCTCGTGTTCGCCTCATTCTCACCTTTGGTGGGGATACAGTCGGCCTATGCCGCTCCCACGGAGCTGCAGCAGTCGGACGTCATCTCGGGCCAGGTGCTCGATGACACGGGCGAGACGGTGATAGGAGCTACGGTTGTCGTCGTCGGCGGCAACGCCACTCAGGGAGCGGTTACCGATTTCGACGGTAACTTCCAGATTAAGTGTAAGGCAGGCCAGAAGCTGCAGATCAGCTATGTGGGCTACCAGACGCAGGTCGTTGAGGCGAAGAATGGCATGAAGGTCACTCTGAAGAGCGACGCCATTGCCCTGCAGAGCGTTGAGGTGGTTGCCTACGGTGTACAGAAGAAAGTCACCGTGACGGGTGCCCTTTCGTCGGTGAAGTCGGAAGAGCTGACTCGCACGCCGGTGTCTTCGGTGAACAACGTGCTTGCCGGTCAGTTGTCGGGTGTTACCACGGTGCAGACCTCGGGTGAGCCTGGTAGCGATGCTGCCCAGATCTTCGTCCGCGGTCAGGGAACGTGGGCTGACTCTTCGCCCCTGATCCAGGTGGACGGTGTGGAGCGCGAGATGTGGGACATCGACCCGAACGAAATCGAGAGCGTGACGGTGCTGAAGGACGCATCGGCCACGGCTGTGTTCGGTGTGCGCGGTGCCAACGGTGTTGTGCTCATCACCACCAAGCGCGGTTCGGAGGGCAAGGCCAAGATTTCGTTCAACGCTTCGTTCTCTGCCCTGACGCCGACGAAAATGATCGAGCAGACCAGCTCTTACGAGTATGCCACCTTCCACAATGCCATGCGCCGCAACGACGGCAAGGACCCGTACTTCTCTCAGAGCGTGCTCGACATGTTCCAGAACGGGACCGACCCCATCCGCTTCCCGAGCATGAAGTGGACGGACTACCTGATGAAGGACGTGACACTGCAGCAGCAGCACAACGTGAACATCTCGGGTGGTAACCAGAAGGTGAAGTACTTCATCTCGGCCGGTATGTTCACGCAGGACGGTATCTTCGAGGAATTCGACCGCCCCTACGACTACGGCTACCAGTATCAGCGTTTCAACTATCGTACGAACCTCGACATCAACGTGACGAAGACCACGCAGGTGAGCTTCAACATCTCGGGTAAGATTGACGAGTCGTGCAAGCCGCACACCGGTCAGAACTCCGACCAGATGATCCGCGAGATGTACTGGGCATCGCCGTTCAGCAGCCCGGGAATGGTCGACGGTCGCTACATCGTGACCAGCGTGGCAGAGTCGGACAACTATGTGGACGAGATTCTGAAGCCCCAGGGCGAGACGGCCGGCGTGCTGCCCTTCGGTACCAGCACCCCGATGGCTTATGCCATGAATCAGCCGGGCGCGTACCATTATAATAATAACAAGCTGCAGATGGACCTGGTGCTCGACCAGAAGCTCGACTTCATCACCAAGGGTCTGTCGCTGAAGCTGAAGGGCTCCTACAACAGCTCGTACCAGGTACGCAAGGAGATCACCAACAGTCAGGCAACCTACACTCCGGTCTACCACAAGTTCGTGCAGACCGATGCCGACGGCAACCCCATCCAGACGGGCACGATGCAGTCGGTTGACAAGGACGGCAACCCCGTCACCATCCCCGTGTATGCCTGGGGTGAGCGCACAGACTTCCGTCTGAGCAGCGACAACACCGACCCGGTGTACAGCAACTCCTCTCCCTCGAAGGGACGTAACTGGTATGCTGAGGCTTCGCTGAACTACAACCGCTCGTTCGGCGCACATACCATCACTGCGCTGGCCCTTTACAACCAGAGTAAGGACTACTACATCAGTGGTAACTATTCGGATATTCCCCGTACATACGTCGGCCTGGTGGCCCGTGTGACCTACGACTGGAACAACCGCTACATGGCCGAGTTCAACTTCGGTTACAACGGTTCGGAGAACTTCGCTCCCGGCCGCCGCTTCGGTTCCTTCCCCGCAGGCTCTGTGGGATGGGTGGTCAGCGACGAAGCCTTCTTCAAGCCTATCAAGAAGGTGGTGAGCTTCCTGAAGCTGCGCGCATCGTGGGGTCTCGTCGGTAACGACAAGATCGGCGGCAACCGCTTCATGTATATGGCCGACCCGTATATCGTGAACCAGACGAACACCTTCGACCGCTTCACCTACACAAGTGTCAACGAGCCCGCATTCGCCTACATCTTCGGTATCGAGAACGGTACGGCCACGAAGGGTGCCTACGAGAGCGCCAAGAACAACCCCGAGGTGTCTTGGGAGAAGGCTTTCAAGCAGGACTACGGTTTCGACATGAACTTCTTCGACGACCGTCTGCGCACGGTGTTCGACTACTATAAGGAGCACCGCACGAACATCCTGGCTCAGGACTGGACGATTCCCGGCTTCCTCGGCTTCAATCCTCCCTATACGAACTTCGGTATCGTGGACAGCCACGGTTGGGAAGCATCGATCAACTGGCAGGACAAGGCCGGTCAGGACCTGCGCTACAGCGTGAAGCTGAACCTTTCGTACAACCAGAACGAGATTATCGAGGACCGTCAGGCTCCGCAGGAGAACGACTATATGTACACCGCCGGCCACCGTATCGGCTCGCGTCTGCAGTACAAGTTCTGGAAGTATTACTACGAAGGTGCTGAGGCCGACTACGAGAAGGAGTTCGGCAGCCCGTTCCCCACACAGCTCGTGACGAAGCTCTACCCCGGTGATGCCGTGTTCGTAGACCTCGACAAGGACGGCGACATCGACGCCAACGATATGAGCCGCGACTACGGTTACACCGACGACCCGCAGTATATCGCCGGTCTGAACCTCGCCCTGTACTACAAGAACTTCTCGTTCAGCGCTCAGTTCACCGGAGCTTGGAACGTGAGCCGCGTGCTCGGCGACGTCTTCCGCCGCCCGTTCCAGAACCGTTCGACGGTGCTCGACGGCGGTCTGCTCCGCTATCACCTCGACAACACGTGGACCGTGGACAATCCCAGCCAGAGCGCCGACTACCCGCGCGCCACATGGGACAACGCCGACCAGAACTATGCCGGCTCCACCCTGTATGAAAAGGATGCGAAGTACCTGCGCCTGAAGACCATCCAGGTGGCCTACGACTTCAAGTTCCCGTTCATGAAGAAGCTCGGTCTGAACCAGCTGCAGCTCGCGCTCAGCGCCTATAACCTCTTCACGCTCACTCCGTATAAGTTCGGCGACCCGGAGGCACGCGCCAGCACGACGCCGTCTTATCCTCTGCAGCGTACCTACACTGCAAGTCTGAAGCTCGGTTTCTAACGTATAATAATAAATAAGGTATAAGAATATGAAGCTTTATCATAAAATATCAACAGGGGTGGTGGCGCTGATGGTTGGCAGCATCGCGTTCACGGCATGCACCGACGAGATCAAGTTCGGCGATGCCTTCATCGAGAAGACCCCTGGCGGAACCGTGTCGCTCGACACCGTGTTCAACAGTGCTGAGTACACCAAGCAGTTCCTCGTGGGACTCTACGTCACACAGTACTACGGACTGCCGTTCAAGAACGCCACCTCTGCCCCTTGGAGCGCCAGCTACTGGAACTGCAAGATGGATGCTCTGACCGACTGCTACCAGCAGCACTTCAGCAACGGTGCTGCCTACGGTAAGTATTACGGCGGCCTGCTCACCTCGGCCGACATCTCGAACACCGACCACCCGCTCATCTCCTACACTCACGACTATGTGTGGGAGACGGTGCGCCGCTGCTATCTGCTGATGGACAACATCGACAAAGTGCCGGGACTGACAGACGACGAGAAGAACAACATGATTGCACAGGCAAAATGCCTCATCGCCTCGCGCTATTTCGACCTCTATTCCATCTATGGCGGTCTGCCCATCATCGACAAGACCTACACCGGACTGGAAGGAACCTACGAAATTCCGCGCGCAACGGCCGAGGAAACGGCCAACTTCATGGTGAAACTGCTCGACGAGGCCATTCCTTACCTGCGCTGGGCATACAACGGCAACACCATCGACACCGATGCCAACAACAATACGGGCCGCTGGACGGCAGCAGGAGCCATGGCGCTGAAAGCCAAGATCTTGCTCTTCAACGCATCGCCGCTCTATAACAACGACCAGCCCTACTACGACGGCACGACACAGGCCGAGAAAGATAGCCTGGTGTGGCACGGCGGCTTCAAGCAGGAGCGCTGGGAGCGTGCTCTGGCCGCTTGCCAGGACTTCATGAACGCCAATGCCGCCAACGGCAACTGGTATCAGCTGAACCAGGTTCCCAACCGCGGTAAGAACACAAAGGTGGAAGACTACCGCCAGGCTTACCGTATGGGCTACATCTATCAGGGCAGCCGCGAGATCATCCACGCCACACGCGTGACGGGACAGACCTCGAACAAGGCTTCTTACCAGTGGGCCAACTTCGTAGGACCCTTCGGAAACAGCAACGGACCGTTCCGCCATTCCTACAATCCCACCGAGGAATATGTTGAGATGTTCCCCTGGAGCGACGGTACACCGTTCGACTGGGAGACCGACTCGCTGGCCGGCAAGATCGGCGGAGAGGGTGGCAAGCTCTTCTACGAGTGGAAGGTGGGCCGTGTGACCACGAAGACCGCCAGCCGCGACCCGCGTCTGTATGAGAACGCCATCGTGTGCAGCCAGACACTCTCGCTCAACTGGACCACCGGCAAGCCCGAGGGCGACGTCTATGAGCTCTGGGTGAAGGGTGAGCACGAGGGAACCGACGCTGCCGCTTTCGACGACAAGACGGGCGAGCTGATGATCATGGAGAAAGACCTCGGCCGCTTCGCTACCGGATACGGTACCATCAAGTACTATCTCGGACAGGAATACTACGGCAAGTACACGCAGTGGGTGACGCTGAGCTACGACGAGATGCTGCTCATGTATGCTGAATGTCTGGCACAGTGCGGACGTCTGAACGAGGCTATCGCACAGGTGGACCTGGTTCGCGACCGTGTCGGCCTGAGCGGACTGAAGTTCGGACAGGCAGCCTACAAAGGCGACAAGAGCAAGCTGCCCGACCTGAACACGAAGGAGGGCGTCATCGAGGAGATTCTCCGCGAGCGTGCCTGCGAGCTCGGCATGAGCAACAACCGCTACTACGACATGATCCGCTACAAGCGCACCGACTGGATGACGAAGAAGCTCCACGGCCTCATTACGTTCCGCATGATGCTCAACTCGAAGAAGGAACTCGTGCAGAACAACAACGCCTATATCGGAACTGATAAGAACAGCGGTCTGCCCGAACCTTACCTGTTCACATACCAGAAGTTCGAACTCCGCAACCGCGCACGCTATCTGTGGAACTTCAAACCCACCGACAAGGAGGTGCTGAAGTGGTTGCTGATGCCAATGCCGCTGTCGGAAATCAACAAGGGCTACGGCCTTGTGCAGAACCCCGGATGGTAAAATTCTTGAGTTAAGAGTTAAGAATTAAGATTTAAGATACAACATTATGAAGAAAAGAAATATATTTGTGCTTTCACTGCTCGCGGGCATCGGCCTGCCGGCAGCGGCACAACAGGACAGCACAGGCATCGACTTCGTTGACCAGGTCATCGAAGTGGGCGCCAACAAGGACTTCTCCCGTGCACAGTCTACCGCTGCTGTCTCTGTCATCACCAACAGGGACGTCAACAAGCGCTCTTCGAAGAATATCGGCAACTCTATTCTCGGACAGGGCAACGGACTGATCTCCCTGCAGGGAACGGGAACCTATTTCGAGCAGAATCCTACATTCTACGTCCGCGGCCTGCAGAGCCTGAGCACAAGTGCTCCGCTGGTGCTCGTCGACGGCGTGGAACGCGACATCAGTATCGTCAGCGCCGAGGAGGTCGATCACGTATCAATCCTCAAAGACGCTGCCGCCGTGGCTCTCTATGGCTACAAAGGAGCCAACGGTGCCATCCTCATCACTACCAAGCGCGGTGAGTATAACAGCCAGAACATTCGCGTCACCTACGACCACCTGTTCAACTTCCAGAGCAATCGTCCGAAGTTCGTCGACGGCTACACCTTCGCCAACGCCATGAACGAGGCTCTGGCCAACGAGGGTCAGGCTCCGCGATTCTCGGCTGAGGAGATTGCAGCCTTCCAGAGCGGCAACTATCCCTACCAGTACCCGAACGTGAACTGGGTAGACGAGACCTTCCGCAAGAGCGGCTCCACCAATAAGATCGGCGTGGAGTTCAGCGGCGGCGGTGCCAAGTTCCGCTATTTCACCATGGTGAACCTGCTCTCCGACAAGGGATTCATCAAGAACTTCGACGAGACCGACGGTTATTCCACTCAGGACAAGTATGTACGCGGCAACCTGCGCACCAATCTTGACATCGACCTGACGGAAACCACGATGCTGAAAGTGAACATGCTCGGCATGCTGAGCGAGATGTCGCGTCCGGGCGGACCCACATCGATGGGCAGCACCAACAATACGACCGTTGCCAACCTGTGGGACATGATCTACAGTACACCGGCTTTGGCCTTCCCGGTCAAGAACGAGAACGACGAGTGGGGCGGCAGCTCTACCTATTCTGGCGTGAACAACCCCGTCGCTGAGTCGTCGGGTGCTGCTTACTACAAGCTTCACGAGCGCGCACTCTTCGCCGACATGACGCTCAGTCAGGACCTGAAGTACTGGATTGAGGGTCTGAGCCTGACGGCACGACTGGGTTACGACACCTATTCGACGCTCTACGAGGACCACTCGATGACCTATGTCTACGGTAACTATCCCGTTACCGGATGGCAGGGCGGCTCTCCTGTGAAGGGTGACTACTGGACTTCGGGAACTCCCGGCACCATGAGCAAGAACTCAGGCACCGTGGACTGGGCCCGCCGTCTGATCTTCTCGGCCGGCTTCAACTTCGATCGCACGTTTGCCGACAAGCACTACGTCTACAGCCAGCTGAAGTGGGACTATGAATACCAGAACACTACCGGCAGCACAGGCTACACTGTCTACCGTCAGAACGCCTCGTTCCTCGGACACTATGGCTACGACAACCGCTACATCGGTGAGGTGGCACTGCTCTATTCGGGCTCGAACCGTCTGGCTCCCGGCACGAAGTGGAACTTCTCGCCCACCGTATCGGCCGCCTGGGTGCTCTCTAACGAGAACTTCCTGAAGGACAATCCCGTGGTGAACTTCCTCAAGCTGCGCGCCAGCTTCGGTATCATCAACGCTGACTACCTGCCTGGCGACAATGTGTGGAACTACTACGCCACCTCTTATTCGCAGGGTTCGTCGAACACGGGCAGCTATCCCTTCGGCGCCGGCTACGACTATGTCTATGCCAACACGACGCTCGGTCTGCTTCCCACGCTGAACCCCAGCCACGAGAAGGCCTATAAGTATAATGTAGGTATCGACGCCGTGCTCTTCGGCGGCCTGAATGTCGAGCTCGACCTCTACATGCAGCAGCGCAAGGACATCTGGGTTGAAGGTACCGGTGCCTATACCAAGCTCATCGGCTTCGACGCTCCTTACATCAATGCAGGTAAGGTGAACAGCAAAGGTATTGAACTCTCGCTCGACTATACGAAGCAGATCGGCGAGCTGACGTTCAACATCGGCGGTATGTTCAACTTCAACAAGAACGAAATCAAGGAGCAGGCCGAGGAACCCCGCGCCTACGACAACCTTGTGCAGACGGGCAATCCGCTCAACTCCACCTACGGACTGGTGGCTCTCGGACTGTTCCGCGACCAGGCTGACATCGATGCCAGCCCGAAGCAGAACTTCTCGACCGTCTATCCCGGCGACATCAAGTACAAGGACATCAACGGCGACAACGTCATCGATGCCAACGACGTGACGAAGATCGGCTACAGCGGCTATGCTCCTGAGATCTTCTACAACCTCCGCGCAGGTATCGAGTACAAAGGTTTCGGCTTCAATCTCCTCTTCCAGGGCACCGGACGCTACTCGGCCAACCTCAATGCCAAGGGTATGTACTGGCCGTTGCTCAACACGACCAGCCTCTCGCAGCAGGCTTACGACGGACGCTGGAGCCCCAGCAACCCCGACGTGAACGCTGAATATCCGCGCCTGAGCACCACGAGCAACGCCAACAACTATCAGACCAGCACCTACTGGCAGCGCGACCGCTCGTTCCTCAAGCTCCGCAACGTGGAAGTGTTCTACAACCTGCCGAAGACACTGATGGAGAAGACAGGCTTCATCAATACGGCTAAGGTGTATGTGCGTGGCGTAGACCTGTTCTGTGCCGACCATCTCGACGAGGCCGATGCTGAAAGCTATGGCGTCAGCGCCCCTGTGAACAGAAGCATCGTGGCAGGTGTATCGTTGTCTTTCTAACCCATTAAACAGACAGAAGAATATGAAACTGAAGAATTTATTTGTAAGTGCGCTTGCTGCCGCAGCTCTTGTCTCCTGCAGCGACCAGATGGACTACAAGGAGTTCAGCATCTACGACACGGCTTATATGCAGAAGAAGTTCGAGCGTGCCGGCGGACTGCTCTCCACCATCTACGCCGACCTGGATTCCGACTTCGGAAACTACAGCGGCGCCATGCTCTCGTCGGCTACCGACGAGTCGGTCTACTCGCACGATGGTAACGCCATCGAGAGTTTCTTCAACGGGGCATGGAGCGCTTCCAATGCCAATAGCTCGACGTGGGAAACCTGCTATCATGGCATTGCCTACTGCAACCTGTTCCTCGACGAGTTCACCGGACTGGAGTTCAAGGACTATGCACTCGATAAGAACTTCAAAGCCGAGATGTACCAGTATAATAACTACAAGTGGGAAGCACGTTTCCTGCGTGCCTACTTCTACTTCCTGCTTGTCCGTCAGTACGGCGGAGTGCCTCTTATCACGAAGAACATGTCGGCCGACGAGGCTAATGTGCAGCCCCGCGCCACGGCCGATGAGGTCTTCAACTTCATTGACTCCGAGTGCGAAGCCATCAAGGACAGTATTACGAAGGACTATGGCGATCTGGGCGACCTGGCCATGACACCGGCCAACAACGGTCGTGCCAACAACCTGGCCGTGCTGGCTCTCCGTGCCCGCGCTGCAATGTATCATGCCAGCCCGCTGTTCAACGAAGGCAACGACAAGGGCCGCTGGCAGAAAGCAGCTCAGCTGAACAAGGCCGTCATCGACTCTTGCTCAGCTCGCAAGATGAAGCTCTCGAACGACTACAAAGGCCTGTTCGTCGGCAACACCAACTGGAGCGACGCTGCGGCCGTGGGTGAAATCATCTTCGGACGCCGCATGCCGACCGAGAACCGCAACTTCGAGACCTACAACTTCCCCGTGGGTATCTCGGGTGCAGGTGCTGGTGGTGGCGGTGGCAACTGCCCCACGCAGAACCTCGTCGAGGCTTATGAGGACGGCGACAAGCGTTTCGAGCAGACCATCGCCTGCAACGGCGATGCTTGGCCCAACGCCAACACCGTTCCCCTGGAGACCTTCGTCGGCGGACTCAACGGCATGCCCATTGCCTACGCCACTCCTACGGGCTACTATCTGAAGAAGTACGTCACCGAGTCGGTGCAGATTGCCGGCAACGGTGCCAACACCTGCAAGCACGTATGGGTCACCTTCCGCCTGGGTGAGTTCTACCTCAACTACGCCGAGGCCCTGTTCAACCTCGCAGGCGACGGCTACACCGCTCCCGCAGGCTTCAGCTCCACAGCCACTGCCGCCTACTACATCAACCAGATCCGCAAGCGCGCCGGACTGGGCAATCTGCCCGAAGGCCTCAGCGCTGCCGATTTCAAGGCAAGATACGAGAACGAGCGTTTCGTGGAACTGGCTTTCGAGGGCCATCGCTTCTTCGATGTGCGCCGTTGGAAAGAGGGCGACAAGTATTTCAAGACCATCTACGGCCTGCGCATCACGAAGAATGCCGACGGCACCTTCAGCGAGACCAAGACGGTGGTGCAGAACCGCCAGTGGGATGAGTCGAAGATGAACCTGTTCCCCATCCCGCAGAGCGAGATCCTGAAGTCGGGTGGTATCCTGACGCAGAACCCCGGTTGGTAAACACCGCGACACTGGAATGCGGACGGAAACGGTCTGCCCGCATTTCAGTGTTAAAAAAACAACAAATTGTTGCACGATTCGATTTTTCTTCGTATCTTCGCAACCGAGAAGCAGAACACGACTTACGTCTGTTTTGTTGAAAAAGAATCAAGAGTTAATCACTATTTATTTTCACTAATTTAAAATCTATCAGTTATGAGAAAATTTTATCTCCTTTTTGCAGCCCTGTTCGCTTGCTCACTGGTAGCAAACGCAGGTGTGAAGAACCTGTTCAAGCAGGACTTCGAGATTGCTTCCACGCCGCAGGAAGCTGGCTGGACTTCTCCCAACCTTGCTGGCAACATGTCGCTCTACTCTGATGAGTTGGGCCGTCTGTTCCAGTTCAGCCTCGGTGCCAACAACAACCGTAACGCCGTGATGAACTTCAACTATGGCCTGGAAGACGGTGCAACCATCTTCGACGGTCAGGATCTGAAGAAGTATACCGTGAGCTTCACATGGGGTCTGGTGAAGAATCCCGAGTCAACAGGCAAACCTCAGGACGTTCAGTACTCTTCCGAGATTGCTGTGCTCACTCCTTCTGTTGCTACTTCCGACGTAGAAGGTTGGAAAATCACTACCGGTATCAACAACGGTCAGTATGCTGCCAACGACTCGCTGCGTCTGTTCGCACTCACTCAGCTCAAGGGTGCTTACTCTGACACCAATGAGTACTGGGTAGACAACCAGGACAACAGCAACTACATCTTCGATTTCTACATCAATGGCGACCAGAACAACAAGGTGACACTCGAACAGGGTGGTTACTACGACATCACCATCAACGTGGACGTCGAGGCTCGCACTGCTGCCTACGAGATCTACTCTCAGAACCAGGGTGAGACGCTTGCCACCGGTACCTACACCATTCCTGAGTACGCCAGCGTCTATGCCAAAGGCATCAATGTGCTGCTGGGCCGCTACAACTCTGTAGCCCACATCGACGACGTGAAGGTTCAGACCGAGACCGAGGGCGACTATGCCAACGTTCCGACCATCGCCTGGACGGGTGTCGACATGACCAAGCGCATGTACAAGATCTTCTTCGAGGACGGTGAGATCCTGCACGTGAAGAAGACCGACGGTTCTGAGGACACCTCTGTTGAGAGCCCCTACGACTACGAGACCGAGACTTCCGGTACTCTCGAGGCTTGGACCGAGAGCGGCACCGCTACTTCTGAGCACGTCACCATCGACGTTGTGGCCGAGGTGATTACGTTGCCCGCAGCAAAAGTTGACATCACCAAGGTGAACTCCGGCTATGTGAAGAGCCTCCAGATGACAGTCGACAACTCTGAAGTTCCCACACGTCCCGCTATCACCCTGACATGGGAGTACAGCAATGGCGACAAGTCGAACGGTGAGGTTGCCAGCGGCGCCATCTACGAAGCTTCCGAGAAGGGAACACTGACCGTGACCACCTTCGCTTACGGCTTCGGTTCTACCACAACAACCTTCGAGAACAACACTGAGTTCGCTGTCGACAACACCATCGACTTCCAGCACATGACCGATGCCGACCTCGCAGCTAAGGGCTTCACAGAGATCGACCCGCTGCAGGCTTCCAACATGAGCGGTGAGAACAACTGGACCGCACGCGGTCGTCTGTGGTTCGGTATCGAGAATGGTGGCACCAGAGATGATGGCACACCTGCTTACGACTCATACGTTGTCTACGGTGCCGAGGGTGCCAGCGAAGTTGTTGAGCCTATCCGCCGCTTCACGCTCCCCGCAGCAGGCATGACTCAGGAGGCTACTTCTACCATCTTCGCTCCCTTCTACACATGGTACACCGGCCAGGCTGATCCCGCCGTTGCCGACGGTTCTGACGTTGCTGGTCTGAAGATGAACATGGGCATTGGTCTGATCAACATCGGTTGCAAGGCCGATGGCTCTTCCATCAACTATCCTAACGGTACTGTTGGTATCAGCGGTCTGACCGACAACGACTACTACATCCTTTACATCATCGACAACTACGGTGGTTCTTCGAAGCACCCGATCTATCCGCAGGGCACCAAGCCTGCTGATGCTAAGGCTCTCTACAAGGCTGAGAACCTCGGCGACGGCACCAACGTTCAGGTGAAGCGCGGAACAGAGACCTTCGATCTCTATCGTATCGACACCGCTATCGCACGTGTTGACATCTTCAAGGCTATCGGTGTTGACGGTATCGAGGAGATTGCCAGCGAGGTTGTTTCCGATCCTAACGCTCCTGTCTACAACCTGAACGGTGTTCGCGTCAACGCCAACACGCTGCAGAAGGGTATCTATGTGAAGCAGGGCAAGAAGTTCATCGTTAAGTAAGCGCAGAGCAAGCTCGCTTGCTATGCCGAACGCAGATGAATTCGAGCGAAGCTCAAGTTCATCGTTCGCTAATCTTTCTGTAAGATTCTAAAACGATCATTTATCAATAAGAATCCCCGCGCTCAACCGTGAGTGCGGGGATTTTTTTGTGCCCTCAGCAACCGGTTGGAAGCGCAGAAGCATTCTTCACGACTTGCAAGAACGTGCATTCTGCTTTGCCAGCGCGTAGCTTCTGCGTTGTAATAAGAATGATCTTGCCGTGCGAAGCAATTGATATTGCCGTGCAAAACAAATTATATTGCTGCGCAAAACAAATTAAATTGCCGTGCAAAACAATTGATATTGCTGCGCAAAACAATTTGAATGGCCGTCCCGGACCATCGGATTGGCCAGCCAAAGCAGCTTGAAGGGCCAATCAAAGTGGCCTGAAAGGCCAGCCAAAGCGGCTTGAATGGCCGGGCAAAGCGGCCTGAATGGCAGGGAAGTCAGCTGCGGTATGGCGGTGCGAAGCTGTGTGACTGGCTCTTCCCTTTCCGCCTTTCCTCTAAAGAAAACATAATTTATTCATTCGGGTTATCCGTAATTCGCAAATTTATTGTACATTTGCATATTCAAATCAAAAAAAATCGGTTATGACTTATTTCAGGTATGCGTTTGTGCTGACAGCACTGTTTGCTCTTTTGGCTTGCTCCGACGACGCGGTCGAAATCACCGAAGGTTCGGCAACCGGCATCTACAACGATATAAAGGGAACCTACGAAGGCGTGGTGCCCGTAGGGAATGAGTCGCGTCCCGTCACCATTGTCGTTGCCAACGACGAGTTCACCATCAAGCGTCTGCCGCTGGAGCCCATCCTGAAGGCCGTTTTCACCGAGCAGAAAGAGCTGGAGGAGGCCGTTGCCTCGTCGGGCGAGACGACCACCTTCACGGCTCCCATCGTCCAGATGGCCGTGACGTCCAACACGGTAGCGCTCTCGATGGATCCCACCGACATCGTGTTCACCGTTACCGTTGGCGGCGAGCGCAAGCAGGTGTCGGCGCTGATGGAGTCGGTGTGCATGTTGAACAGCGTGTGGGGCGACCTGTCGGTGGCGATGAACGCCAAGGAACTCTATTGCGACGGGCGCTCTTACAGTCTGACCGACAACCGCGTCACCTATCTCATCGACGGTGCCAAGAAAGCAGCGCAGTAGTGGGCAACGAGAAGCCTTATTTCATTTGACAACAAACAACAACCCGAATATGAAAAGAATCCTTTTGATGGCCGTGGCCGTGATGTTGGCCATGGTGCCCGCCGCAGCCCAGCGTCTCACCGACAAGCTCGACCGCGGCCTCGTGGCCGTGCAGACCGACGGCGGCGTGTTCTGCTCCTGGCGCATCCTCGCCGAGGAGTATTACGATGTGCAGTACAATCTCTACCGCGAAGGAACGAAGCTGAATGCCGAGCCGCTCACGGTCTCCAACTTTGTAGATGCCGGTGGCAACGAGGGCAGCACCTACACCGTGTCGGCCGTCGTCCGCGGACAGGAGACGGCACAGAGCAAGGCTGCTGCCGTGTGGTCGCAGAGCTATCTGGAGATCACGCCCGACCACGGTTCGCTCACCAGCACCTATATCCCCAACGATGCCTGCTGTGCCGACGTCGACGGCGACGGCGAGCTGGAAATCCTGCTGAAGTTCGACAACCAGAGCGAGATCAGCGCCAGCTATCCGCGCGGCGGTTACAACGGCGAGTATTCCATCGTGGAGGTCTACAAGCTCGACGGCACCAAGCTGTGGTGGCTCGACTTCGGTCCCAACATGGGCGACTTCCAGAACAACGAGCAGAACATCGTGGCCTACGACTGGGACCAGGACGGCAAGGCTGAGGCCGTGATGCGTGCCGCCGACGGCACGACAATCCACCTGGCCGACGGCACCACCTACGTTGTGGGCGACGCTTCCAAGAACTACCGCGCGGCTACCGGCGGCGGCACCAATTGGTTCATGCACGAAGGAGCGGAGTATCTCGTCTACATGAACGGTGCCACGGGCGAGCCCTATCAGGTCATGGACTACCCCCTGAAGCGCCTCGAAGACGGTGAAACCGACCTTGCAGCAGCGTGGGGCGATGGCTACGGCCACCGCTCATCGAAGCATTTCTTCGGCGCTCCCTGTCTCGACGGCCGCAAGGCCAGCATCTTCCTGGCGCGCGGCATCTACACCCGCCACAAGATGATCGCCCTCGACGTTGACCCCGCGACGCACGAACTGACCGAGCGCTGGCGCTGGAACTGCAACAATCCCGGCAGCCCGTGGTATGGGAACGGCTACCATAACTACGCCGTTGCCGACGTCGACTGGGACGGTCGCGACGAGATCTGCTTCGGCTCGATGGTCATCGACGACAATGGTCTGGGCCTTTCCACAACGGGGCTCGGCCACGGCGATGCCCAGCACCACGGCGATTTCAACCCCTACATACACGGTCATGAGATCTTTGCCTGCAACGAGGACCTGCCGTCGAACAACTATCGCGACGCCACGACGAGCAAGATCTACTACCGTCTGGCTGGCGGCAGCGACGACGGACGCTGCATGGCCGGCAACTTCACCAACGATTTCCCCGGTGCCATGGGCTTCTCCTCGCGCGACGAGGCCATCAGCTGTGTCGCCAACGGCCACATCGACGGGCTCTCCAAGGCCGGACTGTCCGACAACATGCGCATCTACTGGGACGGCGACCTGCTCGAAGAGTGCTTCAACTACACCGATGGCAAGAACACGGCCGGCGGTATATATAAATATGGTAAGGGTCTCATCCATAAGCTTCAGGGCTCGATGACCAACAACGACACGAAGGGAACACCCTGCTATCAGGGCGACCTGTTCGGCGACTGGCGCGAGGAGGTGATGATGCGCACCCGCGACAACACCATCCGCATCTATACGACGACCGACGCAACGCCGTGGCGCAACTACACGCTGTGGCACGACATGCAGTACCGGCAAGCCATGGTGTGGCAGATGTGCGGCTACAACCAGCCGCCCCACGTGAGCTATTTCCTCGGCGAGCTTGAGGGCATCACCGTGGCACCGCCGCCACTGACCATGACGAACCGTATGGAGGTGAAGAACGGTGGCGCCATCAGCAATGCCACCCATAACCAGAAGGAAGTGCTGCTGGCCGAGACCGCCGATGTCACCGTCGACATTGAGAAGACATCCGTCAGCCCAGCCATCTTCATAGACAATGCCCCTTCGTGGGTGCAGGGTCACGACGATAACGACAACATCACGACGACCTACTTCACCCACACGCTCACCGGAGGAGCCTTCGGCGGCGACATGAGGCTCGTCAAACAGGGCGACGGCATCCTGCAACTGCCGCGCGAGGCCGGACAGATGTACACCGGCGACACCGAGGTCTGGGCCGGCACGCTCGTCGTCGGTCAGGGCGGACTGAAGGACAGTCATGTATGGCTGAACCGCTTTGCCCGTCTGGAATCCTATCCCGACTCGTGGGGACAGTTCCCCAGCGTGAAGGCAGAATACGGCTCCGTGGTGAGCCCCGGCGGTGCCAATGGCTCCGGCGGCTTCGCCATCTCCGACCTCGTCTTAGGTTTCGGCTCGGTGTTGGAGCTCGATGTCTACGACAAGTCTATGAAGCCCAGCTATCCCGACGGCATTTCAGAGTTGGGCGTCGACTCGCTGACGATCGAGAAAAAGGACTGGCAGTACGGCCCGAAGTACGATGCGCCCGTCCTCCGCATCATACCTCATTTCGCAGAAGGACAGACCGTTCTGCCCGAAGGTAAATACGAGATCATCCAGATAAACGGTAAACTCAAAGGCAATCTCGACGACCTCACCGTGGAAGGGCTCGACGGCATGAAGTACGCCATCACGAGCGAGACCGATGCCGACGGTTTTACACGCGTTTTCCTGAACATTGAAAAGACACGCTCGCCCGAACCCGTCGTCTGGGACGGTGGCAGCGACGGCATCTGGGACCTGGCCAACACGCAGAACTTCAAGTCGGGCAGCGGCGAGTCGGAACTCTTTGTCACCGGCGACGACGTGACGTTCAACGACAATGCCGCCAATACCGACGTCGTTATCGTCGGTGAGCTGGCTCCGGGCAGCGTCACCTTCGACAATACGGCCAAGAACTTCACCCTCTCGGGTGCGGGAAGCATCGTGGGCAGCGCCACGCTGACCAAGAAAGGTGCGGGCCGGGTGACCATCAGCAACGCCAACAAGTACGAAGGCGGCACCATCATTGAGGACGGAGTGCTGAGTGTTGCGTCGCTGGCCAACGACAACGGCGTGGAATACGGCGCCCTGGGCGGTGTGAACAGTAGGATCACCCTGCGCAACGGCGGCACGCTCGACGTCAGCGAGAGCACCCTCTGCACGCAACCCCTGCTGCTCGACACCGACGGCGGAACGCTTGCGGTGGCCACGGGCAAGACGCTCACCCTCAACGGCGGCATCACGCAGAACGAGAAGGTGGCCCTCCACAAGACGGGAACGGGACGCCTGCAGATTGAAAAGGCGGCCCGGTTCTCCACGCTCCATCTCGATCAGGGTTCCGTGCTGGGCGGTGAGGGCGACAACAAGCACCTCTATCCCGACACGGTGGTCATCAACGGCGGCACGCTGAAGGACCCCGACAACATCTACAGCTACTCTACCAACACCACCACCGTCGTCGTTCCCGAGGGTAAGAAAGGCTCGTGGGTGCTCGACTCGCGCTGCGACTACAAAGGCCGTCTGCTCGGCAAGGGCGACATCACGGTCACCGTCACCAGCGTGCGCTGCAACATGCAGGGCGACTGGAGCAATTTCGAGGGCACCATCGACTTCCAGCGCAGCAAGACCGGATCGTATGACCCGCTGATCCAGTGGAACAACACGAATGGTCTGGGCAAGGCGACGGTGAAGGGCGAGTTCGACAACAGCGGCATCGACGTCGTCATCGGCACACTGGCAGGCAACGTGAAGCTGACGGGCAACGGTCGCTACAGCGTGAAGCACGTCAACATCGCCATGTCGAAAACGCGCGCCGGGCTGAACAACCCCTCTATCGACGTCGACCGCACGCTCCTCATCACCGAGGATATCACCGTCACGCACAACGGGCGCGACCTTGCCCTCGGCGATCAGGTGTCGTTGTGGCATGTCGGAACGCTCAACGTCGTGCAGGGCATCGCCATCCATCTGCCACAACTGCCCGAAGGCCTCTATTGGGACACCACCGACCTGCTCACCGTCAACGGCACCCTGCGTGTCACCAACGATCCCTCGGTGGGCATCAGCACGGCAGTTGCCGACTCCGAAGGCGGCCGCAGCATCTACACCATCGGCGGCGTGAAGCTCGATGAGCCGCATCGCAGCGGTATCTATATCGTCAATGGCAAGAAAGTGTATATCAAGAAATAACGATAAGCATCAGCAACATCCATTCAACCAAGCATCATGCGAAAGTCATTCATATCTCTCCTCATCGCGCAAGCGCTCATCCTGAGTTCCACGGGGGCTGCGGCGCAGAAGCCGACCGACACTCCCGTCAGCCAGATGGAGAAGCTCGACCGCGGTCTGGTGGTCGTCCGTCACGCCGGTGGCTACTTCGTCAGCTGGCGTCTGCTGGGCACCGACAACGCCAACACTTCCTTCGAGATCCTGCGCAACGGCACTTCCGTGGCCAAGGATATCTGCAAGAGCACGTCGATGAACTTCAAGACGGGCGACAAAAGCGACACCTATCAGGTGGTGACCTATCAGAACGGGCAGGCCGTGGAGACGACACCGGCCGTGGCATCCTTCGAGAAAGGGCATTATCTTGAGCTGAAGCTCGACCGTCCGGCCACGGGTGCGCTCGGCGGAACCTATTCGCCCAACGACTGTTCGGTGGGCGATGTCGACGGCGACGGCCAATATGAGATCTTCGTGAAATGGGATCCTTCGAACTCGAAGGACAACTCGCAGAGCGGGAAGACCGATAACGTCTTCATCGACTGCTATCGGCTCGACGGTACCAGGCTGTGGCGCGTTGACCTCGGCGTGAATATCCGCGCCGGAGCCCACTACACGCAGTACATGGTCTACGACTTCGACCGCGACGGGCGGGCCGAGATGATCTGCAAGACGGCTCCCGGCTCGGTCGATGGTGCAGGCATCTACGTCAACCAGGCAGCCACCGACGAGCGAATCAAGGGCGCCGACAACGCGAAAGACTGGCGCACATCGGCCGGACGCATCAACGGCGGGCAGGAGTATCTGACGGTGTTCAACGGTCTGACGGGAGCCGCCGTGCACACCATCGCCTTTTTCCCCAACCGCAATGCAGAAGCTTCGCTGAGCGAAGAGGCCGGAACGTTCAACTGGGACGACCGTGCCGGCAAGAACGACAAGGGCGACTATGGCAACCGCGGCGAGCGTTATCTGGCCGCCGTGGCTTATCTTGACGGTCCCGATGCCAACGTCAGCGGCATCTTCACCCGTGGTTACTACACCTTTGCCTACGTGTGGGCGGTCGATTTCGACGGCCGGCAGCTGCGTCACCGCTGGCTCCACCGTTCTGACTCACATTCCCAGTGGTCGGTCATAGATGCCGACATGAACGAGTCGGCGAAGGTCACAGCTCCCGAATCATCGGCGGGCAATGGCAGAAACACCATGTTTGGCAACGGCAACCACAATCTTTCGGTGGCCGATGTCGATGGCGACGGTAAGGATGAGATCATCTGGGGCTCGGCAGCGCTCGACGATGACGGCTCGCTGCTCTATGCCGTGGGCTTCGGGCACGGCGATGCCATCCATCTGGCCGACCTGAACCCCGACCGTCCGGGGCTGGAACTCTTCGACATTCACGAAGACAAAGGCACGTATGCGTGGGACATCCACGATGCAGCAACGGGCGAGATTTTGTGGAAAGGCGGACAGTCGGGCATTGACAACGGCCGAGGCTTGGCAGCAGATATCGTTGCCGACAGCCGGGGCTACGAATTCTGGTCGTCCTACGGCGGCTTCTCCAGCTCCAGTAGGAACCGTAATCCGTACAATGTGATAACAGGACAGTCGGCGGGAACGGTGACGCCGTCGATGAACTTCCGCATCTATTGGGACGGCGACGCGCTCGACGAGCTGCTCGACGGCGTGACCATCAGCAAGTATGGCGGTGCAGAGTCGATGGGCGTGGGCCGTGCGGGCATCTCGGGACAGTCGAACAACGGGTCGAAAGCCACGCCCTGTCTCTCGGCCGACATCTTCGGCGACTGGCGCGAGGAGCTGATAGTGAGGAACAACAGCAACGATGGGCTCAACATCTATTCGTCTGTAAACTCCACCGACTATCGTGTGCCTACGCTGATGCACGACCACACCTACCGCATGGGCGTCGCCTGGCAGAACGTGGCCTACAACCAGCCGCCCCACCTGGGCTATTATCTTCCCGACTTCATCGACTCCTTCCAGGGCGTTTCTACAGGAATCGAGGAACTGACGGCCGACGATAAGGCGCAGAATGACGCATGGTACACGCTGCAAGGCGTGAAGGTAGGGCAGCCGGACGCTCCCGGTGTCTATATTAATAAAGGTAAGACCATCATCGTGAAATAATCTTTTTACCATTATCATCATGTTGAAGAAGACAATCTCCCTGCTGTTCCTGCTGACAATGGCCGTGCAGGCTTCGCCCCAGACGCTCTTCCAGCATCCGTGGCAAGGCAAGCGCGTGGCCTATTTCGGCGACAGCATCACCGATCCGCGCAACAGTGGGTCGAAAAAGAAGTACTGGAATTTCCTGCAAGAGTGGCTCGGCATCACACCCTACGTCTACGGCGTCAGCGGACGGCAGTGGAACGACATCCCGCGTCAGGCCGAGCAGCTGAAGAGTGAGCACGGCGACGACTTCGATGCCATTCTCATCTTCATCGGAACCAACGACTTCAATGCCGGTGTGCCCATCGGTGAGTGGTGGGACGAATCGACCACCGAGGTCATGGCGGGCATCCACAAGCCCAAGGCGCTGGAGATACGTCGCCAACGCGTGCCAGCGATGAACAAGAACACCTATCGCGGCCGCATCAACATCGCCCTCGACACGGTGAAGCGCATGTTCCCCACCAAGCAGATCGTGCTCCTCACGCCCATCCACCGCGCCAATTTCTTCGCCAACGACAAGAACTGGCAGCCCAACGAGTCGTATCAGAACGAGTGCGGTGAGTATGTCGACGCCTACGTCAGCAGCGTGAAGGAGGCCGGGAACATCTGGGCCGTGCCCGTCATCGACTGGAATGCGTCGTGCGGATTGTTCCCCCTGCAGGAAGAACAGCTGCAGTATTTCGCCAAACCCGACGTCGATCAACTCCATCCCAACGACAAAGGCCAGGAGCGCATGGCGCGCACGCTGATGTATCAGCTGCTCTCCCTGCCCTGCACTTTTTAGAATCCAAAGATAAGAACATCGCTCTTCAAGACCTGTCTGTCGGCTACCTGCGGAGCGCATCCAGCCAATAGCTGAGTGGGAGAGAGCCCAAACGAGAAGAACCGAATATGAGAAGAATATGCAGTTCGATTCTGGCCGTTGCCTTCACATCATCGATGGCAGCGCAGTCGCACACCGTTTCCGTGCCGCCGCAGATAGAGAAACTGGACCGTGGCGTGGTGGCCTTGCCCGCTCAGACGAAGGGAAACTTCATCAGCTGGCGCCTGCTGGCCACCGATCCCGATGCCACGACGTTCCACCTGTTGCGCGACGGCAAGGTGATTGCGCGCCGCCTGAGCGGAGCAACATGCTTCACCGACGCCGACGGACAGCCCGCTTCGCGCTACCAGGTTGTGACGCTTCACGGCAAACAACCCGTCGACACCACAGTAGCTGTTGTCCCTTGGAGCCATCTCTTTCTCTCCATTCCCCTCGACCGACCGGCTGGTGGGACCGTCGACGGGCGCGATTATCAGTACATTCCGAATGATTGCAGCGTGGGCGATGTCGATGGCGACGGCTCCTACGAGATCATCCTGAAGTGGGATCCCACCAATTCGCGCGACAATTCGCACGAAGGTTTCACCGGCAGTGCCATCTTCGACTGCTACCGCATGGATGGCACGCGCCTTTGGCGCATCGACTTGGGGCGTAACATCCGCGCCGGAGCCCACTACACGCAGTTCCTCGTCTACGACTTCAACGGCGACGGCCGCGCAGAGATGATGTGCAAGACGGCTCCCGGCACCACCGACGGGCAGGGACGCTACGTCTCCGAGGCTGCCACCGACGACGAAATACGCTCCACCGACAACAGTGCCGACTACCGTAATGAGCGTGGGCGCATTCTCAGCGGTCCTGAATATCTGACAGTCTTCGACGGACTGACAGGTCGCGCCGTCCATACCGTTTACTATAACCCTAACCGAGCCTTCACGCTCGGTGGCAGTGCCGACTACGACATTGACGGCTGGGGCGACGGCGGGCGCGTCGTGGGCAACCGCGGCGACCGTTTTCTGGCCTGCGTGGCCCATCTCGACGGTGCACACCGCAACGCCAGTGCCGTATTTACACGAGGATACTACACGCGTACCTGCCTCTGGGCTGTCGATTTCGACGGTCAGCGGCTCACCACGAAGTGGGTGCATCGCGACGAAGACCCCAATGTGCCCTCCACCTACGGGCAGGGAAGCCACAGCATAGCCGTGGCCGACGTCGATGGTGACGGCTGCGACGAGATCACCTTCGGCTCGGCAGCTGTCGACAACGACGGCAGCCTGCTCTATTCCACCTCGCTCGGACACGGCGACGCCCACCATCTGAGCGACCTCGACCCCGACCGTCCGGGACTGGAATACTATATGGTGCACGAGTTCCCGCCCTACGGAGCCGACCTGCGCGATGCGCGGACGGGCGAAATCCTCTATCATGAGACCGGACATACAGATACCGGACGCGGACTGGCGGCCGATATCGACGCTGACCACCGCGGCTTTGAGTTCTGGAACTCCGACAAACGGGCCGTGCACGACATCCGAGGCAACATCATTTCCGACCATAATCCCTCCATCAATTTCCGCATCTACTGGGACGGCGACCTTCAGGACGAACTGTTCGGAAGCACGCGTCAGAAGCGGTTCGCACCCCAGCTGGAGAAGTGGAACGGCAACTATGCGGAGCCGCTCCCGCTGAGCAACGGCAAACATCTGTGGGAGATGGGGGCGTCAATGACCTGCAACGGCAGCAAGGCCACGCCCAATCTGCAGGCCGACCTGTTCGGCGACTGGCGCGAGGAGCTCATTCTGTGGGACAGCAGCGACGCGTCTCACCTGAATATCTTCACTACCAACATTCCCACCGACTACCGTGTGACGACGCTGATGCACGACCACACCTACCGCATGAGCGTCTGTTGGCAGAACGTGGCCTACAACCAGCCGCCCCATCTGGGGTATTATCTCCCCGATGCGGTGCAGAAGAAGAAATAAGGAACTATCGGTTTTTTGCTTGGAAGAGCCGTTTCGCATGTCGCGAGACGGCCTATGTCTCTGTCTATCTGAAAGAAGAAATCGCTGCAGAAACGCTGGTGCGGAAGCTGGCATCGTTCAATCGGTTCATGGAGGTGGCAGCCCTCACTGACGGAGAAATGGTGAACTACAACAATATTGCTCAGGACTGTGGGGTAGACGCAAAAACCGTCAAAGAATACTTTTCTATCTTAGAGGAAACACTTATAGGCTACATGGTTCCGGCTTTTACAAGGAGTGTAAAGCGTCGCCTGAACCAGTCGCCAAGGTTCTATTATTTCGATGTCTCGCTGCCCAACTATCTGCTGCATCGTCATGGACTACAGCCTGGGAGCGATGATTTTGGTCATGCTTATGAGCACCTGATGATACAGGAGATAATTGCTTATCTGGGATACAACGACTCCGAAGAAACGCTTTCCTACTGGCACACTTATTCTGGTTATGAGGTAGATGCCGTTCTGGGGGATGCCAAGGTCGCCATAGAGTTCAAGTCTTGCAGAGAGGTGCAGTCCAAACATCTGAAAGGGCAGAAAGCCTTTCATGAGGAGCATCCTGACGCCCGCCTTATCATTGTGTCGCTCGACGCCGTCCCCCGTCTGTTCAATGGTGTAGAGGTGTTGCCCGCAAAGGTGTTCCTTCAGATGTTGTGGGAGGGCAGTGTCGTTTGAAATTTAGGCGTTTAACAAGATTCCCGCCGCACGGTGCATCGATGGCACTATGCGGCGGGAGTGGTTATTGCAGAGTTCTTACTGCTTAGTCATCATAAGGCTCGTCGTTACTGTCTTCATAGAGCGTTTTGTCGCCATCCCTTATCTCAAGAGACTTGATGGCACCCTGGTCAAGATTCAGGACGAGATCGCGGATGATATCGTCGATCTCCTCATCGCTCACCTCATCAAGATGTTTCTTTTTGTGTTCGCCTAAAGCCGCGTCTATCTGGTCGTTGTCAAACAACTCACCTAATGTTCCATCGGTGGTATAATAGCTGCCGTCGTTTTCTTCCTTGTCGAACTCCTCGTAGTCGTATTGTAACCCCATAACATACCGTTTCAGCGTAAGTCGTCCTTCAGTCTTGACAATCAGTTCTGTGTTGTCGTCAAAGGCAATCTCTGCAATAATAACTGCCGGGTTTGGAATATTAACGGAGGTCAGATAGGGACATCCTAAAAATGCATAGTCTTCAATTACTTCAACAGAATCAGGAATGACAACATTAGTCAGACCCGAGCAGTCGCGGAAGGCACAAACCTGGATTTTTGTCACCAATTCGGGGATAACGATACTTGTCAATCCCGTACATTCTTGGAAGGCATTCCTTCCGATTGCCGTCACCGACCCAGATATAACGATGTCTCTCAGAGCGGCACAATTATAGAAGGCATAGTCTCCTATCTCCGTCACCGAGTCAGGGATAATAGTGCTATCGCATCCTTTAATCAGTTTGTTGGTAGCAGTCTCGATAATCGCATTACAATTGTTTCTTGAATCATAGGTTTTGTTGCCATCAGAAACAATTATACTCTTCAATCCACTACATCCATAGAAAGCATCATCTCCTATTTTCGTTACCGAGTCGGGGATGACGATGCTTGTCAGGCCCGTGCAACTATTGAAGGCATCAAAATCAATTTCAGATACCGAATTGGGAATGACAATGTCTGTCAGCCCCATACAGTTCATGTATTTGCAACTTATTGTGTACCAATGTGTTTTGATTAAAACGGTAGAAAAGTGATTGAGTGAATTCTATAGAGAATAAAAAAGACGAATTTTTAACACATTTAACTTTTTATAACGTTTACAGGATTCAAATTAATAACACAACAACTTTAGAATTATATTATTATCTCCAAATTTTTGTTTGACAAACTCAATAAGTGTTAAGAGTTTCAGTCTATTTCTGTACCTGTGTTGATTATGTCCTATACCATATTGATGTATTTATCGAAATCAGTTCCTTTAAGGAAGCTTTGACTGATCAGTCCTTTGGTGTTTTTGACAGCCCCCTTCCCATGAGTGATATGGTCTGGCGAAGAAGATGGCCATTTCCTGCGCTTTGGCATTCTGTTGGTGTTTGGAGAACTCTGTCCCATTATCCGCAATCATGGTATGCAATCCCTTTCTTATCGGCTTAAGGTCTGCGACGGCTGCTTCCGCCAGAGCTCGGCCTCTTTTGAGGGAAGCTTCCGCATAATCAGGAAACCAGACTCTCTGTCATTGATTATCATGATGACGTTCCGCCTGTTTTTCCCCACAATGGTGTCAATCTCTCCAAATCCCCGAACCGTCCTTTCTCGCCGACGACTGAAGGTCTTTGTTCTATCCCGACACGTCCTGGTATCCCCATTGACTTATAGGAAGAACCACGCTTATTATAGTGTCAGCCCCCTATGGCGCAGATGCATGTACAGAGGCTTTCCCCATTTATCCCAAATAGGTCGTTAGGATGGTCGTTTTCGTGGTTAACTTCGTGACCATTTGATAACAAGCCTTTTGCAAATGGAATTTTCAATGATTTACTGACTTGACTACGGATTATGGCACTTCTAATGACCGATTGGGGCATATGCTTCTCATCCCACACATACCCGTAGATGGTACTTATGTCAATAGGACGTTCATTTTTTTTGCAGTCTGAAGGATATTTCGAACCTTTGCTGCGCTGTTAGATGCTTTGCCATATTTGCAACTTATGTGGAAGTTTGTCTGTAAAGAATTTAATATTGGGAGCGGAAGAGCATGTGGGTCTTTTATCCCTTTTTATACCCATTACTTGCTCACTATTTTGACATATGTGTTATATCAATTATTATATTCAAAAAAAACATCGCTACCGAGATATATTTTTATCTGTTGCCTATTTAAAATTATAAAAAAACATTATTTCATGGAAGTTTTGTCTGAAATACAAAAAAAAAATGTAACTTTGCAGCCAAATTGGATTCATGGACGTCTGGTTAAAGGATATATTATTAGAAAGTTTGCAGATGGCAAGTCCGTCGGGAAGCGAGGAACAGATAATAGAGTTCTTTGCCAAAGTGGTCATGCCGTATGTTGATGAGGTCAATTGCGATGTTAATGGTAACTGTATCGCCCACAAGAAAGGTGATGGCCAGAAGATAATGTTTATGGCTCATGCCGACGAAGTGGGACTCATGATCAATTACATTGATGACAGAGGTTTCTTGTATTTTAATCAAATTGGTGGTATTGATACAAACTTACTACCTGGCCAACGTATCTTTATACACGGCAAACAAGGACTCGTTACAGGCATTATCGGGCGAAAGCCTATTCACTTGCAAAACGAATCTGAACGTGGTAAAAACCTTTGTCCTGAAGACTTGTGGATTGATATTGCCGCTAATGATAAAGCTGATGCGTTGTCTAAGGTTCAAGTGGGGGCTGTGGCGACGTATGCAACAATGCCTACCATTTTGACGGACGAACTCGTTCTATCAAAATCACTTGATGACAAAATAGGATTGGCGGTACTCATAGGTTTGGCACACAATTTGCGGAAAATATCAACTGATTGTGATATATACTTGGTCGCCTCTGTTCAAGAGGAACTAGGAGCCAGAGGTGCACAGATGGTGTCAGAAACCATTCTACCAGAAATAGGTATTGCTATTGACGTTACTCATGCCACAGACTATCCCACCATGTCTCCAGCGAAGGATGGTGACATTCGCCTTGGCAAAGGTGTTGTCATTCCGATCGGACCTAATATAAACAAGGGGATTACTCAGAAATTCGCCAGTATTGCTGAGAGGATAAAAATCCCTTATCAGTTGGAAGCAATTGCAAAACCTACAGGTACTGATGCCCGAATGATTCAGGTGGCTGGAAAAGGTATTAAGACAGGGCTGATTAGCATCCCCTGCCGATATATGCACACTCCAGGTGAGATAGTTTCATTGGAAGATGCAGATAATGCAATCGATCTTTTGACAGAGTTTTTGCAGGAATTGAGTTAAGTAACATTATTAATTTAAAAATTAAAAGTTTTCAGAATGAAAGAGAATTTCACAATTTCGTTCAATTGGGAGACAAAAGAAGCAGGAAAGACAGAGCGCATAGGTGCTATGTACTGTTTTAAGAACTGCGATGTGAACAAGAACTAATCCCCTGATCAAGGATTAAGTTCATATCACGGTATAGTTACCCAATTGGGTTGTGTTCCACGGTCCAAGACCATGGAACACAATTTTTAAGAATTAAGATATGAAACATAGCGGAACGCTCAATAGCACAGACAGATTCTTTTTTCCTGAAGATGTGATTTTCAGAAGTTGCAAGGAGGGATGGTTGGTAGTAGCCGTGTCTACAGCTAACTGGTTAGTTATAACCGATTTTCAAAAAATAATTTTGGAGGGTCTGCTTACAGGAAAAACCATTGGAGATGTTTTCCCGCTAATTACAGATATTGACAAGCAAAATGAATTCCAACGACTTCTCGCAGCTATTACTGCGCGGGAGTTTGGTAACACTAATGCAACACCATCTCCAATACCGAATGATGTAACCCAACAGATTAATTGTTATCTTACAAATGCCTGTAATCTCAGTTGTGACCATTGTTTTATGCGCTCTGGCAAACCATTGGCAAATGAGCTTACCAAAGAAGAATGGCTACGCATATTGACGGACTTCCGCCACCAGGGGGGGGTAAATGTGACCTTTACCGGAGGGGAACCCTTAATGAACCGTGATTTTGAAACCATTCTTATCCATAGCCATCAACAAGGGCTAACTACAACCGTACTTTCTAATGGTATCCTTTGGACAGAAGAATCAATTAATAAGCTATCTCCATACATTAGTGAGATTCAAATTAGCATTGACGGTTTCGATGAGCAATCAAATGCTAAAGTTCGAGGAGCAGGACACTTTGATAAAATAGTAGCCAACGTCATTCGTTTTGCCAATGCAGGAATTCGGACTTCCGTAGCTACAACTTTTACCTTTAAAAACCTTCAGCAGGATGCTGCTCCAAAATACCATCAGATGGTAGAGGTTATTAAGGAACAGTGCAAATATCCCGTATTTTTTAAACTTAGTAAGAAGATATTACAAGGACGCAATACAAACTATACGGAGGAAGAAAATCGTTCTTTTTATAATAGAGTGATGGAGATAGAACGTGCAGTCAATCCTAATGCTCAATATTCGAACTTTATAGAGGGACATGAGCCTAACAGTATAACTCGAAATTGTGGATATGGAGGTATTTCTATCGGAGCTGATGGAGAGGTGTACTATTGTAATCGGCTATCAGAAGTAGAAAGTTATGGTAATATAAAAGGGAAGTCAATAAGACCTTTCATAGAGCAGGGCAAGCTCCTTCATAACACTACCTCTGTTGACAATCTCCATCCATGTCAAGCCTGTCACCTGCGATATATTTGCTGTGGAGGTTGTCGAATAGAAGATTGTAATTTCAATGGCAAATTGATTGGATATCAAGGTCCGATGCTACAGATAAAATGCTCACAGGAATTCATTTCGCAATTAGAGCGCAAGATGATAGACAGTTATCTCTATTATTATCAGTTTTAAGCCTATGTCCTACCGCCTGCTTTGCATTTCCGAACAATATGCCAAACCGATTCCGGCTATACGTGTAGAAGTATGCCTGGAAGGGAATAGCAAAACTATTGCCCCTTTTCTGCGCAAAGTAACACTTAGTGACATTCAGAAATCAGGGATTTCTACGTCCAATGAACTTATTTCCTTACTTAATCACGCAGGACTATCGACTCAGCCATTTCGTATTCCTCACCGTCTTTTAGAAAATCCGCTTGTTCAGCATGTCATCATATGTCATCCATATAATTTTGTAGAATCTGCTCCCAAAGGCAGCATAAAAAAAGGGCAAATTAAACTACCTTCAAACAATCAAACTGACAAAATTAAGATTGGACGACTCATCGGAGGAGAATTATATATCAGTAATATCAATTCTTGGCATCACAACCTTCAGGTAAGATTGCGCTATGCTGATGCACTTAGCTCCTTTTATCCCACTTTTTCTTCACTCCCATTTGTTACTTCAGACAACAAGCTTTTCCAAAGAGATTACGACGCGGAGTCTTCTTTATTGTCTAAACTTGGAGATTCTTATGATGCAACCACTGCAACCTTGAATTTGGATGAACCAGATACCCAACAACTTCAAGAATTCGTAAACAATGGGTGGACTCTTTACGTACCCAACCAAGAACAGAAGTTGTCAAAAGCTTATGCTCATCGTGAACCTTCGGGTATTATTTGGTTTTCAACAGAGGACATATCCTCTTCAGAGTTTGCCCAGCAGTTGCTTGACGGCTATCTTAACAGTCGCAATTATCATGAAAGTGATGGTCATATTACAATCTTCCAACGTAAAGATGCAGAGAAAAGCGATGATAAAACAACTATCAAACTATTAGGGGGCACTACCGATGTACTTCAGCTATATCAGGAAAACGTTCCTCTTTCGTCATCGGAACGACAATTTATTAAAGATACAATTAATAAAAAAATCCTTGCAACCCTCCGAACTTATCAAGAAGATGGCGTTTTTTGGCTCCAACAGCAACGTAAGAACCATCATGGTTGTCTACTGGCTGATGAAATGGGACTTGGCAAGACACTTCAAGTCATTGCCCACCTCTGTTGTCTGGATGTCCAAGTCCAACATCTTATAATTGCTCCAACCTCTTTAATATATAATTGGCAGAATGAAATCCTCCGTTTTGCTCCACAATTGATGCCTCAGCTCACACTTGTTAGCTATGACATGCTACGTATCCATCTTGAAAACTATATAAATCATCATTACGATACAATTATCATTGACGAAGCCCAGATTGTAAAAAATAGACAGACAAAAAAATACCAGGCAATAAGCAAACTTGACTGCAAGCATAAAATCATACTTACTGGCACCCCCATTGAAAATTCTATAGAAGAACTATGGTCTCATTTCATGATACTGATGCCACCACTGAAAAGTTTGTACCAACGCCTCCACAGATTAGGTGTTCAGACCCAGCCTGAAACTTATATAAGTATAACCAGTAAACTGCTGAAGCCATTTATTCTACGCAGGGAGAAGCAAGTGGTTCTTTCGGATTTACCTGAACGGATAGAAAAAATTATCTTTATTGAATTGACAGATCAAGAACGGAAGAACTATCAAAACATCCACACTGCTATCCTTCAAGCTTTTGCAACAGGTTTGAGTGGTCGTCTCAGTAGTATTGCATTAGAAGGACTTCTACGGTTACGTCAGGCCTGCATTCCATCAAAATTTCCTGTTGCTATTGATTATATTGACGCATTCCGTTCAGAAGGCCATCAGGTATTGGTGTTCTCTCAGTTTGTAACAGCTCTCCATCAGATGGAATCTAAACTTCAGGAAGCTGGTATCCGATTTGTCACCCTTTATGGTGACACCCGTGATAGGAAGACACCTGTAGAACGGTTTCAATCAGATTCATCAATAACCGTCTTTTTAATAAGTCTTAAGGCCGGGGGCGTAGGTCTCAACCTGACATCAGCCGATCGAGTCATCCTCTTAGATGACTGGTGGAATCCCGCAGTCGAAGACCAAGCAATGGGACGTTCCCATCGCATTGGTCAGAAGAAGAATGTCTTAGCGCTACGCCTTGTTTGTAAAGACACTGTAGAGGAGAAGATACTCCTGTTACAGGATCGCAAACGTCAGACGACAGAACTGTTTAATACTACAAACGAGCATCTTTCATTGGAAGACCTTAAAGCTTTGATAGATTAAGCTTCATCATCAATTGGTTGAGGATTTGCTTCAGCCCTATCTTGCTGTTGATTGGCGTGTTCCTTTGATACTATGAAAATGGCAATGCTAAACCTCTTGTTTTCATCTCCATCCTTGTCAAATCTACTAATTCGACATTCATATAGGTCCATTCTTCCCACTTCAAGATACGGCTTAATTTCTTTCGCATCTTCTTCAGATAGGATGCCTATTGTTTTTTCTTCACCCTCTATATTTCCATCTTTAACTTTTGTTTTTGCAAAAACTAGTTTTTTCTCCTTATCTTTTTTCTCGTCAAAACAAAGAAATAGAAACGAACCGAGTTTCAAATCATTTTCATCTTTAGATAATACGTCTAATGCTTCATACTGATTTGTCTTCTGCAAGAAGCATTCTTTTAAAAATATTTTATTCATTTTTCTGTTATTTTATTTTGTTAAACCTTTGTTCCATAGAAAGCTCCCTTACTCTATCAAGCCATTCCCATATAGCTCTTGGAGAATTCTCATATTCCTTATAACGATTTCTTTCTATCGCCAAAGCCATGAGCGAATATTCACGTTCTAAAGAGGTGGCAAAAACGCCCTGGTCATCCGTGTTGATAGAAACTGCAATATCATGTCGGGGATATGGAGTCTTAAGGCCATAGTTGAAAAATTTAGCAATAGGATGCTCATCATATCGTTCAATTTCTCCTATCTTGAAGTTTGATGAGGGATTACATTCTATTGCGATATGTCTTTTTTCCACTTTGTCAAGAAGTTGCTGCTGTATCTTTTCTAATAGCATATACCACTCGTCTCTATACATAGGTGGTATAGTCAGTGTATCTCCTTTATATCCTCTATTTGCATATTTATAAGAATGATACGCATCGAACAATTGTCGAGCACGCTCATTTTTTAAGGCAACCTCAGCACAAACCTGATGATTCATACCCGCATATGCCCATTGCCTATCTATCGTTGAGGTCGCCTTGTCCAAATTTTCAGTAGCCAGTTCTGTTCCTATAACGGGTGAATCACCACGCAACAGCCAAGATAGATAATAGTCATTGATGTCGTCTGATAGATCTTTATTCTTTTCATCGGTAAAAAACGAATCAATGATATTATCCTCCTTCTCATCGTGTTTGCCGTAAATATCATCAAAATATTTCAAAAACATGATGTCCAGCCAACCACATAGTTGTGTGTAACCTGTCAAACGAATACATTTATGATGCAACCATGCCAAATTGTCCAAGAGGACTTGTTTACTCGCGCATATAGTATAATAGCGCTTTTCATAATAACTTCTAACATCAGTACCAAGCACCAGCGCGTGTCCCAAGCGGTCGCCATTTCCTAAATTTAAGAAAAGCATTGCCTCTTCTACGGCTCGCAATCCATCAGCAATATCCATATAATCCTCACCTGCATGATATGTAATATTAAGATCTTTAGGATATTCTTCCGTCTCTTCATCAATTGTTATCTCGTGTCCTCTTAGAAACCTGAAAGCCTGTGCATAGACCTCTGGTCTACAGAACACCTCGGAATTTGCAGCATCCAAACCAACGACCTTGCCTACCAAGTTGTTGTCACCTTCCCAGTTTTTTCTATTACTTCTAAACTGATAGATGGCATAAGCCTGTTTTTTTATTGCATGTCGTAAATCATAATGTCGATAGAAGCCTTCTCCTTTAGGTTCATCTCTTTGTTTGATGAAATGAAAGATAAATGAGTATTTTTTCTTGTATTTTTCATCGATTTCTTTACAATAGTCAAAAAGTGATCTAACTATGCCTTCTTCTGTATCTTTGGGAACAACTCTTGCTTCAATATATCTGTCTGTTCCTTTTTCCAAGAAACCTTCAATGGCTGCTTTATACAGTAAATGATAATAATCCTCAAGGATATAGTCGGTCTTTCTTTCTTCATAACTGGCAAAATTGGCAAAACCGACCCTCTCGTTCAACTGTATAATCGCATTTCTGAAATATGTTTTATATGCCAGATATGCATAGAATAATGTCGCAATATCAGATGACTCCTCATTACCCCCATAAATAGCAGAGAAAACAGAATACATCAAAGCTCTTTCTGGAGCTAAGACCTTGTTTTCAATAGGCTCACTTTCATAATGCAGCACGGGGATGTAATCAATAATATCATTATCCGTTAATTGATCACTAAAATGTTGATTGATTTTAGCCTGTTCAAACTTTTCTTTGATAAATCTCTTCGTCTTCTCGCGACTTTTGTCTATTTTTTCAAGGATATCTACTTCTTTTTTAATTCCCAATTCATTTTTCCTAAATTCTCTTTCTTCGTTTTTTTTCGGAAGATTTTTTTCATCCACTTTGTCGTTCAAAAAAGAATATAATTGTGCTAATGACAGGTCATCTTTAACACAACCAACAGCAACAGCCAAATAGTATCTAATAGCTGCAGCTCTCCTCACTTTTTCATATAGAGTCTTGTCTGGATCAATATATGGGTGAAGAGGATGTTCTGATTCAAAACGGCTTTGCATAATGCCGATATGATTCATCAAGCAAGACCAACTCAAGTCAAAGTTGTATGAAGAACCTTTCAAGTGCATGTGCAATTCTGCCATCGGCTTCTCAAGAATGTAATTTAGTTCTTTGCAGTCATGCCCCAAATAAGCACTCCAATCGAATGTACTTCTCTTTTTCTTTCGTTTTATATCATGCGATGCAATAAAAGCAGTCGTCAGAAGATCTTCACCAACTTGTTCTGCGATTAGATGCCAACGTAATAATGTACGATATTGACAAAGAGGCTCTCCGTCTTTTACAGTGAGACATTTGGATGCAAAATGAAGAAGCGCATTAAAGACCGATTCACTATTTCGAAATTGTAAGTTTAAATTTGATTTGTCTTTAATGACCCATTTGTCTTGTATTATTTGATAAACAATATTGAGTTGGTCGATAGTGCTTTCAAAATCAACTTGTAATAGTTTGTTTATGACAATAGACTCTGGTATGTTTGAATCAAGTCTTTGATTGCTGTTTTCTATGTGATCTGTCTTCTCAAGAGGTAAGAATCCTGCATATTTTAGGATCTCATCTCCGCTCATTTTCACGAAAAGAGCTTTTATTGCTTTACTTATATTCTCCATATTTCAAATTTAATTTATTCTCACATCATACTCACGGAAACAATCAACTTTAATTCCCTTTGCCATTGTTTTTAAGCAACGCTTTCCCTAATTCATATAGTTATGATTATTATCCAATTGTCAGAGAGAGTGGGTCTGCAAACATTTAAGAACTTGTGTTTTTTTGCTTTATCTATGATATAATCTTTATCCGATGCTATATACAGATCGGACATTTGTATTATAGCCACTTTCATTTAATAAGAATTAATATCCAGTAACGTTGTCATTTGTCATAGTTTACCTTGCTATTATTAACAACAATCCACTTCCCATCATTATCCTTGCCTTCACGCTTCATAACACCAAGCTTCTGTAAAGCAGAAAGGTCACGTTCGATGGTGCGCTGACTCACCGACAGAATCTCCGACATTTGTTTGCCAGTTATTGCTGGATTCTCCTTGACGAGATTGAGTATTTTCTGCTGACGCTCAGTGAGTTTCGTCTCCGACATGTCTCCGTCATGGTCTCCGACATTTTGTGTGTCGGTAGTGGCATAGATAATGGTCTGAAATTGAGTTGGAGTAGACTTGAAGACTGGTTTCAGTTCGTCCTTATAACCTTCCAAGGCTTTTGTCTCGTTGCAGATACGGGTGAGTCCACTGCCACGCTTTTCCATAAAATCCAATTGTGCCATCACGTTTGCGAGTATCGGATTGCGTCTTTCAGAAGAAACATCTGCGATGTTCAAATTCTGAATCAACAGTCCATTATACATACCACCAGGAGATGTTACAGTGAGGCGGTCATCATAGATGTCAAGATGAACTTCACTGCCCATTACTGTATAGTCACGATGGATGAAATGGTTTACCATCGCTTCCAAAACGGCACGTTCTGCATACTCAGGTTTGTTCTTTCGGCCATCAGGCAGTTTCTCCCAACCTTTCTTGGTGTTTGACTTTACAAAGTTCATGGCTTCACGGAGTAGTATGAGGACATTGCCTGTAAACTCTGCATCGTTGATGGCATCGCCCTTTTCCTTACCATCCCATCGTGTACAATAGAGGCGTGATTGCCACATGGGACTGTCATCCGCAAGCAACGCTCCTGCATTCGTAAGAATCCCAGTACCAGTTACAAGGCCAAATGAAAGGAGATACTTTTTGTCCCATTCTTGATGGGTGCGCTTTTTGAACGTATTGGTCAGAATGGTGAAAGAGTAATCCTCTGCTTTATAATCAGACTGAAGGGAATCGAAAGTTTTGTTTGTACCTTTCAGCACCAAGCGAACCATTTGTTCTGCTGTTGCAGGTATGCTCTCATCACCAACACGGACAAAGGCAACACGCTGACCATCTCCAACATAGTAATACGGGGTATAATGCCCCGCATTGACTTTTAGTTGTAAGATATGTAAACCATCTATATCATGGGGAATCATCTCCACCTCTGGCAGAGGATCCATGTAATCCCGAATCTTACTACTAATAGCTTCACAAACATGCTGCACATCATCAAGTCCTTTGACGATCCCATCATTATCTATGCCAAAGAAAAGGGAACCGCCCAAGCCATTGGCAAAAGCGCTTACGCTTTTCAGCCAACTCTTAGGTTTCTTCTCTTCAAGCATTACCTTGAAATCGTATGCAGTACATTCTGCTATCAGAGGCTTTAATTCCATTGTATATGAATACTCGTTTCTTATCATGCAAAGGTACACATTTTTATTGAGAACAAGGCATAAAAATAGTGTTTCGCGCGTAATTTAAGCAAATTTCATCTAAAATCACACCTATGTGACACTAAAAGTAGCGATAATTGAAGTTTTTTGAGTATCTTTGCAACGCATAGTGGCGATATGCCATCTTTGCACGACATATTGATAATACGAAGCGTTATGCTTCTCTTGCTATAGGAAACCTGAGAAATTTCTTAAGCATCGCAAGGGAGTATGATGGTTCGCGCGTATAGCGTGGGCTGTTCTACAC
>DEJE01000055.1 GCA_002353205.1 Prevotella sp. UBA2756 | reverse complement strand
GACCGCGAGCTGGCAGAAAAGAACGTGCAGCTGGCCGAGAAAAATGCGCAACTCAACGAGAAGAATGCGCAGATCAATGAGAAGAATGCGCAACTGAAAGAACAGAATGCGCAACTCAACGAGAAGAATGCACAGCTGGAGCAGAAAGATGCGCAGCTGAGGACGTCTGTACAGATGCTGCTGAAAGCTGGACTTTCACTGCAATCCATAGCCGATACTCTGCAAACGACCGAGGCGGAACTGCGTCGTCTGCTTTAACTTGCAGAAGAGTTGCAAGTCATTTCTTTTCCTTTCGCGCTGACCAACAGCTGCACCTGGTGAGTCAGAAGGGCCGATGATTGTTGGACGAGAGCGCTGTTTCCATTGCCAGATGATTTATTTTGCTGGGTAAAACAATTTGTTTTGCCGAGCAATTTAATTTGTTTTGCTCAGTAAAATCAATTATTTTGCTGAGCAAAACAAATGATATTGCAACTCGGATGAGACGAAACGGGAACTCAAGACAAGCTGCTTGACGAATTGAAGCAAGCGGATTGCCAACTTGTAGCAAGCTGCTTGACGACTTGAAACAAACGGATTGACGACTTGAAGCAAGCGGTTTGCTAATGCAAGACGATCGGTGTGAACACTCGCGATGGGCTGCCGGGGGAAGCAGAAGCCTGCCTGCGGGACTCACCGGTAGAGCCCTTGCTCGGCTATCATGCGCTCGACGGCGCGGGGCACCATGCCACTGATGCTCTTCCCGGCGGCGATGCGCTGTCGCACCTGCGTGCTGCTGAAGGGGAAGAGAGGGGTGTGGACGACGGAGACGTTCGTCGGCAGCACCGATTCGTCGATGTCGGACCCCTGACGTGGGTACACCACGATGTCGTAGCTGGCTACGATGTCGTCGGCGCGGAACCATTGGTCGAAGCATGCCCAGTTGTCGGCTCCGATGACGAGCACGAAGTGGTGGTCGGGATAGTCGGCGGCGAGCGCCTGGAGCGTGTTCCAAGTGTACGACGGCTTGGGCATCCTGAACTCATAGTCGCACGCCTTGAGCCCTTTCTCGCGTTGCAGTGCGAGCCTCACGAGCTGCAGCCTTTTGTCGTCGGAGAGCAGTGTGTGGCTCACCTTGAGCGGGTTCTGCGGCGACACCATGAACCACAGTTCGTCGAGCGCGGCCTCTTTTCGTATGTGCCGCGCCAGTCGGATATGCCCGAAGTGTATCGGGTTGAACGATCCTCCGAAGATTCCGATGCGCCTGCGGTTCATTCCCCTTCGATGAAAGCCTTGACGATGCTGTAGGCCTCCTCTTCGGCCGTGGCCAGGTCGTCGTTCACCACCACGCGGTCGAACTTCTCGGCGAACGACAACTCGAAGGCTGCGCGCTCCAGTCGCTGCTCGATGACCTCGGGTGCGTCGGTGCCGCGTTTGGTGAGCCGCTCGCGCAGCACGTCGATCGATGGCGGCTGAATGAACAGACTCAGCGCTTCGTCGCCGTAGTGGCGCTTGATGTTGCAGCCACCCTTCACGTCGACGTCGAAGACAACGTTCTGTCCGGCCTTCTGCTGCCGCTCCACCTGAGCCTTGAGCGTGCCGTAGAATCGTCCCTCGTAGACCTCTTCGTACTCGAGGAACTCGTCGTTGTCGATGCGCTGCCGGAACTCCTCGGGCGAGAGGAAGAAGTATTCCACTCCGTCTTGCTCGTTTCCGCGTGGCTGCCGGCTGGTGCAGCTGACGGAGAACGATAGGTTGAGCTCGGGATGTTGCTCCATGAGCCATTTGATGATGGTGCTCTTGCCCGATCCGCTTGGGGCAGAGACGATGATGAGTCTTCCTTTCATGATTTATAGTGCGTTGAGAACTTGTTCCTTGATCTGCTCCAGCTCGTCTTTCATCATCACCACGATGTTCTGCATCTCTGCCTGGTTGCTCTTCGATCCTGTGGTGTTGATCTCGCGCCCCATCTCCTGTGCGATGAATCCGAGCTTCTTGCCCTGGCAGTCGGCCTGCTCCATGGTCTCCCGGAAATACTTCAGGTGGTTCTGCAGCCGCTGCTTCTCCTCGCTGATGTCGAGCTTCTCGATGTAGTAGATGAGCTCCTGCTCGAGGCGGTTCTTGTCGTATTCCACCTCGGGGATGGCCTTCAGGCCCTCCACGATGCGCTGGCGTATTTTCTCCACGCGCTGCTTCTCGTATGGCTCAATGCTTGCCATGAGGGCTTCGATGTTGTCAATTTTCTCGGCAAACTTGCGCTGCAGCGCTGCCCCTTCCTGCCTGCGGAAGTCGACGAGTGCGCCGATGGCCTGTCCTACGGCCTGCTTCACCACGTCCCACTCCTCGTCGGAGAGCTCTTCCACGTCGGTGCGCGTGGTGACATCGGGCATGCGCATGAGCGTCGAGAACCAGTCCTGTGGTTCGGGTATGCCCGCTTTGTCGGCAATGCTCTTCAGTTGGCGGTAGTAGTTCTCCACGAGTGCGGCGTTGACGGGGGTTGCCTCGGAGCCAGCTTCCTTCTCCACCCAGACGCAGACATCGACCTTTCCCCTGACGAGAGCGGTTGCCACCATCTGCCGCACCTCCATCTCTTTCTCGCGATAGAGAGGCGCGATGCGGGTGCTCAGGTCGAGCTGCTTGGAGTTAAGCGACTTGATTTCAACGTTGATTTTCTTCTCTTTAAAGGCGACGACAGCCTTGCCGTAGCCTGTCATGGATTGTATCATACTGTCTATATATCGTGTTATGGGATGCAAAGTTACGCATTTTTCTCCAATAATCGGCACGCCGGTGCCGTTTTCTTGAGGCAGAGAGATGCAGGAAAGCGCGGGGAGCGGTTCGCCGTCGCGTTAAATTCCCTGAAAGATGCTCGTATTGGATGAAAAATGAGTACCTTTGCACATTATTTATCAGAAAGCGAAACAGAATGGCTTGCATACTGCATATAGAGACGAGCGCCACGGTGTGCTCGGTGGCCGTATCGGAAGACGGGCAGTGCATCTTCGACCAGGCCGACCACAGCGGTCCTAACCACGCGGAGCGACTGGGAACGATGGTCGACGAGGCAATGTCGTTCACCGACAACCATGCCATCCCCTTCGATGCCGTGGCAGTGAGCTGCGGCCCGGGGTCGTATACCGGCCTGCGCATCGGCGTGTCGATGGCCAAAGGCATCTGCTACGGGCGCGACCTGAAGCTCATCGGTGTTCCCACGCTGCAACTGCTCTGCGTGCCGGTGCTGCTTCGCCACGAGCTGGAAGACGACGCGCTGCTCTGCCCGATGCTCGACGCGCGCCGCATGGAGGTGTATGCCGCCGTCTACGACCGCGCCTTGCGCGAGCAGAGGGCCGTGGGAGCCGACATTGTCGACGCCGACACCTACCGCAAGTTCCTCGACGCGCACCCCGTGTACTTCTTCGGTCCGGGAGCGGTCAAGTGCATGGACACCATCAACCACCCCAACGCCCACCTCATCGAGGGCATTGAGCCGCTGGCCAAGTACATGCAGCCGCTGGCCGAGCGCCGTTTTCTCGACGGGACGTTCGAGGATGTGGCCTACTTCGTGCCTTTCTACCTGAAGGACTTCGTGGCCAAACAACCCCAAAAGCTGATTTGAAAAAGAAAGAAGGATATGGACATCAAAGGATTAGACTACAATACGCAGCGCGAACAGCTGGTGTTGCCCGCCTACGGGCGCGAGATTCAGAAGATGGTGGAGCACGCCGTGGGCCTGCCTACGAAGGAGGAGCGGCAGCAGTGCGCCCAGACCATCGTCGGCATCATGGAGCGCATGTATCCTCAGGTGCGCGAGAATGCCGAATACAAGCAGAAGCTGTGGGACCATCTGGCCATCATGAGCAACTTCCAGCTCGACATCGACTATCCGTTCGACGTCAGCGATGCCCTGAAGATAGCCAAGCGCCCGCAGCCACTCGCCTACCCGATGGCCGACATCCCCGTGCGCCACTACGGGAAGATGGTCTGCCAGCTGTTCGAGAAGCTGAAGAACATGCCTGCCGGCGAGGAGCGCGACGAGCTGACGCGCATGACCGCCAACCAGATGAAGCGCGACCTGCTGCAATGGGGTCACTGCTCGAACGAGGACGAGAAGATTGCCGACGACCTGGCACGCTTCACCGACGGTGTCATCCAGATTGATCTCCACACCTTCAAGTTCGAGAAGATCAACGAGCGCGAGTTCCTCTCGCAGCGAACAAAGAAAAAGAAGTAACCCTACAGCTGAAGCAACGACGTTCCTATGGATTCATTTGTCATCGAAGGCGGGCACTTGCTCAAAGGAGAGATAACGCCGCAAGGAGCCAAGAACGAAGCCCTGCAGGTGATCTCGGCCACGCTGCTCACGGGCGACGAGGTGGAGATCAGCAACATTCCCGACATCCTCGACGTGAACAACCTGATCCAGCTGCTGCGCGACATCAACGTGAAGGTGACACCCCGCGGCAAGGGCTGCTATGCCTTCAAGGCCGACGAGGTGAACCTGGAATACCTGGGCAGCGACGAGTTCGTGCGCAAGTGCGCCGCACTGAGGGGGTCGGTGCTCACCATCGGTCCGCTGCTGACACGCTTCGGCCGTGCCATCGTGGCCGAACCGGGGGGCGACAAGATCGGGCGCCGACGCCTCGACACCCATTTCCTCGGCTTCAAATACCTCGGTGCGAAGTTCGACTTCATCGAAGACCGCAATGTCTACGAGATACACTGCGACCGGCTGAAGGGGCGCTACATGCTCCTCGATGAGGCATCGGTCACCGGAACGGCCAACATCATCATGGCCGCCGTGCTGGCCAAAGGCGCTACCACCATCTACAACGCAGCCTGCGAACCCTACATACAGCAACTGTGCCACATGCTCAACCACATGGGAGCGAGCATCAGCGGCATTGGCAGCAACCTCATCACTATCGTCGGAACCGACCGTCTGCACGGCACCAAGCACCGATTGCTGCCCGACATGATCGAGGTGGGGTCGTTCATCGGCATGGCTGCCATGGTGGGCGACGGCATCCGCATCAAGGACGTGTCGGTGAAAGACCTCGGCATCATTCCCGATGCTTTCCGACGGTTGGGCGTGAAGATCAAGACAGAGGGCGACGACCTCTTCATCCCACGGCAGCAGCACTACGTCGTGGAGTCGTTTATCGACGGTTCCATCATGACACTGGCCGATGCGCCGTGGCCCGGACTGACACCCGACCTGCTGTCGGTGCTCCTCGTGGTGGCCACGCAGGCACGCGGCTCGGTGCTCATCCACCAGAAGATGTTCGAGAGCCGACTGTTCTTCGTCGACAAACTTATCGACATGGGTGCGCAGATCATCCTCTGCGACCCCCACCGTGCCGTGGTCATCGGCCACGACCGCAAGCTGCGCCTGCGCGCCGGACGCATGTCGAGCCCCGACATCCGTGCCGGTATCGCCCTGCTCATCGCCGCCCTGAGTGCCAACGGCACGAGCCGTATCAACAACATAGCGCAGATAGACCGTGGCTACGAGAACATCGAGGCCCGCCTGAATGCACTCGGTGCCCACATCAAGCGTGAAAACCGATGATCAGGAAAGAGGATGTCTTCAAGATAGGCCGTCTGGGAAAGCCCCACGGCATCAAGGGCGAGCTATCGTTCATGTTCACCGACGATGTGTTCGACCGCGTCGATGCCGACTACATCGTCGTTGAGACCGACGGAATACTGGTTCCGTTCTACATCGAGGAGTATCGGTTCCGCACAGACGAGACGGCACTGCTCAAGCTGGAGGGCATCGACACGATGGACAGGGCACGCGAGTTCACCAACTGCGACGTCTTCTTCCCCCGTGAGCTGGCCGAAGCCGACGACGGGGAACTGACGTGGGCGCAGATTGTGGGCTTCACGCTTGTCGACGATATATATAATAAGGTAATAGGAAGCGTCCGCTCGGTCGATGATTCCACTCAGAACATCCTGTTCGAGGTGGAATCGCCGGAAGGAAAGAGCCTTCTGGTGCCTGCGGCGGAGGATTTGATCACGGACGTAGATCAGGAGAAGAAGCAGATTCGTGTGCAACTGCCCGAGGGTCTGCTCGATTTATAGAGAAAGAAGGAAAGAAAATGAAGAAACAGATAGCCATACTAGGCTCCACTGGCAGCATCGGAACGCAAGCTCTCGACGTGATCGGCGAGCACAGTGACCTTTACGAAGTGTACTGCCTGACGGCCAACAACCGCGTGGAGCTGCTGGCAGAGCAGGCTCGCCGGTACAATCCGGCGGCCGTCGTCATTGCCAACGAGGCGCGTTATGAAGAGCTGAAAAGCCTGCTGGCCGACCGTCCCGACATCAAAGTGTATGCCGGACGACAGGCTCTCGACGATATCGTGACGGCCGAACCCATCGACATGGTGCTCACAGCCATGGTGGGATTCGCCGGACTGTCGCCCACCGTGCATGCCATCAAGGCGCGGAAGAAGATTTGTCTGGCCAACAAGGAGACGCTGGTGGTGGCCGGTGAGCTGATTTGTCAGCTCGCAGGCGAATACCATGTCCCCATCCTGCCCGTCGACAGCGAACATTCGGCCATCTTCCAGAGCCTGGTGGGCGAGGGCGACAATGCCATCGAGAAGATCCTGCTCACCTGTTCGGGCGGACCGTTCCGCACGATGGACGAGGAGCAGATAGCCCGCGTGACGGCAGCCGACGCGCTCCGACACCCCACATGGGACATGGGCGCGAAGATAACCATCGACTCGGCGTCGCTGATGAACAAAGGCTTCGAGGTGATCGAGGCCAAATGGCTCTTCGGCGTGCCCGCTGAGAAGATTCAGGTGCTCATCCACCCGCAGAGCATCGTCCACAGTGCGGTGCAGTTCTGCGACGGATCGGTGAAGGCTCAGCTCGGCGTGCCCGACATGCGCCTCCCCATCCAATACGCGTTCTCGTTCCCCGACAGGCTGACACTATCGGGCGAGCGGCTCGATTTGTTCCGTCATCCGCTGGAATTCTTCGAGCCCGACACGAAGAAGTTCCGCTGTCTGGCGCTGGCCTTCGAGGCAATCAGGCGCGGGGGCAACATGCCGTGCATCGTGAATGCGGCCAACGAGATCGTGAACGAAGCCTTCCGCCACGACCGATGCACGTTCCCACGGATGGCCGACATCATCGAGCAGACCATGGAACGCGCCACCTTCGACGCCAATCCCTCGCTCGACACCTATTTCAAGACCGATGCCGAGGCCCGTGCCATCGCCTCCGGTCTGCTCTGAAGAAGAAAATCAACCTCGTAGTATTCGTTTCATAACATATCAATTCTCTTTATTTCGTAAAAGACAAAGAAAAGCAATGGAAATATTTCTGATAAAACTCCTCCAGTTCATGATGGCTATCAGCCTCTTGGTCCTGCTTCACGAACTGGGACACTTCACTTTCGCCAAGCTGTTCAAAGTGCGCGTTTCAAAGTTTTACCTGTTCTTCAACCCCAAGTTCCACATCGTCAGCACCTATGATACGTGGGTGCGAAGACTGCTGAGACTGAAACCCGAAGTCGTTCCGGTGAGCACTGTCGAGGAAACTGACGACAAAGGCAAGACGACAACCTACGAGAAAAAAGAGTATGTAGGCACGGAGTACGGTCTGGGATGGCTCCCTCTGGGTGGCTATTGCGCCATCGACGGCATGATCGACGAAACGAACCAGAAGCTCAGCGACGATCCCAAGCCATGGGAATTCCGCACGAAACCTGTCTGGCAGCGCCTGCTCATCATGATCGGCGGCGTGCTGGTCAACTTCCTGCTTGCACTCTTCATCTATTCCATGGTGCTCTTCGTGTGGGGCGACAGCTATATGGCTACCAAGAACATGACCATGGGCTTCAAGTTCAACAAGGAAGCCAAGGCCATCGGGTTCCAGGATCACGACATGATCGTGGGCTACGACGGCCGACCGATCGAGAAATTCGACGTTGATCTCTATCGCCACATGGCCGATGCGACGGCTGTCGAAGTGAGACGAAAAGGTGAAATCCTCAATATCTACATGCCCGAGGACATGAGTCTGCTGCAGATGTTGCAGGCCGAGCCCGCTTTTGCACGCCCCTTCGTGCCTGCCGAGCTCGACAGCGTCATCGCCGACACTCCGGCAGCGAAGGCCGGACTGCGCAAGGGCGACCGCATCATAGCCATCAACGGCAAGAGCGTGGACTCTTGGAACGAGTTTACGCATCAGATTGGAGTGCTCAGCGACATGATGACAGCCGCAAAGACGACGACCGACAGCATGAAAGTGCGCACCGTGGAGCTGGTCTACACCCACGAGTCCTACGCCCAATCAATCACCAAAACGCCGCATCCGGCAGCCGACACCGTGAAATTGGTGCTCTCGCCCGACCTTCTGCTGGGCGTCGGACAGACCAGCATCTACAACTACTATGAGCACACGAAGGTGAACTACGGCTTCTTCGAGAGTCTCCCCGCAGGCATCAAGTACGGCTGGAACGTGCTCCGAGGCTACGTCGGCGACCTGAAATACGTGGCATCAGCCGACGGTGCGAAGTCGCTCGGCGGATTCGGAGCCATCGGAAGCCTCTTCCCATCCTATTGGGACTGGCATCAGTTCTGGCTGATGACGGCATTCCTTAGCATCATCCTCGCCTTCATGAACATTCTGCCCATCCCCGCACTCGACGGAGGGCACGTCTTGTTCCTGCTCTATGAGATGATCACGCGTCGCAAACCGTCGGAAACATTCATGGTACGCGCCGAATACGTGGGTTTCTCGATCCTGATTCTGCTCATGGTTGTGGCCAACTTGAACGATATCCTGCGCTGGCTGGGGTATATGTAGCCCATCCCCGATATCGCGTCGAATAAAAAACATCCGCCGCAACGCTGGTCTAACCACCAAACGGCAAATAAAAAATTGCACCGCATCTCCGGTCTAATCACTTAGATGGAGTACGGTGCAATTTGTTTTTGCTCCTCCGTAACCGGTTCAGACACGAGGCCGGTAGTCGTAGATGACGGCCTGTCCGGCAGCCAACGACCTCTTCACATCAATCAGACGCTGGTTGCTACTGCCTCGGAAATAGAGGTCGGGATCGCGTTGCGCCTCGATGAAAGGACCGTCGACCAGCACATCCAGCTCATCGAGCAGCGCGCGCTGCTTGGGCATGCGCATCAGTGTCTCGAAAGTGTAGCCGGTGAAGCACCAGATAGTCTTCGCCGACTGCTCGTGGATGGCTCGCGCCAGCTCGGTGAACCCCTCGGCCTGATACATCGGATCGCCACCGCTGAAGGTGACATTGGCAAAGGGATCGGCCATGATGACGTCCATGATCTCCGTCGTCGTCATCTGATGTCCGTGGCTGATGTCCCATGTCTGCGGGTTATGGCAACCCGGACAGGCATTAGGACAGCCCGCACAATAGACCGACGTGCGCAGACCAGGGCCGTCGACCATGGTGTCTTCTACGATATCGATTATGGAAAGCATCTATAAAATGAAAGGTATTATGGTTCGTTGATTCTCTACAGACGGTCGAAGAGCGACAGCTGGTTGCCGCTGTCCACGTGGGTCACGCGGTCGTTCAGCTCGCACAGCTTGCCGTGGTTCCACCGGTCGGTGGTTCCCACCAGATATCCTGTGATGCGCTGCAGGCGGTCGATGTTGCGGCTTCCGCACTTCGGGCAGACGTGCATCTGCGGGTCTGCGTTCTCATATCCGCAGTCCATGCAGCGGTTGCGGTTGTGGTTCACCGAGCCGTAGCCCATGTCGTAGGTGTCCATCATGTCCACGATGTTCATGATGACCTCCGGATTGTGGGTGGCATCGCCGTCAATCTCCACGTAGAAGATGTGTCCGCCGCGCGTCAGGTTGTGATAGGGAGCCTCCACCTCTGCCTTGTGGCGCGCCGTGCACTTGTAATACACGGGTACATGGTTCGAGTTGGTGTAGTAATCGCGGTCGGTAACCCCCGGAATCACGCCGAAATCCTTGCGGTCCACCTTCGTGAACTTGCCCGACAGGCCCTCGGCCGGCGTGGCCAGCACCGAAAAGTTGTGCTGGAAGCGCTCCGAGAACTCGGTGATGCGGTCGCGCATGTAGGTCACGATGCGCAGACCGAGCTGCTGAGCCTCCTCACTTTCGCCGTGGTGCTTGCCGATGAGTGCCACGAGGCATTCTGCCAGCCCGATGAAACCGATGCCCAGCGTGCCCTGGTTGATCACTTTCTCCACCTTGTCGGTCGGTTTCAGCTGCTCGCAGCCTATCCACAGACTGTTCATCAGCAGCGGGAACTGCTTGGCGAAGGCCGATTTCTGGAACTCGAAGCGGTCGTTGAGCTGCTGAGCCGTGATGTCGAGCGTGTGATCGAGCTTGGCGAAGAAGGTGTTGATGCGCTGCTCCTTGTCCTCGATGCCCATACACTCGATGGCCAGGCGCACGATGTTGATCGTGGTGAACGACAGATTGCCGCGCCCCACGCTCGTCTTCGGTCCGAAACGGTTCTCGAAGACGCGCGTGCGGCAGCCCATCGTTGCCACCTCGTGCATGTAGCGCTTCGGATCGTCGGCGCGCCAATCGCTGTCTTGGTTGAACGAGGCGTCGAGATTGAGGAAGTTGGGGAAGAATCGCCGTGCCGTCACCTTGCATGCCAGCTGGTAGAGGTCGTAGTTCGGGTCCTCGGGCAGGTAGTTCACGCCGCGTTTCTTCTTCCATATCTGTATGGGGAAGATGGCTGTCTCGCCGTTGCCCACGCCCTCGTAGGTTGAAATGAGGATTTCGCGCATGATGCAGCGGCCCTCGGCCGACGTGTCCGTACCGTAGTTGATGCTCGAGAAGACCACCTGGTTGCCTCCTCTCGAGTGGATGGTGTTCATGTTGTGGATGAAAGCCTCCATGGCTTGGTGCACGCGAGCCACGGTCTTGTTCACGGCGTGCTGCACCAGCCGCTCCTCGCCCTGCAGGTTGTCGAGCGGTTTCCGCTCATAGTCTTTGAACGGGAGGTCGTAGAGATGCTTCAATTCCTTCCCTTCCAGCTGCTCCAGGTTCTTCACCTCTTCTATATACGACGCGCGCACGAAGGGAGCCAGGTAGAAGTCGAAGGCCGGGATGGCCTGTCCGCCGTGCATTTCGTTCTGCGCCGTCTCCATCGATATGCAGGCCAGCATCGAAGCCGTCTCAATGCGGCGTGCAGGACGGCTGCTTCCGTGCCCGGCATAGAAGCCATGCTCCAGTATGTTGTCGAGCGGATGCTGCACGCAGGTGAGCGACTTCGTGGGATAGTAGTCCTTGTCGTGGATGTGGATGTAGTTGTGCTTCACGGCATCGCGGGCCTCTTCCGAGAGCAGGTAGTCGTCGACGAAAGGCTTTGTCGACTCGCTGGCAAACTTCATCATCATGCCTGCGGGCGTGTCGGCGTTCATGTTGGCGTTCTCGCGCGTCACGTCGTTGTTCTTGATGTTGATGATTTCAAGGAAGATGTCGCGCGTCTTCGCCTTTCGGGCCACCGATCTCTGATGGCGATAGGCGATGTATTTCTGTGCCACGTCCTTGCGCGCACTCTTCATCAGCTCCATCTCCACCGAGTCCTGAATGTCCTCAACCGTCATCTGCGGCTCGCCGTTCACGCTGATGTTGTCGGCAATCTGCTGGATGAGGGTCTCATCGTCGCCTTGTTTCGTGTGGAGCATGGCCTTGCGGATGGCCGCCATGATTTTCTGTTCGTTAAAGCCCACGATACGTCCATCGCGCTTCACAACTGTCTGTATCATACTGACTGATAGAGTTTTGGGTTTTCAATGAATGTTGACTGGAAATGCCGTTATCCTGAACGGCTCTGCAAATATACGATAAAATGCCGAATGATTTTCCTTTTGGATAACTTTTGTCGTGTTAAAAAACGTCAATCCACTGATTTTCAAGCCCTTCGGTTTTCGTTTTGGAAAACATTTGCAAAATCAGAGGTTTCCGAATTGTCCAAAACAGAGAAGCAAAACTTTCATCAAACCGCCGTAAAGCGCTCTGTCTCAGTGCTTGAATTGAGTCCTTTTGGCGTTTTTCCTATGTTTTCTTTCGCCGGTATCAGTTTTTTTTGCTATCTTTGCTGCAAAATCATCAAGCAGTATTTACACACAAAACCCTGACCATTATGAAACCAACCAGATTTATCATGCTATTCATGGTCATCTGTTGCGCCATGAACCTTCGCGCAGCCACCGAATACAACAACGGAACGCTGCGCTACACCATCAACAGCGACAACGCCGGCGTCACCGTGACAGGGCTCTACAACACGTCGGCCATCAGGTTTAAAATCACCGACGCAGGCCTCTATATCAGCAGCGGCAATCTGGCCGGGCGCTACCTGCCCGTGACGGCCGCCGCGTGCTGACCCCGCAGAAAGGACACATCTACATCGTCGGCGGAAAGAAAGTGGTCGGTAAGTAAGCGCTCATGGCAGCGGCAGAGCGCCCCCTGCGCCCTGCCATTCAAATTGAATTGCGCAGGAAAACAAATTGAATTGCGCAGGAAAACAAATTGAATTGCTGAGCAATCTAATTTGTTTTGCCCCGCAATTTCATTCACATTGCTGCCCGCAAGCACTGCTCCGCCATCCGCAGAGCACTCCACGGGCACCGTAAGGGCACCTTCCGGGCACCGTAAGAGCCGTCGGAAACCAAAGGAAAAGAGCAATACGTTTAGCGTTAATAAGGTAAAGACAAGAAAGAAATCGATAGCATGAAGACCGTTCTTCGACCTCCATGTCAAAGTGTGTCGCGCATACTTTTGACGACCGCAGCCGCCATGATGGCTGCCACAATGGCTTTGGCACAGAAAAGTCCTGTCGGCGTCGTCAGCGTGCAGGACTCGGTGAAGAGCGTTCAGCTGGGTGTCATCTCGTCGGTGGCGCCCGGAGGCGGGCACGGCGTGCAGCTCTCGGGCGTTTCAAACGCGTCGGCGCGGAAGTTCAACGGCCTGCAGCTGTCGACCGTCAACAACATTACCACCGGCATGGACCGCGGCGTGCAGCTCTCGGCCATCCTCAACGTCTCTTCCGACATGCAGCAAGGCGTGCAGATAGGAGCCGTCAACTATGCCGACTCGCTCAACGGCGCGCAGATAGGCGTGTTCAACATGGCGCGCAAGCACCCCAAAGGGTGGCAGGTAGGACTCGTCAACGTGTCTTCCGACAGCATCGGCCACAAGGTGGGACTGGTGAACATCAGTCCGAGAACACGCATCGACATGATGGTCTATGCCGGAACGTCGTCGAAGACCAACTATGCCGTGCGCTACCGCAACCGCAGTACGTACAACATCATCGGCTTGGGAACCCACTTCATGGGCCTCGACTCTAAGTTCTCGGGAGCCCTGTTCTACCGGCTCGGACAGTATCTTGAGCTGTCGCCGCGATGGAGCCTGAGCGGCGACATCGGCTACTACCACGTGGAGACCTTCACAAAGGGGAGCAGCGAGAAGCCCGAGCGACTCTACTCGTTGCAGGCGCGCATCAACGCCGACTACAGGATTACCGACCGGCTCGGGGCCTTCGCCTCGGTGGGATGGGGCCTGACGCGCTACTACGACCGCGACGAGACCTACCGCAACCGCCCGCTGGCAGAGATAGGACTGACCCTTCGCCGGACGCACGACCAGCACGACACGTGGAAACGGGCGTGGGAGGAGAAGCGCTCGAAGCTCATCTTCGCCGACTCGACGATGGCCCTGCCCGTGAGGAAGCGCTACTGGCAGGCTGCTGCCGAGGTGACGGGCATCAACGTGGGCGTGCAGCTGTTCGACCGATGGGCACTCAACTCCGACTTCGCGCAGACCACCTTCCGCTCGCTGAAGCGCAACTTCACCGACGGCATGGTGTGGGACAACGACTTCTTCACGACCAACATGTTTGCCCATCCCTACCACGGCAATCTCTACTACAACGCCGCGCGCACCAACGGACTGACGTTCTGGGAGTCGGCACCCTACGCGCTCGGCGGGTCGCTCATGTGGGAATTCCTGGGCGAGACGGAGCCGCCGGCCATCAACGACGTGCTGGCCACCTCGATGGGCGGCATGGCCATCGGCGAAATGACGCACCGACTGAGCCTGTCGATGCTCGACGACAGCGAACGGGGCTTCGGCCGCTTCCTGCGCGAGGCGGCAGCCACCCTCGTCAACCCCATCCAGGGCCTCCACCGCATCATCAGCGGCGACGCATGGCGCCTCCGGCGCAACAACAACCGCTACCACGACTTCACGAAGATTCCCATCGACGCCTCGGTGTCGCTCGGATGGCGCTATCTGGCCGACGAGGGAGCCCTCTTCCGCGGCGTCCATGCACCCTTCCTCAACATCACGCTGGCCTACGGCACGGCTGTCGACGGTGAGCGGCACACCACACCCTACGACTTCTTCGACATCGAAACCAACATCGCCATCGGCGGCGGACAACCGCTGATCAACCAGTTGCAGATCGTGGGCAGGCTGTGGAGCACGCCCATCCTGAACAAGACGATAAAGGGAAACGACAGTCAGAACATGGCTGGTGAGTTCGGCATCTACCAACACTACAACTACTACGACGCCAAACCCATCAAAGACGGCTCCGAACTGACCCCCTACCGCATCAGCGAGGCCGCCGGCTTCGGACCGGGATTCATCTTCTCGCTGCCGCAGATGGGAGCCATCTCGCACATGGAACAGCGCATCTTCCTCAGCGGCATCCTGCTGGGAGGCACCAAGAGCGACTTCTTCAACGTCATCGACCGCGACTACAACATGGGAAGCGGATTCAGCATCAAGTCGAAGACGCAGATCGATTTCGGCAGGTCCGGACGCTTCCTGCTCAACACGAAGTACTTCCGCCTGTTCACATGGAAGGGTTACGAGAGCCGCGACCTGCAGCCCTACGCCGACGGCACCAAAGACCTGCACTACCTCAGCGTGCAGGGCGACAACAGCAATGCCGCGCTCTTCGTGATCAACCCCGTCATGGACGTCCACCTGGCCCGCCAGTGGTCGCTCAGCCTGTCGGTCACCTACTATGCACGTCGCACGCACTACAATTACTACTACGACCGCAACTTCGTCTTGCAGCAGAACAGTACGGTCCGCGCCAACACCTTCGAGACCAAGATCGGGCTCAAGTGCAGGCTGTGAGCATCAGAAGGGTTCCTGCTTTTCCGTATATTCCCGGATGGCTTCGACAAACTCGGCACCGAAGCTGTCGCGCTTATGTTCGCCGACACCGAAGGTATTGCCAAAGGCAGCAAGGGTTGTGGGCTTCTCGATGGCGAGATGATGCAACGAGCGGTCGGACAGGACGACGTATGCAGGCCAATGGTGCTCATCGGCAATGCGCTTGCGGACTTGGCGCAGAAGGTTGAAAAGCTCCTGGCTTTCGTCTGCCTTGGCATTCTCGAATGTCCTGAGGCTCTCTTCCCTCTTCCGCTGTCGGCGTGCCTTCACGCTGAAGTCTTCTCTGTTGATGACCGCCAGTCGGACGCTCCGCCTGCCATACAGCGCCTCTTGTCCCAGCTCCGTAACATGGATATGTCGGTCTTCGTTGTAAGCAATCTCGATGAATCCCATCTGAAGCATCTGCAACAGATAGTCGTGCCAGTCGCGATAGGGAATGTCGCGCCCTGCAGCGAAGGTCTTCAGCTGGTTGTATCGGTGGGCGACGACTTCGGGCGACATGCTGCCACGAAGGATGTTGATGGCCGTCGTGAAGCCCACGTTCTCTCCCGTCCGCACAATGGCCGACAACGCTTTCTGCACGATGATGGTGCCCTCGAAGGTCTGCGGCGGCGTATGGCACACGTCGCAGTTGCCGCAGCTCTTGTCGCTCGACTCGCCAAAATAGTTGAGCAGGATGCGACGGCGGCACACCTGTGCCTCGGCATATTCCTGCATGCGTTGCAGCTTTTCAAGGTTGATCTGCTGCTGACCGCTCTCATCGGCAAACTTCCGCAATGTGATGATGTCGCCCAGATTGTAGTAGAGAATCGTCTCGCACGGCAACCCGTCGCGCCCGCCGCGCCCTATCTCCTGATAGAAACTCTCGATGCTCTTGGGCAGATTGTAGTGCGCCACGAACCGCACGTTGCTCTTGTCGATGCCCATGCCGAAGGCGATAGTGGCACAAATGACCTGAATCCTATCGGCCACGAAATCGTCCTGCACGCGGTCGCGCTCAGTATTGGGCAGCCCAGCATGATAGACGCCGGCAGCAATGCCCATCTTCTTCAACTTCTCGGCCAGTTCTTCCGTAGTCTTGCGGGCCAGGCAGTAGATAATGCCGCTCTCCCCAGGATGACGACGGATGAGCTCCGCTATGGAGCGCAACTTCTCGCGTGCCGAATAGCCGCGCTTCACGTCGAGACTCAGGTTCGGACGGTCGAAGGACCCGATAAACGTCTGAGCGTGGCCGATGTTCAGCTGCTTCAGTATGTCCTGCTTCGTTATCTTGTCGGCAGTAGCCGTGAGTGCCATGATCGGCACTCCGGGAAAAAGCTCACGCAATTGGCCCAGTTGGGTGTACTCCGGCCGGAAATCATGCCCCCAACTGGAGATGCAATGCGCCTCATCGATGGCGAAGAGTGATACCCGCGCCTGCCGCAGCAACTGCATCATACTGCCCACGAGCCGTTCGGGTGAGATGTAGAGCAGTTTCACCTTCCCCGCCAAGCAACGACTGATAATGTCGCGGTTCAGCCCTTCGTCGTTACTACTGTTCAGTGCTTCGGCCGCAACACCATTGGCTTGCAACGCTCCCACCTGGTCTTTCATCAGTGAAATCAGCGGAGACACAACGACGGCCAACCCCTCCATCACCAAAGCCGATATCTGAAAGCACAGCGACTTTCCGCCACCCGTAGGCATCAGAACCAACGAGTCGCCACCATCAATCGTATGGCGGATGATCTCCTCCTGCATCGGCCGGAAAGTATCGTAGCCGAAATACGACTTCAGCGTCTTGTATATAATCTCTCTGTTCATGTAAACAATCGTTATTGGTTCTTTGTCAGCACCACATTTGCCAAACAGACCGCATATTCCATATTTGAATCCTGTGGTTTCCATGCCAACGTGTAACTCACTTTTGCGCTAATAACCTCATATCCTTTGCCTGTCCACACCTTCAGCTTTTCTTTGCCTGATGCTGATAATGCAATAATGTTGATGCCTTGATCATTAAGAAAGTAGCCATCTTGGTATTTCAGGCTGTCGCCACTTCTTAAACGCAACACAATCTCTTTGCGACCTTTGAAGAAGTCGAGCCACACATCATGCATGTTCAAGGCTATCGAAATGGCAGCATACTCGGCCGGCGGGTTCGTTACGAGATAGAGATTCTCCTTGGCACGAGTGAGCCCTACATAATAAGCTCGCGAATTGTTTTCATCACGAACATCAGGAATGGGCGACAGCAAATAAACCGAATCAAACTCACGGCCCTTAGCCTTGTGGATGGTACTTACAAACACCGACCGATTATCAGCAACTATGAAATCCTCAATGTTCGACTCAAAGATGTATTCTTGCAGATCGCTGTGATAATAAGTGCGGTGGGTCGCTTCAAAGTCGGCAAAGAAGTGCTTCATGATGTTCAGACACGTACTCGTAGCGTATGTCTCGAGTGTACACATTTTCGCCTCTTGCCATCTTTCAGTGGGAATGACAACTTCATCCTTGCTCCCGAGTTGTTTGAGAAAAAATCTTACTTCTGCCAGATTTCCGAAACGGAAACCGCCCATCGACTGGGCTACTGTAGCTTGTAGTCCGCGACGTTCCAACTCATAGGCTACCTGCATGGTCTCTTCGTTAGTTCGTGTCAAGACAGCCGTTCTGCCTTTAGTGCTTATCTCCGTATCAATGAGCGATTTCAAAGTGACGACCTTTCCATCCATGCCTGTGGCAGATTGGATAGGCGCTTGTTTCAAACGATCAGGTATGCGTTGTACAAAACGATTGGCGCAGCTCACTATGGCACGAGCAGAGCGGTAGTTGTCGGTCATCTCATACAGTTTAGCCCTATCTCCGTTGGCGAGCGACTGCATATAACGTGAGTCTGAACCTCGGAATGCGTAAATGTTCTGATCATCATCGCCCACAGCAATGACACGCATTTCTTCGTTCTGTTGCATCAGTGCTTGTACCAATCGGAAATCATCAGCTCCCATATCTTGTGCTTCGTCAATAACAAGCACGCTCTTAGCTATCTTCGATGACTCCACCTGCCTACGTTCAATCATCTCTGCCGCACGGCCCACCACGTCATTTGCTTCGTCCAAGCTGCCTTGTTTGCCAATGAGGTCGAAACTATAGGAATGGAAGGTCTTGATGTCCACATAATGTGCCGCATTGCCCACCAGTCCGATGAGCCGCTTCTTGAATTCTGTTGCTGCTGCCCGCGAGAAGGTGAGCATCAGCAGCTGTTCGTGCTTCACGTCCTCCAATAGCAATAATGAGGCCAACTTATGTACCAACACCCGCGTCTTGCCGCTGCCCGGTCCTGCTGCAACCACGATATATTTCGACTGTTTGTCGTCGATGATTTCAAGCTGACGGTGGGAGAGTTCACCAAAAAGTTGGTTGTATTTGGCAGGTGTGATGTTCTGATCAATCTGTGCTCGCCGTTCTCCCTTGAAATAGTGGCTGATGAAGCGACGGAAGTCCATCATGAAATAGTCGTTGACAAATTGCAGGGCAGCGTTGTAGTCGCGCACCATCAAGTTGGCATATTCGCCAACGATATGAATCTGACGGATGCGTTGCTTGTAGAACTCATCCAACAGACGGTATTGTTCTTTGCCATAGCGTGTGCGGCGATCAGCCAAACGACCTATCTGCATGGTGTTGTAGATGACGATAAAGCCGCCTTCTATCTTCATCAGCTCCGTCTTCGTCAGATAGAGCAAAGCTTCTTCTATGTCAGTAATCGTGGGCTTTTGGTCTTTTTGATTTTCAAATAAAGATGCCTGTTTGCTGGCGGTGAATTGTTGAAGCAGTTCGACTTCTGAGAAGTTAACGAGCGTCATCTCTTTACCATTATCGCGCTTAGCGCTTAAAGCCTCAACTATAAATCGACAAATGTTTATTCGTTTTTCAAAGCGGGCCATTGTCGCTTCCGCTGTAGCTTGCAACCGTATGTTCACGCTGCCTGTAGAGCTATGTTCTTGTTTGTGGATATAGCCCTTCAGCGATAGGAAATGGAGCAGCATCCGCAGGCGTTTGACATTCGAATAGGTCAGACCGACTTTATGTGCCTCTTCGTTCAATTCCTTATAACTGATCCTATGCGACTGTCCGCTGATTCGCTGCAAGAGGAATTGCTCCAGCTTCATTATGATGTCAAGATTGCGCAGGGAAGTACTTTTACTGACCCAGGCCTGCATGTCACGACTGTCAGCCAGCAGACCTTCCTGCCGCATCAGGTTAATATTCCTGATGACGGTCTCTTTCCTCATGCCGAGGATGTCGGCCAGATAGTCCACACGGCTTTCGGCTTCTGCCCCACGACCCTCTACTGTTGCCCGTGCACTGATGAGCGACTTGATGATACGGGCGGCCTCTTCACGCGACTGTTCGTCAAAAAGTGGCGAAACGGTCAGTTTACGTCGGGCCTCCTCCATAGTCTTCACCGCTATGCCTGTGGCAAAGACATGCGGCGAATTGCTACCTCGTTGGATAAATCCAGCATCCTCTAAGGCGGCAATGGCTGCTTTCACACGGGTTTCTATATCATCAATCTCATCGCCCCATCCTGCTTGTCGGGCAATATCCAATGGCGAACAACTCACCCTATCGCGCTTAGCCGTCAATTCCTTGATGGCTTTCCACACATGTTGAATTTCGCTGATGCTGAGCTTCGTTTGGTTGAGCAAAATGAAATGTTTGTCAAGATCGCTGTCGGCATAGAGCACAAAACACTCCGCCTGCATCTGCGGATCACGTCCTGCACGCCCGGCCTCCTGCACATAGTTCTCTAAGGAGTCACTGATGTTATAGTGAACCACCAGTCCGACATCTTTCTTGTCAACGCCCATACCGAAGGCTGAGGTGGCCACGATGACCTGAGCCTTACCACTCATAAAAGCGTTCTGATTCTTCACTTTCTCAGCAGCTTCCATCTTGCCGTTGAATGGCAATGCCCGTATGCCGTCGCTGAGCAGATGGTCAGCCAACTGGCGGGTACGCTTAGTTCGCGATACGTAGACAATCGTCGGACAGTTGTGACCGAGTATCAGGGAACGCAGCAGGTTATATTTCTCATCGGCAGTATCGGCATGGAGTACCGTATAACGCAGGTTCTTACGTTCAGCATTGGCAGCAAAAACTTTTAGTTCTAAACTCAATTTCGTCCTGAAATAGTCACAGATGTCGCTAATCACCTTCTGCTTAGCGGTTGCCGTAAAACATGAGACGGCAATGGGCTTCTGAAGCTGTTTCTTTTCTTGCAACTGCCGGATAAAATCTCCTATATACAAATAGTCCACACGGAAATCGTGGCCCCAAGCGGAGAAGCAGTGGGCTTCGTCAATCACGAAGCGGACCACATCTCTGCCTAAGAGCAATCGCTCAATGGTCTTCGAGCGCAACATCTCAGGGGCGATATACAACAAATTCGCCGAGCCGTCGGCCACCTGTTGGATAGCTGTGGCTCGCTCTATGGGATCAAGCAGTCCGTTGATGGTCACAGCCTCGCTGATGCCACGTGCAGCGAGATTGTCTACCTGGTCTTTCATCAGCGACTGAAGCGGCGAGATAACCACTGTCAGCCCGTGAGTGTTCCGCCCGGCCATCAACGCTGGCAATTGAAAGGTCAATGATTTGCCGCCACCAGTAGGGAATATCGTTAACAGCGATTCGCCACGAATGGCAGACTCCACGGCCTGTTGCTGCATGGGAACGCCATCGAACGTACGGAACTCGTCATAACCGAAGAATTCCTTCAGCCCATAATGGGCATCCAATCGCTGACGGCAGTACTCACAATCGCCGCACGACGTGTTGCACAGCATATTCATCACATTGACCACCTGTGGATAGTTGCGTATAACCCATGCAGGAGTGATAGAAAAGATATCGTCAGCACCAATCACAGCCAGACAATAAGCCAGTTCTATGGGGTATTGCCTTACAAGCAGCTCAAAATCTGCATGGCTGCATACCTTTCCTTCAAAATCCTTTGGTATAAGCTTTAGCCAATCTGGTTGTGCATTCAATATCCTTCCAAGAAGTGATTGCTGTGTAGAGGGAGTATACTTTACGTGTTTGAAGAACCCTTCAAACTCCACCGTTTGGTGAAGCAGTTGATAATAGATTTCCCGCCTACCGGAAGTCAACTCATTCCAGGCCGCAATCTCATCATTCAGCAGGTCGCGAGCCTTCATCGAATCGTTCACAGGATTGTTCAGTTCGTCCACCTGCAGCTTGTCATCCTTTACTAAATGGTGATATGGCCGTTTAGGGAACAAAAGTGGTGAAAGAAACAATGTATCAATAATCGTAGGATTACCCCTCAAAGCCGTGTACTTCAAGTCATGCCGGATGATGTTGTGCCCACATACGGTGTCGCATCCCGACAAAAAGGCATCGAAATCAGCCTTGGAATGAGAGTGCAATTTAGCACCGTCCTCCCTTACGGCTCCGTAGTCCGCTACCCTCTTCGTTTGCGGATTAACCTCTGTATCGATGAATACTATCATGATCTCATTATTGACATTGCTGCTACGATGCTGACATTCTTATCTCATGAAAGCCTTTTTGACATCCATGCCTCCTTCGATGGCAGAAGCTGACAGATGTTTCAGCCACAAAGGTACACATTTTCCTTCAAAGGAAAAGGAATCATCGTAAAAATATAGCATCATTGGGTGTAGAATTGTCTATTGATGAACTCCGCCTTGTCAGGACATGTTTTTAATCGGGTTTCGCATTGCTATATGGGTAATTATGATTATCTTTGCAGACGTAATGGTGAAAGGGGATTGTCGTCTCGTTGCTTGAAAGCGAATCGCATTTGCTGATGACAAACGAGAAGACTCCTAAGAGGGATACTTGATTAATCTTTACAAGCAGGTGAATCATGAGAAGGAAGATATATGTGGCCAGCAGTTGGCGGAACGAGTTCTATCCGGAGGTGGTGGAAAAACTGCGGGAGGCGGGATACGAGGTGTACGACTTCCGGAATCCGCCGTTGGGTGATCCGGGATTCAAATGGAGCAGCGTGAGCGAGGACTTCATGGAATGGAGCCCGCAGGAATACCGCGAGCAGCTGGGGCATCCGAAAGCGGTGAGGCAGTTTGCCAACGACATCGAGGCGATGGAGGCTTGCGACGCTTGTGTGCTGGTGCTGCCTTGCGGAAGGAGTGCCCATACGGAGGCCGGATGGTTTGCAGGGAGGGGAAAAACGGTGATAGCGTATATCCCCGTGAGGCAGGAGCCGGAACTGATGTACAAACTCTTCAGCGGCGTATGCTGCTCGATGGAGGAATTGATTGGGGCATTGGAATGAAACAAATAGAAGTCGTAGCGGCTATCATCCGCAAAGAGAATAAGATACTCGCCACCCAACGGGGGTATGGCGAATGGAAGGACTGGTGGGAATTCCCTGGCGGAAAGATGGAAGCAGGGGAAACTCCTGAGGAAGCGTTGAAGCGCGAGATATGGGAGGAGCTGGAAACGCGCATCGTGGTGGAACGGCTGGTAGATACGGTGGAATGGGATTATCCGCAGTTTCACTTAACGATGCATTGCTACCTCTGCCATGTGGAGAGCGGACACTTGGAACTGAAGGAGCACGAGGCGGCGAAGTGGCTCAGCAAGGATGAACTGGAGAGCGTCGACTGGCTGCCTGCAGATTGGGATTTAGTAAGGAAACTGAAACTGTAATCAGAGATGGACAGTCATACCCCACAACAACGCCACAACAACATGGCGGCCATCCACGGCAAAGACACGAAGCCGGAGATGGTGGTGCGTCGTTGGCTGTGGGGACATGGGTTCAGGTATCGGTTGAATCATCCGCGATTGCCAGGGAAGCCGGACATCGTGATGCGGAAATATCGTACATGTATCTTCGTGAACGGATGCTTCTGGCACGGACACCACACGCAATTCATCATGCATAATTCACAATTCATAATTGAGAGTTCTGACTGTTGTAAGATTCCGAAGACGAACCGCGACTTCTGGGTGGCAAAGATACGGAGGAACCAGGAGCGTGACGCGAGAGTACAGCATGAACTGGCTGCGATGGGCTGGCACTCCATCACCATCTGGGAATGTGAACTGAAGCCGAAGGTGCGGGAAAAGACATTAGAGTCGCTGGCATATACACTCAACAGAATCTTCCTGCAAGACCACAGCATCCGTCGATATGAAATGCCAGAGGAAGAACCCATGATGGCAGCAGAGGACATTCCTGCAGCAGATGGAAATTAAGCCACATAATAACTGGAGGTTTCAAATAACTGAATGAATTTGCTTCAAATCGCCGAAAAGTGATGAAGAGTTTGATTTAATCAAAAATCGCACTATATTGGGATTGTATGCCAATTATGCTTTTTGGGGATAAATCGAAGTCCAAAATATCATTTTATTGCGATTTTAGCTTTGCGTTTAAAGATTTATTGCTAACTTTGCACTGAAATCGCAATACATTGGGATTATGACGCAGCAAGAAATAGGAAATGCCATCAAGGAAAGGCGAAAGAAACTCGGTATCAACCAACAAACGTTGGCAGACTTGGCATGTGTGGCTGTAAACACTGTTGTGGCAATTGAACGTGGTGAAGGTAATCCGCAGTTGGCAACCCTGCTGACAATTCTCGACACGTTAGGGCTTCAAGTAAATATTGACATCAAACAATTGGACTATGAGACAATGTAAGGTTTACGTTCACGACACGGAGGCTGGCATCTTGCAAGAAACCGATGCCAGGGAATATGTGTTCACTTATGGTGAGGACTACCACGGCGAGCCAGTTTGCTTGGCCATGCCCGTAAGAAAAGAGCCTTACCGTTCCAACCATCTCTTTCCTTATTTTTATAACATGTTGTCTGAAGGCTCCAATCGTCAGGTGCAATCCATGTTGCATCATATCGATGAAAACGATGATTTTGGTATCATGCTTGCAACAGCCGGGCACGATACCATCGGAGCCGTAACCATTAAACCGATGTGAAAATGATAGAGGTCAATGTTTGCCCTTCCACCTTGCAGGAAGGCTTTACCACCTATTCCCCTGTAGCCCGAAAACTATTGTTTGACGGGAAGGAGGTTTTTCATGTGTTGGATTTTGACAGTCCCAACAACGAAAGTGCCGACAATGAAGCCTATCTGAAGAATGTAGGACGAATCTCGCTTTCTGGCGTTCAACCCAAGGCGAGTTTGGTACTGGATAGTGAGGGAAATTTGGTAAAGCCAGCCGAAGGTGAACGTGGAACATACATCTTGAAACCGGCTCCTTCATCCTATGCTTTGCTTGACCGCAAGTATTGTCCAGCCAATGAACATCTGACGATGCAGTTGGCTTCTCAAGTCTATCACATGGAGACTGCCGCTAATGGTATTTGTTTCTTCCAAGATGGTGAAGCAGCCTATCTTTGCCGACGTTTCGATGTCGGACCAGATGGACAGAAGTATAGTCAGGAAGATTTCGCCTCGCTGGCAGGACTTACCAATGCTAATGGTGGCAGCGATTATAAATATAGTTATTTGAGTTACGAGGAGTGTGCCGACATCATCCGCAAATACGTCAAAGCTGCTCCTGTCGAAATCCTGAAGTTCTTTCGCATAGTTGTGTTCAATTATCTCACTCTGAATGATGATGCCCACCTAAAGAACTTCTCACTGATTAACCGAGGCGACGGAGAATACCACCTCACCCCTGCCTACGACCTCATCAACACCAGTCTCCACCTGAGTATGCCTCGTATCTTTGCCCTTGATAAAGGATTGTTCAAAGAAGGCATGCAACTATCCGACACAAGAACTGTTGGACGTAAGGACTTCGAGGAGTTTGGTCGCCGTATAGGTCTGTCTGAGCGACTGATAAAACGAGAAATGGATTTCTTTGCAGCAGAACATCCTCTGGCAAAGGATATGATTGACCATTCCTTCCTATCCGAATCCTTGAAACGGAGTTATTGGCTTTCATACAAGTACCGATGTGCGACGTTGGGATTTTAATGATGCGATTACACTTTTCCAAGGTGTTTTTGGTTCTTTTTGTACACTTTTGGATAAATTGCTCACGCTCAGCATTGCTTAAGCAAACTTAGCACTGCATTCGCTAAATCGCAATTTTCCAAGATTCACATAAGAATGTCCGAACGATTACTTCAGGTCCTCTATCGTTCATCTTCTGTATCTGTTGCATAGGCATCTGTCTATTATCTTGTAACGCAATAATGCGTTTTTGTTTACTGGCATGAATGTATTTATATATGCATCATAGATACTCTGTGATGCTCCGTGAAAATGTGGGGACTGAAACAAAATGTTTACGCAGACACGAAAAAAGCACTTGCGAGAAACTCATAAGTGCTTGATTTTTTATAGTGGACCAGCCAGGGCTTGAACCTGGGACCTCCAGATTATGAGTCTGTTAAAGTAGGATTTTTTAAGATTTCACAAAATATTTTCGTGTTTCCTATTTGGTTGTTTATCAGATATTTACTAACTTTGCAACCGAAACGGGCAACGCTGCGAAATCTTAAAAAACTGCCTTTGGTGTTCGCA
>DEJE01000051.1:1954-5463 GCA_002353205.1 Prevotella sp. UBA2756 | reverse complement strand
AGTAGGTAGCCGCCTTCTTTTACAGGGAGGCTTTCCGGAGACACAATCCGGGAAGCCTCCCGTTTTTTTATGCAGTAATCTCGTCTGCCCTATATCGATGTCTTACTTCTTTTCTTTCCTTTGTTCCTGAAAAGTAGATATGTAAAGGCGTTTTTGGCGGTTATTGTATTTTTTTTGTTGAAAATGATTGCTTATTCAAAAAAATAATGTACATTTGCGATTGAAAAAGCTGAATGCTGATGGACAGGGTGAACCAATGGCTTGTTTGGTTAAGGCGGATGAAGTACTCAAGAGGTTTCGGAATACAGTCTCCTTGGGCCTATCGCTTTGTTCGCTATGTCATCAATGAGCATTATCCCTATTATGCGTATGGCGATATGCATGACATGCTTCAGGATATAAGCGCTCTCAGGCGCAAGCTGAGCCGTCTGTATTTCCGCATCGCGAATTATCGTCAGCCTGATTGCATCATCGACTATTCGTCGCCGTGCGCGGCCTACGATGCCATGATGCAGAGGGGATGCCGGAAAACCTTCATCAGGCATTACGACGACAATACAACGCACGATGAAATAGAGGCGCATCTTTCGGGAAAGAAGATCGAAATGCTCAGAATGTCGCTCGAAGGCAGCTATCAGTCTTTCTTTGATGAAGTTGTGAGCTATGCCGGCAACATGTGCATCTTCATCCTCGAGGGAATCAGCAGGTCGTCTGAGACCCGGTTGTTCTGGAAGCAAGTGGTAGAGGATACGAGGTGCGATGTGACGTTCGACCTGTATTATTGCGGCATCATCTTCTTTGACAAGAAACTGTTTAAAACGAATTATATTATTAATTTTTAATCTATTGAACCTATGGCAATAACAAGAGTCTATACGAAAACGGGTGACGATGGCGTCACCAGCCTTGTTGGAGGTGTAAAGGTGCGCAAGACAAACGCACGAATCGAAGCCTATGGCACCGTCGATGAACTGAGTGCTCACCTCGGCATGCTCGCTTCCTGGATGAAAGACGGCGACGACAAAGAACTCATCATCCGCACGCAGCGCAACCTGTTCACCGTTTGCTCCTATCTCGCAACAGACAAGACAAAGACACCCTTGGCACCATCTTACACCATGAGCGCCGAGGAGACAGATATCCTGGAGCAGCAAATCGACGAGATCAATGCCAGCATACCCCCGCAGACAGCATTCATCCTTCCCGGCGGAAGCCATGAGGCCGCGCTCGCCCACGTCTGCCGAACCGTCTGCCGAAGGGCAGAGCGCCGCATCTTCTTCCTGGGCGAGACAACCGAGCTCGACCCTGAAGTGACGCACTACATCAACCGTTTGTCGGACTATCTCTATGTTTTAGCCCGAAAATTAAACTTTATTGACGGTGTGCGAGAAAAAATATGGAAGAAAAATAAGTAATTTAGAAAAAAAATATTACTTTTGCGCCAAAATTCGCAAGTAAGCGATCGTCGGTATTTTTTACAGATGACCGAAAGTGAGCGGATTCGATAGAATTTTCATTAACGCGTAAATTTTAAAGACTATGTATTGGACATTGGAACTGGCTTCAAAACTCGAAGACGCACCATGGCCTGCTACAAAAGACGAGTTGATCGATTACGCAATTCGTTCAGGGTCGCCGCTCGAAGTATTGGAGAATCTGCAGGAAATCGAAGACGAGGGTGATGTCTACGAAAGTATAGAAGACATATGGCCCGACTATCCCACCAAGGAAGACTTCCTTTTCAACGAGGATGAGTATTAAGGCTTGCATTTAGTCTGAATAGTTTAACGCCAGCGAGACAAACAAATTCAACTTGTTTGTCTCGCTGGTGTTCTCTATAAGTATGATAAATAGAGATAGTTCGTTTGGGCTGGATACTCGGCAGCAAGGGTGTCAATCTGGTTGACTGTTGGCATGATGCCCAACTCTTGGCGCCATTTGCGGACCGTAAGTCCAGCCCGCTCCATCTTCATGTCTGCTTCGAGGCCAAGAGCACGAGCAATCTGGAAGTCGGAGAAGCCGTAAGTCTTTGCTTCAAACAACAACGTGGAGAACTCCGGGGCTTCGATGGCATCAAGAAATTCAGAATACTCTGAGCCAGAATAGTATTCCGCTAACCAAGAGAACTCTTTCAGCCTCTCATTGACCAGCATGATGTGCCTGAGCTTCTCAAGAAACCAACAGTCTATCTTCGTCAGTTCATGAATCTGTTTTACGGAATAGCCCATCGCCATGGCCTTAGCGACTGCAAAAACACGGATGTCCGTGGCATGCCTGAGAGCTTCGATGACGTTCGGAATCTTAATCTCATGGTTATCGACAAAGCCATGCATGCCCTGTCCAATCATGCGCAAGCCCTTTTGGATGGCCTCCTCGAATGTGCGGCCGATGGCCATCACCTCACCTACGCTCTTCATGCTTGAACCCAGTTCATGGTTCACGCCGTGGAACTTCGAGAGGTCCCAACGCGGAATCTTACAGACGACATAGTCGAGGGCAGGTTCAAAGAAGGCGCTGGTGGTCTTGGTGACGGAGTTCTTCAATTCAAATAGTCCGTAACCCAGTCCTAGCTTGGCAGCGACGAAGGCCAAGGGATAGCCCGTCGCCTTTGATGCCAAAGCAGACGAGCGGCTCAGACGAGCGTTGACTTCAATGACACGATAGTCCTCGGAAGCAGGGTCAAGGGCGTACTGCACGTTACATTCACCTACGATGCCGATATGTCGGATTATCTTGATGGCAAGGGCACGTAGCTTGTGGTATTCGTTGTTCGAGAGCGTCTGCGATGGAGCAACGACAATGCTCTCGCCTGTATGGATGCCGAGCGGGTCGAAGTTCTCCATGTTGCAGACGGTGATGCAGTTGTCGTACCTGTCGCGCACCACTTCATATTCAATCTCCTTCCATCCTTTCAGCGACTTCTCTACTAACACTTGAGGAGAGAAGGCGAAAGCTTCCTCTGCCTGGGTCAGCAGTTCCTCATCGTTGTCACAGAAGCCTGAGCCAAGGCCACCAAGGGCATAAGCTGCACGAAGGATGACGGGGAAGCCCAGTCCGTGAGCGGCCTTCTGTACCTCCTCAATGGTATTGCAAGCTTCGCTCTTGATGGTCTTCACGCCAATCTCGTCAAGACGCTTGACAAAGAGGTCGCGGTCTTCGGTATCGATGATTGCCTGAACGGGTGTGCCAAGGACTTTGACACCATATTTCTCGAATACACCTTTCCTGTAAAGCTCTACGCCGCAGTTCAAAGCTGTCTGTCCGCCGAAGCTCAGCAGGATGCCGTCCGGCCGTTCCTTCTCTATGACATGCTCCACGAAATCAGGTGTGACGGGCTGAAAATAGATAGTGTCCGCCACGTCCTTCGAAGTTTGGACAGTTGCAATGTTAGGATTGATGAGCACCGACCTGACACCTTCCTCTTTCAAGGCTTTCAGAGCCTGAGCACCGCTGTAGTCAAACTCTCCCGCCTGACCGATCTTGAGAGCACCGGAGCCAAGAAGGAGGAC
>DEJE01000051.1:453-1795 GCA_002353205.1 Prevotella sp. UBA2756 | reverse complement strand
GGCAGGCAACGTCGAGGCATCGACGGCATAGCCATGATTCTGGCTTGTGATGAAGCAACGGGTGGTGCCCACAAGCTGCACCGGCTGGTTATGACTGCGATGACCATACTTCAGCTTGTATGTCTTTGCACCTGCAGCCCTTGCCAAGAGTTGGTTGCCGAGACAGATGCCCATGAGGGGCCGCACATTCGGATTGTTGAGGAAGGTGCGGATGTGCTCCACGGTCTTATTGCATTGCTCAGGGTCGCCAGGGCCATTCGCCAGGAACAATCCATCGAAGTCAAGTTGGTTGAAGTCATAGTCCCACGGAACCCTGATGACTTCAACGCCTCTATTCACCAAGCAACGGATGATGTTTGCCTTTACACCACAGTCAACAAGAACGACTCTTGGAAATGAGGAATGAAGAGTGAATAATGAAGAATTTGCTGCCGCCGTAGGGTCTGGCTTGTACGTGATGACCTCCTTGCAGCTCACTTGCTCCACCCAATTGATGCTACCATAGTCAGAGTGTTCTGAGTAATCAGAGTTCTCAGAGATGATGATACGACCTCGCATTACGCCAGACTCCCTGAGCCGTTGGGTGAGCCTTCGCGTGTCGATGCCCGTAATGGCAGGAATCTTTTCCCGCTTTAGCCATTCGGCAAGCGACTCCTTGGCATTCCAATGGCTGTACTTCTCGCTGTAATCTGCCACAACGAGGCCCTTGACGTGAATCCGCTCGTTTTCCATGAACTTGGGCAAAGGCTCGCCTCCTGTTTCAGGCACGCCATAGTTTCCTATCAAAGGATAAGTTGTCACCAGTATCTGGCCTGCATAGCTCGGGTCGGTGAGGCTTTCTGGATAGCCTGTCATTGCCGTGTTGAACACCACTTCGCCTACGGCATTTGCTTCGTAACCAAACGACCAGCCGCAGAACTCTGTGCCGTCATCAAGTATCAGTCTCGCTTCTTGCTTCATCTTATAGTCAAATTGTAAATTGTCAAATTGCTAAATCCTAATAAGCTTGTTCGTGAACCCCCTTGACAGCTCTTCCACTTGGGTCGTTCATGTTCTTGAAAGCAGCATCCCATTCAAGGGCGATGGCTGTTGAGCACGCCACGCTTGCCTCTTGGTTTACGCTTCGCGCAGCAGACTCGCTTGGGAAATGCTCGGCGAAGATGCTGCGATAGTAGTACTCCTCCTTGTTGAGCGGCGGATTGATGGGGAAACGTTCTGCCGCATGTGCCATCTGTTCGTCGCTGACAGCTTCGGAGGTAATCTTCTTCAATGTGTCAATCCATGAATAGCCCACGCCGTCGCTGAACTGCTCCTTCTGCCGCCAAGCAATCTCTGCCGGCAA
>DEJE01000051.1:0-398 GCA_002353205.1 Prevotella sp. UBA2756 | reverse complement strand
CACATCTTTGCATCGGGATTTGTACGCATGGCCACGTCGAGGAACTCCTTGTCGAGGAAAGGCACACGTCCCTCTACGCCCCAGGCCGATAGGCTCTTGTTGGCACGGAGACAGTCGTAGTAGTGAAGTTTGTTGAGCTTGCGGACGGTCTCCTCGTGGAATGCCTTTGCGCTCGGTGCTTTGTGGAAATAGAGATAGCCGCCAAACACCTCGTCTGCTCCTTCGCCACTGAGCACCATCTTGATGCCCATCGATTTGATGACACGGGCAAGGAGATACATCGGAGTGGAAGCACGGACAGTCGTCACGTCGTATGTCTCGATGAAGTAGATGACATCGCGTATGGCATCAAGCCCCTCCTGTATGGTGTAGTTGATTTCGTGATGTACGGTGCCGAT
>DEJE01000041.1:18139-57899 GCA_002353205.1 Prevotella sp. UBA2756 | reverse complement strand
ACAGAGCAGAAGGCCCAGCTGACGGAGCAAAAAGCACAGCTAGAAGAAAAGCAGGCCCAGCTGACAGAGCAAAAAGCACAGCTCTCCGAGCAGAAAGACATGCTGCGAGTCACGGTTAGGATGTTGTTGGGTGCCGGCAAGTCGGTAGAGGAGATTGCCGCAAGCTTGGGTAAGGACCTGGATGACGTACGTCGCTTGTCTGAAGAATAGAGGAGGGTGTAAATTAGAAAAAGAAGGAAAAGATTATGGCATTAGTAGCAATAGTAGGACGCCCGAATGTGGGCAAGAGTACGCTGTTCAACCGGCTGACGAAGACGCGGCGCGCCATCGTCAGCGAGGAGGCGGGGACCACGCGCGACCGCCAATACGGCAAGTGTGACTGGAATGGTAAGGAATTCTCGGTTGTCGACACGGGCGGCTGGGTGGTCAACTCCGATGATGTCTTCGAAGAGGAAATCCGCAAGCAGGTGATGGTGGCCACCGAGGAGGCCGACCTGCTGCTCTTCATTGTCGACACGGCCAACGGCCTGACCGACTGGGACGAAGACGTGGCAGCCATCCTGCGGCGCACGAAGCTGCCGGTGATTCTGGTGGCCAACAAGGTGGACAACAACGACCAGTATTTCGACGCCTACGAGTTCTACAAGCTCGGCCTGGGCGAACCCGTGTGTGTCAGCGCCGTCACGGGTAGCGGCACGGGCGACCTGCTCGACCTGGTGCTCGAGAAGCTGAAAGATGTGAAAGATGAGGCCGATATCGAAGAGGGCATACCTCGCTTTGCCGTCGTGGGCCGTCCCAACGTGGGCAAGTCGAGCATCATCAATGCCTTCATCGGTGAGGACCGCCACATCGTGACCGATATTGCCGGCACCACGCGCGACAGTATCTACACACGCTACGACAAGTTTGGCTTCGACTTCTACCTCGTCGACACCGCAGGCATACGCCGGAAGAACAAGGTGACCGAAGACTTGGAGTTCTACAGCGTCATGCGCAGCATCCGCTCGATTGAGAACGCCGACGTGTGCATCCTGATGCTCGACGCCACCCGCGGCATCGAAGCTCAGGACATGAACATCTTCCAGCTGATACAGAAGAACCACAAGTCGCTCGTCGTCGTGGTCAACAAATGGGACCTCGTGGAAGACAAGAGCCAGAAGGCCATCACTTACTTCGAGGACACCATCCGCCTGCGGCTGGCACCGTTCACCGACTTCCCCATCATCTTCGCTTCGGCGTTGACCAAACAGCGCATTTTCCGCGTGTTGGAGACGGCGAAGCAGGTGTACCTCAACCGCAAGATAAAGATCGGCACGACGAAGCTCAACGAGGTGATGCTCCCGCTCATCGAGGCCACGCCGCCGCCTTCGATCAAGGGCAAGTATATCAAGATCAAGTACTGTGCTCAGGTGCCCGACACGCAGATTCCCACCTTCGTGTTCTATGCCAACCTGCCGCAGTATGTGAAGGAGCCTTACAAACGTTTCCTCGAGAACAAAATCCGCGACAACTGGACGCTCACCGGCACGCCCATCAACGTGTTCATCAGGGAGAAGTAGTCGTCGGGAGAATCAGTGAAATAAAGCAGAACAGAGATGCGGAGGATAGTGACGTTAACGGTGTGCGTCGTGATGGCGGCCATCATTTCGTGCTCGCACGAGAAGCACGATTTCGCTGCTGCCAATGCGGCGAAAGAATATTACGACATGCTTATCGACGGGAAGTTCGACGGCTTTGTCGATGGCATGAACTACGCCAACCCCATCCCCGATTCCTATCGCGAACAGCTGGTGATGAACGCCCGTATGTTTGTTGGCGAGATGGACGATGAGCGGAAGGGTCTGCGCGAGGTGCGCGTCATCAACTGCGTCAACGACAGTGTGCTCCCCGCCGCCAACGCCTACCTGATGCTCTGTTTCGGCGACAGCACCTTCGAGCAGGTGGTTGTGCCGATGGTGAAGCGCGACGGGCGGTGGTGGATGAAATAGTTTTTGATAATCGTTGTTCTACGAAAGAAGCCACGCAACAGCTGCGTGGCTTCTTTCGTTTCTATAGGAGTGGCAGCGTCCTGTCGAGAGGACATCAGTCATCGCAGGCAAGTAGGAGATGCTCTTTCAATGCTAAGGACACCAGAGAGACCGTGTTTTTCACGCCAAACTTGGCCAGCAGGCGTTTCCGATACCATTTCACGGTCTCTGCGCTGAGGTGCAGACGGTCTGCAATCTCTGCATTTGAGTAACCCTTGCAGACATTGCGGAGTATGTTCCGTTCCTGAATGGTGAGGCGGACGGTCTTGCTGTCTGACTGCCGGATGATGTCTTCTACCTCGGGACTGATGTAGTGCTGTCCTTTCCAAACTTGTTCTATGGCGGTGATGAGTTCTCCGACGGGTGCGCTTTTCAGCACATAGCCATGAACGCCGCTGTCGAGCATGCGCCGTATGACGGCATATTCGTCGTGAATGGTGACGGCGACGATCCTGACTCTCGGATATTCGCTCGTGATCCATCGGCAGAAGGCCGCGCCGTCGCCTGCGGGCAAAGAGATGTCGAGCAGGAGCACGTCGGGACAGCGCTGCGCCATTACAGCCCGGCAGTCGCTGAGCGTTGTGAACGAGCGGCTGACGTGGACAGTGTCACTGCGGTTGACGGCATCTGTCAGTCCTTCGTTGAACATGGCATGGTCGTCTACGATATATACGTCTATCTTATATTTCATAGCGGCAGTGTTATGTTGATTTCCGTTCCTTCGTTTTCGTTTGTAATGATTCGCAGCGTTCCGTGGAAGGTTTCTGTACGCTCGCGGATGTTCTGCAAACCCATGCCCTGACATTCCGCCATTCCTTTGCCATTGTCGCTGACAGTGAGCGTCACTTCGTGTCTGTCCTGCATCAGCTGAATGTCGATATGGGAAGCATCGGCATGCTTCAGGGCGTTGTTCACCAGTTCGTAGGCACAGCGATAGAGCGTCAGTTCCTGTTCTTTGTTGAGTCTGATGTCGCCATAGGTCTGGAACTCAGCACCGGGGACAGAGCGCGCAAAGTCGTGAAGGGCCGACACCAGTCCCCTTTGCAGCAGCTCTTCGGGCATCAGGTGGTGGGCCACGCGGCGCAGTTCTTCAATCGTAGCATCCAGCAACTTTAGGTATTCACTCCCTTCTCCAATCAGAGCGGGGGTGGGGGCGAGGCTTTTTATTCTTAGCAGCGACAGCATGCCGCCCAGCGAGTCGTGCAGTTCGCGTGCCAGGATGTGTCGCTCTTTTGTCTCCGTCTGCAGCGCCACCTTAGCGGCAAGCAACGCTTTCTGTCGGCGGTGGGCCACATGGCGATAGACGAAAAGCACGATGAGCATCAGAACGATGCCGACGGCAGCCACCAGCAGCCAGAAGTAGAGCCGTTGTTCCTTGGCCAGCGACAGTATCTGAGCTTCTTTCTTCTCCGTTTCGTAGAGCACCTCCATCTGCGAGAGTCCGCTCTGATAGTGGTCGGTGGCGTAGCGGTTCATCAGTACGGCGGCTTTGTGCATATACTCGCGGGCTTTCGCCTTCTGTCCCAGTTCGGTGTATATCTCAGCCAAGAGCATGTAGCCGCTACGGTCGGCAACGGTGGCCGCCGAGTCTGGATGGACGCTGCGCAGGGCATAGTCGAGCGCCTGCTGCCAGTGGCGTTCCGCCATCGCCACCTCGCAGGCGGCCATGTATATCTCTGCCGCGTCGTCGAACATCATTTTGGTACTGCCGATGTAGGGCAACGCTTCTTCCACGCATGCTCTGGCCGCCGCCACATCCTCATGGCCTGCCATCATGAGGATACGGGCTTTGCTGGCCAGCGTGTAGGCAAAGTCTTGGGGCTCCTCCTTGCAGTGGGGACGGTAGTAGGCGAGTGCGTCGTCGGCTGTCAGCAAGGCTTTGTCGTGTTGTCTGGTGTTGAAGTATACGCCCGCGAGTCCCTTCTTGGGCAGCGTCATCATCAGCGAGTCGCCAGAGGCCCCGGCCTTCTCGATGGCCTTCAGGTAGTTGCGCTCGGCCTCGCCGTAGTTGCCCATCTGTGCGTACAGCTCACCTATATTATAGTAGAGGATGGTCTGGCTCTCCCGCCAGTCGTGCTTCTCGAAGATGGGCAGCGCCAGTTGGTAGTAGTGGATGGCCAGGTGGGCCTGGTCCTGTATATTGTAGAGGTTGCCCAGACTGCCGTAGACGACGGAGCGGGCATCGTCGATGTCCACCTCGGTGTAGCGCTTCATCGTAGCCATCGTGTCGATGACGGCCAGCGCCTGGTGGTATAGGTCGGCGGCCTCGTCGTACTCCTCGCACCCATAGTGCATCTGTGCGAAATGGCGCAGCACGTTCTGCCGCACGTTCAGCCCGTCCAGCTCGTAGCTCAGGACCAGGGCCTTGCGACCATAGTGCTCAGCTTTTTCACCGTCGTATGGCAGCCAGCCGCGCATCAGCTCATCGTAGGCTTTGAGCAGTTCTTCACCCTTCGGCGGGTGCTCGCTCTTCAGCGCCGCCTCCAAGGAGTCCACGCGGGCGTTGCGATGGTCGTTGTAGGCCTGGGCCGCAAGGCTGACCGCCAGCCATAGTGTCAGGTACAGGTATTTCATATTGTCTGCAAAGATACAATATTCTTTATTATAATCACCACCCAAACGGGTGGAATATAGTTTTTTGTGATGTGAAGCGCCACCCAAAAGGGTGGCAAATGGCCCTTCTCTCGCAATTCGCCGGCCGCAAGGCGGGCGGAACTGCGGAATTATGCCTAACTTTGCGGAGAGTGTATCAACATTAACTTACAAACTCAACGACAAATAAACTCAATAACTTACAAACTCATATAGCGTATGAAGAAGACATTACTTACCGTAGTAGCCTTCGGGCTGATGCTTAGCTCGGCGCAGGCTAGCGTGGTGATTAACGAGACGAATTTCCCCGATGAGAACCTGCGCAACTATGCGTCGCAGTACGACGAGGACGGCAACGGCACGCTGAGCGACGCGGAACTGGCAACCATCACCAGCATCAATGCCGGTGGCATTCTGAACCTGAAAGGCGCCGAGCACTTCACGAACCTGGAAGAACTCCACTTGTGGGGCTATTCGGAAGAGCAGAGCATCAGGGAGATTGACCCCAGCGTGTTTCCCAAGCTTTATCGTTTCACCTTGGGGGATTGCAATGGTGTAACGTCGCTGGACTTCAGCAAGAACACCATGTTTGAGACCATCGAACTGTCGCGCTGTCCCAACATCCAAGCCCTCTCGTTGCCTGCCAGCATAAAGGAAATCCAGCTGTACGGCACACCGAGGCTGACGGCGCTCGACGTCAGCCAGCTGACTAACCTGACGGGATTATGGTTGCAGCATACGGGCATCACCGACCTCGACTTCTCGAACCATCCCGCCATCCAGCTCGTCAGCATTCAGGGCGAAGAGGATGCTGTCGACCAGATGAACTCGCTGAACCTTCAGAACTGTGCGACCTTAGAGAATGTCGACATCCGCTACACCACCATCAAGTCGCTCTCGATGAAGCACCTGCCCATCGTCCGCACGCTGATGATGCTGAACAACGACATCACCACCATCACCATCGACGACTGCGAGGAGTTCAACGACATCACCTGCGACCATAACGTTTTAGGCACGCTCAGCCTGACGAACAACCCTGCGCTCAGAGTCGTCAACTGCGAGGACAACCGCCTGCAGGTGCTCATTGCCGACAACTGCCCCGTGCTCGGCCGGGTGCAGGCTTTCAACAACCGGCTGATGTGGCTCGACCTGAAAGACGTGGTGAAAGGCAATGTGGACGAAAGCACCCTGAAGCTCGACAATCAGCAGCCCACGGTGCAGGCCGTGAAGCTGTCGCCTACGGAGACGGGACTGCTCGTGCATGAGCGGCTTGACGTCGGTCGTGTGCTGAACCTACGTGCCAAAGGCATCGCCCAGACGCCGAAGGAAGTCACCGTCGACGGCATCCGCTACTTCGTCTTCTACGACAACGGCCCCGACACGCCTAACCTCGTGGGCTCAGACTGCGGCTACGAGTACGACACCCGGTGGCCCTATGCCTGGCAGGAAGGCAACTCAAAGGACAACCGGCTGCCCGTGACGTTGAACGTGACGAGTTGGACGAAGCACCAGGCCTTCCTGACGCTTTCGCAGAATCGCGTGGAGGGACGCTATGGCGAGCCGGCCCCTGCTGCCCCCACCGTGACCCGCTCGCAGGACTACGACGGACGGATTACCTTCGCGTCGAGCAATGAGAACGTGGTGAAGGTGAATGCTGAGACGGGCGAGCTCACTGTCGTCGGCGCCGGCACCGCTATCATCAGCGTCAGCGGCACGGAGACCGACTACCGTCTGGCTCCCGTGACGAAGACTTACACCGTGTTCATCGACAAGGCCACACCCACCTTCGCTTTCGAAAAGGCCACTGTTAGTGCCAGTCTTGGTGAGGCCGTGCCTGAGAACAAGCTCAGCATCGGCCTCTACGACGGAGCGGTGCAGTACACTTCGAGTGATGAGCTGGTGGCCACGGTCAATGAAAACGGCGTGGTGACGGCACTCGCCATTGGCGAAGCCACCATCACGGCCACTGGTGCTGAGACCGAGAACTGCTACGAGGCCCGGCAGGCTCAGTATCAGTTGACCATCTCCGACACCTCTGGCATCAGCGCCATTGCCCCCGATGCTCTCGGCGCAGGCGCGGCTTACGACCTGAAAGGGCGAAAAGTGAACCTGCCGACGGCTTACAAAGGTGTATATATCGTAGGAGGAAAGAAAGTGGTGAAGAACTAAGGGGGCTGCTGGCTCTTTTTTTGTAACAGCAACCTTTTGTTTCGGGGATTTTTTGTACCTTTGCAGCCGTGATGAGACGGTGTCTGACAACGACAATCGTATTAACGGCTCTCTGCGCCGTGAGCCTGGCGGTCTTCATAGGCTGGCAGAGCGGCGACGGCATGCCCGCCGAAGAGGCGTATCGGCACAGTGCATCGTGCGTCGTGGCCCCGCAGCACCAGCATCACCAGGAAGCTACGCTGACAGACGCCTCGCAGATATACCGCATCTGCAGTTCGCGCCCCCAGCGCATCCTCCCCTCCCAGGGTTCAAAGACAGAGAGAACTCCCACGCCGTTGGCCCATTTTGCCATACGGCAACATTACACCAACCCCCTTTGCTCCTACCACGACAGCAGATGCCGCCGGGAAACGGCACCCTTCAGCCTGTCGGCCTCGCGCGACTATTACGTCATCGCGCTGAGGCACATTATTTGTTGACATCGTTACGTTTGTCCCTCAGGGGATGCACTTTTTTCTTTTCACATCATTCAAATTTCAAAAAATCATAACCGTTCGGCCATCAGGTCGATTGGATAATACGTAATTATGTCAAGTATCAAAAATCTGGAGATGGCATCAGCCCTCTCCGCACATCCGCATATAGAGATCAAGAAATCATTGTTTTCAACCAAGGCCGTCTTTACGCCCACGCAGAGTCGTGTAAAGGCCGTCGTACTGGAGTACACCCCTTCGGAGGGAGAGCGCGTAGCACGCCTGCTCAGCATGTCGCCCAGTGAGATGATTGCCGATATCCGACAGAAGGGGAAGCCCGCTGCCGGTGCCAACGGCAACTACCGCTTGGAGCTTTGCCTGAGCGACGACCAGCGTTTCTGCGCCGTGCAGCTGCTGCGCTTCGGCGATTTCCAGTACAAACCCGTCATCGAACCTCGTTTCTTCGAGGGTGATGATGTAGCGGCCATAGCCCTGCTGCTGTAGCAGACAGAGCATGGGAACTGTTCCCCGGCGGCACCCTGCTGAGCGATGTCTGGCAGGGTGCGTCGGGAATCCCGTTATCGTGATGCTGGGGGAAATGTAACCAAAACGTAACCACGGCAACTACGTCGTTACCACTTATTATCCGTAACTTTGCACCCATGAATTTAATGGTATTGCCCCTTTGGGCCTGGATTGTTTTCTATGTGTTAGTGTTGCTCATGCTGGTGGCCGACCTGAAGATGTTCGGCAAGAAAGGACAGCATGAGGTGAAAGTTGGCGAAGCGCTCAAGATGACCGCCGTGTGGATAGGTGTATCCCTGTTGTTCTGTGCAGGCATCTATTTGTTTTATCCCGGCGACTCTCACGAGATGGCGCTGGAGTTTCTGGCTGGCTATCTGATAGAGAAGTCGCTCTCGATGGATAATCTCTTTGTGTTTCTCATGTTGTTTTCGTTCTTCGGCATCGAGCGCAAGTATCAGCACGAAGTGCTCTTCTGGGGCATCTTCGGCGCCTTGGTGCTGCGCAGTATCTTCATCTTTGCCGGTGCAGCCATGGTGGAGCGCTTCGAATGGGTGCTGGGACTCTTCGGACTGTTCCTGCTTTATACGGGCGGCAAGATGTTTGTTCACGACGACAATGAGCAGTCGGACCCCTCGCAGAACATCATCGTGCGGTGGTTCCGCAAGCTCTATCCCGTGACCGACCGCATACATGGCGACCGCTTCTTCATCACGGAGAACGGACGGCGCATGGCCACGCCGCTGTTCGTGGCCCTGCTGGTCATCGAAACCACCGACGTTGCCTTTGCCGTGGATAGTATTCCCGCCGTGTTCAGCGTTAGCCGTGACCCGTTCATTGTGCTCACCTCCAACATCTTTGCCATTCTCGGCCTCCGCGCTCTGTACTTTGCGCTGGCCGCCGTGGCCAAATACTTCAAGTATCTGAAGTATGGCCTTGGCGTTATCCTGATTTTCGTTGGTATCAAGATGCTGCTGGCCATGAATGAGTATGTCAACAGTCTGGGCGCTCTCGTAGGTCTGGACCTCAATATTCCGCATATAGAGGTGCCGACACCTGTCAGCCTGGCGGTCATTTTTGGTGTCCTTGCGTTGTCCATGCTTCTCTCGTTCTTTGTGACGAAGCATGAACAAGCGTGAAATCCCTTTTCTTTCAGATTTTCTCCAGCGCCTGTCGTATGTCGTCGAGGATGTCGTCAACGTCCTCGATACCTACCGATAGGCGGATGAGGTCGGGGGCGACTCCGGCCTCGCGCAGCTGTTCGTCGGAGAGTTGCCGGTGGGTGTGGCTTGCCGGATGGAGCACGCAGGTGCGTGCATCGGCCACATGGGTGACGATGTTGATTATCTCGAGCGAGTCCATCCATTGGATGGCCGTCTCGCGCGTGCCCTTCAGTCCGAAGGCAATCACTCCGCACGAGCCGTTTGGCAGGTATTTCTGCCCGCGTTCGTAGTTCGCATCGTCCTTCAGTCCGCAGTAGTGTACCCATGCCACCTTCGGGTTGTCGTGCAGGAACTCGGCCACGCGCTGCGCGTTCTGGCAGTGTTGCCGCATGCGTAGGTGGAGGGTCTGCAGCCCAAGGTTGAGCAGGAACGAGTTCTGCGGTGCCGGAATGCTTCCGAGGTCGCGCATGAGCTGTGCCACGAGTTTCGTGGTGTAGCCTTTCTTTCCGAATGCCTTTACGTAGGTCAGACCATGGTATGACTCGTCGGGCGTGCAGAGTCCGGGGAATTTCTCCGCGTGAGCCATCCAGTCGAAGTTGCCGCTGTCCACGATGGCGCCGCCCACTTGCGTAGCCATGCCGTCCATGTACTTCGTCGTGGAGTGGGTCACGATGTCGGCACCCCATTCAAAGGGCCGGCAGTTGATGGGCGTTGCGAAGGTGTTGTCGACGATGAGTGGCACGCCGTTGCGGTGGGCGATGCGTGCGAAGCGTTCGATGTCGAGCACGGCGCATCCCGGGTTCGAGATGGTCTCGCCGAAGAGCGCCTTCGTGTTCGGCCGGAAGGCGGCCTGTATCTCGTCGTCGGTAGCCTCGGGGCTGACGAAGGTGCACTCGATGCCGAGCTTCTTCATCGTCACGCCGAAGAGGTTGAAGGTGCCGCCGTAGATCTCGTTCGAGGTGACGATGTGGTCGCCCGCCTCGCAGATGTTGAACACGGCGTAGAAGTTGGCGGCCTGGCCGCTGCTCGTCAGCACGCAGCCCACGCCCCCTTCCAGCGCTGCTATCTTCGCAGCCACGGCGTCGTTGGTGGGGTTCTGCAGCCGTGTGTAGAAATATCCTTCCTTTTTCAGGTCGAAGAGCTGTGCCATCTCGTCGGAGTCGTCGTACTTGAACGTTGTCGACTGTATGATGGGCAGCTCGATGGGTTCGCCGTTCTTCGGCTTGTAGCCCGCCTGCACGCAGAGCGAGCCACGTCTGAGTTTCTTTTCCATATCTTATTTTTTTCTTGTTTCTCTATGCTAACAAATCTCGCACCTCGTACCTCCGTACCTCCGCACCTCGCACCTCGTACCTCCGTACCTCCGCACCTCGCACCTCGTACCTCGCACCTCGTACCTCGCACCTCCGCACCTCGTACCTCCGTACCTCGCACCTCCGCACCTCCGTACCTCGCACCTCCGTTTGTCGTCTCTAAACGGCAGCCTGTTCCTTACCTGCGTGTGCCATTTCCTCCTCCTTCACCTTCTTGAAGAGGTCGGAGGCGAAGATGAAGTCGTTCAGCTTCTTGTTCGTGGAGGTCATGATCTGGTCTTTGTTGCCAGTCCATGCCGCTGTGCCTTTATAGATGAAGATGATGTTCTCGCCGATGCCCATCACGGAGTTCATGTCGTGGGTGTTGATGATGGTCGTTGTCTGGAACTCCTGCGTGATGCTGTGGAGCAGTTCGTCGATGACGAGGCTCGTCTTGGGGTCGAGTCCCGAGTTCGGTTCGTCGCAGAAGAGGTATTTGGGATTCAGCGCGATGGCTCTTGCGATGGCCACGCGCTTCTGCATGCCGCCCGAGAGCTCGCCGGGGAATTTCTTCTCCGCATCCTTCAGGTTCACGCGGTCCAGGCAGTCCATGGCGCGCTTCTTGCGCTCGCGGAGGTTCATCGTGGAGAACATGTCGAGGGGGAACATCACGTTCTCGAGCACCGAGAGCGAGTCGAAGAGGGCTGCGCTCTGGAAGATCATGCCCATCTCGCGGCGCAGGCGCACCTTTTCGCGCTTCGACATGGCCACGAAGTTGCGGCCGTCGTAGAGAATCTTGCCCTGCGTGGGGTTGAGCAGTCCCACGATGTTCTTCATCAGCACGGTCTTTCCCGAGCCACTCTGCCCGATGATGAGGTTCGTCTTGCCGTTCTCGAACGTGGCGTTGATGTCGTGCAGGACTTCCTTGTCCTCAAACGACTTATAGAGGTTCTGTATTTCTATCATTTTGTCTGTTTATTACGACAACAACTGTGTCAGGAACACGTCGGAGAAGAGGATGAGCACGCTCGAGGAAACCACGGCATCGGTCGACGCCTTGCCCACTTCCACGGAGCCGCCCTCCACGGTGTAGCCGCAATAGCTCGACACGCTGGCGATGATGAAGGCGAAGACGAGACTCTTGATGACGCTCATCCACAGGAACCACGGCACGAAGTCGTGTTGCAGGCCCAGCGTCAGGTCGTCGGGCGGCAGCACGTGGCCGATGTAGGAAGTGGCGTAGGCGCCCACGATTCCCATGGCCGATGAGAAGATGACGAGGAAGGGCATCATCGTCACCATGCCCATGATCTTCGGCAGGATGAGGTATTCGGCCGAGTTCACACCCATGATTTCCAGGGCGTCGATCTGCTGGGTGACGCGCATCGTGCCCAGCTCCGAGGCGATGTTCGACCCCACCTTGCCAGCCAGGATCAGACACATGATGCTCGAAGAGAACTCCAGGAGCATGATCTCGCGCGTGGTGTAGCCGCTCACCCAGCGGGGCATCCACGGACTCTGTATGTTCAGCTTCATCTGGATGCAGATCACTGCTCCGATGAAGAACGAGATGAGCAGCACGATGCCGATGCTGTCGACGCCCAGGGCCTGCATTTCGGTGACGTATTTCTTTATGAACATGCGCATCCGCTCGGGCCGCGAGAAGGTGCGGCGCATCAGCATGATGTACCGTCCGAGCGCAAAGAGCCACTTATATAATAATGTGTGTTTCATTATCTTGTCAACTCTTCAACTTCTTAATCAGCCACGCCGACACGATGTCGCAGGCGCGGTAGATGTTCTGTGAGAAACCATGGTCGAAGGCCTCCAGCTCCACATAGTCGCTCCCCGACCACTGCTGGTGGAAGCGCAGGCCGTAGGTGTAGGGCACCACGCGGTCGCCCGTGCCGTGCACGACGAGGGCCGGACCCTTGTAGCGCGCCGCCGTCTCGTAGATGGGCAGGCTGAAAGCCGTCTTGATGTAGTTGCGTCCCAGCTTCTGGTTGCCGAAGAGCTCCACGAACTCCGGCGGATCCAGCGGATCGTACTGTTTTCCGAAGGTGCTGCCGCGGATGGCATCGTCGCGCAGAACGGCGGCGGGAGCCATCAGGGCCACGGCGGCAATGTCGTCAGACCCCAGTTCGCCGGCCGTCATCGCAGCCACCACGCCGCCCTGCGAGTGTCCCACTAAAGCCACGCTGCTGACATAGCGCAGGTCGCGCACGTATTCGATCACTTGCTTGGCATCCTCAATCTCGTTCAGAACGGTCATCTCCTCGAACTTGCCCTCGCTATCCCCGTGACCGTTGAAGTCGAAGCGCACCGATGCGATGCCGTGCGTGGCCAGCGAGTCGGCGATGAGTTCAAACATGGGGCCGTCCTTCCGCCCGCCGAAACCGTGGCAGAGCACCACCATGGGGCACTGCACACCCGCCTTGAGTTCGGGCTTCCTCACGATGGCGGCCAGCTTTCCGTGGTCGCCGTCGATGCTCACGCGCTCCTCCGAGCCCGCCATGGGCCGACCCTTGGGCGCGAAGATCTCGGTCAGCGTGCGCTCCATCTTGTCGGAGAGCACCGTTCCGAGGATCACCTTGCCGTCGGGACCGATGAGATACATCGACGGAATCCATTTCACGCCGTAGGCAGCGGCTATCTGCGTGTCGTGGAACTTCACCAGCTCGCTCACCTGCGTATATCGGATGCCGTATTTCTCCACAGCGGCGGCCCACTTCTCGCGGTCGGTGTCCATCGAGATGCCGATGAACTCAACGCCCAGCGGGGCAAATTTCTCGTACATGCGCTGCACATTGGGCACATCTTTCCGGCAGTCGGGGCACCACGAGGCCCAGAAATCCAGTACCACGTATTTCCCCTTCGTTTCCTTGGCGAACTTGAACGTCTTCCCCGCCAGCGTCTTCATCTTGAAGTCGGGCACCTGCGTCCCGGTTTTCAGCAGTTCCTGCCCGTATTTCGTGTCGGCGTCAGGCTGCATGAACTGTGCTTTCACTTCCATGGCCGTCAGCAGTAAAAGGGCGGCGGCCCATATCAATTTCTGTTTCATCTGAGCAACAATCGTTTTTTTCGCTTGCGAAGTTACGCATTTTTTTTGAAATGACGTCATAACGAAAAGAAAAAAACATTAAACGTTTGGCTGGTTTTGTTTTAATGCGTATCTTTGCACGAGAAGAAAGAACAAAGTAATGGATTTGAACGATTATAATCAGAATAGGGAAGAAGCTGCCAACAGCCAAGAGTCAACGGCTAACAGCCAGCAGCCAACAGCCAACAGCCAAGAGTCAATGGCCGGCAGATCCATCCTCCGTGCCGAGGGTTTGGTGAAGCGCTACGGCAAGCGCACGGTGGTGAACGACGTGCACATCAACGTGCGACAGGGCGAGATTGTGGGACTGCTCGGGCCCAACGGTGCCGGTAAGACCACCTCGTTCTACATGACCACGGGTCTCATCGTGCCCAACGCCGGACATATCTACATCGACGACAAGGAGATTACCGACTATCCCGTCTATCGCAGGGCGCGCGCAGGCGTAGGCTATCTGCCCCAGGAGGCCTCGGTGTTCCGCAAACTGAGCGTGGAAGACAACATCATGGCCGTGCTCGAGATGACGGGCAAGCCCCGCGAATACCAGCGGCAGAAGCTGGAGAGCCTCATCGAGGAGTTCCGACTGGGCAAAGTGCGTAAGAACAAGGGCGACCAGCTGTCGGGAGGCGAGCGCCGACGCACCGAGATAGCGCGATGCCTGGCCATCGAACCGAAGTTCATCATGCTCGACGAGCCCTTCGCCGGGGTGGACCCCATCGCCGTCGAAGACATCCAGCACATCGTGTGGCAGCTGAAATACCGCAACATCGGCATCCTTATCACCGACCACAACGTGCACGAGACGCTCAACATCACCGACCGCGCCTACCTGCTCTTCGAGGGACGAATCCTTTTCCAAGGCGCTCCCGAGGAACTGGCGGCCAATCCCATCGTGAAAGAGAAATACCTGGGAACGAACTTCGTGCTCCAGAAAAAAGACTTCCAGCTGCTCGACGAAGAAAAACGGCGCCGCGAACAGGAAGACTGACAAGCGGATGAGACAACTACTGACTACTGTTCTGCTACTGACAGCAACCGTCGCATGCCATGCACAGCTGACATGGTTCGACGGTTCGGCTCCCATCACCTACACCGTGGAGGGGAAGACAGACCCCGTGGTGCATGTCGCACTGCAGATGTTCTGCGACGATATGCGGCAGGTGACGGGCTTCACACCCGTGACATCGCGAAAGGGAACCATACGCATCGTGCAGCGCAAGGGCTCCGACGACGGATTCCGCATCACGACCGGCGACGGACACATCATCGTTGAGGGCAACGGCGGACGGGGAACGGCCTACGGCATCCTCGAACTGTCGCGCCTGGCGGGCGTGTCGCCGTGGGTGTGGTGGGGCGATGTGGTGCCCCAGCGGCAGTCGCGACTGACGCTTCCCGACGGGTTCCGCAGCGAACAGAGGCCCAGCGTGGCCATGCGAGGCATCTTCCTCAACGACGAAGACTGGAGTCTGCGGCCATGGAGCAGCCGAAACTTCGAGCCGGGAGAGGAGGGGCGCATCGGCGTGAAGACCTACAGGAAGGTCTTCGAACTGCTGCTCCGCCTGCGGGCCAACACCATCTGGCCCGCCATGCACGAGGGAACCACGGCTTTCTTCCGCATAGAAGGCGCCAAGGCGATGGCCGACTCGTGCGCCATCATCATCGGAACGTCGCACTGCGAGCCCCTGCTGCGCAACAATGTCGGCGAATGGGACGTCAGCAAGCGCGGACGCTTCAACTACAAGACCAACCGGAAAGCCGTCACCGACTACTGGACGGAGCGCCTGAAGGAGGTGCGACGCTCAACGGGCAACATCTTCACCATCGGCATGCGCGGCATTCACGACAGTTCGATGGAGGGATATACCACCCAACAAGAGAAGTTTGAGGCGCTGCAGACGGTCATCGACGACCAGCAACAGCTGCTGCGGCGCCATGTGGGCAATCCGTCGCGGCTGGCTCAGATGTTCGTGCCCTACAAGGAAGTGCTGCAACTCTACGAGATGGGGCTGCGCGTACCCGAGACGGCCACGCTGATGTGGTGCGACGATAACTACGGATACATGACGCGCTTCTCCGATGCCGACGAGCAACGGCGCAGCGGAGGAGCTGGCATCTACTACCACCTGAGCTACTGGGGAAGGCCTCACGACTACCTGTGGCTGACAACGACGCAGCCCGGACTGATCTGTCAGGAACTGCACGAAGCCTACCGTCGTCATGTACGGAAGCTCTGGATTGCCAATGTGCACGACCCGAAGGTGGCGTCGTACGACCTGGAGTTGTTCCTCGACTTGGCATGGAACATCAACAGTGCAACGCCTTCCACGCTCTGCGACCATTTTAACCGGTGGCTCTGCCGACAGTTCGGCACCGAGGCCGGCACGCGTTTGTTCCCAGCCATGCACGAGTCCTTCCGACTGTGCGCACAGCGTCGGCCCGAATTCATGGGGTGGACGCAGGTGGAACTGGACAAGAAACGGTACGAGCGCGGACTGTCTCCCGTGACGACGACGGAGCTGAACCGTCGCGAAGCGGCCGAGCGGATGGCTGCCTTCGAGCGCATCAAGGCCACTGTATGGGAGAGCCGGGCCTTCGTGCGCCCCGAGCTGAGCGATGCTTTCTTCGCCGCCATCACCTATCCGGTGTTCGCCGCAGCTGCCATGACGCAGAAGATCGTGGGCGATGAGGCTGAGAGCCAGCGCGCCTACGCCGATATCTTGTCGCTCACCGAGCAGTATAACCGTCTGGGCGGAGGCAAATGGAAAGGGCTCATGGACGCCGCACCGCGACGATTGCCCGTCTTCGCCAACGTCCGGGCGCAGCTCGCCACCGACACGGTGACCGCTCCCGTGGCCGTGGCCAACAGTGCGGCCGACTTCGATTCGGCCACCGAGGGAGCGCAGATCGTGCAGATGCTCGGTCATTCGATGCGCGCCGTCGCCTTGCCCAAGGGCGGTGAGCTGAGCTATCACTTCACGATTGCCGACAGCGGCGACTACTCGTTGCGCGTCGCTCTCATCCCGATGCAGGCCGTCGACAGCGGCGACATACGCTTCAGCGTGAGCATCGACGGCGCCGAACCGCAGGTGTTCTCGCTCAAGGAGCCGTTCCGTTCGGAGCAGTGGAAGCTGAATGTGCTGCGCGGACAGGCGTTGCGCGACCTGCCCGTGCATCTTGACAGCGGCGTGCACACCTTGGAAATCCGCGCGATCGACGACCATATCGTCGTTGACCAGTGGCAGCTCGACAATCATCCCCACCGCCGATGCTATCTGATTCCTGCGGGTAGCTGACGAGGTCTGTTCTGTCTTTATCAACTGTTAATATGTCTGCAATGAAGAAGTTGCTTTTGCTATTATTGTCGTTCACCGCGCTTCAAGTGCTGGCTTCTGAGTACAATGTGAAGGATTTTGGTGCTGTCGGCGACGGTAAAACGCTCGACCACACCGCCATCAACCGAGCCATCGAGACCTGTGCTGCACAAGGCGGTGGACGAGTCGTCGTGCCTGCGGGCACCTATCTCTGCGGCAGCATACGCATGAAGAGCTATGTGGAGCTCCACCTCAGCCTTGGTGCCACGATCCTCGCTGCACCTGCTTCGATGAAGGTATACGACGAGAGTGAGGTGTTCGGCGGACCGGAATATCAGGACGGGGGCCACACCTATTTTCATAACTCGCTCATCTGGGCCGACGGAGAGAAGCACATCGCCATCACCGGACTCGGAACCATCGACGGTGAAGGGCTCACACGCCACGACACCGAGACCGCAGGCAACCCGCAGGGCGGCAGCATCGGAACGGGTGACAAGGCTATTGCCTTCAAGTTGTGCCGCAATGTGCTCATTCGCGACATCACCATCTTCCGCGGAGGACACTTCGCCATCATCACAACAGGCTGCGACATCGCCACCATCGACAACGTGACCATCGATACCAACCGCGACGGCATCGACATCGACTGCTGCAAATATATGACCGTGAGCAACTGCAAGGTGAACACACCCAACGACGACGGCATCGTGCTGAAGAGTTCCTACGCGCTGAAGAAACCCGTTTTCACCGAACATGTGACCATCACCAACTGCATTGTCACGGGTTACAAGCTCGGTACGCTCCTCGACGGAACCTACCAGCCGGAGAAAGTGAACTGGGTGTGCGGGCGTATCAAGCTCGGGACGGAGTCGAACGGCGGCTACCGCAACATCGCTATCTCCAACTGCACCTGTATGTGGAGCAGCGGCTTGGCCTTTGAAGAGGTGGACCAGGGGCGCATGGAGAACATCGTGGTGAGCAATATCACCATGGAGCACGTCCATCATTATCCTATCTACATCACAACGGGCTGCCGCAACCGCGGACCGAAGGAGCGTACCGACGTCAGCTACGGCGCAAACATCTCCATCGACAACGTGGTGGCCACCGATGTCGACTCGCTCGCCGGCATCATCGTCACCGGTATGCCTGGTCATCCGCTGAAGAATATCCGTCTGAGCAACATACGAGTGGAGTATCGCGGCGGCGGAACGGCCGATCTTGCAGAGAAACCGTACCGCGAACAGAGCACTCACTATCCCGAACCGCGATGGGCAGGACCCACACCGGCCTACGGTCTCTTCGCTCGTCATGTCGACGGACTCGATGTGGACCACCTGCATATCACCCTGCAGCGGCCCGATGAGCGCCCGGCCATCATCCTCGATGACGTGACGAACGAATCGTTCTCCGACATACGCACGCCGAAAGGCAACGCCCAGTCGTCCGTCACGCGGCGGTAATTATAGACAAAAAGAGCTGACCACGAAGTGTGATCAGCTCTTTTTTTCAGCGGTTATGATTCAGAATAGCTTCGTAACGCGCTATGATAGTCTCTTCAAAACAGTCCGTTAGTCCTGGATGAGGCACTCTCCGGTCATGTCGGAGGGCTGTTCCAGTCCCATGATGTGGAGGATCGAGGGTGCAACATCGGCCAGACGACCGTCCTTCACCGTGGCCGAGTTGTTGTTGGTCACGTAGATGAAGGGCACGGGGTTGAGCGAGTGGGCGGTGTTCGGCGTGCCGTCGGGGTTGATGGCGTTGTCGGCGTTGCCGTGGTCGGCGATGATGATGGCCTCGTAGTCGTTGGCCTTCACGGCCTCGATGACCTCACGCACGCAGTTGTCGACGGCGTGCACGGCCTTGGCGATGGCGTTGTAGACGCCGGTGTGGCCCACCATGTCGCCGTTGGCGAAGTTCACGACGATGAAGTCGTACATCTGCGTGTTGATGGCAGCGACGAGTTTGTCCTTCACCTCATAGGCCGACATCTCCGGTTTGAGGTCGTAGGTGGCCACCTTCGGGCTTGCCACGAGGATGCGGTCCTCGTTCTCGAAGGGCTTTTCGCGGCCTCCGTTGAAGAAGAAGGTCACATGAGCATACTTCTCCGTCTCTGCCGTGTGCAGCTGCTTCTTGCCCTGGCGCGAGAGATATTCGCCCAGCGTGTCCTCTACGTTCTCTTTCGGGAAGAGAATGTGCACGCCCTTGAAGCTGGCGTCGTAGGGTGTCATGCAGTAGTACTGCAGTCCGGGGATCGTTTTCATTCCCTGCTCGGTGAGATCCTGCTGTGTAAGGGCGATGGTGAGCTCCTTGGCGCGGTCGTTGCGGAAGTTGATGAAGATGACCACGTCGCCTTCCTCGATGACACCGTTGACCGAAGCGTTATGGATGGGCTTGATGAACTCGTCCGTCACGCCGTCGTCGTAGCTCTCCTGCATGGCCTGCACCATGTCTTTCGACTGCTTGCCCTGTCCGGCAACGATCAGATCGTAGGCTTCCTTCACGCGCTCCCAGCGCTTATCGCGGTCCATGGCGTAGAAACGTCCCACGATGCTGGCGATGTGTGCGCCGTTGGCGTCGCACTCTTTCTGCAGCTGGTCGATGAAACCCTTGCCCGACTTCGGGTCGGTGTCGCGGCCGTCCATGAAGCAGTGCACGAACACCTGGTCCTTCAGTCCATATTCCTTGCCAATCTCAACGAGCTTGAACAGATGGTCGAGCGAAGAGTGAACGCCGCCGTCGCTCGTCAGACCCATCAGGTGCAGCTTCTTACCCGTCTCCTTGGCGTAGCCGTAGGCGGCCTTCACCTGCGGGTTCTCCAGAATGGAACCGTCCTTGCAGGCACGGTTGATCTTCACCAGGTCCTGATACACGATGCGTCCGGCACCGATATTGAGGTGTCCCACCTCCGAGTTGCCCATCTGTCCGTCGGGCAGACCCACGTCTTCACCGCTGGCCTGCAGCTGCGAGTGGGCACTGACAGCTGTGAGATAATCGAGATACGGGGTCGGCGTGTTGTAGATGACGTCGCCTTTGCCATGTTGTCCGATTCCCCATCCGTCGAGAATCATCAAAAGAGCTTTCTTTGCCATAAAATCTTTTTTCGTTTTTATATCCTTTATTCTTTGCGACTGCAAAATTACGAATAAACGAGCGAAACGCAAAAAGAAAGTTCGATTTTCTTTTTCATTTCCGAGTGGAAGTAATTTCGGCGCAGCCAGAATTACGAATAAACGAGCGAAATGCAAAAAGAAAGTTCGATTTTCTTTTTCCCAACCCTTTGCATGCACCTTCCGCTGTTGTTTCAAAATGCTTATTATTTGTATCATGCGCGGTCGTGGACGTATCTCTTTCATCGCAAGAAGCGCAAGTCTTGAAACGGTTATCTTTCGTATTTGTCTCAAATAGTTTGCAAAACATATAACGATGAAAAAGTTGTTATTCACAGATTTGGAACGTATTGAAATATGCCTTACCTTTGCATCAGAAAGTTTTAGCAGTTAGTACACATTATGAGTTAATTATTATTTGGTTATTAGTTATTGTTATAGCAGAATGACAGTTTTAGAGCATGAATAGCAATAAAGAAACAGGGCTCGTCGCGATGACGAATGCCCTGTTTCTTTTTTACCTCTTACCTCTTAACTAATACAAGTACAGCTTCACGTGCAGTATCTTGTATTCGCCAACGCCGATACGTGCATGGCGGCCCTGATGATCCTGATCGCCGTTGTCGCGACGTATGTATTGCAGCGAACCGTCGGGCAGGATGCTCACCTGGTCCACGCTCAGAATGCCGCACCGCTTGCCTCGGAAGGCTGTTGCAGGGCGCTGAGCGGCTGTCGGCGACGACTCCTGTTGCCGGTCGGCGAGGGCGAAGCCGTCTTCTCCCAGTCGTTTCTGTTCCTCCTGTTCTTTCTCGCTCTTGGTCTTGAAGTCCACCACGATGCCGTTGCCGGCTATGAGGTATTCGTTCGGGCGCAGCTTCACGATGATGCCGCCGCCCTCGGGCCATTCCGTTCCGTCGGTGGCGCGCGGGTCCCACGGCAGCGTGAAGTTGTGTCGGCAGGTGAGCACCGTCGTTCCGTCGTCGATGATGCGCTCTTTGTCATGCCGGTCGAAGAGCAAGCCCCAGGTGTTCTTCGCTCTCGCCACTCCGCTCAGAGCCAGATAAGGCTTCAGCTGGCGCAGCAGGTCGTAGGCTTTGGTCACGTGTTCGGTCTCCGCGGCAGGAGCCTGATCGATGGCGAAGGGGCTGAATCCGAGCGCGCGGTGCTCACCGAAGGCATAGAGTGCGCGCACGCCGCTGTTGATGCAGCATCGGCTTTCGGGGATGAAGAGCGGGTTGCCGGGCATGGCGTATTGCGCTGCCCACGCCTTGAAGCCTGTGTCGTAGATGTCGGGAGCCAGCAGGTCGACGCTCGGCGCACCGCATTTCCATATCTCGGCGAGGTGAGCCAGCGGTCCGGCCGACGGATATTCGCCCGGACGACGCCCGCGCGAGTTCATGGCGGCGTTGACGAAGAGCGGACGGTCGCAGATGCGGCGCGCCACCTGTGCCAGCCGCTCCACGTAGCAGGCGTAGTGCCAGGCCATGAACTTCTCGTCGGCGTAGTCGTCGGAGCCGAAGACCTGCTGCCACGAGCCCCGTTTCTTCAGCTTCAGCGCCTTCAGCAACGTGTCGGGCACGGGTTGGCGATAGGCTTTCTCGGCCAGCGGCGAGTGGTCGCGGGCATCTTCGAGCATGCCGATTTCGTTCTCTATCTGTATCATCGCCACCGTTCCGAAGCCTTTGTCCTTCTCTGCCAGGTGCTCCATCAGCTTCGTGAACACGCGGCAGTCGGCCTGGAAAACTTCCTCCGAGAAGGCACTCGCTATCTCGAGAGGCTTCCCCGACCGCGTCATGGCGCGCGGGAAGCGTTTCGTGTCTTGCTTGAACCATGCCGGGGCGTAGCAGCTCATGGAGTTCTTCCACGCACCGAACCACAGCAGCACCACCTGCAGACGGCAGTCGCGGGCGCGGTCGATGACGCGGTCAACGAGCGTGAAGTCGTAGCGGCCCTCCTCAGGTTCGGTCAGATCCCAGCACACCGGCACCAGCACGGTGTTCAGTCCGAGCGCCTGCATGCGCGGCATCACCTCGTCGATGTCGCCGATGCTCGTGGCGGCAGAGTTCGACAGCTCGCCGCCGAGGACGAACAGGTGGCTCAGCCGGTCGGCTGCCGACTGTGCCGACGATGTCGTCAGCGTCAGGAACAGGCAGGCCAGCAGGCACAGTGACATCCTGTAAGCGTTGTTTGTAGTATTCATCATGCTGTCTTTCTCCCCTCCGGCTACTTCTTCTTTCTTGTCGGCGGAGCACCGTAGAGCACCACGGGGCGCTCGCGGACGGGCTTCTGCTCTATCACGGGCTTCTGTTCCATCACGGGCGGCGGGGCATAGACACACACAGGCGGATCGACCTCGGGCGGCTTCACGATTGCGGGCGGCTCTAAGTAGATGGTGTCCGTCGGCACCTGACCGTTGCCGTCAGTCTCTGTCACTCCCTGGTTGTCGGTCAGGTGTTTCGATGTGCGGCAGCTGCCGAAGCCCAAGGCCACGATGAGTGCAGCCAGCGCCATGTTGATGATATTGCGGATCCTCTTTTTCATATATTTCGGGAGTTTTGGGAGTGCGGAAGCTTTGCCTACTTGAACAGCTTGGGCAGGAACTCGTTCAGGTAGACGCGCCAGTTGGCCCAGATGTGTCCGCCCTCGGTCTCGCGGTATTCGTAGGGCCAGCGGTGCTTGTCGAGCATCTTGCGCAGCTGCTCATTGTCCTTGTAGAGGAAGTCTGTCTTGCCGATGGCGATGTAGTAGAGGTGCGGTTTCTGCGCGAACAGCTGCCCCAGCTTGCCCTCCAGGTTGTCGTAGATGAAGCCCTTCGGCGCGTTGGGGGCCTGACGGTTGATGGCCGCCGAGAACAGTCCCACGTAGCCGAACGTCGTCGGGTTGTTGGCCGAGATGTAGCACGAGTGGAAGCCGCCCATCGACAGTCCGGCCACGGCGCGGTGGTCGCGGTCGGCCTTCGTGCGGTAGTGACTGTCCACATAGCCCACGACGTCGTCGACGAAGGCGGCCTCGATGGCGCCGTCCATCGTCCGTGCGTTCATGAACGACGGTTTGTACATCGCGTTCTCATACTCTCCCGGCATGGCTTTCTGGCCCCCGTTGCCGTTGGGCATCACGATGATCATCGGCTCGGCCAGCCCTTGGGCGATGAGGTTGTCGGCAATCTGCGTGGCGCGCCCCAGCTCGCTCCATGCGTTCTCGTCGCCCCCGGCACCGTGCAGGAGGTAGAGCACGGGGTAGCGTCGCGACGGGTTGTCGTCGTAGCCTGCCGGTGTGTAGACGGTCATGCGTCGGCGGTTCATGTCGAGTCCCGGGCTGGGGTACCACACCTTGCTCACCGTTCCGTGCGCCACGTCTCTCACTACGTAGTTCTCGCTCAGCTTGCCGTCGGTGATGAAGTAGCTGGTGTAGGTGGCGATATCGCGCAGCATGTACACGTTCGACGGGTCGTTCATCCGAATGCCGTCCACATAGAAGCAGTAGGTGTGGAGCTCGGGGGCCAGCGCCTCGCTCGTGAACGACCATAGGCCGTTGGCTGCGCGCGTCATCTCTGCCCGTCCCGTCTGTTCCATCTTCCCCATCGGGGTGTCCACCAGCCGTTTGGGCAGGAAGTCGGCCTCTATCTCCACCTTCCTCGCTTCGGGTGCCATCAGTCGGAAGGTCACCGTCTGGTCGGGATGCTGTTCGGGCGAAACGATGTCGCCGGTGTTCACTGCTATCGTCTCTTGTGCCCACGCTCCGGCGGCAGCGATGCAGAACAGGATTGAAATGCAAAGTTTCCTCATGGTTGTATCTGTTGTTATGTTATTACTTTGCCGCAATGATACGAATCAATCGAGTGCAGAACAAAACAAATTCATTTGTTTTTTATGCCGAGTTCAAGTATCTTCGCGGCTTTCGCCGCAAAGATACGAAAAAACTAAGTAAGTGAAAAGCAAACCGTTCTTTTTTTTTTGCCCGAGCGTGAAGTTTTTGTCGGAAGGAGAGCGCTTTCGCCGTGCAATAGCATATTTGTTGCAGCGCAATTCAATTTGTTTTGCGCTGCAATTTAAATTATTTTGCTGCGCAATTTAAATTGTTTTGCTCGGCAAATTCAATTGTTTTGCTGCGCAATTCAATTGAGGTGGCGACGCATGTGAGACCTCGCGGCAGCGCAAAAACGGCGGTCGGGCAAACTTTAACCATGATTCTTTCAATTCTTAACAATCTTTAAGGGGAGGGTGACACAAGTTAATAAAATATTTTGTATATTTGCACCGAAAGCAGAAAACTAATGAAAACAACCTGTTTTTGGCGGTCGGTCTGCACAAAAACCGAATTATTATCACATTAACAACACTACGGATATGAAAACGAAACAACTACTCATTGCATTCATCCTGCTCATGATGGCAGGAACGGGCGCCAGCGTGCGGGCGCAGGTTGCCATCAACGCCACCAACTTCCCCGACGACATCTTCCGCCAGTGGGTGATCGACAACTGCGACACCGACGGCGACGGCACCCTCAGCACCACGGAGGCGGCGAAGAAACTCATCAATGTACAGGGAAAGGGCATTGCCAACCTGAAAGGCATTGAGCACTTCACGGCTGCCACCCTTCTGAACATCTCCAACAACCAGCTCACAACGGTTGACCTGACGAAGAACACGAAGCTGACAAGATTGGATTGCTACAACAACCAGCTCACGAAGCTCAGCGTGACGAAGAACACGGCGCTGACAAAAATCTCGTGCTATGGCAACAAAATCAAGGGCACGAACATGACCAACTTCATCAACAGCCTGCCCACCGTGAGCACCGGCACGCTGACACTTGTCACCACCAATCCCGAAGCCAACGAGGGAAACACCTACACCGAGGCGAATGCCATCGCTGCCTCGAATAAAGGCTGGGCGGTACAGGATGCCGGCCTGAACCTGCTTGTCGTGGGCATCAACGCAACGATCTTCCCCGACGACATCTTCCGCGGCTTCGTAGGACGCTACGACAGCAACGACGACGGCATCCTCAGCACCTCGGAGGTCGAAGCCGTGGAGACCATCAACGTCAGCAGCATGGGCATTGCCGACCTCACGGGCATCAAGCACTTCACCAACGTCAAGGAACTCTACTGCGACCACAACCAGCTGGCATCGCAGTTGTCGCTGTCGGGCTTGAAAAACCTGGAGGTGCTCCACTGCGAGTACAACCAGCTGACTGCGATCACGATAGGGTTGTCCGGCTTCGCGAAGTTACTGACAGAGCTCTACTGCCACAACAACCAGTTGACGACACTGAATATCCTGGCGGAAGCACCCACCACAGGTAAGCTGGTCGTCAGAAACACTGACGGCACCGAGGGCAACACCGTGGGCACCGACGCCGACATCGCGACATGGAACGAGAAGAACTGGAAGGTGTACAGCACCGACGGGAGCACGCTCACCGAACTGCGGCCCACAGAAGTCATCATCAACCGTTATAACTTCCCCGACCAGAAGTTCCGCAACTACGTGAACAAGTTCGACACCAACCGCGACGGCTCGCTCAGCGATAGCGAGCTGCAAGCCGCCACCGACATCGACGTCACCAACCTCGGCGTCACCTCGCTCCAGGGCATCGAATACTTCACCGAGGCCACCATCATACGCTGCGCACAGAACCAGCTCACCGAGCTCGACCTCTCTCAAAACACGAAGCTCAAATTCCTCTACGCCCAGCAGAACCAGCTCGAGGAGCTCAACCTCTCTCACAACACGGAGCTGCAGAAGGTGACCTGCTGGAACAACCATATCTACTCCGGCATGGGCCGGCTCTTCGCCAACCTGCCCACGGTGAGCAACGCAGAGATCGTGGTCTATAACAACGCCAGCGGCGAGGGCAACCGCTACCCATCGGCCTCGCAGGTGATGATGGCCATCGGCCGCAACTGGCATGTCTTCACCCGCGACAACAACGGCATCTACGAGCTGGAGGCGATCCCCGACGTTCAGCTCAACGCCATGAACTTCCCCGATGAGAACTTCCGCAGCTACCTCAGCGAGGAGTTCGACAGCGACGGCGACGGCACCCTCAGCGGCGATGAGCTCAGAAGGGCGCAGTTTGTGTATTGTGATGGTCGTGAAATCACCAGCTTCAAAGGCGTCGAGTTCCTCACGGAGCTGGTTTATTTAACTTGCAAACACAACAATCTTCAGGAACTTGATGTCTCGAAGAACACGAAGCTAAGGTATCTTTATTGTAGCAGTAATAAGCTGGCGCAGCTCGACGTGACAAACAATCTGGAGCTGCAAGAGTTGGGTTGCGGCTATAATTCCCTGTCAACACTCGACGTCAGCCATAACACGGCGCTGACTTCTCTTGACTGTGGGTTTAACAAGCTGACACAGCTCGACGTGACCAAGAACAGGAATCTGCAGGTTTTGGATTGTGAAGGAAACTATCTGTCCGAGCTGAACGTGAAGAACAATACGGAGCTGACGGAGCTTGATTGTGGCGAAAATGAGCTGACACAGCTCGACGTGAGAACCGCGAACAGGAAGCTGGAGAAATTAAACTGTTGGTTGAATCAGCTGACGTCACTCGACGTGAGCTACAACTTCTACCTGAAATTTTTGGACTGCAGTTATAACGGTCTGACTTCGCTATCGGTCAGCGGCACGAATGTGGAAGAAATCTACTGCTATGAAAATGGTCTCACCAGTCTCAACGTCAGCGGCTGCGCTTCACTGTCTCGTCTGAAATGCTACCACAACCGGATTTCAGGCGGAGCCATGGACAGGCTCGTGGCCAGCTTGCCAACGGCAGTGAATGGATATTTCAACGTTAAAGGTTACGACGACTCCTATGACAATTCCTGTACGGCTGCTCAGGCCTTCGTGGCCAGGCAGAAGGGATGGAAGGTGGAGATGACAGATGATGAATATTGGGAATATCCATACATCGGCCAGCTGCCCATCGCCATCAACGAGACTTACTTCCCCGACGACGCCTTCCGCGGGTATGTCAGCAGCAACTGCGACACCGACCACGACGGACAGCTCAGCGAGGACGAGGCGTTGAACAAGACCGTCATCGACGTCAGCAACCGAAGCATCGCCGACCTGACGGGCATCGAATACTTCTATGCCCTGCAGACCCTGCATTGCGAGAAAAACCAGCTCACCAGCCTCGACCTTTACTACAACGACGACCTGAAAGAAGTGCACTGCAACCAGAACAGCATCGCAGGCGACAACATGCAGGCACTCATCGACAATCTGCCATACAGTAGCGGGGAGGAAAAAGGGAAGCTGATCGTGAGGAGTCTGGTGAAGACGGGTGTCACCGAGGGCAACAGCAACCCTTCGAACGCACAGCTGGCAACCGCCAACAAGAAGCGTTGGGATGTGTACCGCGAGCAGGGCGGCAGATACACGGTGCTTGCGCCCACGAGCATTCCCATCAACGAGGACTTCTTCCCCGATGCTGCCTTCCGCACATACGTCAGCGAGAACCTCGACACCAACCACGACGGATCGCTCAGCCCTGCAGAGCAGGATGCCGTCACCACGATCAACGTTGGGAATAAGGGAATAGAAAGCCTTGAAGGAGTGGAGTACTTCACCGCGCTGCAGGAACTCTTCTGCCATCACAACGCCCTGACCGTGCTCGATGTGTCGGAAAACACTGCGCTGACGACACTTTCTTGTTATTTTAGCCAGCTGACCGCGCTCGATGTGTCGAAGAACACCGCGCTGACGTACCTTAAATGCTCTTCTAACCAGCTGACCGCGCTCGACGTGTCGAAGAACACCGCGCTGACGGAGCTTAGGTGCTCTTCTAACCAGCTGACCGCGCTTGACGTGTCGAAGAACACCGCGCTGACGGATCTTTATTGCTACAATAACCAGCTGACCGCGCTCGATGTGTCGGAGAACACTGCGCTGAAGGCGCTTTCTTGCGAATGTAACCAGCTGACCGCGCTTGACATGTCGAAGAACACCGCGCTGAAGGGGCTTGATTGCTACAAGAACCAGCTAACAGCTCTCGATGTTTCGAAGAACACGGCGCTGACGTACCTTAATTGTGAAAACAACCAGCTGACCACGCTCGACGTGTCGAACAACACCGCGCTGACGGGGCTATATTGCTATAATAACCAGCTGACCGCGCTCGATGTGTCGAAGAACACTGCGCTGACGGCGCTTTCTTGCTCTTCTAACCAGCTGACCACGCTCGATGTGTCGAAGAACATTGCGCTGACGTATCTTTCTTGCTATGAAAACCGCATTCGCCGCGAGGGCATGGACCTCTTAGTGAACAGCCTGCCTGAAACCAATGGCGTTCTCTATGTGGTTAACAAGGACAGCGACTCTGAACGGAACTTCATGACAACGGCGCAGGCGGACATCGTCTATGACAGGGGATGGGTGGCTGCTAAGTATGAAAATGAAGACTGGTATTACTACTACGGCGAAGACGGTGAGCCGGAGGACCTCGACATCGTGACGGGACTCGGCGAGGCCTCGCCTCTAAATGATAATGGAGAAATGATCAATGATCAAGCGCGCGAGTGGTATTCGCTTGACGGGCGCCGTGTGATGGCTCCGCAGAAGGGACATATCTATATACGAGGGGGGAAGAAGGTGGTGTACTAGACCCCCTCCCTGCCTCCCCGCCAGAACGGGGGACCCCCTCCCAACCTCCCCGAGGGGAGGCTTTCTCTCTCCCCCTCGGGGGAGCCGGAGGGGGGTCATTATTTGGAGGCTTTCTCTCTCCCCCTCGGGGGAAATCTCACACAGAAATCACAGAAATCACAGATTCTTTTTGTGCTGCCGATAATGATGTGCGAACAAAAGTTTTTCTGTGATTTCTGTGCTTTCTGTGTGATGTAGAAAAATGTGGAGGGGGGCCTCATTTCCTGATGCACTGGCGAATGGCGAACCATGCGTGCATGCAGAGAGTGGTGACGAGGCCGTAGTGGCGGCGCATCACGTCGAAGCGCTCGCGGAGCGAAGCGCGGTGGTTGCGCGTGGTCTGCCCCTCTTCGAGGTAGCAGGCGGCGGTCTGGTGCAGGTTGACGAGCGGCAGCTGTCGGCGTTCGGCCTCCTTCATCACGCGGATGCACCAGTCCACATCGGCCGAGAAGCGGTAGCGAAGGTCGTAGGGTGCGGCCTTGGCCAGGTCGGTGCGGGCGTAGAACGCTTGGTGGCAGACGAGCATCCCCTGTCGGAAGGAGCGCCACGAGAGGTGCTCGGGGGGCGACAGACGTCGGCGGTAGAGGAACTCTCCGTCGTTGCCGACCACGTCGGTGTCGCCATATACGACGGCCGGCATGGGTTCGCTGTCGGCACTGGCCGCCACGGCCGAGAGCGTCGTGGCCTTGCTGAAGGTGTCGCCGGCGTTCATGAAGACGACATAGTGCCCCGTGGCCAGCTTCAGACCTTTGTTCATGGCGTCGTAGATGCCGCTGTCGGGCTCGGAGACGATGCTGACCGTGTGGCCGCAGTGCTGCTGGTCCGACCGCTGTTTGTAGTCGAAGGCTATGGTGAGCGTCTGGTCGGAGGATGCTCCGTCGACGATGATGTGCTCCACGTCGCGGTAGTCCTGTGCGAGGACGCTCTGCAGCGTACGCCCGATGACGTCGGCGGCGTTGTAGGTGATGGTGACAACGGTGATGCGTATCATTGTTCAGATGTTGAGATTCTTTTGTGCTGCGGCGTGCTGGTACACCTCCACATAGCGCAGGGCGACGCTCGTCTGCGAATAGTTCTGCACCACCTTGCGCAGGGCGCGGTGCTTCAGCTCGTCGCCGTCGGCCTCGGTGAGCACGTAGGCCAGTCCGGCAGCGAGGTCGTCGCTGTTGCGCAGCTCGGCCACGTAGCCGTTTTTCTGGTGGTCGATCATCTCGGGGATGCCGCCCACGCGGAATCCCACGCATGGCACTCCGCATGCCATGGCCTCCATGATGGTGTTGGGAAGGTTGTCTTCGAGCGAGGGCGTGACGAAGACGTCGGCGGCGTTGTAGACGGCGACGATGGTCGGTTCGTCGCTCACGTAGCCCAGTGCGTGGACGGGTAGGGCGAGCTTGTCGGCCACCTCCTCGGCATGTCCGCCGAGGATGGCGATGTGGGTGTCGGCCTTCAGCTCGGGATGCTGCTCCACGAGCCTGTCTACGGCCTCGATGAGGTAGGCGATGCCCTTGCGCTCGTCGGTGACGCGCTGCGAGACGAAGAGAATGATGCGGCCCTGCTCGGGCAGACCGGCCTTGCGGCGGGCCTCTTTGCGGTCGATGGGTCTGAAGAGGCGGGTGTCGATGGCGTTGGGAATGCTGGTGATGATGTGCCCCTTGAGCAGTGCGCTCTTCTTCGCTTCGCCCTCGAGCCAGCGGCTGCAGGCCACGAAGAAGATGTTGCCCGAGCGGAGCATCGACGCCTTGCGCCGCCAGACGGCAGCCGACAGGTCGTGGCGAGAGCCCCCTCGCGGCAGCAGCGGACAGTGGTCGCAGTGGTCGGTGTAGCGCCGGCAGCCGCGCGCATAGTGGCAGATGGCGGTGGCCGGCCACAGGTCGTGCATGGTCCAGACGACGGGTTTCCCGCTCTCCATGATGCGTCGTATGCCCTTCAGCGATAGCATGCCCTGGTTGATCCAGTGTAGATGCACCACGTCGGCCTCGCGGAATTCCTTCGTCCGCGTGATGTCGGTGCCGGCGTTGGCGATGTCGACCTCGAAGAGGTGCTTTCGCGAGAAGCCCATGCGCACGAAGATGCACAGCCGTTCCCACAGGAAATGCCACTGCTGGCGCCAGCCCTGGGGCAGACCGATGACGGTGATGCTGTCGGTCTGCTTGTCGCGTACCAGCATGCGTGCCTTCTCGCCATTGTTGTTGAGCGCGTCCATGAGGCGGTTGGCAGCCACGGCGGCGCCTCCCGTCTTCTCGCTTGTGTTCACTATCAGTATTCGCATGGGTCTACAATTCTTGTTTTTTAGGTTTGCTCGCGCAGCGTTCCTACGCGTACCTTATATATATGTACGGCATCCGACGAATCCGGCACCGCGAACTTCTGCACAAAATTACTGCTTTTTCGGTGAACTACTCAATAATTATCCCCTTTTTTTTGTTTTATCGAACGCAAAACACTAATTTTGCACACATCTAACGATGGAATCACTGAAAGAGAAGACAGCCCGCGGACTCTTCTGGGGCGGCATGAACAACGGCGTGCAACAGCTCATCGGCCTGCTCACCGGGATCATACTGGGACGACTGCTGTCGCCCGGCGACTTCGGTCTGGTGGCGATGATCACCATCTTTTCGGTCGTGGCCACCGAGTTGCAGAGCAGCGGTTTCAAGACGGCGCTCACCAATCTGGAGCACCCTACGGCCAACGACTACAACAGCGTCTTCTGGTTCAACATCGTCGTGTCGGTGTGTATCTATGCCGTGCTCTTCTTCTGCGCGCCCCTCATTGCCGACTACTACCACCGGCCCGAGCTGGTGGCGCTGTGCCGCTATGCCTTCCTGGGCTTCGTCGTCTCGAGTTTCGGTCTGGCGCAGTCGGCCTGGCTTTTCAAGAACCTGCGCACCAAGCAGCAGGCGAAGAGCGGGATGACGGCCATCGTGGTGTCGAACGTCGTGGGCATCGTCATGGCTTGGCAGGGCTTCGCCTACTGGGCCATCGCCACGCAGACCATCGTCTACATACTGACCAACACGCTGATGCTGTGGCACTACTCGCCGTGGCGGCCCACGCTGAGCTGGGACAGCGGTCCGGTGAGGCGCATGTTCCGCTTCAGCTGCAAGATCATGGCATCGGCGATCCTCACGCAGGTGAACAACAATATACTGAACATCATCCTCGGGCGCTACTATTCGGCCCATCAGACCGGGCACTACAACCAGGCTTACCAGTGGAACTACAAAGCGAGCTACACGCTGCAAGGCATGGTGCAGACGGTGGCGCAGCCTGTCTTCGTCGACCTGAACGACGACCGCGAGCGGCAGTTGCGCGCCCTGCGTAAGCTGGTGCGCTTCACGGCTTTCGTGTCGTTTCCGCTCCTTTTCGGCTTCTCGCTCGTGGCCAAGGAGTTCATCGTGCTGGCCATCACCGACCGCTGGCTCATCAGCGCGGGCTACCTGCAGATTCTCTGTCTGTGCGGAGCGTTCACGCCGTTGTGCACGCTGATGTCGAATCTCATCATCAGCAAGGGTCGGTCGGACATCTATATGTGGTGCACGCTGGCGCTCGGACTGTGCGAGATAGCGCTGATGCTGTCGCTGACGTCGTGGGGCGTGCAGCCGATGGTGGTGGCGTTCACGGTGCTCAACATCGTGTGGCTGTTGGTGTGGCACGCCTTCGTGTGGCGCCTGACGGGCTATTCGCTGCTCATGCTGCTGGCCGATATCCTGCCTTTTGCGCTGACGGCGGCCGCCACGATGCTCATCACGCACTATGCCACGTGCCGTATATCAAATCTCTGGCTGCTGCTTGCCGCGCGCATAGCGATGGCCGGCATCCTCTATCTGGCCGTGATGAAGATCGCGCATGCGAAGATCCTCGATGATGCGATAAGGTATTTAAGTAGGAGATAGAGCCCCACCCCAGCACTCCCCGAAGGAGAGGGAGAGGGATTATCCACTTTTCACTGTCAACTGTCAACTATCCGCTGCATAGCGGCCCGTTCCCTTGCAGGTGGCGCACTCATATCGGCCGTCGGCAGTCTTGCCGATGCCGCCGCAGGTGGGGCACTTGCCTTCTTTTATCAGTTCCTGCTGCTTCTTCTGTCGTGCTTTCTCCTCTTTGTGGAGCGACGCCTTCGGGTCGGTGCTGTTGATGCTGCTCGTGGCTGCTTGGCTGACGGTGTCGTTGACAAAGAAGTCCATCAGCGTGTTGCACGACGATAGTGTGGCCGCTGATGCCGCGAGGAGTAGGGCAGCGATGATTGTTTTCTTCATTTTGGCTCTCGTTTTTTACCGTGCAAAAATAAATATAAAAATCCATTCTCCGTGCTGTTTCCGCGTTTTTCTTCCTTTTCTGTCCATGAAAAAGAGATTTTTCTGCATCTTCCAGGCTTGTAATTCAATAATTTTGCGTACATTTGCGCCACAGTCATAAAAAGAAGTACCCATGAAACACCCTGCGAAGATTGACGTTGCCGTGCTGATCCTGTTCTTCAACCGTCACGACCACCTGAAAGAAGTGTTCGACGAGGTGAAGAAAGCGCGTCCCACGAAGCTGTTCCTCTATCAGGACGGTCCGCGCGGCGAGCGCGACATGGCCGGTATTGAGGCCTGCCGAAAGGTGGTGGCCGACATCGACTGGGAGTGCGAGGTGCACACCAACTACCAAGAGCGCAACCAGGGCTGCGACCCATCGGAGTATCTGTCGCAGAAATGGGCGTTCTCGATGGTGGACCGCTGCATCGTGCTCGAAGACGACGACGTGCCCTCGCAGTCGTTCTTCCCCTTCTGCAAGGAGCTCCTCGACCGTTATGCCGACGACGAGCGCGTGTGGATGATCTCGGGTTTCAACACCGACGAGGTGACGACCGACGTTGCCGACGACTATTTCTTCGCTCAGACATGTATCATCTGGGGTTGGGCATCGTGGCGTCGCGTCATCGACACGTGGGACGGCAGCTATTCGTTCCTCGACGATGAGCAGACCATGCGCCAGTTGCGCACGCTCATCCACCAACGCAAGCAGAACGCACACCTCATCGACATGCTCCACGACCACCGCGCGTCGGGAAAAGCATTCTACGAAAGCATCTTCTGGGCAAGCATGCTGCTCAACAACGGGCTGGCCATCATTCCGAAGCACAACCTCATCAACAACCGCGGACTGACGGCCGACTCTACACACTTCACAGGAAGCATACACACCACGCCGCGGGCCTACCGCCGCATCTTCACCATGAAGCGCCACGAGCTGCAGTTCCCGCTCCGACACCCGAAACACGTCATCGACCACGTGGCTTTCAAGGAGCGTTTCTACAAGGTGCATGCGTGGGGACACCCGTGGATCAAGGTGTCGCGGTCGTTTGAAGAACTGTGGCTCAACCTGAAATATGGCAACTTCGGCATCATTTTCAAGGCCGTCGGCAACCGCATCAACAAGTGGCTGGGCCGCCATCGGTATGCTTAGAAGTTATATATAATATATAATGTACGCGCGTCGGGCAGACGAAAAGTCCGCCCCGACGGCGCATTCGTCACGATATGTCTATCACGAACACACCCATACAGAGCCTCCTTCAGCAGAAAATGCTGCTCGAGATAGAGTACAACGCAGAGAAGGACGCGTTTCGCCAGCTGACAGAACAGATGGGTCTGCAGCGGAAGGTGAAGCGCGGCGACGCGTGGTATCCGCTGAAACCGGGGCGCAGCTACTGGAACAGCCTCAACCAGCTTTGCATCGAGGTGCACCGCACGGGCGACGAAGAGATAGAACATAACTTCGAGTTCGGACGTCCGGTGGTGTTCTTCAAGCTGAAAGAGGAGCCGACGGCAGGCAAGAACGGCCGCACCATGGGCACCACGGTGAAGACGAAAGGGCAGACATCGATACAGTTGCACCTCACGGGAACGGTGAGCTATGTGGATGGCGACCGCATGGTGGTCGTCGTGGCCGACTCGGCTCCCGTGGGCGAGGTCCTCAACAGCACCGAGCCTGTGGGCGTTCAGCTGTCGTTCGACGAGACATCGTACAAGACTATGTTCGACGCACTCGACCGCGTGATGCGAGCCAAGAACAACCGGCTGGCCCACCTGCGCGACCTTTTCTACACCAAGAGCATCAAGCCAGAGCACTTCACCTTCAGTGCGCTCCGCTTCCCATATCTGAATGCGACGCAGGAGCAGGCCGTCAACGAGGTGCTGCGCGCCAAAGACGTGATGGTGGTGCACGGACCGCCGGGCACGGGGAAGACGACGACGCTCGTGGAAGCCATCCGCGAGACGCTGATGCGCGAGAATCAGGTGCTGGTGTGCGCCCAGAGCAACATGGCCGTCGACTGGATCAGCGAGCGACTCGTCGACCGCGGCATCGCCGTGCTGCGTATCGGCAACCCAACTCGCGTCGATGACAAGATGCTCAGCTTCACTTACGAGCGACGTTTCGAGGCTCATCCCGACTATCCCGCCCTCTGGGCCATCCGCAAGACCATCCGCGAGATCAGGCAGAACCGCCGCCGAGGCGACGAGAAATATCATCAGAAGATAGAACGGCTGAAGAGTCGCGCCACCGAAATCGAGATCCGCATTAACCAGGAACTCTTCGGCGAGGCGCGCGTCATCGCTTGTACGTTGGTGGGAAGTGCGAACCGTCTGCTCCAAGGCATGAAGTTCGCGACGCTGTTCATCGACGAAGCGGCGCAAGCACTCGAGGCTGCCTGCTGGATTCCCATCCGCAAGGTGAGCCGCGTGGTGTTCGCCGGCGACCATTGTCAGCTGCCACCCACGGTGAAGAGCCTTGCCGCCCTGCATGGCGGACTGGGCACGACGCTCATGGAGCGCATCGTGCAGACGCATCCCGAGGCGGTGTCGCTGCTCCGTGTGCAGTATCGCATGAACGAAGAGATCATGCGTTTCTCGTCCGACTATTTTTACGGTGGGCTCGTGGAGAGCGCTCCCGAGGTGAAGCATCGCGGCATTCTCGACTACGACGACCCGATTGAGTGGATCGACACGTCGGACATTGATGCCAAGGAGGAGTTCGTGGGCGAGTCGTTCGGGCGTATCAACAAGACCGAGGCCGAGCTGACGCTGGCCGTCCTGGAGCGTTACTACGGGAAGATAGGCAAGGAGCGCGTGCTCGAAGAACATATCGACGTGGGCGTCATCTCTCCCTACCGCGCACAGGTGCAGCACTTGCGGCAGCTCATCAGGAAGCGTCCTTTCTTCAAACCCTTCCGTCAGCTCATCACGGTGAACACCGTCGACGGGTTCCAAGGGCAGGAGCGCGACATCATCCTCATCTCGTTAGTGCGCGCCAACGACGAGGGACAGATTGGATTCCTGCGCGATTTGCGGCGCATGAACGTGGCCATCACGCGGGCCCGAATGAAGCTTGTCATCCTCGGCAACCGCGCCACGCTCGCACGTCACCCGTTCTACAAGAAGCTCTACGAGCACATTGAAAGGCTTGAAAACAGCGATTAAGTGAAAAATATCTTAAACAAAAGATTTTTTGAATCATTCGTACTAAAAAATCAGGATTTTGTTTCAGTCGTTCTTGCACGGTTAAAAACAAATTTTTATTTTTGCAACAAATTATTGAGCAAGATATTTATCATCGTTTCATAATATAATTATACTTTTTTATGTTTGGCCTGACGCGAGTCACGCCAAACTTTTTTTTTACATCACGGCTTTCGCCACTTGGGCGCAAACCAGCAAACCGCCAATCACACCTGCGATGAAAAGGAACGAACCCGCAAAGAACCACGCCAGACGGCGGTTCAGATCGCGCTGCGTCGGTTCCGACGATCTGTGATGATGATGGTGGTGGTGGTGATGATGGTGGTGGTGATGGTGCTCATCGCGCGACTCTGACGACCGTTCCGACGGTATATGCACGGGGATGAGGCTGCCGCACGACGGACATTTGCACATGATGTCGCCGGGCGTGGAGGCTTCCACCATCGACCGCGTGCCGCAATTCTTGCATGTGATGGTATATTTCATTCTTTCCTGACTTTTTGTTTCTTCGATATCATGGTGCAAATTTAGCAAAAAAATCCCGAACGGGCTGCCTGACGCACGAAGAAAATGTGCTCCCTGAAGCCGAAAGGGGTCGAAAAAGGAAGGAATGTGGATGAAGCAACATCAAGAATCAGCTCTTGTTTCAATTTTTATCCGTGAAAGGCAACAGCGTTTCACGGATTTTTTATAATTTTGCAGCTCCAATTTGAAACATGAGAAGATAAGCAATATGAACAATAAACCGGCGCAGACATTCGTGATGATGGGCATCATCGTCGCCGTCCTGCTCTTTATGCACCTCATGCCGCAGCTGTCGCTCGCCGACACTGAGCTCAGGAGCGTGGATATACTGAGCGACGTCGTCGTGCCGGTCATCGATATCTACGGCGTGGAGGACGAGGAAGACGAGAAGCCCCTGTCGGGCATCGCCGCCCTGAAGGCCGAACCCCAGCCCGAAGCCGAGGCGGAACCCGTCGGCAAGCGACCACTTCCCAAGGGTCTCACCCCGATACAAGACTTCTCGGGCGGCTCGGGCGGCGGCATGGAGGCGTTCTACACCATGCTGCGCGACGTGGATCTGCTTGACCGACCGGTGCGCGTGGCCTATTTCGGCGACTCGTTCGTCGAGGGCGACATCCTCACGAGCGAGCTGCGCGAGCAGCTGCAGCAACGCTTCGGCGGCGGCGGAGCAGGGTGGGTGGACTGCGGTCCGACCACCAACAGCAACCGTCCCACGGTGAAAGTGCACACCAACGGCTTCACTTCACACTCGGTGATGGAGAAGAAGACCTTCTCGCCCAGCGTGCAAGGCATCTCGCAGCGCTACTTCACCGTCGACGGCTCGGCATCGCTCACCCTCGGCGGCACGAAGTGGAAGAAGCACCTCAGCGCATGGGACCGCGCCATGCTCTACTTCAAGACCAACGGCGGCATGACCATCAGGGGCGAAGCCGACGGCGACAGCCGTCAGACCTTCAGACCCGAGGCGGGCGGCACCGTGCAGAAGGTGGACCTCGAGGGCAACATGGGCAAGGTGAAGTGGAACGTGAGCGGTGCCTCGTCGCGCGATGTCTTCTACGGAGCGGCCCTCGAGACGCAGCGCGGCATCGTGGTCGACAACTTCAGCATGCGCGGCTGTTCGGGGAAGACACTCACCGACATCCCCGAGACGACGCTGCAGAGCTTCGCGCAGGTGCGCCCCTACGACCTCATCATCATCCACTACGGCCTGAACGTGGCCGGACCGAAGACCACCGAGACCTTCGGCCGCCACTATAAAGGGCAGATGACGAAGGTGATACAGATGTTCCGCCGCTGCTTCCCCCAGGCTTCCATCCTCGTGGTGGGCGTTCCCGACCGCGACCAGCGCACGGCCAGCGGCATCAAGACCATCAAGGGCGTGGACATCATCATGCGCAACCAGAAGGAACTGGCGAAGGAGCAGCACGTAGCTTTCTACAGCATGTACGACGCCATGGGCGGCAAGAACGGCATGAGCAGTTTCGTGAAGAAGGGCTGGGCCAGCAAGGACTACACCCACATCAGCCTGAAGGGCGGCGACCATCTGGGCCGCAAGCTCTTCGACGCTTTGATGTATGGGTATGACAACTGATGATTGAAAGGTGTATTCAGACAGATGATGGACTACCAAGAGCTTTTCAGCGCATTCGACATGGAGAACCTCGTGAAGGTGCTCAGCTATGATCCCGAGCAGCCGCTCATCTTCAGCAGCGGCCTCTTCCTGATCATGTTCCTGGGATTCTCGTTCGTCTACATGCTCCTGCAGCGCAGGCTCAACGCGCGCCTGGTCTTCGTCACCCTCTTCTCCTATTATTTCTACTACAAGAGCAGCGGCATCTATTTCTTCCTGCTCGCCATCGTCACGCTGAGCGACTGGCTCATCGGCCGACAGATAGGGCGGCTGGTCAGTCCGCCGCCCCATCAGCTCGCTTCCGCCGCCTTTGCCGACAGCGACGAGGAGTATGCCAGCGACGAAGAGGAGATAGCCCGGCGCATGCGCAAGGCGCGATGGTTCGTGGCCCTGAGCGTCGTCATCGACCTGTCGCTGCTGGCCTACTTCAAATACACCAACTTCTTCGCCGGCACGATAGCCGCCATGATGGGCCATAACTTCCAGCCGTGGGACATCTTCCTCCCTGTGGGCATCAGCTTCTTCACCTTCCAGAGCTTGAGCTACACCATCGACATCTACCGTTGCGAGATACGGCCGCTGAAAAGCCTGCTCGACTACGCCTTCTTCGTGTCGTTCTTCCCGCAGCTCGTGGCCGGACCTATCGTCAAGGCGCGCGACTTCGTGCCCCAGATACGCCGTCCGATCGTCATCACGCGCCGCATGTTCGCCATGGGCGTATACCTTATTATTATAGGACTGTTCAAGAAAGCCGTCATCTCCGACTATATCAGCGTGAACTTCGTGGAGCGCATCTTCGACCAGCCCGAGATGTTCTCAGGCGTGGAGGTGCTCCTCGGGCTCTACGGCTACGCCCTGCAGATCTATTGCGACTTCTCCGGCTACAGCGACATGGCCATCGGCATCGCCCTGCTGCTGGGCTTCCGTTTCCCCATGAACTTCAACGCTCCCTATAAAAGCACCAGCGTCACCGACTTCTGGCGACGCTGGCATATCTCGCTTTCCACTTGGCTGCGCGACTATCTCTACATCTCGCTCGGCGGCAACCGCAAAGGGCGCGCGCGGCAATATCTCAATCTCTTCATCACCATGCTTCTCGGCGGACTGTGGCACGGCGCGTCGTTCAACTTCGTGGCCTGGGGCGCCCTGCAGGGTGCCGGCCTCTGCGCCCACAAATGGTTCAGCCAGGTGGTGCTGCGGCGGCCGAAAGACTATCGGAGCCACGGCGTGCGCCGCCTGCTGGCCATCATCGTCACGTTCCATTTCGTCGTGGCCAGCTGGGTGCTCTTCCGCGCTGCCGATGCCGGCACCTGCGCCACCATCGTGGAGAAGGTGTTCACCGACTTCAACCTCCACCTGCTGCCCGACGTGCTGGCGGGTTATCCGTGGGTGTTCGCCCTGATGTTCTTCGGCTTCGTCACCCACTATCTGCCCGACCGTTGGCAGACGCGCATCGTGGCGCGACTCTCGTTCATGAACGTCGTCGTCTATGCCCTGCTCATCACCGCCGTCATCTACATTGTCATCCAGGTGAAGTCGAGCGACATTCAGCCCTTCATCTATTTCCAGTTCTGACCCCGTTTTTTCGTTATCACGTCATCTCGTTATAGCGATGAAGAAGAAACGGCGTTTCTGAATTTCCTTTACAAAATTCCCGTTTTAACGCTCTGTGGCT
>DEJE01000041.1:0-18007 GCA_002353205.1 Prevotella sp. UBA2756 | reverse complement strand
GCCTCGCAGAATGCGTCATTTTGGAGCGCAGAATGGCTCATTTTGGAGTGTAAAACGGCTCATTTTGAAAATCGGACTGAAAAAATCCGCGTTTCGGAATGGATTTTTTGCTCTTTTCAAAGTTTTCTTCTCTCTAGAATGGAAAAAAATCTCAGCCCGATTTTTCGTGAGTAAAAGTTGACAATATGCGTTCTGCAAGACCAGGCCGACACTTTCCTAAGCCGCTCCCTTGTTATTCTTTTTTTGAGGGCGAAGAAAGGCATTTTCTTTCTTTTATCCAGTTTTTCCTCGTCTTTTTTGCTATTTTTCCTGTTTTTTTTGTATCTTTGTCCCCGAATCATAATGATGAGAGCCGATGTGCAAGTATAGTATTTCTATCGATGATGCGCTGATGGACGCGATGAGACCCGTCATTGCCGAAGGAATGGATGAAGGCGCATGGGTGCAGCAACAAGTTGAGTTGCTGTTCTCGCAAATGGCTGCGTCTCGGCGGCGTTCTTCTTTTGACGACGACTACATGGAGAATCTTATCAACTTGTCTGCTCCCGCCTGGAAGGGTGTTCAAGATGCAGACCAATGGGTTCGTGAACTACGGGGGGAATAATGGCAAAGGCAGTTCTTATTCCTAACGACACAAAGATGTTTGCTCAGGCAAGCGCTGATTCTGAAATATTTGCTTTTGTCTCCGCAGATGCTGAGGCAAAGAAAGTTTATGATTTGCTGGATCAGCCTGACTTTGATTTCGTCAACATTCGAGAAGTGAATGCTGACGCGGTTTGATAGTGCACAGGTGCGATGATGCCTGCGCCACGAATGAAATGAAAGGCGACGAGATGAAAAATCAGACAAATCAAAAGAAAATGGTGAAAATGTTTTGCAATCTGTAAATAAAAGATTACCTTTGCCGACAGATTGAAAGAATAGTGGTAAAAAGAATAGCAGAATAACAATAAAGGCAAAGGAAAAATGAGAAAGCAACACCTGAAAACGGCCTTGCTCGCCGTGGCGCTGGCTGCCCTGAGCAGCAGCGCCGCCATGGGACAACAGGACACCGACTGGATGAAGGACCTCTCCAGCCGCATTACACTCAACGGCTATGCACAAGGGGGCTGGGCCTATCAGAACCCCAACGGCACAAAAACGAACGCCTACAACCTGAAGCGCACCTTGCTATGGGCGAAGGCACGCATCACTGACAGATGGTCATTCCTCTTCATGCACGACTTCTCGAGCGTCGTGCAGGAATTCTACACTGACTACAGGGTGACAAAAGGGAAGGAGCTGAGCGTCCGACTCGGACAGTTCAAGCACAGCTACACGATGGAAAACCCCTTGTCGCCCACAATGCTCGAGCTCATCGACGTCTATTCACAAGCCGTCCTCTACCTTGCCGGCGAAGGTCCCGACCCACTCAACGGCGTCAACTACGGCCGCGACATGGGACTGATGGTCTATGGCGACCTGCTCGACGACCATCTGCACTACGAACTGGCGCTGATGAGCGGCCAGGGCATCAACCGCAAGGACCAGAACAACCAGAAAGACTTCATAGCCAAGCTGGAAGTGAAGCCCGCCGACGGCTTCCGTGTGGTGGCTTCAGGCTATTTAGGCAAAGGCAACGCCGTGGGTACGGCCGCCTGGAACCCCGACATACAAGTGGGCGACAACTATCGGCGCAACCGTTACAGCGTGGGTGCCGAATACAAGACGCGCCCTTACACCAGCTCGAAGTACAAAGAGGCGCGCCCGGCCAGCGTCCGTGCCGAGTGGCTCGGCGGTGAAGACGGCAGCGTAGGGTCGCGCGGCGGATATGCCACGTTCTGCATCCCCGTTGTCGACGCCCTCGACGTCGTGGCCAGCGGCGAGACCTTCGACCGCAATACGTCCGTCGACGGATGGGACCAGACCAATCTGACCTTGGGTCTGCAGTATTGGTTCTACAAGAAATGTCGTCTTCAGCTGCAGTACACCCGCTGTCTCTGCGGCGAAAACATCAGCCAGAACGACTACAACTGGCTGCAGGCACAGGTGCAGGTGGCGTTTTGAGGCGGCCTTGTTGCGGCCTGCGGCCTAAATGATAAATGACAAATGATAAATGATAATTGTCGAATGTGAGATGACAAGTGTCGAATGAGAGATGACAATTGTCGAATGATAAATGATAAACGGAGAGTGATATAATCGATCATTATGTTTATAAAGATTCTACTTACCATTGTTTTTGTGGCTGTCATGATTGCCGTGGGGCTCTATTCCAGAAAACAGGCAGCCAGTGTGGACGGATTTGTGCTCGGCGGACGCACCGTAGGCCCTTGGCTGACGGCGTTCGCCTACGGCACCAGTTATTTCTCCGCTGTGGTCTTCGTGGGCTATGCGGGTCAGTTTGGATGGAAATACGGGTTGTCGTCGACATGGATCGGCGTGGGCAACGCCGTCATCGGCTCACTGCTGGCCTGGCTCGTGCTGGGTCGCCGCACCAAACTGATGACGCAGCACATCGAGAGCCGCACCATGCCCGACTTCTTCGGCACGCGCTACCAGAGCCAGGGGCTGCGCGTAGCGGCCAGCATCATCGCCTTCGTGTTCCTCATCCCCTACACGGCAGGCGTCTACAAGGGCATCTCCACCCTGTTCGAGATGGGGTTCGGCGTGCCTTACGAGTATTGCGTCATCATCATGGCCATCCTGACGGCCGTCTACGTCATCCTCGGCGGCTACAAGGCCACGGCTATGAACGACTTCATACAGGGCATCATCATGCTCTTCGGCATCGTCACCGTCATCGCGGCCGTGCTTTCGGCGCAGGGCGGACTCACTGCTGCCGTTGAGAAGATGGCCAGTCTGCCCGCCGACACGCCCCCGGGAACGACCGAGAACGGCGGCTTTGCCACGCTGTGGGGCCCCGATCCGTGGAACCTGCTGGGCGTGGTCGTGCTGACGTCGCTCGGCACGTGGGGTCTGCCTCAGATGGTCGGCAAGTTCTACAGCATCACCGACGAGAGCGCCATCCGCCGCGGAACCATCATTTCGACCGTCTTTGCCTTCATCGTGGCGGGCGGATGCTACTTCCTCGGAGGATTCGGCCGACTGTTCGGCACGCCGCCGACGCTCCCCAACGGCCGTCTGGACTTCGACTCCATCGTGCCGTCGATGCTGGCCTCGCTGCCCGACTTCATCATTGCCCTGGTCGTGTTGCTGGTGCTCTCGGCATCGATGTCGACGCTGGCCTCGCTGGTGCTCACCTCTTCGTCCACGATGACGCTCGACCTGATCTACCGCGACAAGAAGTCGCTGCCAGGCGAAGTGGAGGAGGGGACCATCGACGACGTGGTGGCTGAGCGCGTGGAGCGCCGCAAGGTGGTGGTCATGCGCGTGCTCATTGTCTTCTTCATCGCCATCTCGTTGCTCATCGCCCTCAACCCGCCGACGTTCATCGCGCAGCTCATGGGCATCTCGTGGGGCGCCCTGGCCGGTGCTTTCCTGGCACCGTTCATGCTCGGTCTCTACTGGCGCGGCGTGACGACGGCCTCGGTGTGGGCCTGCTTCGTGTGGGGCGTGGGCCTGACGGTGGTCAACATGCTGCTGGGCAACCCCATCAATCCCATCAACTGCGGTGCCATCGCCATGGTGGGCGGCTTTGTGGTCGTGTGGTTGGTCAGCCTGCTGACGCCGAAGATGCGTAGCGAGGACGTGGAGCGCATGTTCGCTTGGTAGCGCGGGACAACAACGGAAAAAAGTGAAGCCTGGAGGCTGTGCTGAGGTTTTGTTTGGAAACCATCTCTCAGCTCGCCTCCAGGCTTACTTGAAAATCATCTTTACCTAAAACCAATCCCTTTTTTTACTTGAGTCAATCGTGTCTTTTCACTAAATGTATAACCTAAGAAACTCTACTTGTTTTTCCTTTTTGCATTGCAAAGGTACGACGCTTTTCGCTTACATTCCAAACAAACAACCGAGAAAAGCTGGAAAAGCATCGGACAGCTTTCTGCATTTCGGACATAACGCGGAAAAGGCGGCAGCGGCTGTCCGAAAGGCATGTCTGGAAGCGTTCTTTTTCCCGTTGTGAAGAAGGGTGGGAATCAAAAAAACACCTTTTGTTGCCGCTGTTTGCAAAAAAATGTGTACTTTTGCAGCCGAATTGGTGATGCTGCGGTGTTCCATCGCAACATAAAAGGGAATCAGGTGCAAGTCCTGAGCAGTGCCCGCTACTGTCATCTCCATTATGAAAAGCCCACGAACAAGCCACTGAGCCAGTCTCGGGAAGGCGGACTTTTCGGAGAGAGCCAGGAAACCTGCCATTCAAAAGCTAACGCCGACGCGGTTATTTCGGGAATAAGATGCCGCGCGAGTATTGATTTCACCTATTTATGAAAAGAGTAATGGCTGCCATCGGGGCAGTGCTGATCTCTTGTGCTGCACTGGCTTCTCAGCCTGTGAGCGAACTGAGAAAGGCCATACTGATGGTTTATTACGGGACAAGCGAGGACAGTGTGCGCGCTATTGGCATTGATGCCATGACGGCGCGCGTCAGACAGGCTTTCCCTACGTATGAGGTACGCGATGCGTTCACCTCCAATGGTGCCATCAGGGCAGTGAAACGCCGCTCAGGAGTGGAGAAGCCCCTTCCCCGAGAGGCCTTGTTGCAGCTGAGGCGCGACGGGTTCAACAGCATCATCGTGGCCAACTGCGATGTGCTGGCAGGCATCGACACGCAGCTCTTGGAACAGGACATCCGCGATCTCTATCCCCGTTTCTTCGAGATAAAAAGCACGTCGCCGCTGCTCTATACGGCCGACGACTGCCGTAGGGTGCTCGACATGCTGCTGAAGAAAGTGGCACCAGCAGCCGACGAGCAGGTGGTGCTGGTGGGTCACGGCCGCGATGGCGCTGCCAACGACGTGTATTGCCTGGCCGACTACATCATGCAGCACGAAGGGCACGCCAACTGCCACGTGGGAACCATCAGCGGATACCCCTCGCTCGATAACATCAAGGCAACGCTCCGGCAGACAGGCACGCGCCGGGTGGTGCTCGCACCGCTCATCATGACGGCTGCCGGCCACGCCACGAGGGATATCTTCAAGACGTGGCGCGAGGAACTGGAGCACGAGGGCTACAGCGTCAGGCTGGTGCGCTCGGCTCTCGACGAGTACGAGGAGACAAGTGAGCTCATCATCGACAAAATTAGCGCTTTGGACAAAGAACCCTGAGAAAGACGGAGACAGAGATGCAGACGAACAACAACACACACAGCGCAGCCCTGATTCTGCTGCTCCTGATGCTGGCCACGCTGCCCATCACCGCCCAGCGGCCGAAGAAGAAGGTCGGCACCATGCCCGACTCGGTGATGCTCGACCAAGTGACCGTCGTGGGCAAGAGCAAGACGCAGCAACTGCGCGAGGGTGCCTATTCGGTCAACGCCATCGATGTGAAGTCGATGGTCAATGCGCTGTCGAGCCTGAACAGCATCGTCGACCGCACGGCTGGCGTGAAGATACGTGAAGAGGGTGGCGTGGGCTCCGACTTCGACCTGAGCATCAACGGCATGTCGGGCAACGCCGTGCGATACTTCCTCGACGGTGTGCCTTTGGACACCAAAGGAAGCAACGTCACGCTGGCCAATCTGCCCGTCAACATGATCGACCACATTGAGATCTACAAGGGTGTGGTACCCACATGGCTCAGCTCCGACGCTCTGGGCGGAGCGGTGAACATCGTGACGAACAGGAAGAAAATCAACTATCTCGACGCCTCCTACGGCATCGGTTCGTTCCACACCCACAAGGCCGACCTCTCGGGGCAGTATATCATGAAGAACGGATTGGTGATACGTCCCAGCTTCGGACTGAGTTATTCGAAGAACAACTACATGATGAAGAACGTTGAAGTGTGGGACGAAGAGTCGAGAACATACGTGGAGAGAGACCGTCGCCGCTTCCACGACGACTATTTCTCGCTCTTGGGACAAATAGAAGTGGGCGTCACCGACAAGTGGTGGGCCGACGCTTTCTTCATCACAGCATCATATAATAAGGTGAAGAAAGACGTGCAGACAGGACAGATACAGACCAAGGTGGTGGGAATGGCGGAGCGCGAGAGCGATGCCTGGAGTCTGTCGGCACAATATCAGAAGCGCAGTTTCCTGCTCGAGAACCTTAATGCGAACCTATCGCTGTCGCATACGTGGGACAACACGCTGACCACCGACACCGCCTATCGCAAATACGACTGGGAAGGGGCCTACATCACCAGCTCGCGCAACGAGATAACGGGGCGCGCTCGCTCGATGCGCCACTACAAACGGCCGCTGACCATCGCGCGTGCCGACCTGAGCTACCACCTCACCGACGAGCACCAGCTGAATCTGAGCTACGCTTTGAACCGCACCGGCAACAATCGGTGGGACGACGTCGACCAGACGTTCACCCCCGCCAACGACGTTTTGGCCAAGCACATCATCGGGCTGGCCTACAACCAGTCGCTGCTTCAGGGAAGGATGCACAACACGCTGTTTGTGAAAGACTACGTGAACCACCTGAACATACGTCAGACAGACATACAGTCGGTGACAGGCTCGGACGACGTGCGTGGTTCTTCAACGAAAAACTCGCTGGGCTACGGACTGGGCACACGCTTTCAGATAGCAGAGCCCGTGGCACTGAAAGCCAGCTTCGAGCACAGCGTCAGGCTGCCGCTGGCACGCGAACTCCTCGGCAACGGCACCACCATCTATGCCAACGTGACGCTGCAACCCGAGAAGAGCGATAACGTCAACCTCGGACTGTTCGGCACATGGCGGCCGACCGACGATCACACGCTGAGCTACGAGCTGAATGGCTTCCTGCGCTTTGTGGACAACTACATACAACCGCAGGTATCGGAGAAAGAAGGGATGATGCAATACGTCAACGAGCCTGCTGTGCACATTAAGGGCGTGGAGGGTGAGTTGCGATACGACTGGAGGCAGCGGTTACAGCTGGTGGCCAACATGAGCTGGCAGGATGCCCGCGACCGTCAGCGCTACAAGAACGACGGCAAACCGTCGGTGACGTTCAACAATCATGTGCCCAACCGTCCGTGGCTCTTCGCTTCGGCCGAGGCGCACTACAGCCTGCGCGACCTCTTCCAGCGCAAAGATCGCCTGGTTCTCGGCCTCGACTACCAGTGGGTGCACTGGTTCTTCCTCTCGTGGGAGGGCTACGGGGCGCTCGATACGAAAGCTCGAATTCCCGAAAAGAACGTCGTGGGCGCCCAGCTGACCTATTCGTGGCACAACGACCGCTACAACCTGTCGCTCGACTGCGAGAACCTGTTCGACGCCACCGTCTACGACAACTACAAACTGCAGAAGCCGGGACGCTCGCTGTTTGCCAAGTTCAGACTCAACTTGAAATGATTGTGGGGAGAGACGAATCCAATTTTTACATTATTAATAATAAAAGAGAAATGAAAAAACTGAAATTCTGTTTCATGGCGCTCATGGCGCTGACAATGACTGCCGCCTTCACGGCTTGCAGCAACGATGATGATGACAACAAGAAGACACCCGTCACCGAAGAAATCACACCCTACCACTTCGACCTGACCGTCACCGTAGGCAAGCAGGGCGGCATGGGACGCGACGTGACCACCATCATGCAGACGCGCGACACGCTCAACGGAGGACCCGTGGTTGACTTCAAGAACGCCGGTTCGGAAATCAATGCCGACTACTCCATGGAGGCCATCGTGAAAGGAAAGTACTACTATCAGGTGCCTGTTTCGGCCGATCGCTTCGTCAAACTGCAGTTTGTGAACAACCAGATGAAGGTGATCCAGGCCCAGCCTTTCGTGAAGAACACGTACAACTGCCGACAGTACACGCACGCTTGGACGGCCGACAACAAGCTCGTCATCATGGCTGCCAACGGCGACAAGAACGCCATCGTGTGGACTCGGCTGAACACCGACGACATGACCATCGAGGATGAAGGCACGCTGAGCATCCAGCTGGGCGACAACTGGGACTCGTTCACCACCAGCGGCATCCTCACCTATCGTGAGAGCGACGACAAACTGTTCTATTTCTTCTACCGCAAGAAGGGCTCGGGACGCAAGGCAACGAAGGATATGCTCACCATTGCCGTCATCAATGCCAAGACAATGGCCGTGGAGCAGGAGTTCGTCAACACCGAGACGGAAGAGACTTCGGGCTCTGCCTACGGCGAACTGCTGCAGAACTGCACCTTCTTCGATGAGGCCGGCAACCTCTATATCGCCGGTCTTACCGACGATCTGGGTCAGCTGTTGCGCATCAAGAAGGGCGAATACAACTTCGAGAAGGGCTACAACGGTTTCCCCAACAGCGACGGCAAACTGCTCACCGTGCAGTATCTCGGCAACGGAAAGGTGCTCACCTTCTCACGTCACAACGATTCTGAACTGGGAACAAGCATCGACAGCTATGCTTACTACTACTCCGTGGTCGACCTGAACAGCAAGACGCGCACCCGCATGGCCTTCAACGGCGTGGAGATCCCCTACAGCAGCGGCAGCTTCTCGCAGCGGTCGGTCTATGTTGCCAAGGAAGACAAGGCCTACTTCGGCGTGAACACCGAGAAGGCGCAGCCCTGTGTCTACATCTACGACGTGAAGACAGGCACCGTGACCAAGGGCGTCGACATTGCCGAAGGCTACTACTTCGAGCAGATCCGACTGCTCGAGGGCGACACTTACACGGTGACGCACTGATCCTGGCGCGGCATATCGCTGAAACTACGAACCAAATACTCTCTCTGATATGAGAAAAACACTGACAGTAATGTTTCTGTTCCTGTGCATGGTTGTCCATGCGCAGGAACTTTCTTCTTTTATCGACGACGACTTGCTGGCCCGTTTGGGCAAGGACGAAAAAGCGGCGCTGTTGATGGTGCACTTCGGAACGACCTACGACGACACGCGGACGAGGACCATTGATGCCATCAACGACAAGGCACGCACCGCATTCCCGCAGCTTGAAGTGCGCGAGAGCTATACGTCGCGCATCATCCTGCGCCGTCTGAAGGCCCGAGGCATCAGCAAGGAGACACCCTTGGAAGCCATGCTCCGTCTGCGGGCAGACGGTTTCACCCACCTCATCGTGCAGAGCACCAACATCATCGACGGCCTGGAAATGGAATCGCTGCGTCGCGACGTGGAGAGCGTCAGGCCGTTCTTCAAGGACATCCGCGTCGGAACGCCGTTGATGTACAGCACCGACGACGCCCTGCATGTGGTGGACATCCTCGCCGACCGCATCCCCACCAACGCCCGGCAGCGCGAGCACGTGCTCTTCGTCGGCCACGGAACCTCCACTCCTGCAACGGCCATCTACAGCGAAATAGACTATATGCTGAAAGCAGAAAACCATCCCAACTACCACGTAGCGACCATCGAGGGCTATCCGACCTTCCAGAATGCCGTGCAGAAGCTCAAGGCAGCTAAGGCCAAGACTGTCATCCTTGCTCCGCTGATGTTCGTGGCAGGAGACCATGCCAAGAACGACATATCGCAGGAATGGAAGGAAGCTTTGGAGAAAGAGGGCTTCCGCGTGCTGTTGCATCTTGAAGGACTGGGCGAGGTTCCGGCAATCCAGGATATCTACCTGAAGCATATCGACTTCCTGATGAAGCACCGCGTGCTCGATGTCATGGAGAAGAAAGCCGCCTACAGCAAGCAGACCGACAAGTGACCTGACGAAGAAAAAGGACGAAAAGGAACAAGAGAATGACGAAGAAAAGAGCCTTCATCGCCGTCGTGGCGCTGATTGCCATCATCGCGCTGGCCTGTCTGAGCTACCATCGCTGGCTGGCACCTACGCGCATCCTCATCGTGAACGCGCTGAAAGCACAGCAGGCCGACTTCACGCTGAACAACGACAGCCGGCACATAGAGGTCGATTTCGCCGATGCCGACGAGCTTCCAAAGCTCGACGACTACGATGCCATCGTGCTCTATGGCCGACGTCTCTTCCTCGGCGACGAACAGTTGGCCGATGTGAAGCGCGCCGCCGAGCGTGGCACCATTGTCTTCACAAAGACGCTGAAGAGCTCCGGCTTCCGTTTCAACAGCCATCTCACCGACCAACAGGCAGCCCAGCTGCAACAATACTTCGAGAACGAGAGCCGACAGAACTTCCGCAACGGGCTGCGATACCTGCGACACATCGCCACACCGCACCGCTGGGGCGACCAGGACTACGGTGCTCCGGTGGAAATCCTGAAGAACATGTTCTATCACCGCGCTTACGGCCACTACTTCAAGACCGCCAAGGAGCTCACTGCCTACCTGAAAGCCTCCCAGCTCTATCACGACGGGGCACCACGGCTGGCGTTCATCGCCGGACTGCAGTTCCCCATGGAGGGCAATCGCGAGCATGTGGACACCCTCATCACGATGCTCACCGACCGCGGTTACAATGTCTATCCCATGACAGGTGCGGGCAAGAAGCGTGTCAGCATGCTCCGCGAGCTGCAGCCCGACGCCGTTGTCTACATGCCCATGGGCCGTCTGGGCAACGACACGCTCATCTCCTGGCTCCACGAAAAGAACATTCCGCTCTTCACGCCCTTCCCCGTTTCGGCCACGCACGACGAATGGATGGACCCGAACACGCCGATGTCGCCTGGAACGAAGAACGCGCGTATCGTCATTCCGGAAATAGACGGGGGCATGGCACCCTTCTGCATCGGCACGCAGAACCCCGACCGGCGCGGCTATTACATGCGGACGGCCGAGGTGGAGCGCTGCCAGACGCTTGTCGAATACATCGACCGCTACCTGAATCTGCGCACGAAGCCCAACAGCCAGAAGCGAATAGCCATCGCATACTTCAAACGGCCGGGCAAGGATGCGCTGCTGGCCAGCGGCATGGAGGTCATCCCGTCGATGTACAACTTCCTGCGCAGGCTGCAGACCGAGGGCTACGACGTCAGCGGACTGCCTGCCACGCTCGATGCTTTCGCCCGTCAGGTCAAGACCGAGGGCCTCGTGCTGGGGTCCTATGCCAAGGGAGCACAAGAAAAATACATGCGCGAGGGCCATCCTGTGTGGCTTTCGGCGAAGCAATATGAAGCTTGGGCTGCCGAGGTCCTCGCACCTGCGAAATATCAAGAGGTGGTCAACCGTTACGGCGATGCCCCCGGCAACCTGCTCGCACGCGGCGACAGCCTGGCCGTGGCGTGCATCCGCTACGGCAACATCCTCCTTTTCCCGCAGCCGCGACCCGCTTTGGGCGACGACGATTTCCAGCTTGTGCACGGGGTCGAGGTAGCTCCGCCGCACAGCTATCTCGCGCCTTACCTCTACGTGCAGCGGGGATTCAAGGCCGACGCGCTCATCCATTTCGGCACACACGGCAACCTGGAGTTCACACCGGGCCGCGATGCCGGCATGCGACGCGAAGACTGGAGCTCCGCGCTCGTCGGTCCGCTGCCCCATTTCTACTATTACACCACGGGGAACGTCGGCGAAAGCATCATTGCCAAGCGCCGCTCGCAGGCCGTTCTGCTCACCTACCTGACGGCTCCCTACGCCGAGAGCGGACAGCGGCAGAAGTATTCGTCGCTCCTGGCCGACATTCACAAAGCGCTCGAGGGCGGAGCCAAGAACGCGGCGCTTGTCCTTTCCGTCAAGAAAAGAGTCACTGCCGAAGGACTGAACCGCGAGCTGGGACTCGACGACAACCTTTCAAAACCTTATTCCACCGACGAACTGCAACGGCTTGACGCCCACTTGGAGGAGCTGGCGAACGAAAAGATGCAGGGAGCCTACTACACGATGGGGCAACCCTACACCGAAACGGAGCTGCGCAACACCGTTATGGCCATCAGTGCCGACCCGCTGGCCTACGACATGGCGCAGCGCGACCGCGACGCAGGCCGCATCACCACGCAGCAACTGCACGACTACGCCTTCGTGGCGCACCGCTATCTGCCACGGGCTCAGCAACAGCTGGCCGCAGGCATGGCCACGAACGACTGTCGGCGCCTGCTGTTGGCATCGACGCAGGCCGAGTTCGACAACATGCTGCGCGCCCTCAGCGGCGGAACGGTGGCCCCGGCACCGGGTGGCGACCCTGTGCTGAACCCGAACGTGCTGCCCACAGGCCGTAACATGTACAGCATCAATCCCGAAAACACCCCCGACCCACAGGCATGGGAAGACGGCAAGCGGCTGGCCGAGACCACGCTGGAGCAATATCGGCGCCAGCACGGCGACTATCCGCGCAAGGTGAGCTACACGTTCTGGGCCGGAGAGTTCATCGCCACGCAGGGAGCCACCATCGCACAGGCCCTGTGGATGCTTGGCGTGGAGCCCGTGCGCGACAGTCAGGGGCGCATCGGCGACCTCCGGCTGGTGCCTTCAGCCCAGCTGCAGCGGCCGCGCATCAACGTCGTCGTGCAGATCAGCGGCCAGTTGCGCGACATTGCAGGCTCGCGACTGAAGCTCATCACCGACGCCGTGAAGCTGGCTTCCGAGGCCGAAGGTCCCGACAACTACGTCCACGAGGGCACCCTTCGGCAGGAACAAGAGCTCATGGACAAAGGCATAGCACCCAAACGGGCGCGCGAACTGTCCACCATGCGTGTGTTCGGACCCGTGAACAACGGCTACAGCACCGGCATGATGGACTACATCGAGCGCAGCGGCACGTGGGACAGCGCGCAGGAGCTGGCCGACGGCTACCTGAACAACATGTGCGCAGCCTACGGCGACACCATCCACTGGGGCTTGTCGGAGAAGAACCTCTTCGCCGCCGCGCTGCAACAGACCGACGTCGTCGTGCAGCCAAGGCAGAGCAACACGTGGGGACCCCTCTCGCTCGACCATGTCTACGAGTTCACAGGCGGACTGTCGCTCACGGTGAAGACGCTGACCGGCAAGGAGCCCGACGCCTACATGGCCGACTACCGCAACCGCAGCAACCGCAGACTGCAGGACGCGCGCGAGGCCGTGGCCGTAGAAGCGCGCACCACTCTCCTCAATCCCACCTTCATCCGCGAACGGATGAAAGGCGACGAGGGCACGGCGCAGATGTTCGGCGAGATGTTCCGCAACATCTTCGGCTGGAGTGCCACGCGCCCGTCGGCTCTTGACAAGGAACTCTACAACGACCTCTACCGTCTCTACATACAGGACGAGCAGCAGCTGGGCATCCGTGCCTACTTCCAGCGCGTCAACCCCGCCGCCCTGCAGGCCATGACGGCCGTGATGCTGGAGAGCGCGCGCAAGGGCTACTGGAAGGCTACCGCCGAACAACTGTACGCCACGGCCGCCATGCACGCCCAGGTCACCAAGGAGAGCGGCGCCGCCTGCACCGACTTCGTCTGCAACAACGCCAAGCTGCAACAGTTCGTGGCCTCGCAGCTGTCTGAGAAAGCGCGACGTGACTACAACAGCGAGATGTCTGCGGTGAAGAACGCGTCTTCGGGACAGAAAGACATGGTGCTGAAAGACCGCAACGCCGCCTCGGCAGCGCAACATCCGGCACTGCGAGGCGCCCTGATTGCCGTGGTCGCCGGCATTGTGCTGCTGCTCCTGCTGCTCTTCATCCGTCGTCGCAAAGGAAGGTACTGACCCATGGAACCTCTGTTGATGACCCTCGCCCTGCTGGCGATTGTGAGCTATCTGCTGAAGATCGGCTTCTGGTCGTGGAAGTGGCAGCTCGCCATGGCCGCCGTGGCCGCCGCCGTCGTCTTCCTGCTCACGCCGCAGGTGACCGAACTCTCGCGCGACGCGCTCAGCCAGATGACCTCCGCCCGTCCCGTGTTGCTCAATCTGGCGGTGCTCGCCGTGGCCGAATCGGCCCTGATGATGGCCTGGTGCTTCACCGGCCGTCGGCTCTTCTACTGCTATCCCGGACTGCTGGCCCTCGGTGCGTTCAGCTATTTTCAGGCCCAGCTGCTCTTCCGACAGCCCGGCATCGACTTCTCGTTGGCGGCCTGGCTCTCGGCTCTCGGCGTGGCATTGCTCTCCGTGGGCGGTTCACGGCTGCTGGGATGGGCCCTCGGTCCGCGCCCCTTCCGTCAGGAGCTGCTCTTCATCGTCAACCTGCTCATCGTGCTGCTTTGCGTGGTGCTGACGGGTTTCTGACTTCACAACGAAAACAACCATCACCCTATGAATACCATTTCAAACATCCTCTTCGGCATCTCCAACGGTCTGTTGGTGCCGGTCGTCCTGCTCCTGCTGGCCCTGCTGGCCCGCGCGCTCTACGTCGCTGCCGGCTTCTTCGGCGAGTTCTACCGCCGACGGGCCGTCCTGGCCAGCACGGCTTTCGTCGAATCGGCCGACAGAGACGTCGTCGTGCAGGGCATTGCCGACCTCAACGTCGCGCCGAAGGAACCGAGTCTCTATCTGCGCAGCCTCGCCGACCTCGCCCTCCATCGCGATGTCGCCCCCTACTGCGAGCGCCTGGTGGCCAACTACGAGGTGGATGCCGCCAAGGAACTGGCTGCTTCGCGCATGCTGGTGAAGCTCGGGCCCATGCTCGGACTCATGGGAACGCTCATCCCGATGGGCCCGGCACTGGTCGGACTGGCCACGGGCGACATCTCGTCGATGGCCTACAACATGCAGGTGGCCTTCGCAACGACCGTCGTCGGCATGCTCATTGCGGCCGTCGGCGTGCTCACCGTACAGGTGAGGCAACGCTGGTACGCCCGCGAACTCAACAATCTGGAATACGTGCGCCAGCTGTTGTGCCCGTGCTCATCATCATCACAAACACCACAACAGCCATGAGGACAAGAAACAGACTCCTGCAGACGGCCGACGACGATCCCATGCAGACCGTTGCCAACCTCTTCGACGTGGCCATGGTGTTTGCCGTGGCGCTGATGGTGGCCCTTGTTTCCCACTTCAGCATGGCTGAAATCTTCTCGCAGGAAGACTTCACCATGATTAAGAATCCGGGGAAACAAGACATGGAAATCATTACAAAGGAAGGGCAGTCCTTCAAGCACTACACGCCCAGCGACCGTCAGGACGGTACCGGTAAGCGTGGCCGCAAGGTCGGCATCGCCTACCAGCTCGAGGATGGCGAGATTATCTACGTGCCCGAGTAGTCATCGTTCCGTCAGCTGCCACGCCAAGCCCACCGTCAGGTATTTGTCGTCGCTGAAGTCGTTCATGCTGAACTCGGTGGCAATGTCTATCTGCATCCGTTTCGAGAGCTGCCACATCACGCCCAGCATCACCCATGAGGAGAACTCTTCGGGATGGTCGACGTTATACTCTTCGGCCAGCAGCGACAGACGGTCGTTCACCTGGTATGTCAGATAGGCGCCGAAGAGGTTGGTGGCACGCGGGGAGTCGATCCACGACAGGTCGATGCCGTAGCCCAGCGTGAGCCGCTTTGTCAGCGCGTTCTCGAAAGCCAGGGCGAGCATCACTCCCCAGTTGTCGGGAAGAAAGTCGGAACGGCGGTTGGGGATGAAGACATTCGTCTGCAGTGCAACGGCCGGCCATATCTTACCCCCGTCATACAGCCGCGTCTTCGCTCCCACGGTCAGGTTGGTAAGGTCGCTGTCCGTCTGACCTTCGTAGTCTTGGTATATCCAATCGCCCGTCAGCTGCAGCTCGGTACGGTCGAAGAGTCCCCAGCGCAGCACCGTGCTGTTGAGTGTCCATACGGTGAACGCGATGTCGTAGAAATCATGTCTCTCCCATTCCACAGCCGTTTCCCACTGCACGCGACCCTTGGGCAGCACGCTGACGCCGGGCGTCCTGCCAGGTCTGTCGGCGGTGAAGCCGTTGTCATCGTCCTGCCCCCAGCCTGTCAGGGGCAGCAATGCCAGCAGCATGGGCAGTATCGTCTTCCATCTTTTCATCGCGAATCCTTTTTGTTGTGTGAAGTCAGAAAAACAGCATCGGGCGCGAGTTGTGCTCTTTCTGCGACAGTTCGCCGCGCATCCTCCTCATGGCCACATTGAAGAAGAAGGTCACCAGATGCTCGTCGGTGCCTTCGGTGCGTATTTGTCGGAGTGCGGCAATATATTCATTGCGGTCGGCAAGCTCAATGATGAGAAGGGGATGGTCAGCCCGGAGCAGGATGAAGTTCGACATCAGACGTCCGGTTCGCCCGTTGCCGTCGCGGAAGGGATGCAGATACTCATAGAAACCGTGCCATCGAGCAGCCACGACCATCGGGTGCTGCCCGTTGGCAAGGGCTCGCTCGGTGGAAGCCATCAGCGAGGGAACGCGCGCCACGAGCTCGGTATGATTGCCGAAAACGGTGTCGCCAGCGGCCATGTCCTCGGTGGTATACTCTCCGGCGATGGCTCCCGGGACCCTGTAGGCCAGTGTGTGTTCGGTGGTCAGACGGTTCACCTCCTTCAGAAGCTCTTCGTCGAAGGGATGCTGAAGATGGCTCGTCATATAGTCGAAAGCGCGGAAATGGTCGGACATTTCCGTACATTCAAGGAGCGATCGACCTACGGGCACCATTCCCATGCCCTCCTCGTGCAGCATGCGGGTGTCATCGACGGTGAACGTGTTGCCTTCGATGGCACACGAATGGGCAGAGAACAGAATCTCGTTGTATTCCATCCACTGCTGACGGCTCATCCTCTCAGCTATCTTCTGCTGATAGGTATGCCGCAGACGATCGTATGTTTCAATCTCTTGTTCGTACACAGATGCAAATGATCAGTGGAGAGTGGACAGTTGAAAGTGGAGAGTTGAAAGTGGAAAAGTGGAAAGCGGAGAGTACAAACTTTCCGTTCTCCACTCTCCACTTTCAACTTTCCACTCTCCCTCTCCTTCGGGGAGGGTCGGGGTGGGGCTACAGCGAGAACTTGTAGCCGAAGGTGATGGTGAAGATACCGTTGCGGCTGTCCTTGTCGCCGTCGAGCTTCTCCTTGTTCACCTTCGTGATGCCGATGTTGTAGCGGGCGTCGATGACGAACGGTGTCTTGAACTCATAGCTCAGGCCCACGGGGATGGAGAGGTCGAAATTCTCGAAGGCTTCCTTGATGTCTTGATCATACTCTTGCTTCAAGGTTGTTCCTCCAGCGCTGCCCGAGGCTTTCACCTTCACCTGGGCACGGGTGAGGAAGCTGCACTGCACACCGGCCTTCAGGGCAAGGCCCTTGCCAATATAGTAGTTGAGCGTCACGGGAACGTTGACATACTCCGTCTCAACCTTCAGGTCGCGAAGCTTCAGCGTCTGAGAGCCGTCGCTGATGTCGAAATCCTTCCATCCGCTACCGGCCTGGCCCCAGTTGGCACCGGCCTGAATGCCGAAGCGATCGGTGACCATGTACTCCAGGTCGACACCTATGATGCCGCCGCCGGTGGGCTGGGATTCGATGTCCTTACCGCTCAGACCAAGCTCGCTGACGGGGAGGTCGGGCATGTTGCTCAGAAAGGCTGCCGTGGCACCTGCGCGCGGCTGCAGAGTGAGTGTTCCCTGTTCGAAACGCGACTGAGCGTTGGCGCTCAGTGTGGCCACTGCGAAAGCGGCCATCAAGATCATCTTCTTCATTTTTTTCTCTCTTTTATTTTAGTGATACATCAATAATGTCCGACAATAAGGACGCTTCCTTCCTCTAAAGGTTACTTTCTGCATGCAAAAATACGTATTTTTTCCCATACCAAGGCTCTTTTCATGCGTTTTTTTTGCATCTCAGTCGCCTTTTCCGCTTAATTCTTCACTTATCGCATCCTCATTCTCCTCTCCCTCCATATCCCCCTCACCTCTTTCTTTCTTCCTCCAGGGCGCGCCCGGCATGCCATTCCGTCCCCATGGCGTCGCCATATCACTCGTCATGTCCTGCCGTCTGATTAGTTCCGCTCTGCAATATAAATGGTTTTGCTCTGCAATCTAAATTATTTTACCGCGCAATCTAAATTGTTTTGCCGCGCAAATTAAATTGTTTTCCACACCACCTAACCGCTGCGGGCAACGCAGCAGAGGCCGAATGACCAAAGCACCGCCGCCTGCTGACGAGCGTAAGGAGCGTGTGCGTCTCGTGAAATGTCACAC
>DEJE01000060.1:5036-35559 GCA_002353205.1 Prevotella sp. UBA2756 | reverse complement strand
TATTCTCTTTTTGGATGTCGGCGAGGATCTTGTTCCTTTCGACGATGCAAAGGTAATCACGTTTTCAGCCACGTTCCAAACATTTTCCCACATTCCTTCCAAAGAGCATCAGACCGTCTGACAGATATCGGACAAACGGCCAAAAAGCAGCGAAAAGCTGTCCGAAAAGCCTCCCTTACGGTGCCAAAACAGCGCTTCCGGCGTGTCAGGTCATCGTCTCTGCTGTGCTATATAAATGAAATTGCTGACCAAAACAAATTAAATTGCGCGGTAAAACAAATACAATTGCTGTGCAATCTCAATTAAATGGCAGGGCAGAACGAATTGTCTTGCGCTCCGAGACAACTCGGCAGGCATCTCACAACCACCGTCGCGGCAATCGGTTTCCTTCCGTTTTCCCGTCCAAAAAACATTTGATCGTTTCACTATTGAATGCTAATTATTAGTTATTTCATCTCTTTTCCGATAAAAATAAGTACTTTTGCCACGGAAAGAAGAATCGCTTATTATATATAAGTATAGTACATTATTAATATGACAAACAAGAGAAGAAGGGATTGGATGGTGGCCGTGGTGCTGGCTCTGTGCTGCGCTACGGTGGCAGCATGCTCAACGAGCAGGGTTTCGGCAGAGCAGAGCAAGGTGTCGGCCATTGCCGTCGGCGGGAAGGTGGCCGAGATTGTGGACCGTGGCACACTGCTCGTCGGCACGACGGGCGACTATCGACCGCTGTCGTTCTGCGAGAGCGACAGCACCTATTGGGGCTTCGGCATTGAGATGGCCGCGGAGATTGCCAAAAGCTTAGGCGTGGGAACACGGTTCGTCAAGACATCATGGCCCACGCTGACAGCCGACGTGCTGGCCGACCCGCAGACCTTCGACCTTGCCATCGGCGGCATCACCATCACCGATGCCCGCCGCGAGACTATGCTCATGAGCGAAGGCTATCTGGCCAACGGGAAGACCATCCTCTGCCGTGCGTCGGAGAAAGACCGATACCAGTCGCTGGCCGACATCGACAAGCCCGAGGTGCGCGTGATGGTGAATCCCGGCGGACTGAACGAGAAGTTTGCCGTCGCCAAGCTGACACACGCCACGATCATCGTGCATCGGAAGAACGAGGAGATTCCCACGCTGGTGGCCGAGGGTCAGGCCGACGTGATGATAACGGAGATAACGGAGGCACCTTATTATATAAAGACCGACACGCGCCTTGCCGCTCCCCTGCTCAACGAACCTTTCACTCACGGGCAGATTGGCGTGCTGATGAAGAAAGGTCAGGACGACTTGCTGCTGATGGTGAACGCCGTCATCGAGCGGATGAAGAAAGACGGTTCTCTCCGCCGTCTGCACGAGAAATACGGACTGGTGTATGTGTATTAAGTACGAGGTACAGGGGTACGAGGTGCGAGGGTACGAGGTGCGGGGTGCGAGGTACGGGGTACGGGGTACGGGGTGCGAGGTATGCATATTTTCTGTGAAGCGGGCTTTTCATGCGAAAGGCCCGCTCTTTTTGTCGCTGCGACGTGCAACGATGCCATTCGCAACGAGAATGCGGAGCAACAACCGTAGTGAAAAACGTTAATGAGTAAAAAAATGAACAGAAGTTTTGGAATTTCGCCTATTATTTGTAAATTTGTACCCAATAAAAGCAATGACAGTATGCTTACCAGCTTATGAAAATACTGCATACCAGCGACTGGCATCTTGGCCATACATTATATAATTATGACAGAACGGAGGAGCAGCAGGCAATGCTTCAACAGATGGTCGACATCGTGAAAGAACAAAAGCCCGACGTGTTCCTTTTGTGCGGTGACGTGTACCACACGTCGCAACCGTCGGCAGCCGTGCAGACCATGCTCTCTGATAGTCTTGTAAGAATTCACGAAGCCAACCCCGAGATGACAATCGTAATGACTGCCGGCAATCACGACAGCGGCTCGAAGCATGAGATTTTCCAAACGCCGTGGAAGGCGCTGAAAGTATATGCCATCGGTCAGCTGGAGAAAGAGAATCTGGATGAACATATTATTGAAGTGCCTGAAAAAGGATTCGTCGTGGCTGTTCCCTATGCCAACGAGCGAAATATTCCCGAAGGGTTCTTCCAGCAACTGCAGGATCGGGCGGCCGAGCGCAACACGGCGGGCCTGCCTGTGGTGCTGACAGCCCACACTACTGTGAAGGGCTGCGATTTCACAGGCCACGACCATGCAACGGAAAGGCTACGGGCAGACGAGCAGACCTCGGGAATATACACCGTAGGTGGCATCGACACGGTGGAGCTGGAAGACATGGGCACCGGCTACGACTATCTGGCTCTCGGACATATTCACCACGGGCAGTTCGTTCATAGCGGCAAGCACAATGTGAGATACAGCGGCACACCACTGCCTGTGAGCTTCGATGAGAATTTCGCCCACTCGGTGAGCATCGTCGAGATAGACGAGCATGGAGCGGTGCCCCGAGTCAGCGAGATCGAGATCCAGAATCCCCACCCTTTAGTAACCTTGCCTTCCCACGGGCAGGCCACATGGGAAGAGGCGAAGGAACTGTTGCGAATGTTTCCCGACGATATCCCTGCCTACATACGTCTGAACGTGGAGATTGAAGACTTCCTGCCCGTTGAAGCCAACGCCGAGGCCTACAGTCTGACGAAGGAAAAGCAATGTCGGTTCTGCTATATCAACGCCAAGAGGAAGACGGCCAATGAGGCCGATGCACAGGTGCTGACAGTAAAGGAGTTCCAATCGGAGGAGCCTATCGAGATTGCGAAGCGTTATGCTGAATACGAAGGCATCTGTTTCGACGAGGAGATGCGCCACATTTTTGATGAGGTCATGCGTATGGTGGCCGACGATTCACGCAATGATTAATAAATAAGGAGGGCTGCCACGATGAAGCTACAGAAACTGACCATTCACAATATCGCATCGATAGAGAATGCCGTTATCGACTTTGAGGCACAGCCACTGGCCGACAGCGAGGTGTTCCTGATAACAGGAAAGACTGGATCGGGGAAGTCGACGATCCTCGATGCCATCTGTCTGGCGCTCTTTGCCAATACGCCAAGACTGGTGGGGACGCTGATGGAGGGCAACACGAAAGACGAAGAAAAGAGCATCACGATAAAAGATCCTCGACAGCTGATGCGTAGGAACACAGGCGAAGCGTTCGTCGTCCTCACCTTTACAGGAAGCAATGGCGTTCGCTATGAGGCCACATGGTCGGTGGCGCGCGCCAGAAACAAGGCGACGGGCAATCTTCAGAACAAGTCGTGGAGGCTGAAAAACCTGCAGACAGATGTCACTCTCAGCAAAGATGCTGAGATCAGAGCAGAGATAAAGGCTGCTATCGGACTCGACTTCAACCAGTTCTGCCGCACCACCATGCTGGCTCAAGGCGAATTTACCCGTTTCCTGAACAGCAAGGACGAAGAAAAGGCTGCTATCCTGGAGAAGATTACGGGTGTGGACATCTACACCAAGGTGGGAAAGAAAGTCTTCGAGGTGACCAGCCAGAAGGAACGGTCGTGGAAAGAGGCTAAGCAGCAGGCTGACGATATCCTCACGCTGACGGACGAAGAAATAGCTGCCAAAAAAGAAATGATGGCTACTCTCGATGCACAGTACAAGAGCATCAAGGATGCTGTCGATGACGACAAGGCGAAACTGCAGTGGATAAAGACCGATGATGAGCTGACGAAGGCCTTCACCAAGGCTGCCGAAGACTACAAACAGGCTCTTGCCGCCGTGGAGAGCGACGACTTCAAGGCTAAGGAGCTGCAGGTCAAGCAATGGAACGACACCCTCGATGCCCGCAACTGGCTGACGGCGAAGGAAAAGGCCGTGGCAACCGCACGGCAAAAGGTCGTCGCGGCATGCAACGCCTGTGGCATCACTGCCGACAACCCTCTCCCAACGTCCCCGAAGGGAGGCGTCCCCCTCCCAACCGATAGCGAGAGCGAAGACGCGCTGATGCCTGCTTTCCTCAAGGTTCAGGAGAGTTTGAAAAAGGCTGAGGAGCACCTGAAGGTTCAGGATGCAGAGATCAAGGCACAGGAAGAAACGCTGGCAGCACTCAATCTGGGCAGACTGCGCGAACAGCGCGATAAGAATAAACAGATTCTTCAGAGCATCCTCACGGCCTTCGACCGCATAGAGACGTTCGAGAACGAGAAGAAACGCAGGCTGGCAGCGGCAAAGGCTCTTGAAGAAGACAGGGTCTCGACAGAGAAGAAGCAGGAAGAACTGAAGCTCCTGGAGCCACAGGTCCACGATGCCAAGGTCAGGATGGAGGCCTGCAAGGAGATGCTCGCCAAGCAGAGCGACACCGTCAACAAGTTTGCCAAGACCTTGCGCCAGAAGCTACATGTCGGCGACATCTGCCCCGTATGCCGTCAGGAAATCAAGAGCGAGCTGCCCCACGAAGACGAGCTGGCCAAGCTCGTGAGCGGTCTGTCCGATGCGTTCAGCGAAGCAGAGACTTCCCACCGGATGATGGCCGAGAAGAAGAACATGCTACAGGCCGAGATAAAGACGGCGACAAGGAATTACCAGTCTGCCAAGGAGGCTTTCGACAAAGACAAGGGCGTTGAGACTGCGCAACAGAAGGTCATCGCTGCATGCCAGGCCTGCGGCATCGCTCCCGAAACCGTCCATCGTGACCAAGGATTCTCCCAAGAGCCTCTGAACGCCCTGAAGAAAACCACCGAAGCTGCATTAAGCGAGCTTGAAACCAAGATTACCGAAGGCGACCGAAAGGATGCTGCCATCAAGCAGCAGCGGCGGTCACTCGACAAGTTCAGAAGCGAACTGTGGGATGTCAGGAGCAAGACGTCGGCTGCCCTTGCCGCCCTTCAGCAGGCCGAGGCGACGGCGAAGGAGAACGGACGGCTGCTGGAAGACTTCCTTGCCGGCCACCCCGACATCAGCATCCAGCGGTTGCACAGCCTGAACCTCCTCACCGCAGCGCAGATAAGCCACACCGCAGCGCTGCTCGACGCCCACAGGACAAGGGCACTGACAAAGAAAACGCTGCTCGACGAGGCCGACAGCCGACGTCGTCGCCACCAGCAAGAGCGCCCGGCGCTGCAAGCCGACGAGGACGCTGCCGCTCTGCTCGCCCGCATCGGGCAGCAAGAGTCGAGACTCACCGCCCTGGCCGAAGCCAGGGGAGCGGCCGGAGGGGAGCTGCGCGCCGACGGCGAGCGCAGGCGCAGGCGCGCTCTGCTGACAGAGGAGGCGTCGCGTCGTCATGCCGACTACTGCCGGTGGTCGCGGATGAACCAACTCATCGGCGATTCCACGGGCAACAAGTTCCGCAAGATAGCGCAGAGCTTCGTGCTGTCGTCTCTCATCCATTCGGCCAACGGCTATATGAAGATGCTCACCGACCGCTACGAGCTGAAGGTAGCGCCCGGGACGTTCGTCATCACCGTGGAAGATGCCTATCAGGGCTACGTCGGACGAGCCGCCACCACCATCTCTGGCGGTGAGAGTTTCCTCGTGTCGCTGGCCCTGGCGCTGGCGCTGAGCGACATCAGCAGCCATCTCGCTGTCGACACGCTGTTTATCGACGAGGGGTTCGGCACCCTCAGCGGCGAACCTTTGCAGAAAGCCATCGCCACGCTGCGTTCGCTCCACACGCTGTCAGGGCGCCACGTTGCCATCATCAGCCACGTTGAGGACTTGCAAGAGCGCATTCCCGTACAGATTCAGGTCGTTCAGGAAGGTCACGATTCGAGCAGCAGAGTGAGAATCGTCCCTGACGGGCCGCCGACATGAGCCCTCCTGTCGCTTGGAACAAGCCGTTCTGTCCCCTTTACCCGACGCTACGGACCGAGACAATGACGCGCATGGACGCTTCTGTCATTCTCCGATGATCGTAACGACCAGTTTCCTTGCCCCGCCATCATTGCGGTACTCGCAAAAGTAAATGCCCTGCCACGTTCCCATGTTGAGGCGCCCGCCGGTAATGGGGATTGTCAGACTGACGCCGCTCAACACCGACTTTGCATGGGCAGGCATATCATCGGCCCCTTCCAGCGTGTGCTCGTATTCCGGCCTGTTCTCCGGAACAAGGCGGTTGAAGATGGTCTCCATGTCGACCCTTACATCAGGATCGGCATTCTCGTTGATGCTCAGGCCGCAACTTGTGTGCTTGCAGAATATGTTGACGATGCCCGTCTTGGGCAGCTGTGGCAGCTGCCGCACGATCTCGCTGGTCACTAAGTGAAAGCCGCGCGACTTAGGTTTTAACGTGATTTCTATCTGTTCTATCATAAACATTGCTAAATAATGAGGGCAAAATTACAAAAAATCGGGCAAAAATGAGTACCTTTGTCACTGGAGTTAATAACATTTTGTAAGAATGAAAAGTTTTGGATCTAAACCGTGGATTCTTCCACAACCCGTACTGATTATCGGTACTTACGACAAAGAGGGTAAGCCCAACGCCATGAACGCCGCCTGGGGCGGCCAGTGGGATATGCACGAAATCATCATCTCGTTGGGATCGCATCAGACAACGGACAACCTCGCCGTATGTCCGGAGTTCACCGTCACCTTCGCTACAGCCGACACACTGGTGGCCGCCGACTACGTTGGCATCGCCAGCGGAAGGAACACTCCGGACAAGATGGAGAAAACGGGCTGGACCATTGAGAAGGCTCCCAACGTGAATGCTCCCCTGTTCCGCAACTTCCCGATGACGCTCGAATGCCGTGTGAAGCAGAAGTTGGACGAGTCTGGAACGGGCTATTACCTCGTAGCCGAGATTGTCAACATCCTCTGCGACGAGCAGTATCTGGCCGATGACGGCACCCCTGACGTGGAGTCGATGCACCTGATCACATACGACCCCGTCCATCACAACTACATCCAACTGGGCAATATCGCAGGAAAGGCATTCGCCGACGGCAAGCAACTGAAATAAAGAGCGCCCGATACAAAAAAACAGCTGCCCCTAAAGCCATCGGGGCAGCTGTATACGGAATCAGAAGTCGGGAGCCAGGAGCTGAAACCACTCCATCTGGTTGATGTCGGTGTTGTAGCGTTTGTAGTTGCCTGTGGTGGGACTCTGCGGCACGAACATGGAAACGCCGTGGAACTTCTCTTCGGTCATCTCGAAGTCGGTGTAGAATTTATCCCACTTTTTGATGGTATCCCACTTATAGCCGATGCGCTTCACGACGACGGCCTTCGAGAGGGCCTCGTTCCACATCTGGTAGTCGGCAGCTGAGGCATAGCGGCTCATGAAGTCGCCAGCATCGTAGTAGAAGTTGTGCACGTCAAGGTGCTCTGATCCATTGTCGTCATACCCGTAATGGATGATGCCGGTCATGTCGGCATAGCCGCCACCGAGGTTGGCCTTCACGCCCTGCATGGCCTGTGCGGTGGCCTGAGCGACATTGTCCATCTCGTTCATCTTGACGGCAGCCATCGGCAAGGCGCCTCTGACGGATTCGTGGTAGCGTTCGATGATGGAGCTGAAAAACATCTCTTTCTCGAACAAAGCAGGCAGCATAGTGTCGTAGGGCGCTCCCTTTCCGGGAATCTCGGCAGGCGAACCGATCATGTAGTCGGTGACGTGGCGCAGCTCGTAGAGGTCCTCCAAGCCCATCATGTGGCAGCAGTCGCAGAGGATGAACTTCATGTGGGGCATCTTCTGGAGGATGTTCTTCAGCGTGGGTACGTTGATCCATTTGCCGGAGCCGCCGACATAGTTGCCGTTGTCAAGTCCGTAGGCGCGTGTGGCGCTCACCTCCTGCTCCATCAACCAGCCGGTGCCGTGTCCCCAGAGCACCAGTCCGTAGTCGCGCGTGGCGGCGTATTTGTCGTAGGCATAGCGCATCACCTGCTCCATCACCTCTGGGTCGCAGGCACGTGCGTCGCTCTTCGAGATGCCCATGTCGGTTACGGAAACGGAGTCGGTCACCTCTCCCCTCCAGATGCGCGCGAGCCAGGGCGTCTCGGTATCGTTGGCGTCCTGATAGCGGCATACGAACACGAGCATACAGTCTTTGTCGCTCAGTTTCTTCGAGCCCTCCTTGATCTCGTTGAGGTCGGCCTTGAGGAAATCCACATGTTTTTCGTTGTTCGTCAGGTTGTTCCTGCCTGCCATATAGACGAGGACGGTTCTCTCGGGCTGCACCAGCTGACCGCTGGGAGCTTTCTTTGATGACCCATTGTCTGTCGATGCCAAATCTTCGTCGCTTGAACAAGCGGTGAAACTAATTGTTTCTGCTGCGGTAAGGATGCTCATGAACACCAGCTTTGCCAAATCTTTCATTGTCTTCATATTCTTTTCTTTTTTATGAATGCAAAGTTACGGCGATTCGTGTCTCTACCCAACAAAACTACAGATTTCCTCCTCCATAGCCTGCGACGCATCAACAAAAATTGCGACAGAAACGGCAAAGCATGCCGTAACTGTCGCAAAAGCAATTCCCTTCATGCCTTCCCCCGAGAGGGAAGGAGTGTGAAGAGGTAAGTAGTAAGAGGTAGGTAGCCCCCACCCTGCCGGACTCTTGACTATAAGTCTCGCGTGTAGAGTGCGCGGTATTCGGCAGGGGTCAATCCCAAGGCGTCCACCATTTTCCGCTGCATGGTGCGCACGTGCTTGAAGCCAGCCTCGTCGGAGATGGAGGCGATACTATAGTTAGGTTTCTCGCGCAGGAGGCGCAAGGCAGCGAGCAACCTGAGGTTGTCGATATAGCCCTCGGGTGTGCGGTACATCGATTTGTTGCGGAAGAGTCTTTCGAGCCGTTCCTTACTGACGCCGATAATCTTTGCCAGGGCAGCGGCGTCGAAATCGGGGTTCAGATGAAGCCGCTGGCCCTCCACCTCTGTCTCTACGATGGCCATGAGCTGGGCGTCGTCGCGGAGGTCGGCATTGCGCAGTCTCTCCATATTCATTTCTATCAACTCGCGGACAACATCGACGCGGCGACGGAATTCCAAATCGCCCTCGATGCGGTCGGAGAGGTCGAGGTTGCGCGACATCAGGCGCACGAATTGTTCTCTGGTATAGTCGAGTTGCTTCTTCAGCTCTGCCACCTCTGCCGTCAGCCGTTCGTTCTCGGCTTTCAGTTTTTTCAAGTCGTCTGCCATTTTCAGTCTTCTATCTCATAGAGCATAAAAAAACCACCCACTTCAAACACATCCTTCACGTTCTCTTTAACGTGTGTGACGATGCTTCGCCTTCCGATAGCGTGCTGGTGCTTATAGATATTGATGAGCAATCGCAACCCGCTCGACGAGATATAGTTCAGTTCTCCACAGTCTAACTCTACGTCGTGACCTTCCTGCTCAACGACAGGTGTGAGTTGCTTCTTGGCCTTCTGGCATGCCATGTTGTCAAGCTCCCCGATGAGCTTGACGACCAGCCGGTCGTTCTGTTCTGTGATTATAATCTCCATAATAACTTATTATTATATTATTAAAGTTTCGGAAAACCTGAGCCCCCTCTCCTCCCCCAGTAGGGGGAAGCCCAGCGCAAAGGAAGCCTCCCCTACAGGGGGGAGGATTGGAGGGGACCTTCAAAAGCTCAAAGTCAGAATGTTGTTCCCGCTCTCTCGGCGATAGGCCACGCCGCTCGCCATCGTGCGGATATAGTGAATGCCCAGCCCTCCTTCTTGTCGTTCCTCGCCGGGAACATTCAGATTGGGCGGAGGATAATGGGTTGGGTCAAAGGGTATGCCGTCGTCGGCGACGGAAATCTTGAGGCCGTCATCCTCATGCCACGCTTTCAGCGTCATCGCCGATGCACCGCTGTAGTTGATGACATTTGCCACAGCCTCCTCAACCACTAAAAACAGCCGAGCTGTCAGTCTGTCATTCATGTCAGCATGGCCGACAAGGGAGCTTAGGAACGCCTTGACGCGTCCTATCTCCTCAACAGCTACTTTCAGTTCCAGTTTCTCTGTTTCCATCTTATATCGGCTGATTCATGTTACAAAGATAAGACATTTCCACAAAACGAGCAAATTTTATCAGGGATTTTCATATTTAAATCCCCAGCCCCGCCGATTGGGAGGGCTGAGGATGACTTGTTTTACCAGCTTCCGAACTTCACTTTCGCCATCCACTTGGCACAGGTAATCAGATGGCCGTCGGTTCCTGCCAGAGAAACGTCGAGCGTGGCCATATCGGGGAAGGCAGCCATCACAGCTTCGGAGTTGGCAAAGCCCACGATGGTGTCGGACTTACCGTGATATAGATGGATGGGGTGAACGGGGTTCCAGCCCTTGGTGAGGTCGTTCTTGTCGAGACACTGGAAGAGCGCCTTGCTCATTTCCGACTCCGGATTCATCACTTCGGGATTCAGGATATCCGTCAGCCAGATCTGTGCACCGTCCTTGATGCCAGCCTCGCCTTTGTGGGGGAACATCTTGAATATCTCTTTGTTGATGGAACCGGAAGTGTATTCCTTGCTGCTGATCATGTAGTCCACCACGCTTTTATGCTTCAGATAGGTCTCGCTGTAGAAGTCTTCTTCCTTCCACTTCCCCAGAATCTCAGGATAGGCAGCAAACATGGCCTTCAGCGTGAGCGGGAGCACAATGGGATAGTCGAGTTTTTTCTGCTTGAAGTACTCCTGGAAGGTGACCACGGGACTGTAGGGGCCACAGGCACAGTAGCTATATTCGAAGCGCCAGCGCTGTGCGAAGTCGAGATGGGTGTCGAGCCACTTGTGGATGGCCAGTGAGTTGGCACCGCCCTGCGAACATCCGATGACATAGAGTTTCCATTCAGGATCCATGGGCACCTTGCTCAAGTCGGCAAACACCTTATAGCCGGCTTTCAGCGCGTCGATGCTGTTGCGGGTGCAGAGGTCGTGGTTGATATAGGGGTGCACACGATCCTTGGTGGCACCATAGCCCAGATAGTCGGGCATGATGAGCAGCCTGTCGCCCTGCAGCAGCGCGTTCTCCAACGAGCCGTCTTTAGTGGGAGTCTCGTAGTCGCTGGCAATGGTAGAGTGAGGACAGAGTGCCATATACTTAGGACTGATTTCCTGACCTGAGATGTTCATGCCCCAGCAGACGCGAGCCGACAGGGTGACGGGCTTGCCTTGCTCGTCGATGCTCTCGTAGTTAAAGTCGACGTAACGGTAGGCGAAAGTAGGCTCGGGCATGGTTGTGCGGGTCATGGCGCCGTCGTCCTGCTGCTCTTCTGCTTCTCTGCGCAACTGATCGACGAAGGCTTCCACCTCGGGGTCGCAATCCGAGCCTTTCAGGACATTCATAAACACCTCTCCCACCTGGGCTTTCCGGTCGCTCGTGACCTGATACTTCACGTTGGCGATATCGCCTGCCAGTTCTTCGCAGTTGGCTGCGTTTCTGGTCAGAGTCTGTTCGGTCTCAACGTTTACATTGTTCTCTGTGAGGATGTCGTCATCCTGCGTGCAAGATGTCGTGGCGATCATAGCGCTGAACATCATCACTGATAAAAACTTTGTCTTCATAATTCTTTTTTTTATTTTTTTTGTTATACTTAATTCTTAACTTTTAATTGCGATGCAAGGACAGTGCAAACCGAAGGCAGAGAGCTCGCTCTTTGCTGAGGTGCAGCCTGTTCTCGCGATTTCTGATTGCAAAGGTACGGCGATATCCGCATCGTTTCAACAAAAAGGATGATTTCCGCCAGAGAAGCACGCGGCGCATATACGAAATTTGCGGCAGAAACGGCAAACCTTGCCATAACTGCCGCAAAAATGTATGTTTCAAGCCCTGAAACCGCAAAAAATGATCTACTTTTATGTTTTTTGCACAAATCAAGAACAAAATCACAGAATTATTTGTAAATTTGCAAATAGAAATCAAACGCTCGATATGGATACATTCGTTCAACAAGCAGGAAACAACATGATTGTTCTTGAAAACAAGAACTCGCTGGATTGTTATAGCCGATGGCCTACTCCCACTGTTATTTTCGTGGATGGTCCCTACGGTATTGGCGGCTTTCCTGGCGATCCTAAAGATACGAAGAAGCTTCCCGAAGTCTATGCTCCTCACATTGCCGAGTGGTCGAAGTATGCTAAGCCCGACACGACGCTCTGGTTCTGGGGAACAGAACTTGGCTGGGCAAGGATGCACCAGTATCTCGAAGTTAACGGCTGGGACTACGAGCAAACATTTGTATGGAACAAGGGCATTGGCCATGTGGCTGGAAACGTTAACTCAAAAACCATCCGACAGGCTCCTGTCGTGACGGAAGTCTGTGTAAGGTACACCAAGCGCGTGATGATTGAAAGCCATAACGGTAAGATGCTCGGGCTGCAAGACTGGCTGCGAAGTGAGTGGAGGCGGACAGGTTTGCCTTTCAGCAAGACCAATGAAGCATGTGGTGTGAAGAATGCTGCAACAAGAAAGTATTTCACGCCCGATGGATTATGGTATTTCCCACCTGCCAATGCCATGAAGATGATAGCCGACTATGCCAATGCTAATGGCAATATATTTGGACGGCCTTATTTCACTGTCAATGGACAAGAAATGTCAGAAGAGCTTTGGGATGGGATGCGTGCAAAATGGAATCATATACACGGTTATACAAACGTCTGGAGCCAGCCAGCACTGCACAGTAAGGAACGCTTGAAGGATGGTGTAAGCCACAAGGCTGTGCACTACAATCAGAAGCCCGTTTCTATCATCGATTACATAATCCGCACATCATCAGACGAGGGCGATGTCGTTTGGGATCCATTCGCTGGACTTGCAACGACAGCTTGGTGTTGCCGTAAGCTTGGTCGCTCGTGCTACTCTGCCGAGATTACAGATAGGACTTTCAGAAATGCCGTAAACAGATTATCAGAAACAGAACTTATTGTTGTATGAAAACTAAAAAACAGTCTTATATTGCGACATTGGCAGAAGCTAACAAAGGAGTAGCATTCACCAGTATCGATTCGCTTCCCGCCTTTATAGAAGCTGATTATTCTCTGAAGGGTAGTGACAAAAGGGCAAAGTTGGTAGAGACACTGCGTAATATTGTGTTTCCCACACTGCCTGCAGAATGCTCCATCGATAATACCTATTCCGGCATACTGGCAACAGACCTGTTTAGTCTGAACACATTGCTTGGTTCAATGATTGAGAACAAAGTGGTGACATTCCTCAATGCCCATCGGCATCTTTGGGATGATGGCAGTTGGCGCGAATATCATTTCATCCGTTCCAACGAGTCTTTTCCAGATGTTCGCCTTGTAAAAAAAGGGGACAGTCATATTGTTGTTCTTGGAATAGAACTGAAAAGTTGGTTTATCCTGTCAAAAGAAGGCGAGCCGTCATTCCGCTATCGAACTGCTTCCGAGGCCTGCGACGCGGCAGATTTGCTCTGCATCATTCCCTGGTATCTCAGTGATGCGGTCTGTGGTCATCCTGTGCTTGTCACACCGTGGGTGTATTCTGCAAAAGCAGCATCTGAGGCAACTAAACGATACTGGATTTATGAGAGGCAGACCAATAAGCCTGAGACTATTAAGCGACGGGGGCTGGAAATCCCTGATGGTGTCCGTCCGTACATGGAGAATGCCCGTGACAAGACGAATTATAAACCTGTGGAAGATGGCGGAAACAATTTTGGACGACTTGCTCGTACAGGCATTATGTCTGATTTCGTGGATGAAACGCTCTTGACTGACATTCTGGGTATTCCTGCTAACAACTGGCGCTTGTTCTTGAAGGCTCACACAGATTCCAATTCCCTGCAAGACATTCAAAAGAAGATTACTTCTATCACAAAGATTCCTCAGTCTGAAGAGTTCCAGAAATTGATGAAAGCATTACGCGATTTCATTGACGAGCTCCCTGAGATATAGAAGTTTCTCACATTAATTACATATAAAGAGCCGCCCACCCCGGACGACTCTTTTCTTTTCATCTGCCACAAAAGGGGTATCATTTACGCTTATTTCATCAGGCGGAACTTCGCGAAGAGTGGGAAGTGGTCGCCCAGGGGCTCGTCGCCACCGTCCTTATAGTAGGCTCTGGTCTGCTTGCTGTTGTCGTACTCGCAGCTGAGCAGCTCCACGCTGTGGCCTCCTGTGGGGTTGATGTAGAGGATCTTGTCGGGCATCTCGCCACGGATAGTCCATCCCAGATAGTCGCCGTCGTCCGCAATCTTCGTGTCTTTTTCCAACTCCGGATATACACCGCCCTTGCACTTCTCGATCCAGGCATCCCCGCAGGTGGCACGGCCAGAGGCGTTGATGGCGTCGATAAACACGGACTTCATGTTGTCGCGGCAGTAGTAGGTGTTGAAGTCGCCGATGACGATCACAGGGCGCTCGTCGAGCTTCGACATGATGTGCTGCTTGAGCTGAATCCACTGCTTGCTGCGGCAGTCTCGGTCGAGCGAGTCGGTGCCTCCCACTTCATCCCAGCGCTCGCTGGCTTCCATGTGCATGTTGTAGACCACGAGCTGGAAACCGTCGGTGGTGGTCACCTCGTAGCGGCGGAAACCCTTCGTGGCTGCCTCGTCGCGGCAGTGGTCGTCGTAGCCGTAGCGGTTGTTCCAGCGGATGCTGTCGGTGCGGACGGTCTTCAGATGACTCTGCCACCAGGCCTTACAGCCGTCGGTGTGGAACACAAAAGGATGTACGCCGTCGTTGAAGAGGTTGTTGGCAGACATGCCACCGGCCCAGCTGTCGTGATCGTAGTTGGCCGTAAGGCAGCGACCCAGTTCCTTGTCGAAGTCGAAGTTCTCCTGCACGCCGATGAAGTCGAAGTTGTGGTCGGCCAGATAGCGGCTGATGACCGGGGTGTACTTCGTGTCGGGACCGTCGTTGTTAACGAAATCGTATGCGGGCAGACCGTCAACATTGAGGGTACAGATGGAGAAGAGCGAAGCATCGATGGTGCCCGGCGTGCGGTAGTTCTGGTTGATGAGAGCCTCGACGAGCTCCAGGCCGCTGGTCTCGTAGTTGTCACCGCCGTTGTAGGCAGGCGACTGCTCCATGCCGGCAAAGTCCATCATGATGATGCCTGTGGAAGCATTATGGAGCGGATTCTTCAGATAGTCGATCACGAGTCGGTTGGTGCGTGAGGCATTCTCGCGGTAGTGGTTAGAGCTTACCAAGCCCTGATAGCCTGCCGTGTAATTGAAAACCCAAGCCGGAGTCGCTGTCGTAAGGTCGCGTGCAGCCGTGGCATCGAGCATCTTGCGGATAGCCTCGTCCTTGCCCGTCAGGTCAGAGCCGACAGAGTAGTAGTCCTGAGTCCAGAGGGGTGTCGACTGGCCATCGGTGCCCTTGATGGTGCCGTTCTGCTGGTGGTCGAAGTTCTTGTTGCTGCTCCAGTCTTTAAGGAATCCCCCGGCGGTCAGGCCGTCGCAGGCATCGCGTAAGAGCAGCAGCACATGCCCGCGCATCTCGCCTACGGTGAGACGGGGTGCAAAGTCGGCGAAGAGTCCGCTCAGCTCGCTGTCGCCCGTCAGTGCGGCAAACCGCTTTGCCCAGGCGTTCATGTCGCGGGTTTCTGTCACATTGGAGGTTACGATACAGGACTCCGTGGGGTTCTCTCTCAGGAAGTCGCGCATCTTGATGAAGAAGTCTTTCACCAGCAGCTCGGTCTGCATCACACCGTGACAGCAGCGCAGCTCGTATCTGGCGTTGCGGGTGCTCAACACAAGCTCCGGACGCAGGTCGAACACGCGCACTCCCACCTTCAGCTGCTCGTCGATGGTCAAGTCCTGAGTCGTAGCCGTCGACCTGCCGATCTGTGAAGCCAGATGCCAGCCCTCAGCGGTGCAGGCGTCGTGTGTGCCGGGCAGCGAGAGGTCGGCCACCAGTCGGCTGTCACTGAGCGCAGCCATCCACTGGCTGTTGTCAACGTTCGGCTTAAAGGAGTCGATGGCTGAGCCGCCACCTCTTGTCATGGCCATCTCCGACTCGTCCGTCACGTCGGTACGGTCCGTCATGTCGTCGTCTGAGCATGATGCGAATGAAACACTAACTGCGGTAAGCATGCTCATGAGCACTGTCTTTACCAGGAATGAATTCTTTTTCATTGTTCTATTTTTATTTATATGGTTGATACTTTGTTTTTTTGAGCTAAAGCCCGAAACCGCTTCCGCTCGAAACAGCTCGAAATTCTTTCGGCTCTTTGTTCGCTTAATCGCGGTTTTGACGATGCAAAGGTATGGCGATTTCCACCACTGTCCAACGAAATGCATGATTTCCACCAGAGAAGCCTATGGCGCATATACGAAATTTGCGGCAGAAATGGCAATGCTTGCCATAACTGTCGTAAAAATGCGATTGAGCGAGCGTAAGCATTTTATATAAAGTGACGGATTGAAGGCCGACCGTAGCAAAAAAGCGGGGCACAGAAGGGATCCAAACCCTTCCGTGCCCCGCTTGTCATTGGGTGCATGTCGCAGCCGACGGTCGTTCATTCATCGGGCTGGTCCCATGCCTCGTATCTGATGTTGGCATTGGGGAACATAAACTTGATTTTGTCGTAGCAACGCTTGCGGTTGTAGTCGTAGGTCTCCAGATGCTTCATTTGGTATTCCTTGAGTTCGCTCTTCCTGTTGAATTGGCGGTTATACAACCCTTCAAGGATGGTTTGATCGCAGCTCGCGAATGCTATTTGCGGCAGGTAGATGCGGTTGAAGACGTACGTCTTGCCATCATCCATCTTGAGAGTCACACGCACATTGACTTCCACAGGGGGAGCGACGCAGTGGAAATCTGTCAATCCACAACATTCCAGTTGAGGTTCTATGATGCACTGTTTCTTGTCGCTGCCTACGCCCCATACAACCTGCTGCATACCATTCACCTCTTCTTTCGGAGCATGGCATCCATAATGCTCTAAGCCATCAGGGTAGGGATAGTTCCCGTAGTAGTAGTTGCCTAAAACTTCACTCTCCATGCTTTTGCCCCATATTACATAAAAAATTGAGCCCCAGTCTCCCTTTCCGGTATTAAAATCATCAATATTCACCTTCAGTTCCCGGTCATTGAGTCCGAGGAATTTCCTGTATGCGTCGGTGCCGGTCACCTTGTTGGCGTAGCGGGCGCCGGGGAGAACATCCACCTGCATAGATGCAATCTCCTCTTCGGGGAACACATCATGATTCAGCTCCACCTGAACACTGTGAGGGTCGAAGAACCATAAGCATCCATAAATTCCAGGATTCTCGTCTTTATTAAGATCATACCAATCCACGCCTGTAGCCAATTCTAACTGATTGGTCATATAAATGTATGGAGCACTCTTCAGATTCCACACGCCCTGCCCCATGTGCGAGTTCTTCATGTCGAACTTGGCCATCGGGATATGGAGAGCCGATACGAAGCCACTGGCAATCTGCGCCGACTTGATGATGCCCTGCGTATCGATGTTGCCGGTCATGCCAAGGCTGATGGTACCTTCGAGATCGGAACCTCCGCCACCGAAGATGCCTGCCATGCCTGCACCGAGACCCAGTGCGTCGGCCAGTCCGCTGAAGGCATCCATGCCGCGCCCTGCGTTGGCAGCTATTCCGCCAGCTACCAGCTTACCTACACCTGCCAGGCCCGTCAGGATGCCGTTGGCCCAGTCGCCGCCAGAGAGACCGCCGACGGAATTAAGGTTAATGGTACCATTCAGCTGACCCTGCAGGACACTTTGGAGAGTCACTGCAGATTTATCCTGCGTGTGCATTGTCAGCACGATTTCGTCCTGATCGGTGATGGTGTGCTGGGTGTTATAGTTCGACATGTCGAAGTCGAAGGCCCACCATCCCTGGTTGGGCGTACGTGCGTCGGCACCCATCTCGCTGCACCATGGCATGAGGAGGTCGTGCATGGTTCCCTGATCATTCTGGCTGATGGAACCTTTGTCGGTAATGGTTCTGTCCATGGGCACGCCGTATCTCCAGGGTGAACGGTAGGCCATGTTGTCGGTCACGGAAATCTCCCAGAAGTGGTCGCCGCCGCCGGTGAAGTCATCGGGGATGTAGTACATCACGCGCATCATGCCCGTATATTTGTTGTAGAAGAAGATGAGGTTGGCATCTTCGTCCTGGTTGTATCCGCAATAGTTGAGCACCATCTCCCATCCGTTTTCGGGGGTTGTCTGGTCCACCAGTGCAGAAGGGATGTGGCTCTGCACGGACAGGCTGTTGTCTACCTTCGAAGCCCAGGGCAGTGCCACCTTCTTATAACCTTTGCGAGTCAGGAGTGCCCAGTCGTCGTCCGAGTGGCCGTCGTAGAGGTAGATGAAAGCGCTCTGGCGCCAGTTGTCCTTCGTGAATTTATGATTACACGCCAGATAATCCTCGTCGTTGACGTTGTCGTAGCCGCCCAGGCCACGGGTCATCTCCGTCTCCTCCGTCTGGGGAGCGGTGCCGAAGTCGTCGAGGTCGTCACTGCAGGATGTAAAACCAGTGAAAGTTGCTGCGGTAAGCATGCTCATGAGCACGGTCTTTACCAGGAATGAATTCTTTTTCATTGTTCTTTTTTTATTTATATGGTTTATACTTTGTTTTTTTGAGCTAAAGCCCGAAACCGCTTCCGTTCGAAACAGCTCGAAATTCATTCGGCTCTTTACTCGCTTAATCACGGTTTTGTTTCTTTTTGACGATGCAAGGACAGTGCAAACCGAAGGCAGAGAGCTCGCTCTTTGCTGAGGTGCAGCCTGTTCTCGCGATTTCTGATTGCAAAGGTACGGCGATTCGCGGCACAAAAAGCAAAAATGGATGATTTCTACCTGAGAAGCCTATGGCGCATGTACGAAATTTGCGGCAGAAACGGGAAGCCTTGCCATAACTGTCGCAAAACCTTTCACACGTCTTTGACATCGTTTACCATTGCCATTCCAGCCACCATGCCCCGCCATCACCTCCACCTTTCTCTGCAATGCCATTTATTTTGGTGCACAATCTAATTGGAATTGCCACGCAAAACAATTTAGATTGCTGAGCAAAACAATTGATTTTCCTGCACAAAACAATTGATCTGGCAGAAAGAGAAGGCCCAAGCGACAAACGAAAACGGCTTTCCGGTCCGCACGGAAGCAATGTCCCGGGACGTTCAAGCAGAAACTTTCCCCCCGAGAAGCGTACGGCTTATATAAACGAAAATTGCGGCAGTCATGGCGAGATTTGCCATAACTGCCGCAAAAGGAGAATGAGAATGATGACGGGAGTTCTATTTCTTTACTGTGGGCTTGTGGAGCATGGGGGTGTGCTCGAATGCATCGTCGGCCAGCAGGTCATCGTCATTTGAGCAAGATGTCATGGCAATCATGGTGCCAAGAACCATTGCTGATAAACACTTTACCTGCATCATCTTTTTCTGACTGTTTTTACTTTTTTACCTTTTTACTTCATAAACGATGCTTCGGAAGAGCGGTAGCTGTCTTCTACGAATCCGCCACCGATGCTTGTCACGCGGCTGAAGTCTTCAACCAGTGTCATTGTCAAACTCACCAGGGTAACGATGCTCATGAGCATCTGCTTTACCATCTTTTTTGTAATTGCCATAATCTTTTTATTTGTTTTGTTTATACTTTGTTTCTTTTTGAGCTAAAGCTCGAAACCGCTTCCGCTCGAAATAGCTCGAAATTCATTCGGCTCTTTGCTCGCTTAATCGCGGTTTTGACGATGCAAAGGTATGGCGATTTCCAGCACAAAAAGCAAAAAGGGATGATTTCCGGCAGAGAAGCATGCGGCGCATATACGAAAATTGCGGCAGAAATGGCAATGCTTGCCATAACTGTCGCAAAAAAGCGGTTGAGCGAGCGCCAAGAAAGTTTACTTTCAATTGGCCGAGCGTTAGCTTTTTATATAAATGGAACGAAAAAAATGTGAAATTGTTAGAATTTGTAGGCCAGCTCCACGAGGAACCAGCGCCCCTGCTGCGGCAGGTTGTAGGAGATATTCATCCCAGTCTGCCAGTATCGTGTTCCGAAGAGGTTGTGAATGTTGACGTTCACCCCCAGCTTTCTCCGGCTCCAGCTGGCGCCCAAGTCGAACGTCAGCGCGTCGGGAGCCTTGGGATAGCCATCTATGTATGTATGGAAGTATGGGTAGCCATAGGGTTTCAGATACCTTTTACCGATGTAGTGGGCATTGGCATGAAACTGGAGCGTGGACAGCAACTGATAGGTTACCGTGGCATTGGCCGAGAACTGGGGGTCTGCTTCCCCGATAATGTCTTTATCCCCTACGGCTGTGAAGATTTGATTCTCCAGAATGCGCTTCCACGAGGCATTTCCATGCACCCAAAGTTTCCTATGTGTATAGTCAGCGGTGATTTCCAAGCCCATGCTTTTCATCTTTCCGGTGTTAGTGGCCCAAGATAACAAGGCCATGTTTTCTGACGTATTGTGATAGGCATTAACCTCAGCATTGAGACCCTTGAGCAGTTGTTTGCCCCAGAGCGTGAGTTGCCAGCAGCGGCTGTATTCAGGCTTGACGCTGTTGATTTCTATATCATTCTCTATGAGGATTCTGTTTTTGAAAACCACATCTACGAACGACGTGGAGTAGCAGAGCTTAACGCCCCAACGGGGCTGCGTGAAGATGAGCGCCATACGCGGCGACAGCTCGCTGTTTGTCTCTCCTGTTCTTCTTTCCACGTGGTCGTAGCGCACTCCCATGTTGGCTATCAGACTGCCCCAGCGGTGTTTCACCTGCACGAATGAGCTGAAATTCTTCTCGTGATGTGTCTGGTTTCTCCAGTCCGAAGTCGATTCTATGATCCTGCTGTAGTCCACTCCCTTATATCCCTGATAGTCGCTGAAGGTGAACCTTGCCGACTGCAGACCGATGGTGATGGTACCCTGATGGCTATCGGTGACGGCGTAGCTCCACGCCCCCTTCAGGTTTGCCGCAAGATTGCTGCTGCTCCATCCGCAGTATTCGTAGTATCCTTGCACATTCTTCACAATCTCAAGAGCGTATTTGTCGTAGAAGGGTGAAAAAAGTACGGAGGTGGTGTCGCCTTCGCCCAAGTATTTCATGTATTTGCTCGCGTCGTAGTCTATACCAGCCGTCAGTGCCCATGGCCCTTTCTGGTAGTCATAAGCCAATGATGTATGGTGGCTGGTGAGGCTGAATCCCGGTTTGTTGCCGTTGATGCTGGGGAATGTGTTGTAGTCGTATTGCATATTGGGACTACCTTGTAAGGGCAAGACATAGTTCGAGGAGTGGGTGTTGTGCATGAAGGTCAGCCCCTTCCATCTCGCTATGGCCCCGAAATCCATGGCGGGCTTGTGGTTATATGTCCCTATGGTAATGTCGCCGCGCCATGTCCAGCTTTCTAAGTTATTGTTAGTTAATGACATCTCGTAGTACGACTTTTCCCCATCAGTCTTATAGACGTTTGCCCATGCCATGACGTCGAGGAAGGGCAGGCTCTTGCCGAAGAGAGCCGAGGCTTTCAGCTGGCCGTGATTGCCGATGGCAGCACCAACCTGCAAGCCGTCGATATCGCCGCCGGTCTTGGTGATGATGTTCACCACGCCTGCGTAGGCAGAACCGCCATAGAGGCTTGATGCGGGACCGCGTACAACCTCTATGCGTTTCACCTTGTCGAGACTCATGGAGTAGTCTAAGCGCGCCACGTTGGTGCTGTAGTCGTTCAGACGATGGCCGTTGAGCATGACGAGTATCTTGTCCTGAGCATCGCTTTGGGATCCACGCATAATCACTATCGGCTCTTTATCCTCGGTGGCGACTACGCCCGGCACGTAGTTGGTGAGCAGCTCGCGCAGGTCGCGGGCCCCGCAGTCGCGTATCATCTCCTCGGTGATGAGCGTGACGGGCAGGGGGGCCTCCTCGATGGTCTCCGCCTGGCTTGAAGCGGTGGTGACGGTGGCCGTCATGGCGGCCTTGATGCGGCCCACGATGTCGGCAAACTCGGGCGGGTCTTGTGACGATACGGTGTAGTAGGGATTCTGCTTCAAGAGCATGGTGGCATACTGCTCGGTCTGTGGGATGTCGAAGTTCTCCAGATAGGTGAGGGCGATGAGCCGCAGGGCGTTCTGGCGCAGGTTGCCCTGGAAGGCCTTGAGGTGATGCATCAGCGAGTCGCGGGCCTGCTCTGTGCGCCCAGTCTGGAAGTCTCTCTCTGCCTGGACATACACATTGCGCGCGCGGGAGTCGTCCTGCGCATGGGCTGTGCCGACGCAAAGGATGGCTATATATATAAATAGGTAGAGGCTCTTTCTCATGGCACGATGGGGATGGTGATGGTGAAGGTGGTACCCTCGCCCTCGGTGGAGGTAAAGCTTATCTGCCCGTGGTGCTTGTGCTCGACAATATGGCGCGTGATGCCCATCCCGAGTCCTGTTCCCTGCCCGATGGGCTTGGTGGTGAAAAAGTTTTCGAACAGGCGGCGTTTCACCTCGTCGCTCATGCCGGTGCCGTTGTCGCTGATGATGATGACCAGATGGCTGGCCGTGGCGGCAACGCTGATGCTGATTTCCGGGGAATAGCCGTCGCCCGCTTGCTGCGACTTCATCCACACGGCATAGCAGGCATTGCTGACCACGTTCAGCACGGCGCGGCTGAGATCCTGCGGGATGACCTTCACGAGAGGCATGTCCGTCTGGTACTGCTCGCTGATGGCGACATTGAAACCCGGATGGCTGGCTCGCATGGCGTGATACGAAAGGCTGACGTATTCCCTGACAATGCGGCACACATCTGAAGGCACGAACACCTCGTCGCCCCGGCGCGAGACGAGCAGGATGCCCTGTATGATGCTGTTGGCCCGCTGACCGCTCTCGGCTATCAGCTTCATGTTCTGCCTCAAGTTATCCATGGTTTCAGAGAGGTCGGCGCCGTCGGCTTCGTCGAAACGGTCGGCATAACGGCCCAGGATGTCCGTCAGGTCACCGACGAGCTGGTCTGACAGGCGCGAGAAATTGATGACGAAATTCAGTGGGTTCTGCAGCTCATGGGCAATGCCGGCACTGAGCATCCCGAGCGATGCCAGGCGCTCCTGCTCCTGCAGTTGTTGCTTCAGTTTTTCAATCTCAGTCATGGCGATGTGCTTTTGGGTAAATGGATGGTAAACTCGGCGTATTCATCCTGAACGGACGCCACGCTGATGTCGCCACCGTGGTTCTGAATGATTTCGCGGCTCAGATACAGGCCCACGCCTGCCGCCTCGCCCGTGGTCTTGGTGGTGAAGAAGGGATCGAAAATCTTGTTGAGTATAGTCGCCTCGATGCCGATGCCGTTGTCGCGAATCTTCACGACATATTGGTCACCCTCGACATTGGCCGTGAGCGTCACCACTGGGGAGAACGAAACTTTCTTTGCCTTTCTCACAATGGCATAAACGGCATTGTCGAGCATATTCATGATGGCTTTGGTGAGCATTCCGGGGTTGCCGTGCAGGAGCATGGCACTGTCGGGCAAAGCGAAGCAGGTCTGGATATGATACTGGTCTTTCTCTTGGGCGAAGTAGTGGCCGAGCAGTTGTTCGCTCTGCTGGAGCAGGGGCAGCAGGTCGGTATCGGTGTAGCCGCCGCTGCGGTCTTTCAGCATCTCTTCCATTGCCTTGAGCGTGCGGCTGGTGCTTTGGCCGAAATGGTCTACCGAGTTCAGGTTTTCTGTCAGCATGCCAATCAGTTCCTCCGTATCCTCATAGTCAGCCTCACTGATGTTCGCCTTGTTGTTCACGATGTCGGTTTTGAGGTCGTCCAGCAGACCGACAGACATCTTCGAGAAGTTGATGATGTAGTTCATCGGGTTCTGGATGCGGTCGATGAGTCCCTCTGTCAGTTTACCCACACTGGCCATCTTCTCCTGACGTATCAGCTCGTTCTGGGCGTTGCTCAGGTCGTCGAGGGCTTTCTCCAGGCTCTTTGACTTTTCCTCTATCTCGTCGCGTTGTTTGACAATCTCCGACGTGCGTTCCTCGACAGTGCGCTCAAGTTTCAACTTGTCTCTCTGCAATCGTTTCAGACGATAACGGAACAGCAGATAGACAAGATATGCGAAGGCAAGGAAATAGAGCACCACCATATACCAGCGCATCGGCAGCGGGTAATCAATCCGGAAACTGACAGCTGCCACGTCGGAAAGTTCGCCATTAGCCAGCCTGGCCTGAACGCTGAGGGTGAACGAGCCGGAGGGGAGATTCAGAAATTCCACGTCGCGCTTGGGGCTCCAGGCACTCCACTGGTCGTTGTTCAGCCGATACCGGAAGAGAGTCTGACCCGTCAGCGGTGCATAATCGAGCGCATAAAAGAAATGCAAGTTTCCACAGTCGCTGTCCAAACGAGGCAGCGACTCTGGCATGACGCCATACCCTCCCCACAGCACACTGTCGCCGCTGATGACAATGGAGCGGAAACGGATGGTGCGAGAAGCAGAAAGACGGGAGAGGTCTTTCTTCCCGGTATCAACCACGGTGAGTATCTCGTCGCCTCCGACCCACACCTGACTGCCATGTTGATACTGTGCCGTTACCTTCATATCACTGACGGGCATGTACAGATAATCAGGCAATTCGGCGAGGGGGGTACTGGGTTTGCCGGGATCGGTGCCGCGTGATTCGCCGTGAACGTTCTTCAGCCACAGGCCTCCGTGAGCGTCTTTGCGGATTTCGGTCACCAACGGGAGATCATTGTATTTCTGACCGTTGGCCACCCACCGGCCGCCGGCCATCGCATAAAGATACACGCCGTCGGGTTCGGCGGCATACATCCTGCTGCCGTCAACCAGCAGGGCTGTTGTGGATTTCGATGTCAGGCGGCTGACGCTTCCCGCAGCAGAAATCCTGTAGATACCGCTGGAGGTGGCGGCGAGCAGTCCGTCGTCACTCTGACACAGTGCCCAGCAGATATTGTCTATCTCGGGCATGCGCCTACAGAGACTCTGACCGTGATTCTGGCGTAAACCGACGCTGTAAAGGCCATTGGTGCCTCCAGCGTAGATGCTGTTGCCATAGGCTGCGATGGCCTGCACTTCTCCCTGAAGGCCGTCTTTGGGCAGAATATAGGTGTAAACAGGCGGCAACTCGATGGCGAAGATGCCGTGCCCCGTTGCCCCCCAGAGTATTCCATGACCATCGTAGGCCACACTGGCCACTTGGTTTGAGCAGAGCCCGCTGGCTTCGGTTATGACATAGATCTCACGGCCTTGATCATCGCTGACCGTCAGACCATGATTTTTATTGATATGTACCCGAAGTCCGCCATCAAGCGGCGTTGGCTGGGTGGCAGTTTCCAAAACCACATCGCCAGGATTTCCCTCCAAAACCTCAGCCGACGCCACATCAAGATCAACACTGGCCTGGAAGTTCACGTTCAGACGTTTCTCTTGTGATATGCTACCGTCTTGCTGCACTTGATAGAGGTTATTGTCGCTTGCCACGAACTTCAGCCCCCCCTTGTCCTCAAAGATATTCATCACCTCACCTTTGAAGCTGCCCTTGCCTGTCTGCTGCATGGCCAACTGTCCGTTGGGAAGTTTCTGAAGACGGGCAATGAAGTTGTTGCCTCCTACCCAAATGGTGTTCTTGCGGTCGCGAAAGAGCACGGTGGCACGCTTCAGGTTGGGCGTATGAATCATTCGCCATTGGCTGCGGTCGTAATAGAGCAGTCCCTCAAAGTTGGCCACGAACACAGTACCGTCGTCGCCAATCTCCACATCGAAATTGCGGTTGTGTCCGCCATACTCTTCCGCCGTAAAGTTGCGGATGAGTGGCAGGCCCTGGGCAAAAGAAAGAATGGGTGATAAAAGACAAACGATAAGCAAGAGGAACGTTGAGTGATAAAACATTCCTGCCACCTTGCACAGTCTTTTATGTAATCCTATAGCCATAAACTCACCTAATTCCCTCTAATCATTTCCCGATAAGGAATTCCCTTCCCCACATAATAGTTCCATTCCTCTCTGGTGAAGTTGCGCTTCACGCTCTTGCGGAGGCGTTGTGCTATTTGGGGCAGGGATATCAGGTATCGGGTGACGATGCCGTTATAATCGCCAGTCAAGATGTAATCTTTGTCGATGCTAAAGGTGAAGCAGGTAAGCCAACTGTCTGTCTGAAACAGCGTGATGGGTTTTATCTGCGCAACACCAGTCATCCAAAACAGCAGTTTGCCGTCGTAGCTGGAGGAATAGAGCTGACGGCCGTTAAATTCCAATTTCGTCACTTTCGACAGATGGCCGGAGAGTTTGAGCGTCTTACCGTTCCCATTGTCCAACCAGATATTGCCGTCGGCCGTGCCGTAAGCTTTCTGACGGCCATCTTTGCTGCAGGCAAAAGCTGTGAGCTGCCCCGACACGGGAATCTTTGTGCTCGTCATGCGGTCAAGGCTGTTCACAAGATGCATGCGGCCGCGATTGTCGAACAGCAGAGGCTTGCGGCCGTCTGTTCCAGTACAGATGACGCTGAAATCGAGACGACGTGTGCCGATCACCTTGCCAGTAGCAACATCGAACAGGGCAACGCTGTTCTCGCCTACGATGAGCAGCTGCTGTCCGTCGTTCATGGGCTCTATACTGAAGGGCTTGCTGACTTTTTCCAAAAAGATCTCACGCGTCTGGCCGCCGTCAGCGAATACCAAGTGACCGGTATGACTGATGGCATAACTTTTCCCGTTATTCGCGGCATAGACCTTGCGGAAGGTGTAGCTTCGGTTGTCAGCCAGACGTGTGGTTTGCAGCTGGTTGCCATGTATCTTGTGAACTTTGAATTCACCGTAAGTGCCCACCGTCAGCAGGCTCCCGTCTTGCGGATTGATGGCCATATCCGAAATCCTGCCGTTGTGGATGCTCCAGTAGTGGCGGCCTCCTGCTGCCTGCGTCAGTGCCTGAAACACCGACGGGGTGTATGGGTCGCCGCCGTAGTCGCTCGTAAATAGATATGAAACGTATGCCAACATGTTGCCCAGCTCGGTGTCGCCACTGCGGGAGATGGCATACGACTGCGACCCGAGCGTACGGGCCAACGAAATATAGTTCAGCGTGTCGGCCACCATTTTGGCATGCTCTGCCACCGAGCGCTGATGTTCGGCCACCGTGCGCTGGTGTTCTGCCAACTGATAAGACTCCATAGCCTCTGCGGCCGAGGCTTCAGCGGCCGCCTGTGCCTCGAGAGCCTTTTTTCTCTCTGTTTCCGACCGGAGCGTCATCTCATGTGCTATCTCAGACTGACGTATGGCCTCGCGGCTACGTTCTGCTGAGAGAACCTGCTGGCCGTAGGCGATTCTCTCCATCTGCTGGCTGACAGCCTCATTCACGGATGCCTGTTCTTCCTGTTTCCGCAATGTGCCGAGTTGCGACTCCAGGTCTTTGATGCGCTCTTCGTCGCTTTGTCGTATATAGAGTGCCGCTGCCACCGAAGCCAGTAGCAGAACGCCCAAACACCCTATAATGACGTTCTTACCCTTCATTCCTCCTCATGACCAATATGGTGATGTCGTCGTGCTGTTCGGCTCCTTCCACGAAACCGGCAATTCCGGCCCTGACGGATTCTATGATCTGACGGCAGCTCTTCCCTCTCTCGTTGACAAGGATGCTGTCAAGCCGCTCATTGCCGAACTCTTCTTGCGCGGCGTTCATGGCTTCCGTGACGCCGTCGGTAAACATCACCAGCGTGTCGCCCGGTTCCAACTGGGTGGTGCTTTCCTTATATTCCAAACCGTCGAAGGCGCCCACCATGAGGTTCATCCTCTTCGGCAACACCTCGATGGTGCCGTTTGCCCGAAGGATATGAGGCGGCAAATGTCCGGCGTTGCAATAGTTCAGCAGGCCCGTCTTGGTGTTGTAGATGGCATAGAACACGGTGACGAACATATCATCCACGGAGTAGGCTGCCAGCATCTGGTTAGACGCTGCGATACATTCGGCAGCACTGACTCCCTGCGAGCCTTTGGTACGGATGATCATCCGGCTCACTCCCATCATCATGGCAGCGGGAATTCCCTTTCCGCACACATCGGCTATCACCACCGCAATACGGTCGTCGTCGATACGGAAGAAGTCGTAGAAGTCGCCGCCAACATCCTTGGCGGCCTCCATCGACGCATAGAGGTCCAACTTGTCGCTGTCCTCGGGGAAGGGTGGGAATTCTCTTGGCAGGAAATACTGCTGAATCTCGTTGGCCAGCGTCAGTTCAGTCATCAGCGACTCCAACTGTTTGTGCTCACGCTGCGACTCACGCACGAAATGTATCTGGCTGACGGCCTTCTCGATCGTACGGTCTAAATCGTCCATGTCGATGGGTTTCGTGGCAAAGTCAAAGGCTCCATTGTTCATCGCCTCGCGGATGTTCCTCATATCGCCGTAGGCACTCACCATAATCACTTTCAGTGCGGGATTCTGCAACTCGTTCACCTTGGCCAGCAGCGTCAGCCCATCCATCTCCGGCATGTTGATGTCGCATAGGATAATGCCGATGTCGGGGTGATCCTGCAAAATGGTCAGCGCCTCGCGCCCATTTCGCGCAAAGAAATATTCATACTCGCCACTACGGATCTTACGCCTGAAATACTGTTTCAGGAGCAACTCTATATGAGACTCGTCGTCAACACTTAATATTTTTGTCGCTGCCATATTTTTCTGATTATGCTTGCAAAGATACAAATAAGTCAGAAAAAAGCAAAAAAAAATTACTGTTTTCGCTCATTTAGACTTTTCCCGCTATCTGATGATGGTAAAAGGAGTCGGCGGATGACTCCGTTTTCTATGTGCAAATGTCGTGAAAGAATCAAAAACAATAAAGAGCCAAGTTGTTGAAAAATCAACCTCTTAGCTCTTTAAAGTCGGGATTACTGCCCTACTTCGCGCAAAATCCATTTAATTCTATTAAATTCGAGAATTTTCTATGTGGTTTAATATCAGTGCGTTACAAGATGCGCTATAGTTCGGACCAAGAAGACGCAATCATACTAATTACAAATTATCACGCCAAAAACACGCCAAAAATTTGGTAGTATCCATTGTTTTCCCTACTTTTGCAAAAGGAATTAAAAAAAACAAGTAGGATATGGCACAAATAGAACAAAGATTATCAACAAAAGTCCAAAAGGATACAGGAATGTGCGAGGTGCTCATTCGTTTCTTTCAAGGCTCCAAGTTCAATCTTAGAGCAAAGAGTGGTGTTTTTGTTTCACCTGAATATTTCGAGTATTACATTGATAGAGCAAAGACAGAAAGTCTTGGGGTAAAAGTTCCAGGCAATTTGCTTACGGCCACAGAAGAAAAGGCGAAAAAGAGCCATTATGTACTCCGACAAAGTGGCATCATCGTTATTAAGCAACGTATAGAGACACCCGAAGTTAAATACCATCGGGAGCAATCAGGCCGTCTTGACAGTCTTAGAAAAGCTATCATAGAGGCTTATGACAACAACAAAGACACCAATCTTACAAGCGACTGGCTGCAGTTGGTTGTCGAACGTTTTATGCATCCAGAAAAATATATCGTCAAAGCAGAGAACAAGAAGACATTCTACGAATTGACAGAAGAATACATTGAGAAGCGCCATCTGGCATACACCCACGCTAAGGTTTTCCGAGTCTTGATGAGAGAAGTCGCAAGATACGAAGGTTTTATTCGTGCTACAGACTATAATCGTAGCAATTTCACTTTCGACATTGACACCGTTACAAAAAGCGATATAGAAGATTTCATCGACTATCTCCGCCATGAATACACACTATCCATGGAGCACAAGGATTTATTCAAGAAACTGCTTTCAGAATATCCTGCAAGTGTCACAAAAGGCAACTGCAAATTAGAAGACAGGGGTGAAAACACTGTTATTAAAGGAGCAAAACGACTGAAATCATTGTTCCGTTGGTTCTATGAAGAGGAATATACAAAGAATCGTCCTTTCGATGGTATCAACCTCGGAACAGAAAAGGTTGGTACTCCATATTATATTACTATAGAGGAAAGAAACAAGATAGCAGAGACGGACTTTGTCGCTGCCTACGAGAATATGTCAGAGGAAGAAAGAAAAGGTATCGACAAGACCAACCTTGCAGGCTATGGCATACAAAGGGACATTTTTATCTTCCAGTGTTTTGTTGGTTGCCGCGTTGGTGACCTCTTGACGTTAGGGCCAGGGAATATCATAGATGGTATTCTGGTGTATACACCACACAAGACAAAGGACAATGGCGAACAATCCATGCAAGCGCGTGTTCCCCTGCATCCCAAGGCTCTTGAATTGGTAAAGAAATACGAAGGAGTCTGCACAAACGGACTACTCTTCCCTTTCATCACTGCCCAGAAATACAATATTGCCATCAAAAAGATTTTCAAATTGGCAGGTATCACACGCAATGTTATTATCCGTAACGCTAAGACTGGAGAAAACGAATTGGTACCTATTGACACTGTTGCATCAAGTCACTTGGCCCGTCGTACTTTTATCGGAAATGCTTACTTCAAAGTGAGCGATCCTAACCTGATTGGAAAGATGAGCGGCCATGTGGATGGTTCAAGAGCTTTCAAGCGTTATCGAAACATAGAAGACGAAACTCTTAAGAGCGTCATTGACTTGATAGGATAACTTATGCCAATGGTTAACTATATATAATAAGGTATAGTAATTT
>DEJE01000060.1:3956-4912 GCA_002353205.1 Prevotella sp. UBA2756 | reverse complement strand
GATGGTGGTATGTTGGCAATTGGCATATCAGACAAGACAAGAAAGATAGAGGGTGTTAACCAACATACTGCTAAGTTGAACGAGCTGCTCCGTGTGCCATTTGATTTCTGCAATCCTACTATTCCTGTGACTTGTCGCTATATGGAATGCACTAACGATGAAGGCAATCCTGATCGTATTCTGCTGATGGATATTCCTGCCAGCCAGTTCCTTCACACAAATCAGGCTGATGAAGCCTATATCCGTGTGGGTGACAAGAGCCGCAAACTGACATTCGAAGAGCGGATGCAACTGATGTACGACAAAGGCGAACGCTCCTACGAAGATACGGCTGTATATGGCGCAACCATTGACGATATCAATATGGATGCCGTTGCTGAATATGCCAAATTGGTAGGTTACAGTAGGTCACCACTTGAATACTTACGAGAGAATAACGGTTTTGTCAAGACTAACAAGAAAGGCGAAGAGGATGTCAGTGTAGCCTGTATTCTGCTTTTCGGAAAGAACCCTCAGAACTTCTTCCCTCGCAGTCGTACCCGTTTCATCCGCTATGAAGGTGTTGACGAGAAAGTTGGCGCAGAGATGAATGTCATCAAGGACGTCATCTTTGAGGGAACCATATTGAACCAGGTCAAGAAGACGATTGAGTTTATCGAGACTCAGGTTCGCGAGCATACATTTCTGGGACAACATGCTCAATTTGTGACAAAACGTGACTACCCGGAGTTCGTCATTCAAGAGATGACGGTCAACGCTTGCTGCCACAGAGCCTACAACATTAAGGGTACAGAGATTCAAATCAAAATGTTCGATGACCGATTGGTATTTGAATCCCCTGGCAAACTCCCAGGACAGGTAAAACCAAACAACATCAGACATACCCACTTCTCTCGTAATCCTAAGATTGCCGCATTCCTGAAAGCATATCACTTCGTTAAGGAGTTTGGCGAGGG
>DEJE01000060.1:2836-3817 GCA_002353205.1 Prevotella sp. UBA2756 | reverse complement strand
GGTGGATGAAAAGGTGAATGAAAAGGTGAATGGAAACGATGTAAAGGTAAATGCAAATCGTCATGGGTTGATAGAAAAGTTGATAGAAAAAGCTATCAGCAATCATGATAAGTTGACAGAAAACCGCATTACCATACTTGAACTAATGATAGACAATCCATATATATCTGTAGTAGAACTTGCAAAAGCTGTTGGAATTAGCGTTAATTCCATTATGCGTAATATAGATTATATGCGCGGCAAATACCTTCGTCGAGTTGGTCCGGATAAAGGCGGTTTTTGGGAGATTATTGAATAGACAAGAAAAAGATTGTAGATGGATAACAAATATACATTTAAAGATTTTCTGGCAGACCTGAAGCAATGGCAGTCAGAGAATTTAGTGGAGTATTATAGATTCCTTGGTCTTTTAGGCCAAGAAGAGTTGCGTATCATGAACGTATTCTTTGCGTTAGTCAAGCAGATGTCGTTCCGAGTCCCCCGCCTGGTTGTAGAAGATGACGTTAGAATTCCACATGAGATGGCAGACATCATCAAACGTTCCCACACCATAGAAAGAATGATCAATGCTATGGGTTACACAGACCCAGAGCCTTTCTTGATGGCTCTGTTCTATTGGATCTACTTTGACCATAGTTATGAATGGATCTATTCAAAGATTAAGAACCCAATTCCTGGCTATAAACTTGGCATTCTCAAACTTCCATTGAATTATATCGCCAACAAATATGTTGTGAAAAAGAGCTTGGAGGCTGGCGTACGCACAAAAGAAGATTGGAATAGGTTTTGGAATCTCAAAACAGAAATGAAGACACTTCCCTACAATGAAGTGTTCGAACTTCTACCCAATGAGGTATTGCTGTTAGAGGACGGGAAAACAGATGATATTGAGAAGCTACCAGAACCTATCACTTTGCCCACAAAGGTATATAAGCCGCTGTCTGAGATTATCAATGTGCCCAACAGGGAAAGCAAGGAAAA
>DEJE01000060.1:2225-2790 GCA_002353205.1 Prevotella sp. UBA2756 | reverse complement strand
CTACTACTCATCGTATTAAAAGATATCATTATTGCGCCAGCTACCACTCCCGTCATAAGTAATAGACTGCAAATGACAGAGTATAGAGAAGCGCTGGTCATGGAGTTCCCGGATTTGGCTTTTGTAAAGGCAAGAAATATCCAGTATTATTTCCATACGCTATATCACAGAGATGCTAAAGGCAAACTGGTTATTGAGAACTCCTGGTTTACTCAGGAACTAAAGTTTTTTAGGGACGAGTTGCTTAAATAGCATTGCGTTCTTTGCGTTATTTGCGCTTCTGACTGACAGCGCAAACATCTGCATTTAATTCACTTAGACGGTATTTAGAAAATTCGTACTTTTGCCCCCGATTTGAAATGAATCGAATCGGGGACAAGTCGTTTTTATGCGATCATTCCCCACAAACGAATATAAACTTCTAAATATTATAAGGAATGATTAAACCAAATGCTTTTGCAAAGGATGCCGACCAGGTTGGCTACTTTGAACCAAGTGAAGAAAGTGAGTTGTTTGCAAAGCGACTCGTGTCTGCAATCTCTAAGGGCGGTGACCACATCTCCCT
>DEJE01000060.1:1959-2110 GCA_002353205.1 Prevotella sp. UBA2756 | reverse complement strand
GAGGTCATGAAGATGCTGTCGGTAAGTTCTACGACTCTCTGGCTTTGGAACAACAACAAATACCTCCCGCAGATCAATATCGGTCGAAAGGTATTCTATCGCGCAGAGGATATTCAGAAGCTACGCAGAGGAAATACCAATGAAGATTCCG
>DEJE01000060.1:1681-1947 GCA_002353205.1 Prevotella sp. UBA2756 | reverse complement strand
TAGTATATAAATGTATAGTATAAAATCATAATCTCATGAGTAAAATTATTCTTTTCTCGAATATCAAGGGCGGTGTGGGTAAGACCACGCTATGCGCCCACTTTGCGGAGTACCTTTCTATGAAGGGAGTCCCTGTTGTAGCCGTGGATGCCGATATTCAGGCATCTTTGTCCAGACATCGTGAGCGTGAGGTGGAAGCAGACCCGGGGCAGACTGTGCCCTGGGCCATCACCCGCCTCAATACACTTGATAGTAAGATAGTAAAA
>DEJE01000060.1:0-1559 GCA_002353205.1 Prevotella sp. UBA2756 | reverse complement strand
ACCATTGATGCGACAGGCATCTTTGTTTCCGTCATCAGCCAGAAGTCATCTGCCCGCTTGGTTTTCCTGCCCAACCGCATCAACACCACAGAAGGCAAGGCACATGAGCGTGAAATGAGAGATGAAACCATCTCTGTTCTTGGCCGGCTTGGAACGGTCACGCCGAGAATCAAGCAGAGCGTGGTCATCAAGCGATACTCCACACTCTACCCTCTTGACAAATACCAGTATGCTGCCGTTGAGCATGCTTTTGACAGAATCATTGAAATCATCAATCAACTATAAGACATGGAACAGAAAAAAGTTATAAACCCGTTGCTTTCAAAGAACGACAACGGAATCTCTCTTGCGGAGAGTGTCACAAAGATAACAGGTGTAAACGCTGAATCCAATGGTAATGCTGCAGCCTTCCGTAAGGAAAAGTCCGACTGGCATGCCGTTGGTTGGAAGAAGTTCACCGAAGGACTGGAGGACTATACTGGTGTAAAAGGACAAGGTGCAGCAGTCTGGCTACCCACAGAGGTTAAGAAACAGATAGAGCAACTTCGTGCTAACTCGGAGCGAAACATCCCTATCCGTGCTCTGGCAGCGGCTATGATAGTAGCCTTTATGGAGGAACACAGGGAGGAACTCGGTAGCCTTTAATCCTTATACCATTATATAATATAAAGTAACGCTTATATAATACAAAAGTGATTTTCTATTATGATTGATAAGAAATACATAGACAAGGTTCTTGACGAGGTTGATCTGGCAGAAGTGGTGTCTGACTATGGTGTCAAGCTTCAGCTCAGAGGCCATACCGCAAAAGGATGCTGCCCTTTCCATCAGGAGGACACACCCTCGTTCCACGTTGACACGGCCAAGAACCTATACCACTGTTTCGGATGTGGCAAGGGTGGCAACGTCATCAACTTTGTGATGGAACAGGACGGTCTCACTTTTCCCCTTGCTGTCAAGAAACTGCTGAAGGAGAAATTGCATATTGACTTGTCTGACTCAGATCTCCAGTCCACACCTGAAGAGGAAGAGCGATACAAGAAACTGGAGTCCATGCGCATTATCAATGAAAGGCTTTGCGCATTCTTCTGCCAGGAAATAGGGAAGGAAACACCAGATGCCAAGTCGGCAAAGGCATATATGCTCAGCAGATGGAACGAAGAGTATTGCAAGGAGAAGCATATCGGCTATGCTCCTGACAATTGGACATCCGTTATCGACTATGCAAAGAAAGAAGGCCTTTGTTTGGAACTGATGCAGGAAATGGGCATTCTGAAACTGAGTGAGAAGACACACTCCGTCTACTGCGTCTATCGTAACCGCATCATGATTCCCATCCGTGACAGATATTCCCATATCGAGGGATTCACGGCAAGGGCGATAGACGACAAGTCGGATTGTAAGTATCTCAATTCTGCCGACAGCGATTTGTATTGCAAGTCCCGTTCCATCTTTGGAATCGACACTGCCATCAAGAAAGCACGGGGAGACAGAAAGCTTTACTTAGTAGAGGGGGCACCTGATGTGATGAAGCTACAGTCAGTTGGTATCTTCAATGC
>DEJE01000045.1:337-114070 GCA_002353205.1 Prevotella sp. UBA2756 | reverse complement strand
CGCCAGAAGTATATCCCCCGCGTTTGTGCGGGCGAAGGCATGTCGATGGACCTCACTGAGCCCGATGCCGGTTCCGACCTGCAGCGCGTGATGCTGAAGGCAACCTTCGACGAGAAAGAGAACTGCTGGCGTCTGAATGGCGTGAAGCGCTTCATCACCAACGGCGATAGCGACATCCACCTCGTGCTGGCCCGTTCCGAAGAGGGTACGAAGGATGGCCGCGGTCTGTCGATGTTCATCTACGACAAGCGTCAGGGCGGCGTCAACGTGCGTCACATCGAGCACAAGCTCGGCATCCACGGATCGCCCACCTGCGAGCTGACCTACAAGAACGCAAAGGCTGAGCTCTGCGGAAGCACCCGTCTGGGACTGATCAAGTATGTGATGGCTCTGATGAACGGTGCCCGTCTGGGCATTGCCGCTCAGTCGGTAGGTGTGGAGCAGGAAGCCTACAACGAGGCATTGGCCTACGCCAAGGAGCGCGCACAGTTCGGCGAGAAGATTATCAACTTCCCTGCCGTGTATGACATGCTCAGCCGCATGAAGGCCAAGCTCGATGCCGGTCGTTCATTGCTCTACGAGACAGCTGCCTACGTGGACATCTATAAGTGCCTCGAGGACATCGAGCGCGACCGCAAGCTCACAACCGAAGAGAAGCAGGAGATGAAGAAGTATCAGCGTCTGGCCGATGCCTTCACACCGCTGGCCAAGGGTATGAACTCTGAGTATGCCAACCAGAACGCCTACGACGCTATCTCAATCCACGGCGGTTCGGGCTTCATCATGGAATACAAGAGCCAGCGTCTCTATCGCGATGCCCGCATCTTCTCCATCTACGAGGGAACAACCCAGCTGCAGGTGGTGGCCGCCATCCGCTATATCTCGAACGGCACCATGCTCAACAACATCAAGGAGATGCTCAGTTCCGTATGTTGCGACCCTGTCGCAACAAACCTGTCTGCGCTGAAAGCCCGCGTAGAGAAGCTCATCCCCATCTACGAAGATGCGCTCAACTATGCCAAGGGTCTCGGCAATCAGGATGCCTTCGACTTCCTGGCCCGCCGTCTGTATGATATGACCTGCGAACTCGTCATGTCGTTGCTCATCATCCGCGACGCCGCCAAGTGTCCCGAGCTCTTCGAGAAGAGTGCCAACGTGTATGTTCGCATGGCCGAAGAAGACGTTTGCGGCAAATCGGCCTACATCAAGAACTTCCAAGTGGAAGATCTTGAGGCTTTCAAGGCTGCCGAGAGCGCCGAAGCTTAAAATCACCAGAATACGAAAAGGGAATGTGCAGAAGCCTGCGCATTCCCTTTTTTCAAATCCACTAATCATCCTATCCGTTATGAAAACAGTCTATCCCACAAAGGTATCCGCCACGCTCATTCTTTTCGTCAGTGCGGCCTGGCTCTGTGTGCTCTCCCCGTTTGTCATCAACGGTCTGTGGATTCATTTCACGGTTGTTTTAGTGTTTTACTTTCTTTTACTATATTTGATGGCCAGCATCAAGTACGAAATCAACGGCTCACAGCTCATCGTTTACCAATTTATAGGCAAGTGGGGAAAAATCGCCATCGACATCAACACCATCAAAGGCATCGAGCCCACACATACCATTCTCAGTGCGCCAGCCAGTTCTTTAGACCGTTTGCGCATTTCTTACAACAAATATGACGATGTCGTCATTTCACCCCGACGGAAGGAAGCCTTCATCCGCCAGCTGCAAACCTTGAACCCGCAAATTGTGTTCAAGGACAGAGAAAATCCGTAAGCTGACATTGCACTAAAGATGAACACAGAAACCAAAATTCCACACGCAACAGTCGCCGAAGCCAAGGTCGGAAAAGAAGCGCAGCCCCTTCGTCCCCACCTCCAAGCCTACCGGACAGAACTGAAAAGCCATTCCCCAACGCCGCCGGTCCATCCGTCGGAAGTCATCCTCACGCTGTTCGTAGCCTTTCATGCACCAGATGTTCAGCCACGTATGCCCACGTTTTGCGCCGAGAGCTGCTTTTGAGTATAGGCTTCCCCAAGTGTAATGCTGCCAAGTCCACTTGACTGTCGGCATTACGAACGTGTTTCTCAGTCTGATTTCCCCATCAAGACACTTCATCGACTCCGCATCCATGGTCCGCGTCGAATAGGTGAACGACCGGAAATCACCACTGATGCCACCCGTCAGCCCGATGGCCAACCTCTTGTTTAGATGATAGAAATAGAATGCGGTCAACGAAACGCCACCCGGCAAACCGCATTGAAAGGCATCATTCGGAACGAAGGTTGTCCGCACAAGGTCTGCCAGCAACTCTATCCACGACGCGGCAGGTTCCCTGACCAGCTCGTCCAACTGCTTTTCAGCCCTACTGAGTTCTTTGTTTTCCTTGTTGAAAAGTCCGCAGCTCAGTCCGATTTCATGCCGATAGAGCCGTTGCGGACGGGCAAGTCGGCTGGTAGGAAGGCTGTAGTTCCTGACAGCCAAGGGCGCAGTGCCCTCACTCTTGGGCACATAGTGCAGCTGATACACCTTTTCAGCCGGTGTATAAATGCTGCCTGTGCCATAGTCAACAATCAATCCTAACGGTCCGGAAATGTACAAATCGCCCCAAAGCCATGCACTGGTGCGCCGACCGGGCACAATCGGAGCATAGAGGAAGTGCTCCGACTGGAACCTGATGGTGTCCTTCAGCTGCTTCCGGGGCACAGGAAGCGTCGCAGGCAGCAATCTGTCGGGGAAGGTGTCGGTGCCCGTCACAATGGTGACAGGTTCGCCCACCTGCCCGTCGAAGGTCACATCGGCTTTTGAACCGAGAAAGATAGTTGCGCACGACGAACACGAGAACACCGCCACTATGGTAAACATCCATTGAAGAAAAACACTTTTGTTCATGCGAGAAAAACATTTCTTTTCCTACATAAACATCCGAAAGACGTATATCTTGCACCGAATCCGGCCTTTTTCCATCTTTTTCCAGCTTCTTGTGCGGCTATCCCCCCGTCAGCCAGCGTTCTTCACAACCTCGCCGTTGAGCACCACACGGCTGATGATGGGCTGCGTATAGGCATAGGGAATGTAGGCGAGCGAGGGTATCGGCTCGGTGATGATGAGATTGGCCACCTTTCCGCGCGTAATGCTGCCGTGCGTCCGTCCGAGTCCCATGGCCGCCGCCGTGTTGATGGTGGCCGCATTGATGGCCTCTTCGGGCAGCAGCCGCATCTTGATGCATGCCAGCGACACCACGAACTTCATGTCGCCCGAGGGCGTGGAGCCCGGATTATAGTCGCTTGCCGTGGCCAACGGCAGCCCTGCTGCGATCATCTTTCGCGCAGGAGCAAACGGCATGTTCAGGAAGAACGACGTGCCAGGCAGGGCGGTAGGGATGGTTCTCTGTTCAGAGTTCATCGTGCATAGTTCATCGTTTTCTGTCTTGGATACGCTATTCGTAGAGCTTGGTCCGCTGTCGGACTGACGGAGCAGGTCGATGTCGCGCTCGGTCATGCTCTCTAAATGGTCCACGCTGAGGGCCCCGTGGGCCACAGCCACCTCCACGCCGCCGCTGTCGGCCAGCTCCTGCCCGTGAATCTTCGGCTGCATGCCGTACTCGGCAGCTGCTTCGAGGATGCGGGCTGTCTCGTCGGGGGTGAAGAAGCCCTCGTCGCAGAACACGTCGACGAAATCGGCCAGTCCCTGCCGTCCCACCTCGGGAATCATTTCGCGCACAACCAGGTCCACATAGTCGCTCTGCCTACCCGAATAGGCGCGTCCCACGGCGTGGGCACCGAGGAAAGTGCTGCGCACGGTGACAGGGCTCGTCTCGCGTATGCGCCGTATCACGCGCAGCATCTTCAGCTCGTCCTCCGTGTTCAGACCGTAACCGCTCTTGATTTCTATCGCGCCCGTGCCTTTATATATTACCTCCCGAACCCGACGCATGGCCTGACGGTAGAGCTCATCCTCCGACAACTCGTGCAGACGGTCGGCCGAATTCAGTATGCCGCCGCCGCGCCGCGCTATCTCCGCGTAGCTCAGCCCCTGGATTTTGTCGACAAACTCCTGCTCGCGGCTGTCGGCATAGACCAGATGGGTGTGGCTGTCGCAGAACGACGGCAACACCGTTCCGCCCTCGGCATCGACGACGTCAGCCGACCGGACGGTCGGACCGTCACCGTTGGTGCCGAAATCCTTGATTTTCCCGTCTTCAACAAGCAGCCATGCGTCCTGCATCGTTTCCACATGAGCCATTTCCTCGCCGCAGAGGCACGGTTTGTCGGCCGGCAATATGCCAGCCAGCACTCCGATATTCTTGATCAGTGTTCGTTTCATGATGTAGCATTATTAATGTGCCACAAAATTACAAAAACTTTCATTAACGCAACACTAATTAGGGCAAGAAAAGTTGTTTTTTACTAATTCCACATAACAGACGACGCCTCCAACTATATTTTCTGCTACCTTTGCATGCAGCAACGACCAACGGACTCAGCGACGCGTCGTGCTTCATCATCACAGACCACCAGCATCATGAGAAGAGCCTTCTTCCTCTGCTTTGCGATATTCGCATGCCTCTCTGTCACGGCGCAACGCAGAATCCGCGTGCTCGACGTGGAGACCCACGAGCCCGTGGGGAACGCTTCCGTTGAGCCGAACAAGGGGGCGTTCACCATGACCGACTCGCTCGGCTACGCCACGATTCCCGAAGTGTTCGACAGTCTGTTCATCCGACATCTGAAGTACGAACACGAACGACTGCTGGCCCACGAGGTGAAAGACACCGTCTACCTCTTTGCCACCGAGAACATGCTCGACGAAGTGACCGTCGTCTCACCGCAGACCATGCTCAACAGCATGAAGGAACAGCTGAAGACAAAGCCGCTACCCGACCCGGGCAAGGCGGCGATGAGCGTCCCGCTGTCGAAGATTCTGAAGTGGTTCGGCTTCAAGAGCAAGCGCGAAAAGAAGAAGGAGCGGGTGAAACGCATTCTGGAAGGTCTGGGAGGCCCCGCTGAAGAGGAAGAAGAATGAAAAGACTACTGGCTACAGGTCTGCTGACCATCGTCTGTCTGGCACTCTCCGCACAACGGCAGATCATCGTGCTCGACCAGGAAACGCTCGCACCCATCGCAGGCGTCTCGGTGCGCGTGGACAGCAGCAAGGTGCAGAAGACGGACCAAAACGGACGCATCGCCGTGGCCGAAACGTTCGACAGCATCACGTTCAGCCACCTGGCCTACGGCAAGGAAAAGCTCGCCTTCAAGGAAGTGGCCGACACCATGCTCATGTTCTCCAACGGAACGGTGCTGCCAGAGCTCGTCGTCACCGACTTCGGACCCGACCTTCGGCGCGCCATGCGAGCCGCACATGAGCGCATGGTGAACACTCCGCGACCTTCATCGCTCCTCTCGTTCGACCTCGGCGACATGCTCGACAAGCGCGGCCGGCGCGACCGCAAGCATCTGAAACGGGCGAAGAAAATCCTGCAGGAGTACGATTTGAAGTAAGACGCGAGAAGCATAAACAAATGGGACAGCACTCATCGGCTGTCCCATTTTTTTATTTCTCAACAGGGAAATGTCGGAGGAAGTCTACCGACCGGGCGATGTGAGGGTACATCACCTCATCGTTCTCGATGAACGGCACCACCTTGCGGTATTCGGCATGCACGCGCTCGATGATGGGCGACGACTTCAACGGCCGACGGAACTCCAGCGCCTGAGCGGCATTGAAGAGCTCTATGGCCAGCACGCGCTCAGTGTTCTGGATGACGCGGTAGAGCTTCGTGCCCGCATTGGCACCCATGCTGACGTGGTCTTCCTGCCCTTGCGACGTCGGTATGCTGTCGGCCGAGCTGGGCATGCAGAGCGTCTTGCTCTGGCTGACGATGCTTGCTGCGGTGTACTGCGGAATCATGAACCCGCTGTTCAGTCCCGGCTTGGCCACGAGGAACGACGGCAGTCCGCGCGTTCCGCTCACCAGTTTATAGGTACGGCGCTCGGAGATGTTGCTCAGTTCGCACATGGCAATGGCCAGGAAGTCCATCGGCATGGCAATAGGCTCGCCGTGGAAGTTGCCCGCCGAGATGATCAGGTCGTCGTCGGGGCATACTGTCGGATTGTCAGTCGTCGCGTTGATCTCAATGTCGACGATGCTCTTCACATACGACAGCGTGTCTTTCACCGCCCCGTGCACCTGCGGGATGCAGCGGAACGAATAGGGATCCTGCACATTCACCTTCGGCTGTTCGATGAGTTCGCTCCCCTTCAGCAACTCGTTCATGTGGGCCGCCGTGGCTATCTGTCCCTGGTGTGGCCGCACCATGTGCACGGCCAGGTTGAAAGGCTCGCGCCGACCGTCGTAGGCTTCAAGCGACATGGCGGCAATCACGTCGGCGATGTTCGTCAGCCGCTTCGCGTGGATGAGCGACCACACGGCAAAAGCGCTCATGTTCTGCGTGCCATTGAGCAGCGCCAAGCCCTCTTTTGAACCGAGCTTCACGGGCTCCCAGCCCATCCGTCGGTGTATCTCTGCACCGCTCATCACCTCGCCCTTGTACTCCACTTCGCCCAGGCCGACAAGAGGCAGGCAGAGATGGGCCAGCGGGACGAGGTCGCCCGAGGCACCCACGGAGCCTTGCATGTAGACCACGGGGTAGATGTCGTTGTTGAAGAAGTCGATGAGCCGCTCCACGGTGTCGAGTTTACAGCCCGAATAGCCGTAGCTGAGCGACTGCACCTTCAGCAGCGTCATTATTTTCACGATGTCGTTCGGCACCCTGTCGCCCGTACCGCAGGCGTGGCTCATCATCAGGTTGATCTGCAGTTGCGCCAGCTGATCCTCGCCGATGCTGATTTTGCACAATGAGCCGAAGCCCGTGGTCACGCCGTAGATGGGTTCTTTCGATGTCGCCACCTTGTTGTCCAGGTATTCGCGGCAATGGATGATGCGCTGCCGCGTCTCCTCGCTCAGTTCCAGTTTGTAGTCGTTGAGGATGATTTCCTCTATTTTGTCCTGGGTCAGATGACCCGCACTGATCTTATGTATCATATCGTTGTTTTCGTTGTCACGTTTTTTTTCCCGTTTTTGACGTTATTCCGTTATTCCGTTATTCCGTTATTCCGAAATACCGTTATCCCGTAATACCGTAATTCCGTAATACCGTCATCCCGTCATTCCGTCATCACGAAAAAAAATCATTATTTCATTGCGTTGCCGATGATGTCATCGTCCACGAAGTTGGGCAGCGTGACTGTGAGGCCCGGCGTGCGCTCCATCTCGCGACGAATGGCATCGATGGAACCCTTGTTGCGTGCCCACGAGCGGCGGGCGATGCCGTTGTTCACGTCCCAGAGCAGCATCTCGCGGATGTGACGCTCGCTGTCGGTACTGCCGTCGATCACCATTCCGAAGCCGCCGTTGATGACCTCGCCCCAGCCTACGCCGCCACCATTGTGGATGCTCACCCATGTGGCACCGCGGAAGGCGTCGCCAATGACGTTCTGCACGGCCATGTCGGCACAGAACTGCGAGCCGTCGTAGATGTTCGACGTCTCACGGAAGGGGGAATCGGTGCCGCTGACGTCGTGATGATCGCGTCCGAGGACGACGGGAGCCTTCAGCTCGCCGCGCTTGATGGCTTCGTTGAAGGCCAGCGCAATCTTTGTACGGCCCTCACAGTCGGCATAGAGGATGCGTGCCTGCGACCCGACGACGAGTTTGTTCTTGCCGGCCTCTTTGATCCAGTGGATGTTGTCGGCCATCTGACCCTGTATGTCGGCAGGCGCACTCGTCATGATTTCCTCCAGCACCTGAGCTGCCAGACGGTCGGTTGTGGCCAGGTCGGCAGGATCGCCCGACGTGCATACCCAGCGGAACGGCCCGAAGCCGTAGTCGAAGAACATCGGTCCCATGATGTCCTGCACGTAGCTGGGATAGCGGAAGGTGCCGTCGGCTTTCATGATGTCGGCACCGGCACGGCTCGATTCGAGCAGGAACGCGTTGCCATAGTCGAAGAAATACATGCCCTTGGCGGTCAGCTTGTTGATGGCGGCCACCTGTCGGCGCAGCGAGGCCTGCACCTTCTCCTTGAAGAGAGCAGGGTTCTCGGCCATCATCTGCTTCGATTCTTCGAGCGAAAGCCCCACGGGATAGTAACCGCCGGCCCACGGATTATGGAGCGAGGTCTGGTCGCTGCCCAGGTCGACGTGAATGTTCTCTTCGGCCAGACGCTCCCACAGGTCAACGACGTTGCCCACGTATGCCATCGAGACGACGCGCCGCTCGCTGACGGCCTTGCGCATGGCAGGAATCAGTTCGTCAAGGTTCTCGTGCAGTTCGTCCACCCATCCCTGCTCATAGCGTTTGCGCGCAGCCTTCGGATTGATCTCTGCCGTCACGCTCACCACACCGGCAATGTTGCCCGCCTTCGGCTGGGCACCGCTCATGCCGCCGAGACCGGCCGTCACGAACAGCTTCATGTTGTCGCCACCCACCTTACGGGCTGCGTTCAGCACGGTGATGGTGGTGCCGTGGACGATGCCCTGCGGACCGATGTACATATACGAGCCAGCCGTCATCTGTCCGTACTGGCTCACACCCATGGCGTTCATGCGCTCCCAGTCGTCGGGCTTCGAGTAGTTGGGAATCACCATTCCATTGGTCACCACTACGCGCGGAGCGTTCCTGTGCGAGGGGAAAAGTCCCAGCGGATGTCCGCTGTACATCACGAGCGTCTGCTCGTCGGTCATCTCGGAGAGATATTTCATCACCAGACGGTACTGTGCCCAGTTCTGGAAGATGGCTCCGTTGCCGCCGTAGATGATCAGTTCGTGCGGATGCTGCGCAACGCGCGGGTCGAGGTTGTTCTGAATCATGAGCATGATGGCGGCCGCCTGACGCGAGCGTGCAGGATATTCGTCAATCGGACGGGCGAACATCTCATAGCGCGGACGGTAGCGGTACATGTAGATGCGGCCGTAGGTCTTCAGCTCCTCGGCAAACTCAGGCGCCAGTTGCGCATGCAGATGCTTGGGGAAATAGCGCAGTGCGTTGCGCAGGGCCAGCCGTTTCTGTTCTGTTGTGAGGATATCTTTGCGTTTGGGCGCATGGTTGATGTCCTTGTCGTAGGGCATCGGCTCGGGCAACGTATCGGGGATGCCTAAGCGTATCTCGTTTCTGAATTCTTCGTTTGTCATGCTTTTCTTTTGTTTTTTTATCGGGAGGGCTGGGGTTTCTAGAATTTCTAGATCTTCTAGATTATCTAGAGGTTCTAGATTTTCTAGATTATCTAGATTTTCTAGAGATTCTAGATTCTCTAGACCACCATCACAGCTTTCTTTCTACTATTCTCAGTATTTCCTGCTCGGCATTGTTGGCCTGGGCCACCAGGGCGTCGGCTTCGACGATGAGCGGTTCGGCCACAGCGCGGTCGGTAAGGCTTCCGGCGTTGATCTTCACGTTCAGAGCGGCGCCCAAGACGGCAGCACGGGCGGCCAGCGCGCCCACACCAGCATCGCTGACGCTGTTGGGATTGCCTTCCTTGGCCATCGCCCGACAGATATCGAAGACCTGCATCGAGGCTTTCATCGTCTGCAGGGGAACCTGCGCAGCATCGAGCGTGGCCTCCTGAATGGCTTTCGAGCGGGCGGCCTTGTCCTCGTCGGTCTTCTTCGGCAGGCCAAAAGCGGCCATGATGCGGTTGAAGGCTTCCGTGTCCTCGTCGACCAGACGGAGCAACTCCGCCATCAGTGCCTGACCTTTGTCGGCCCAGACAGAGAACTCAGGGCAACGCTCATCCCATCCGGCCTTGTGCGACGACAGGTTGGCCACCATTGTTCCTAATGCAGCACCCAGCGCGCCCATATAGGCCGCGATGGTTCCGCCGCCGGGAGCAGGACTCTCGCGCGACGTCTCCTCGGCAAAACCTTTCACGGTGAGGTCGACGAGCTTCTGTTTTCCCTTCTCCTCGGCGTCTTCCATCAGATACTCGATGACTTTCTCGCGCGGATTGAACGGCCGCAGGTCGTCCAGTCCCATCGACTTGATGGCAATCTTGATGATGTCCTCCTCGGGAATGCCCGTCGAGCGGTTCTGCTTCTTCAGGAAATATTTGCCGGCCTCGATGAGCGTGCGCTTCGGCACCAGACCCACAATCTCCGTGCCCGTGACGCGGATGCCGCGGTTCTGCGCGCAACGGCACACCTCGTCGAAGGCCACATGCAGCGGCGTGACGTTGATGTTGGTCATGTTCATCGACACCTGCGCGATGCCGTATTCGTCGATATACCATCCGATGGCCTTCGTACACTTCAGCGTTCCGGGCTGCATGATGGTGTTTCCGTTCTCGTCTTTCTTGGGTTTACCGGTGATGGGATGGCCCTCGCGCACAGGACGTCCTTTCTCACGCACGTCGAAGGCGATGGCATTGGCGCGGCGCGTGGAAGTGGTGTTCAGGTTGTAGTTCACGGCGATGAGGAAGTCGCGCGCACCGACGGCCGTACAGCCCGTACGCTTCCAGCCTTCCTCCGCAGCCTCGCCCGTCGGCATGAAGTCGGGCTGCTTGCCGGGTGTCTTCAGCCGTTCGGCCAGACCCTCATACTCTCCCTGACGGCAGACGGCAAGGTTCTTCCGCTCGGGGGTGAAGGCAGCAGCCTCGTAGCAATAGCAGGGAATGCCTGCCTCCTTAGCCATTCGCTCGGCCAACTGTCGTGCCAATGCGGCACACTCTTCCAGCGTAATACCGCTGACAGGGATCAGCGGCAGCACGTCGGTGGCGCCCATACGGGGATGAGCTCCGTGGTGCTGGCGCATGTCGATGACCTGTCCGGCCTTGCGGGCTGCACGGAAAGCAGCCTCAACGACAGCCTCCGGCTCGCCCACGAAGGTCACGACGGTGCGGTTGGTCGCCTCACCGGGATCCACGTCGAGCAGTTTCACGCCTTTCACCGCTTCAATGTCGTCTGTAATCTGTTTGATAATGCTCATGTCGCGTCCCTCGCTGAAATTGGGGACGCACTCGATGATTCGTTTTTCCTGAGTCATAATCGAATAAGGTTAATATTATAAAAGGTATTAGTAGTAATCTGTATGTCGGGCATGGGTGCACCCGACGGTACACCCATGCTTGTCGTCAGCGGAGGTTGCACGGCCGACTCACTTGTCGTAGGCGTGCACGGGGTAGTCGATGGTGAAGTGCAGGCCGCGGCTCTCCTTGCGCTCCAGGGCGAAGCGCGTGATGAGGTAGCCCACGTTGATCATGTTGCGCAGTTCGCAGATGTCCTTGCTCGCTTTCACGCGTTTGAAGAGCTGTTCGGTCTCTTCGTAGAGCGTGTCCAGGCGCACCCAGGCGCGCTTCAGACGGAGGTCGCTGCGCACGATGCCCACGTAGTTGGACATGATCTCGCCCACCTCTTTCACCGACTGCGTGATGAGCACCTGCTCCTCGTTGGTCATCGTTCCCTCGTCGTTCCACTCTGGAACCTTGTCGTTGAAGTCGTACAGGTCGATGTGTTCCAGCGAGTGTTTGGCTGCAGCGTCGGCATAGACCACGGCCTCGATGAGCGAGTTGCTGGCCAGTCGGTTGCCGCCGTGCAGTCCGGTGCACGAGCATTCGCCGATGGCGTAGAGCCGTTCTATCGACGAGCATCCGTTCAGGTCGACCTTGATGCCGCCGCACATGTAGTGGGCTGCGGGCCTGACGGGAATGTAGTCGGTGGTGATGTCGATGCCCATCGAGAGGCATTTCTGGTAGATGTTGGGGAAGTGGTGGCGCGTTTCGGCCGCGTCTTTGTGCGTCACGTCGAGACAGACGTGGTCCAGACCGTGTATCTTCATCTCCTTGTCGATGGCGCGGGCCACGATGTCGCGCGGGGCCAGCGACAGGCGCTCGTCGTATTTCTCCATGAACGACTGTCCGTTGGGCAGGCGCAGGATGCCGCCGTAGCCGCGCATGGCCTCGGTGATGAGGAAGGCAGGATGCGTCTCGCCCGGCGAATAGAGCGCGGTGGGGTGGAACTGCACGAACTCCATGTCCTGAACGGTTCCTTTGGCGCGGTAGACCATAGCCTCGCCGTCGCCCGTGGCGATGATGGGGTTGGTCGTTGTCTGGTAGACGGCGCCGCAACCGCCCGTGCACATCAGCGTCACCTTCGACAGATAGGTGTCAACCTTCTGCGTCTCGGGGTTCAGCACGTAGGCTCCGTAGCAGTTGATATAGGGTGTGCGCCGCGTCACTTTCGCGCCGAGGTGGTGCTGCGTAATGATTTCCACGGCGAAATGGTTCTCCTTGATTTCAATGTCGGGACAGGCACGCACGGCGGCCATCAGGCCGCGCTGGATCTCGGCGCCCGTGTCGTCGGCATGGTGCAGGATGCGGAACTCCGAGTGCCCGCCCTCGCGGTGCAGGTCGAACGTGCCGTCGTCCTTGCGGTCGAAATTCACGCCCCAGCCCACAAGTTCCTTGATTTGCTCGGGGGCCTTCGTCACCACCTGCTCCACAGCCTTGCGGTCGGAGATATAGTCGCCCGCAATCATCGTGTCTTCGATGTGCTTGTTGAAATCGTCGACCAGGAGGTTCGTCACCGATGCCACGCCGCCCTGGGCGAAGCTCGTATTGGCCTCGTCGAGGCTGGTCTTGCAGATCATGCAGATCTTGCCCTTCTTGGCACGCGCCACTTTCAGCGCATAACTCATGCCGGCGACGCCTGCGCCGATGATGAGAAAGTCGTACTTGTATATCATAGGTCCGTGATTTTTATGGTTCTTTTCTGAGCCTACTCCTTCCGAGTCACCAGCCAGGCACCGAGAAGCACGAGGACGGCAGCCACGGGCTTGTCCCACGTCAGCAGGTCCTGGCCGATGGCGATGGCCACGAGCGAGGCCACAACGGGCTGAATGTTGGTGTAGATGCTCACCGTCGTCGCCTTCAGGAACTGCAGGGCGAAGGGTATCATGAAGTAGCCCAGCACAGTGGCGAAGACCACGATGAACAGCATGGCGCCAGCACCGTCCCAACCGAACTGCCCGCCATAGAGGGCCGTCTGCGGAAACTCGTGCCACGAGAAGGGCAGCACGGCGATGGCCGAGACGAGGAAGACCCACTTCATCTGCGTCACGGCAGTGTATTTCTGCGACACCTTGCGCGTGATGAGCAGGTAGACAACCCACGTCAGCACGCTCAGCAGGGCCAGGATGATGCCAAGAAGGTCGTTGCTGCCAGCTCCCGCCTGCCAGCCTACGAACACCATCAGCGCTGCTCCGGCAATGGCAAGTGCTACGCCGAGCGACTTCTCGCGCGTGATCTTCTCGCCGAGAAACACTGCCGCCATGAGCATCGTGGCGATAGGCGTCAGCGTGGCGATGAGCGAGTAGTAGACGGGCGTGGTGAACTGCAGCGCCCACGCCGTGAGCGTCTGCGAGATGACGAAGCCCAGCAGGCCACCGGCCATGATCACCAGCAGGTCGCGACGCTCCACCTTCTCCTTCGGCAGAAACAGACTGACGACCCAGAAAATCAGGGCTGCGCCGAAGCAGCGCGTGGCCATGTAGGTCATCGGTGTCACCCACTCGTCGAGGAGGAATTTCGTGACCGGAACACCCAGTCCGAAGATGACGTTCGCCGTCAGGATGGCGGCATGTCCTTGCAGTGTCTTGTTCGAATCCATGTCAGACAATGGTGTTAATACGCTGCAAAGGTAATGAATTAAAACTAATTTATAGGCGTTAACTGAGTTTTTTTGCGTACCTTTGCAAATAAAAAGAAAAAAAACGTCGCGTTTCGGGGCTGTAACCGCGAAACGACACAACGTTCAACGACATGAAATATTGGAACTTTTTAATCCTGATGCTCATCATGCCCGCCACCATAGCGGCGCAAGTGACCGTCAGCGACGACGACAGCCTGCTCATCATCGAGGAAGACGAAGCGCACGACGAGGAGCAGGAACCCGACACCTTCGACCTGCCGGCCGACTCTATCATGCCGAGCAAAGAACTCGCATGGCCCGAAAACGTCAACGCACGGCTGCAGAACCTGCTGAAAGGCAAGATGTTCAAATCATCCCAGGTGGGAATGATGGTCTACGACCTCACCGCCGACAGCGCCATCTTCTGCCACAACGAGAAGCAACTCATGCGGCCGGCATCCACCATGAAGATGATCAACGCCATCACTGCCATCGACCGACTGGGCGACTCCTTCGCTTTCCGCACACACCTGATGTGGACAGGACGACAAGACAGCACCACGCTGCGAGGAAACGTCTATCTCAAGGGGGGCATGGACCCGCTCTTCGGCAACGACGACATGCGGTCCTTCGTCTCAGGACTGCGACAGATGAACATCGACACCATACGCGGACAGATCTATGCCGACCTTTCGATGAAGGACAGCAAACGATGGGGCGAAGGATGGTGCTGGGACGACGACAACCCCGAGCTATCGCCGCTGCTCATCAACGGCAAGAACACGTTCATGAAGCGATTCTGCCAGGAGCTCGCCAAGGCGGGCATCGTCTTCATTGGCGACACGCTGCGAGGACAGACACCCTCGGGCGCACGCCTCATCTGCACACAGTCGCACACCATCTCGCAGGTTCTACAGCGCATGATGAAGAACAGCAACAACCTCTTCGCCGAATGTCTCTTCTACCAACTCGCAGCAAGCATCACCACAAAGGGACCGGCAACGGCCAAAGGTGCGCGCGAAGCCATCGAGCGGCTGGTCAGCAAGATGGGACTCAACCCGAAGAACTACTACTTCGCCGACGGCAGCGGACTGTCGCTCTACAACTACGTAACGCCCGAACTCGAAGTGCGCTTCCTACGCTATGCCTACGACAACGAGACCATCTTCCCCTGTCTGCTGCCATCGATGCCCATAGCGGGCGAAGACGGCACGCTATCGGGACGCATGCGAAAGACCAAGGCGCAGGGCAACGTGAAGGCAAAGACGGGTACCGTGATGGGTGTCAGCGCACTGGCAGGCTACTGCACGGCCGCCAACGGCCACTATCTCTGCTTCTCGATCATCAACATGGGCAACCGACAGCAACAGACGGGCCGCTCGTTCCAGGACCGTGTCTGCGAGGTCCTCTGCAGCCAATAGCCCCAACCCCCTCGTTCCCCAGCCCCAATCCCAAACCCTCGTCCCGTATGTTGCGACATAGTCGCAACCGAAACACCCCCTAAAACACCCCGAATATGGAACAGATAAAAAACTGGGTTGAAGAAATCATCGCCATGACAGGCTTCACGGGCGACGCCGTGCCCATCCTACGCCATGTGCTGCTGGTGCTCGTGGCGATCATGCTCGCTGCAGCTGCCGGACTGCTGTGCCGCAAGCTCATCGTGCCGCTGGCGCTCAAGGTCACGGCAAAGACCGACATGCGATGGGACGACATCATCTTCAACGAGCGCGTGCTCGTATCGGCATGCCACATCGTGCCGGCCATCGTCGTATGGTGGCTCCTGCCTCTCGTCTTCTACGAGTTCCCAACCGTGCGCGAACTGCTCACACGCGTCACGGCCATCTACATCACCGTGATGACGGTGAAGACATTCTTCGTCTTCATATCATCGTTCAAAGAGTTCGACGAAGGGAAGCGCACCAGCCGACAGCAGTATCTCTACTCGTTCATGGGCGTGGTGAAGATCCTGCTCCTCTTCATCGCTGCCATCATCGTCATCAGCATCATCATCGACCGAGACCCCATCAAGCTCTTTGCAGGACTCGGTGCCACCTCGGCAGTGCTCATGCTCGTCTTCCAGGACACCATCAAGGGCCTCGTGGCCGGCATACGACTCACCAGCAACGACATGCTCCACGTGGGCGACTGGATCACTGTGAACAAAGCGGGGGCCAACGGCATCGTGGAAGAGATGACACTCACCACGGTGAAGATACGAAACTTCGACAACACCATCGTCACCGTGACACCGCAGGCCCTCGTCGACGACTCGTTCCAGAACTGGATCGGCATGCAGCAGAGCCAGGGACGGCGCGTCAACCGCCGCGTCTACTACGATTTCCGCGGTATTCGCATCGTCGACGAAGCCCTGCGCGACCAGCTCGTCAGAAAGAACTACTTCAAGGAGGGCGACATCAGGCCCGACGACGTGAACATGACGCTCTACCGACGATACATTGAGGACTATCTGCGCCATCATCCGAAGGTGAACGCCGACATGACTCTCATGGTCCGACAGCTCGAAGCCACACAGTCGGGGCTCCCCGTAGAGTTCTATTTCTTCCTGAAAGAGAAATCGTGGGTCGACTACGAGCACCAGCTGGCAGAGATCATGGACTATATCTACGCCATCACGCCCGACTTCGGACTCCTCGTCTACGAGCAATACCCCGACCAGTAACCCTCCACGTCCCGTATGTTGCGGTATCACCGCAACCATCAGCACCTCCACTCGTCCAGTATGTTGCGGTACCACCGCAACCATCAGCAATACACACTCAGATGCAAAGCTTCGCCCCCACCCTCCTCCACTGGTTTGCCGACAACGCCCGCGACCTGCCCTGGCGCCACACGCGCGACCCTTACGCCATCTGGCTCAGCGAAATCATCCTGCAGCAGACGCGCATACAGCAAGGACAGGCCTACTGGGAACGCTTCATGCGCCACTGGCCAACCGTTGAACAGCTCGCCGAAGCCTCAGAGGACGAGGTGCTGCGCGAATGGCAAGGACTGGGTTACTACAGCCGCGCGCGCAACCTCCACACCGCTGCACGGCAAATCGTGGATCTGGGGCATTTCCCCGACACCTTCGACGACATCCGACGGCTGAAAGGCGTGGGCGACTACACCGCCGCTGCCATCGCCAGCATCGCCTTCGGCCTGCCTGTGGCCGTGGTCGACGGCAACGTCTACCGCGTGCTCGCCCGACATTTCGGCATCGACACACCCATCAACAGCACCGAGGGCAAGCACACCTTCGCACAGCTGGCGCAGGAACTGCTGCCCCACAACGAGGCTGCTGCCTTCAACCAGGCGATGATGGACTTCGGTGCCACGCAGTGCACGCCGCAGTCGCCCCGCTGTCTGCTCTGTCCGCTGGCCGACACCTGCGACGCCCTGCACACCGGGCGCACCGACGCGCTGCCCGTGAAGCTGAAGAAGATGAAAGTGAAAGAGCGGCACATGACCTATATATATATAAGGTGCAACGACGAGACGGCCATCCGCCGACGCGGAAGCGGCGACATCTGGCAAGGACTGTGGGAACCACTACTCGCCGACGACCGCACCGACGATGCCAAGACATCCCCCTCGGGGGCTTGGGGGGTCACAACTCAATCATCACCCTCCCCCTCGGGGGAGTTGGAGGGGGGCTTTGATTGGGTCGACCAATGCCGACTCGTCAAGGCCAACGTCAGGCATGTGCTCACACACCGCGTCATCACGGCCGACTTCTTCCTTCTGGAAACGACCGTCAGACCGCAGCTTCCGCCCGAATACATCTGGATTCGAGAGGCCGACATCGACAACTATGCCCTGCCCCGCCTCATCGAAATCCTGCTCCAATCGCTGCCTTAGCAGAAGCCACACAACACTTTCCCCACTGCCCGAACAACGCTTCTTCCCAGCCAAAACATGGGTGCAACCTTGCCATCAGAGTCGTTCTATCGTGCAATCTGAGTCGTTTTATCGTGCAATCTAATTTAAATTGCCGTGCAATCTAAATTGTTTTGCTCGCCAATCTAAATTGAATTGCGGAGCAAAATAAATTGTTTTGCTCCGCAATCCAGCCTGAACGCCACTTCAATCAACACCGATCGGCAACCTTCAGCAAGCCCTCCGGCAACCCGAAACTGCCGGCGCAGCAAGCGGGAAAGAGTCGTGGAACTGGACGTTTTTACCCGTCGGCCGACATAAAAAAGCCCTCCGATACAATAAAAACGGCCCGGAACGCGTTATTTCAAATGTATATATACAAAAAGGAAGACAGATGATAGAATACATTAAGGGTGAACTGGCCGATGTCACCCCTGCATACGCTGTGATTGAAGCCCACGGCGTAGGCTACGGGCTGAACATTTCGCTCAACACTTATTCGGCCATTCAGGGAAAGAAGGAGGTGCGGCTGTGGGTCTACGAAGCCATTCGCGAGGACGCCTACGTGCTCTTCGGCTTTGCCACGCGCCAAGAGCGCGAGATGTTCATGCTCCTGATCACCGTGAGCGGCGTGGGAGCCAACACGGCGCGCATGATTCTCTCGTCGATGACGGTGGCCGAGCTGTGCAACGTCATCTCAACGGGCAACGAAAAGCTGCTCAAGGGCGTCAAAGGCATCGGCCTGCGCACGGCCCAGCGCATCATCGTCGACCTGAAAGACAAGATCGTCACCAGCGGCATCGCACAGGAACTGCCGTCGAACGCAGGACAGAGCACCCCGTTGGTGAACAACAGCGTGAAAGACGAGGCCGTGGGCGCCCTCACCATGCTGGGATTTGCACCCGCACCCTCGCAGAAGGTGGTGGTGTCCATCCTGCAACAGCAGCCCGACCTGCCCGTGGAGCAGGTGGTGAAGCTGGCGCTGAAACAAATCAAGTGATACTATCTTCAGAATCGCTGTCTGTCAAAGCAGGATTCTGAACCGTAGGAACGCCTACGGCGTGACAACAACTGATAAACAATGAAAAGTCTGAAGCAATTATTCGCGGCAATATTGATCGTCACAGTCAGCATACAGGTGCTGGCGTGGGACGTCGTGCCCAGACTTCAGACACCATGGAGCACCATGCAGCAGTCGACCACGCCGCCACCCGACGACACGGTGAAGGTGAAGGCGCAGCCCGTGGTACAAGAAGAGGAAGAGATTCCCGACTCGCTGCTCCACCCGCGCTGGAAGATTCAGCGCACGCAGCCCGTCACCGAGGAAGACCTGCAGAAAGGGTCGGCCGACCTGACGCTGCCCGAGAACATCAAGCAGGAGGTGATCTACAACGACTCGCTCAACCGCTACATCATCGGATCGAAAATGGGCGACTTCTATCTCGGCACGCCCTTCATGTGGACAACCGACGAATACAGCCGGTGGAGCGAACGGCAACAACGCTGGGACTTCTTCCGGAAGAAGAATTCCGAGACTTTCAAGGAACAAGGAAAGGAGAAATTTTCGTTCACCGACATGCACTTCGACTTGGGACCGGCCGAGAAAATCTTCGGACCCGGCGGCGTGCGCGTGAAGACACAGGGAACAGCCGAGCTGAAGTTCGGCGTGACAATGAAGAACATCGACAACCCATCGCTCCCCATCCGCAACCGCAAGACGACGACGATGGACTTCGACGAAAAAATAAATCTCAGCGTGAACGGTAAGGTGGGCGACAAGGTGAACATGAACCTGAACTACAACACCGACGCCACATTCGACTTCGACACGCAGAACCTGAAACTGAAATACGACGGAAAGGAAGACGAGATCATCAAACTCGTGGAGGCCGGCAACGTGTCGTTCCCCGCTAACTCGTCGCTTATCAGGGGAGCATCGTCGCTCTTCGGTATACGCACCGACCTACAGTTCGGAAAGCTGAAGCTGCAGACGGTCATCTCGCAGAAGAAATCGTCGTCGGGAAGCGTATCGTCGAAAGGTGGCAAGCAGACGTCGGCTTTCGAGATCGACGCGGCCGACTACGAGGAGAACCGCCACTTCTTCCTCTCGCAGTTCTTCCGCGACCGCTACGATGCCGCCATGCAATCGCTGCCCAACGTCATCACAGGCATCAACATCAAGCGCATAGAGATATGGGTTACGAACAAGACAGGGTCGAAAGTGGGCACCCGAAACATCGTGGCGCTGACCGATCTTGGCGAGAACCAGAAGGTGAGCAACCCCAACTGGAGCGTGACCGGACAGACGGCACCGTCGAACGGCTCGAACAGCGAGTATGCTGCCATGGTGAACACCTATGCCGAGGCGCGCGACATCAACCAGACGACAACAGTGCTCGATGCCATTCCGGGCTTTGAGGGAGGCACCGATTACGAGAAACTTGAATGTGCCCGCCTGCTCAACAGTTCCGAATATACACTCAACGAGGGGCTCGGCTACGTGTCGCTGAAGATGGCATTGCAGACCGATCAGGTGCTGGCCGTGGCCTTCGAGTACACCTACGGCGGACAGGTCTATCAGGTGGGTGAGTTTGCCAGCGACGTGACCGACGTGAACCAGTGCATCTTCGTGAAGTCGCTCAAGAATACCAGCAACAATCCTTCGCAAGGCAACTGGGGCCTGATGATGAAAAACGTGTACTACCTGGCCAACAACGTGGAGAAAGACAGGTTCAGGCTCGACGTGAAATACCAAAGCGACACAACCGGTGTCTACCTGACTTACATCCCCGAAGCGCAGGTGAAGAACCAACCGCTCATCCGCGTGCTCGGCGCCGATCGCTTGGACGACAACATGAAGGTGCGCTCCAATGGATTCTTCGACTACGTTCAGGGTTACACCGTGAGCAACGGACGCATCTTCCTGCCTAAGGTGGAGCCCTTCGGCGCGCACCTCTTTAAATACCTTACAGAGAACGGAGTGTCGGCAGACGTGGCCGAAAAATACTGTTTCCGCGAGCTCTACGACTCCACGAAGACCATTGCCAAACAGATTGCAGAGAAGGACAAGTTCATTCTCGAAGGACAATTCAAGGGCACAGCGGCCAACGTTATCTCGCTCGGAGCCTATAACGTACCGCAGGGATCGGTGGTTGTTAAGGCTGGTGGTGTGGATCTTGTCGAGGGCAGCGACTACACCGTGGACTATTCGGCTGGTGAAGTGACCATCATCAACCAGAGTCTCATCGACGCCGACGTGCCTATCACGGCTTCGTATGAAAGCCAAAGCGACTACGCACAAGAGCGCAAGACAATGTTCGGCGTGAACTGGGCGTACGATTTCTCGAAGAATTTCCAACTCAGCGGCACGCTTCAGCATCTGTCAGAGCAGGCTCTTACCACGAAAGTGTCCATGGGCAACGAGCCGTTGAACAACACTCTCTGGGGCGTGAACCTGAACTGGAAACGCGAGAGCCAATGGCTCACCAACGCTCTCGACATGATTCCAGGCCTGCATTGCACGGCTCCGTCTCAGATTTCCTTCAAGGGCGAGTTCGCACATCTCATCGCCGGACAGGCTCACGGAACGCAAGACAACGCGTCGTATCTCGACGATTTCGAGAATACAAAGAACACCATCGACGTGAGTTTACCCTCCTCGTGGATCATCTCAAGCGTTCCGTCGATGTTCCCTGAGTATGCCGACAAGACATCTGTCAGCAGTAACAACAACCGTTCGCTGCTCGCATGGTACTACATCGACCCGCTGTTCACCCGAAGGTCGTCGTCGTTCACCCCAAGTCACATCAAGAGCGACCTCGATCAGCTGTCGAACTGGTACGTACGCGAGATCTACGTCAACGAACTATACCCGAACCGCAACCAAAGCAACTACAGTGGTGCCACCAACACGTTGCAGGTGCTCAACCTCGCCTATTATCCCAACGAGCGCGGACCCTACAACCTGAATCCCAACCTGAACAGCGACGGCACTCTGACCGCTCCGAAACAGACCTGGGGAGGCATGATGCGGCGCATCGACACCAACGACTTCGAGGCTGCCAACATTGAGTATCTGGAATTCTGGATGCTCGATCCCTTCATCTATTCGCGCCGTGACGGAACAGCTTCCGAGTATGGCGGCGACTTCTACATCAACCTTGGCGAGATCAGCGAGGACGTGCTGCGCGATGGTAAGCGTTTCTTTGAGAGTGGAATGCCCGTCGACGGATCGCAGAAATTCAATTATACACAGTGGGGAAAGGTGCCGGTACAGAACAATGTGGTCGACGGTTTCGACACCAGTTCGGGCTCGCGGGTGCTGCAGGACGTGGGTTACAACGGTCTGAACGACGAAGAAGAGCGCTCGTTTGAGGCTTATCAGCAGTTCCTCAGCAACATCCAAGGCAAGGTGACGCCCGCCGTCTACGACAGCATACAGGCCGACCCCGCCAACGACAACTACCACTACTTCCGCGGTTCGGACTTCGACCAGATTGAAGCGCCCATCCTGCGCCGATACAAGCGTATCAACATGCCGCAGGGAAACTCGCCCGACAACTCCAGTTCGCCCGAAAGCTACAGCACAGCCTACAAGGCAACGCCCGACGTGGAGGACATCAACCAGGACAACACGCTCAACGAGTACGAGAAATACTACCAGTATCGTGTCAGTATCCGACCCGAAGACCTTGTCGTCGGACAGAACTTCATCGTCGACAAGCGCGTGACACGACGCGAACTGCGCAACGGTTCAGAAGAGGAAGCCACCTGGTACCAATTCCGCATTCCCATCCGCGAATTTGAACAAAAGGTGGGAGGCATCAGCGGCTTCACCAGCATACGCTTCATGCGACTCTTCCTCACCAACTTCGCACGGCCCGTGGTGCTGCGTTTCGGCTCATTCGACTTAGTAAGAGGCGAGTGGCGCGTCTACGAACAGAACCTTTCGGGAGGCACCGAAAGCGGACGAATGGCCGTCAGCGCCGTGAATATCGAGGAGAACAGCGACAAAGTGCCCGTCAACTACGTGCTGCCACCGGGCATACGCCGCGACCAAGACCCCACACAGCCCCAACTCGTCGAGGCCAACGAGCAGGCGCTCGACATGATGGTGACCAACCTGTCGAACGGCGAGTCGAAAGCTGTCTACAAGAACACCAACGTGGACATGCGGCAATATAAGCGTCTGCAGATGTTCGTCCACGCCAACGCCATGCAGCAGAACACGACCAACCTGCAAGACAACCAGCTTGCACTGTTCGTTCGTCTGGGAAGCGACTACAAGAGCAACTACTACGAGTATGAGATACCGCTGCGGCTGACCCCACCGGGCAACACCTACAACCGTTTCTCGGCTGCCGACTGCCGCGCCGTATGGCCCGAGGAGAACATGCTCGACATTCCTCTCTCGGTCTTCACTGAACTGAAGAAGGAGCGCAACATCGCCAAGAACGAGGGTCGCGCCGCCTACAACCGCGTCTATACGGCATATATGGACGACAAACCGAACAACAAGATCAGCGTCTTGGGCAATCCCACACTCGGCGAAGTGAAGACCATCATCATCGGAGTGAGAAACCTCTCACCCGATATCAAGAGCGGTGAGATATGGGTGAACGAGCTCCGTCTGAAGGAATACAACAACGAAGGCGGATGGGCAGCACAGGGAGCGCTCAACATGCAGCTCTCCGACGTGGGCACCATCGACCTCACCGGGCGCTACGAAAGCGAGGGCTTCGGCGGACTGGAGGAAGGTGTGAACCAGCGCAGCACCGACAACAAGAGTTCATATACTGCCACGCTGAGCTTCGAACTCGGCAAGTTCTTCCCCGACAAGGCGAAGGTATCGGCACCTATCTACTATTCGGTTTCCAAAGAGCAGTCGAGCCCCAAGTACAACCCGCTCGACACCGACATGACGCTGAAGGATGCACTCGACGGGGCTGCATCTAAGCAAGAACGCGACAGCATAGAGAACATCGCCGTGACCAAGCGCACCAACACCAACTTCTCGCTCACGAACGTCAGGGTAGGCATCACCACCAAGCGCCATCCCATGCCTTACGACCCGGGGAACTTCTCGTTCTCATACAGCCACTCGCACAGTCACAACAGCGGCGAGACCACCGTCTATGAGAACGACGACCGTTGGCGCGGCGCGATGAACTACAACTACACGCCCGTCTACAAGCCCTTCGAGCCTTTCAAGAAGCTGCTGGCGAAGAACAAGAGCAAGTGGTTCGACATTCTGAAGCGATTCGGGCTGAACTACCTGCCGCAGAACGTGGCCTTCAACACCGAAATCACGCGCAACTACTACGAATTGCAGCGTCGCGACATGGATGGCATGACCAATTCGATGCTGGAGCTCAACTTCAACGAGCAGTTCCTCTGGAACCGTGATTTCTCCCTGCGATGGGATCTGACGAGAAACCTCCACCTGAACTTCAACTCGGGCACGAGCGCACAGATAGAAGAGCCCTACACTCCGTTGAACAAAGACCTCTATCCCGACGAGTACGCGGCTTGGAAAGACTCGGTGGCCACCAGTCTGAAGCATTTCGGCACACCGCTCGACTATAATCAGCACTTCAAGGCATCCTACCAGCTGCCTCTCAACCTGATACCTATCTTCGACTGGATCAACGCCGATGCCAGCTTCGACTCCGACTACAAATGGCAGCGCGGCGCCGACCTCGACGACGGAACCAATCTGGGCAACACCATCAACAGCAACCGCACGCTGAACCTCAATGCTTCCTTCAGCATGGAGAAGCTCTACAACCACTCGCCCTTCCTGAAGAAAGCCAACGACCGCTTCAGCAAGACCCAGAAAACGCCACAGAGGAAGACACAGACCAGCAACTCCGAAAGCAAGCCCAAGGGAAAGACCAAGCAGGACACCCGCCAGCAGGACAAGCTTCCGAAGAACAAGAACAGCTTCGAGCGCGAGGTGGAACTGCGTCCCGACACCACCATCACCGTGAAGCACAACAAGAAGAGCAAGCGCCTCATCGTCTCGGCAAAGACGGCCGACGGCAAGCAGTTCAATATAAGATATAAGGTGGTGGACCCGAACTCCATCAAAATCACCACCAAGGTCGACTCGGCCACGAAGTTGAAGATCACCGTGACGCCGAAGGAGCCGCTCGACGACAAGAAATGGTACAAGACGGCCCAGGTGCTGGCACGCGGACTGATGATGGTGCGCAACATCAGCTTCAGCTACCGCGACACCTACTCGATGGCTCTCGCAGGCTTCAAGCCGATGATTGGCGACATGCTCGGTCAGCGCACCGGTGGCGTGATGTCGCCAGGACTCGATTTCGCCTTCGGTATGATCGACGACAGCTACATCAACAAGGCCGTCGACAACAAGTGGCTCCTCATGACCGACAGCATACTGCCGGCAGCGACCAACGCCACACGCGACTTGCAGGTGAGAGCCACGCTGGAACCCGTGAAGAACCTGAAGATCGACCTCAACGCCTCGCGCTTGGAACAGAAAGCACGCAACATCCAGTACATGTTCCATGGCATGCCGGCAACGCAGAGCGGATCACTATCCATCACCACCATCTCGCTGAAGAGCGCCTTCGAAGGCATGGGCGACGCCACCAACGGCTACCATTCGCCGACGTTCGAACGCTTCTGCCAGTCGCTCGACGGATATCGCGACCGCGTGGAGGCACAATACAACGGTGCTATATACCCTGCGGGCATGGATCATGCGGGCGAGACGTTCAACCCCGCCAACGGTGCAGTCAACAAATACAGCTCCGACGTGTTGGTGCCTGCCTTCCTCGATGCCTACACCAGCATGAGCGGCAACGGCCTGAACATCTTCCCCACCATAGCAAGAATGCTGCCCAACTGGTCGATGCGCTACAGCGGACTGGGACAGTTGCCGTGGTTCAGCGATCACTTCAAGAGCGTGAACATCAACCACTCCTACAAGAGCACCTTCACGGTGGGTTCCTACAGCAGCTACAGCACCTATATGGAATATATGAACGGACTGGGATTCATCAAGGATGCCAAGACAGGCAACTCCGTGCCCAACTCCATGTTCAATGTGTCAACGGTGAGCATCAACGAGTCGTTCTCGCCGCTGCTCGGAATCGACGTGACCCTTCAGAACAACCTCACCACGAAGCTTGAGTATCGCACCACGCGCGTGCTGACGCTCTCCACCACGAGCGTGCAGATCAACGAAGCCATCAGCCGCGACTGGGTGATTGGTTTCGGCTACAAGATCAACGACTTCAAACTCTTCGGACGAGGAGGCGGTCACCGCAAGGTGAAATCGGGAAGCGGCGACAACGACGACAACAACAAACCGTCGGCGACAGCCACCAGTACGAAGAAGAACACGGTGAACCACGACCTCAACCTGCGTCTCGACCTCTCGCTGCGCAACCAGGCCGCCATCCTCCGCGACATCGCCTCGATGACAAGCACAGCCAACAGCGGCAACAAAGCCTTCAAGCTGTCATTCATGGCCGACTACACGCTGTCGAAGCTCGTCACCATGAGCTTCTATTTCGACCGCCAGACCAATACGCCGTTGCTCTCGAGCAGCAGCTATCCCACCACCACGCAGGATTTCGGTCTCTCCCTGAAGCTGTCGCTCACAAGGTAGCTCTAGGAAATCTAGAAATCTAGAAAATCTAGAAAATCTAGAGGATCTAGAAGATCTAGAAAATCTAGAAAAAAAATAAATAAAAACAACTATCAATCTTGAAAACATGAAAAGAATCATCATCACCCTCTCACTTGTGCTGATCTCGCTGGCGAGCATCGCGCAAGACCGCCCCAAGCTGGTGGTAGGTATCGCCGTCGACCAGATGCGATGGGACTATCTCTATCGTTTCTACGATGAATACACCTCGGGCGGCTTCCGCCGTCTGCTCTCCGAAGGCTTCACTTGCGAGAACTGTCAGATCAACTACATCCCCTCGGTAACAGCCATCGGACACACCTCAATCTTCACCGGCAGCGTGCCCAGCATCCACGGCATCGCCGGCAACAACTTCATGATCGACGGCCAGATGGTCTATTGCACCGAAGACAAGAGCGTGCAGACCGTGGGCAGCGACACCAAAGCCGGACAGATGTCGCCGCGCAACATGCTGGCAACCACCATCGGCGACGAACTGAAGACCGCCACCAACTGGCAGGCGAAGGTCATCGGCGTGAGCTTCAAGGACCGCGCCTCAATCCTCCCCGCAGGCCATTCGGCCGACGCCGCCTATTGGTTCGACAAGAAAGCCCTCTGCTTCATTTCCAGCACATACTACATGCAGGAACTGCCTAAGTGGGTGAAGGCCTACAACGACCGCATCGGCAGCGAGATCAAGCAGCTGGCCAAGCGCGACAAGGACACGCCCACCATCGACCTTATACAGTATGAGCCCTACGGCAACCAGATTACCGTGGGCCTGGCCAAGGCGGCTATCAAGAACGAACGGCTCGGACAGGGCAAGACGACCGACATGCTCACGCTGAGCTTCTCATGCCCCGACATCACGGGCCACCGCTACGGCACCCACCACGAGAAGACTCACGCGCAGTATGTCGAGCTCGACAAGCAGCTCGCCGACTTCTTCCACTTCCTCGACGACAATGTCGGACGCGGCAAGTATCTCGTCTTCCTCTCAGCCGACCACGGTGCCGCCAACGGCATTCTGCAGAATCAGGAGCACAAGATTCCCTCCGACGGATTCTTCCTCGACAAGGAAGAAGAGGCATTGAACACCTATCTGCGCGAACACTTTGCCTTAGACTCCGCCCTTCCCAACGCGAACTTCAACCTCACGAAGCGCATCATGGACTACAAAGTTGTGCTCGATCGCGAGAACATCCGCCAGTGGGGCATCGACGAAAGCAAGGTGAAGGAAGCCATCATCGACTACTTCAAGCACCGCCCGGGCGTGAACTACTGCTTCGACCTCGAGCACACCAGCGATGCCAGCGTGCCCGCCATCATCCGCGAGAAGGCCATCAACGGCTATAACCACGCGCGCAGCGGCGACATACAGATCGTGCTGAAACCCGGATGGTACGGAGTATGGAAGAAGATCGACAGCGGAACGACCCACGGATGCTGGAATCCCTACGACTGCCATATCCCCTTCCTGCTCATGGGATGGAACGTCGACCACGGCTCCACGGCCGCCGAGGTGCACATCACCGACATAGCAGCCACCGTCTGCTCGCTCATCCACGTGCAGATGCCGTCGGGTTGCATCGGAAAGCCCGTCATCCAAGTCACCGACGATCATTAAGACATTGAAGACGCTCCTGCTCTCCATCCTCGCAGCAACGGCCATCGATGCATCGGCAGCCGACGGCGACACGCTCCGGCTCACCGGGGCAACACTGTTCGCCAACCCGTCGTGGCAGATCTCAATGAACGGTACCGAGGCCAAATATCTCCGACGGAAGCAGGCATTCGTCTTCGGAGGCGAAGCCCACTTCAGCGCCCTGCCTTGCGACAGCGACGCCTTTGCCGAAGACTACAATTTCCCCACGCTGAGCATCGGCGCGAAGCTGGCCCTGAACAACGGGGTTGTCATGCATCGCACGGCCGATCCGGAGTGGGGAAAGCTCGTTCCCGTAGACTACGACTCCCATCTTGGCGACATTGTCACCCTCTACGGATCCTTCTCAAGGCCGTTGTGGCGCACCCGGCGGTGGCAGATCGACTACAGCCTGCGTGCCGGCGTGGGCTATGGCCCCCATATATATAATAAGGTGGACGCCATCGACAACGAGCTCATCGGTTCGCGCTTCACCATCTACTTCGGAGCCGCCCTCACGGCCACCTATCAGCTGAGCCGTCAGTGGGGCATCACGGCAGGAATCCTCTACGGCCATCACAGCAACGGAGCCCTCGACAGGCCTAACAAGGGCGAGAACCACGTCGGTCCCGTCGTCGGACTGCGCTATGCTCCCCATCACGACGAGCTGCTGCAGCGGCCTGCGGTGCACCGCCCGTTTACGAAATACTGGTATGCCGACCTCCGGCTGGGCATCGGCGGCAAGACATTGCTCGAAGACTGGCAGCTGACGCAGTTCAAGACCGACCCCTCCGATCCCGACTACCGCACCGACCACTTCCACTTCTACACCGCCTACTCCCTCCAAGCCAGCCTGATGCGACGCTATGCGCGCCGCTGGGCGTCGGGTATCGGCCTCGATCTCTTCTATGGCAGCTACTACAAGCGCGTACGCGAGCTCGATCAGGCCGCAGGCCAGACGTGCAGCCACTCGCCGTGGTCGGTGGGCATCGCCGCGAAGCACGCCGTCTTCTACCACAACCTGTCGCTCGACATGGCCCTCGGCATCTACCTATACCGACAGATGGGAGCCAGCGCGAAGGAGATCGAGCGTCCCTACTACGAGCGCATCGGCGTCTTCTATTCCTTCCCGCGGCTCGGAGGTCTCCGCCTGGGTGCCAGCGTCAACGCCCATTTCACCAAGGCCGACTTCACCGAAATCATCGTCGGCCTTCCCTTCCGCCTTTCGCGTTAGGGTGAAGCCGCCCTTTCTTCTCCTGAAAGGATGTACAAAGATACAAAATATCTGCACAGACTGCAAGTCTTTTCCTGTTTCTATTAGGATACTTCTAAAGCCCCACTCCCCGTGACCACAGAAAAAAAAACCGAAGCGCGCCATCACAGCGTGCTTCGGCCAATAAACTCAAATCAAATGAAAAACTATTTACTTTGTTTTACTTTTTGCCTTCATTTTACCACTCCTCCTCGTCTTCGTCGCCACTCCACAGGTCAACACCCTTGCTGCCCGACCACGAGTCATCGTCGTCAACGTCGCCCCAGAGGCCTGTTTGCTCCTTGGAGTCCATTTCACCACCGTCAACCTGCGATTTCCCTCCCATATTCGGGTCACTGAGTACAGAGCCAATCAGACGTAGGTTCACGACTTCAGTATCCGGTGCAAAATATGTCTTTTTCATATTTCTGTTCCTTTCTTACCTTATTAAATATTCTTCACCAGCACTTTCTTTCCATTGCGGATATAGATGCCGCTCTCTGTTGGCGCACCATTCAGTTTCTGGCCGTTCAGGTTGTAATATGTAGCTTTCTCTGTAGATGTATCGACATTCTCAATGCCAGTAACCACACCTCCGTCTTCCTCTTCATCATCAATGTAGATGATGGTGAACTTCGCAGTCTTTGCCGCTTGGTTATGCCAATCAATTGTAGGTACAGGCAGGTATCCTTGGTTGCCCTTGCTGTTTACAGATTCGAGGACGCGGTAGAAAGCAACATGGTCACTTTCGATAACACCAGAGGTGGGAACGTCGTTAGCGTTAACCTGACGATACTTGTAGGTAAGTACGAAGTTCGTGTTGCCAGCATTATCTGTTGCAGGCACGGCTTCTGCTGCCAGCTGAGCCTTCAGTTTGCTGTCGCTCATCGACTGTGGACTCTTTACATTACTATCAGCGCCTTCAACATAGTCATGCATGTCAGGTACGAAGAGATGGAAGCCATTGTTCAGGATTTCCACTGCCTTATCTTCTGTGTTGTGAATAAGATAAGCCTCATATCCACTATTTGAACTCTCTGTGCTAACAGGTTTCATGACATAATTAGCAACTTCCACCCTTTTCAGCGTAACGGTCTTATTCGGATAATCAAAACCTGTCACAGTGCAGACTTCGATGTTTTCACCTGTGAAGAACGGTGTGAGTTCCGGGTCGATGAAACGATTGCGGCTCTCAGTTGCCCATCCTAATTTATTCAGCGTCTTCGGATCCTTCGACACTGCCAGTTTCTTCACAATCCAGCCGTTCAGCGTAAATGTCAGATGATTCACATTACCTGTAGTGTTCTTGACAGCTACAATATACTCGTCTGTCGTATTAGGTACTTTGTAGAACGAATAATTCGTACCGTTTTTCAGTTCCCCAGCCTTGACCATATCGGTCTTGCTGCTCTGAGAGGCGAATTGGAATCTTGCTGCCAAGAAAGGAACATCTGCATTATCAATTGTTGAGAATGTCTTGGCATCATCGGGTACAGAAGTGTCTCTCGTCATGCGCAGATAGACTGCACCATCAGCAGGAACATCGGGTACCACCATCTTGTAGTTCCACCATGCAACACGCTTGCCAGCCTGATCAGGAACGTTTGCAAAGCGGATACCATTGCTGGTAATCTGCAGGCAGTCGTTATAAAGTGCAGAGCTATATTCTGATGTATAACCGGTTTCACTGTCATCCTCTGAATAGAACCACAGACCACGGGTTTCAGGAATTACATTTCCACCAGCCCACAACTGGTTACCGAATCCAATCTTGTGGGGCGAGAAGATGAGGTTGTTGGTTATAGGATCATATCCTGTGTTCACCTTCATGTTTCCATTTTCATCAAACAGAGAGATGTCCCACTCATAGCCATAAGCATCCTGGCTTGCAGCAGGGATAGGATAGTTTCCTGCTTCTGCGCTCATCTTATCGCTTGAGAAGCCCTGAATATCTGTGAAGTCCCAAGTATATGGATACTCGTCCACCTTGTCACGATAGCCCACGGTGAAGTTACGGTCGCAGAAGTCAGCAACGTATGTTATTTTCTGATCTGAAGATTTCTCATACTCATAAGTAATATCATTCATACGCAGTCTGAACATACCAATGTCACCCACTTTAGACGTATAATCAATAAGATGATTGTATGTTCCACTGACCTTGAAGTTGTCACCAGAGAACGAAGCGTCACTCAGATTGCCAGAATAGGTAAGAACCTGGCTAGTGGAACTCTGTCCCTTTCCACGGAAACGCAATGACATCTGGCTGTTTTGACCATAATTTGCACCTTTGTCATTTATGAAAAGGAGTCGTCCTGAATCTTCTTGTATCCATTTGCCTTTATCATCAAGAATATATGCTCCTGTTTCATCTCTTTTGTATGCTGTAGATACAATATTAGTGGTGGAAATGCGCTGGCCTGTATAGATGCGGATGTAAAGCAGTTTGCACATAGAACCGCCAACCATATCAAATTTCATGTTTCCGTAACCTGTAGTCGGATCCACATTGTCATCCTTGATGAAGTGGTAGCATCCCTCATATCGCTTGTGCTGCCAGTTCGTACCACCAGCCTTATACAAATCGCTCGAACTAATTGGTGTGCCTACTGCATCCTTTGCACCATGAACATTCAGGAATATGCCATTAGCACCAGAGCCTTCTCCAGACTTCATATAAATCAGCACACGGTCACCTTCCTTCAGGCCGGGAATAGTGAACGAGGAAGCACCACCTGCATCGGGCAACAAACCTACATAGCGATCAGGGTCAATTCTAGTATCAGAACCTTGAACAGCAGCTAAAGGATCGGTCAAATTCTGAGCTTGTGCATCATTCTCATTATAGATAATGGAAAGGTTAGTCTCTGTGTCAAACCATAGGCCTTCGGTCTCCCATATCATGTCGGCGTTGTCACCCTCCATGTCAAACACATTTTTGTACATGGGGTCGTGATAGCCGCCTGCTGAACCTGTCTGCCGTTGGGCATACGCCCATTCACGTTTGTCAACCTCCTCACGGAACTGAGAAGATTCATCTTTATACCGACCAATGGAAAGGATACCAGAGGTTGTACCTGCGACTGCGCCAGTTCCTGTTAGGCTGTTTCCAATACTACTGTCTGAGTTTCTGGGGTCAATGAAGTTCCATGTGTGACCATATGTGCGAGAAGGATCTTTTTTATCCGTAGAAACATCATCAAAATCTGCATGATAGGGGAGAGTAATAACGATTGCAGCCTCTCCTTTACCGTTTTTGGCCGTAACATCGTAAATAATGGTTCCTGCTTTGTCTTTTCCTTCGTTGAAAGCGATACCAGAAAGATAGAACCAATTTTCGTTATCTTTCTCTACTATTGACAATTGTAAACCTGATGGATTAATGCTGCTTGAGACCCTTTTAACAGTAGCCGTAAAGTCATTATTACTAGTGATACCGCTTACCTTTGTAATGTATGCACCAGTTTGACCTTCGCCCAAATTAACCACTACGCCCAGATTCTCTACGTCCATCGAAGTGTTCTCAAATGTGAAACTATTCAAATGAAGACGCCCCTTGACATTATCATCTACATTCTCACATACATAATAAATATAATTGGCCTCTACATCAAAAGTAAAAGGTACACTTAAACTTTCCTTGTAAACTCCATAGATTTCTGGAGTATTATTTAATTTATACTTGAAAACACAAAAACGACCAGGCGTATGACCATCCCAAGGAGTTGTCTCTATACCACCATTTACTGTGATTTTACCTGAAGCCGTAGGCTTGAAAGCATAGAAAGTTCCTGCAGTTGGAACCAATTCATTAAGCTTTAAAGCTTGATCCATAGTATAATTATACACAAAGGCGAGGTTTGCCCCTTGCGCATAGGAGGCTTCGTCTATCAAAGCAAAATCGGTTTTTGGATAACCGAAAGAACACTGAACATATGGAACAGCAAAATCATTGAGCGGCAATCTTCCTTTTGAAGTGATCGTGCAGGTATAGGTGGGATTGCCATCTTGAGAGGTTCCTTTTATTACATCAACTCCCGCTGTCTTGGCTTTGTAAATAATAATTTCATTAATGGTTGCTTCGCCATCAGCTCTTATGACTAAATCGCCGTCAGAAGTTATAATATAGCCTACATTGTTTTCTATTGTTGGATTGTTTCCCTTAGTATAAAAATCTCCATCACTATAATTCCATTCCTTAACCATGTGAACATTTGGTTGATTATCTGCAGGGGAAGCGTATCTAAGAGTGCCACTGAAAAATACGCGCACTTTATCGCCTGCACGTAGGCCTAAAACAGCCATAAAGGCACCTCGACCAGCTGTCGTACATTTGTGATATAGACCGCCGTTAGCATACCACCAACGGTGTCCTTGTGTGTTTGGAGAACCTTCGAATCGAAAAGCCAAATTGCTTAAGTCTTGGCCTCCTAACGATTGGCCTTGTTTAACACCAGAAGAATAGCTAACACCTGTATAATTTGCACCAAAAGTTGGAGTAATGTTGTTGTTTGCTGCATTTGTGAAATTGTAATGAATTTCATCAAAGCAGTTTCCTGCAAGTCGTCCGTCATTAGCCTTCATGGCAGAAGGTGCAAGAATCATCATGGCGACAGCCACAATCATCATTCTTACAAGCAAGTTTCGCTTGCGTTGTGAATTACCCTCCAGTTTTTGACTGCGATGAGTAGCAATTGTAAATAACTTTTTCATTCTCTTTGAAGTTAAAGCTGTTATCAATGTTTAAATTTTCGGGTGCAAAGGTAATTCATATACAAATAACGCGACAAAAATTATGTTACATCGTTTTTGGCATAGTGGACAAAATGTAAAAGTGACAACAAATGATAAAATTCGTGTTACATTTCGCAAAGAATTCGTTATTTCTATCAGTTTCGTGTTGCTTCCTTTTATAGGTAATAAGGTCGCGCAGCGAAAAAAAAGAGGCGCGTTTCTCAACGTGCCTCCTAAACTCAAATCAAATGAAAAACTATTTACTTTGTTGCTACTAATAGCCTTGTCCTACCATTCCTCCTCATCTTCGTCGCTACTCCACAGGTCAACACCCTTGCTGCCCGTCCAAGTATCATCCTCGTCGTCGACGTCGCCCCAGAGGCCGGTGTGCTCCTTGGCATCCATTTCGCCACCGTCGACCAGCGAAGCCCTTCCCATTCCTGGATCACCGAGAACAGAATCGCTCAGACGTAGGTTCACCACTAAAGTACACGGGGCTATATAGGTCTTTTTCATTTTTCAGTTCCTTTCTTAACTTTTTAAATCTTCTTCACAAATACTTTCTTACCATTGCGAACATAGATTCCGCTCTCGGTGGGCGCACCGTTCAGCTTCTGACCGTTCAGGTTGTAGTATGTGGCTTTATCTGTAGACGAGCTTTCAATATCCTCAACTCCTGTCACCACACCTCCGTCTTCCTCTTCGTCATCTATGTAGATAATGGTAAACCGTGCTGTCTTTGCTGCCTGACTGTGCCAGTTGATTGTAGGAACAGGAAGATAGCCTTGGTTGCCTTTACTGGTTACCGAGCTAAGGACACGATAGAATGCAACATGATCGCTTTCAATGATGCCTGAGGTGACTTCGTCATTGGCATTAACCTGTCGATACTTGTAGGTAAGGACAAAATTAGTGTTGTTTCCTTCTGTTGCATTCACGGCTCCCGCATTCAACTGAGCCTTCAGCTTGCTACCGCTCATATCCTCAGGTGTCTTCACATTGTTACTTCCTCCATCAACATAGTCATGCATATCAGGAACAAAGAGATGGAAGCCATTATCCAGGATTTCCACAGCCTTATCTTCTGTATTATGAATAAGGTAGGCCTCTTTATTCTCACTGCCAACAGGTGGCATGACATAAGATTCAACATCCACTCTTTTCAGCGTAACGGTCTTTTTCGGATAATCAAAACCTGTCACAGTGCAGACTTCGATGTTTTCACCTGTGAAGAACGGTGTGAGTTCCGGGTCGATGAAACGATTGCGGCTCTCAGTTGCCCATCCTAATTTATTCAGCGTCTTCGGATCCTTCGACACTGCCAGTTTCTTCAGCTGGTAGCCCACTAAGGAAAGTGTGAGGTGCTTCTTGGCTCCCTTGTCATTCTTGATGGCAACGATCCATTCGTCGGGCGTGTCGGTCGTCTTGTCCACGGGGATAAGGGTCATTTCAGCAGCTTCAGAGCCAGCGAACTGATAGCTTGCTAGGCGGTCGTAGTCTTCAGCCTTCTTCACTCGCATGTAGACAGCAGCATCTTTCGGCACGTTGGGAACCACCATATAATAACGCCACTGAACGCCACCTCCCTCTGTCATTCCGTCATCATAGAGTCGCATCGAGCCATGGAGCGTATTCTGGTCGAGGGTGCGGAACCACAGGCCCTGCGATTCGGGTACGACCCTGCCGTTTGCCCACAACTGGTTGCCGTAGTATGGGTTGCCGTCGACGGTCTGGGCCGACTCGAAGATGTTGTCTTGCGGGTAGTCGCTCGGTGTTTCCTGACTGTTCAGGCGCAGCACGAAGCCTTGATCATTGCCCACAGCCGTTCCCCAGAGCGAGAGGTCGGCAGCACTTTTCTCGTAAGAAGCATTCCAGAGAGCATCATTGTCGAACCAGGGCTTTCTTGCTGTAAATGCCGGAGACGAGCCATAAGCATCTTCACGCTCGAAGTAATCAGCATTGTCGCCCCAGCCCGTCATATCCATGAAGTCCCACGTATAAGGATACGGCTGGGTTTGCTGGTAAGCGATGGTCACATTATGGTCGGCATAGTCGGCCACGTAGTTCATGTTCTTCTCCATGTCCTTACCGCGAACACGGAAGGTTCCTATTTCACCAAGGCTGTGCTTATAGGTGAAGGATTCCACCTTGCTGGTAGCTATTTCTTCCATCTCGCCTTCATCGTTTTCTTGAGAGACTTTTACGAAGTTGTTGGTGAGGGCAGGGTCTCCATTGTACTTACCCGTTTGGGCGATAATCTCGTTCTCCTGGGTGTTCTTTCCGGTACCATTTGCCAACTGCTGATCTTTACCTAAGTATTTCAGTGTCCAGTTGGGGCGGGTTTCTTCCGTCTTATCTTTATTGGTCTCAGAAATTGGCTCATTGGGGTCATGAGCTCTACTCCACAGTAAATACTTGTTGTCGTCAGGAGTTGCACCAACAATCTCGTTGGTGATGATGCGGTCGCCGCGGTAGATCTGTATGCTGTAGATCTTGCACATGCTTCCGCTGGTCATCTTGAATACCATGTCAGCCGGACCACCGTCATGTCCTTTGGCAAAGAAGTGGTAGCAGCCGCGGTAGTTCTTATCACCTTTCTCACCATCCCAGTGAGATCCGCCGACGATGTAGTCGTCGCTCTCACTGATCTCTTTATGCTCAGCATCGTAGGCTCCCCTGATGTTGAACACAGCCTGGTCGTTGAAAGCACCTTTACCCGTTCCCATGTAGATGATGACGCGGTCGTTGGGCCTCAGCCAAGGGATGCGGAACTCACCGCCCTTCAAGATGCCCACGTAGCGTTCGGGATCTTTGGTCGACTGATGGATGTCTGCGCCGGTAAACTCGTTGAACATCACGCTCGAGTTGGCGCTGGTTCTCAACACGGTGCCCTCGGTTTCCCAGATCAGGTCGGCGTTGTCACCTTCCAAGTCAAACTTGTTCAAGAACACCGGGTCGTACAACTTATTGTTATTCACCAGGTTGTAGTTGAACTTCCAGTCGGAAGTGCCAGAATGCATTTCTTCGGCATGTATTTCTTTATAGAGCAGTCCGCTTCCAGATGGTTGAAGTGAATTTTGATCTGAACTCAATACATCATTCACGCTACTGTAGTTACTGATATCTGCCTCATGGTAGTTCGTGAAATAGTGCCCGTAGTCTGCGGGTTGGGCATATTTAGAGTTTGCGGTGAGGTCGTTAGTGAAGACATTATGATGATCTGGTTTTGGTGCATCAGCTGGCCCAGGCTCCCAGTCAAAGCCGTGCAGAGAGTTGGACGAGTAGTCCCAGATGTGTCCTCTGGTTCCTATTCCTGCATTTCCGTCATAAGTCGGATCTGTACTGTAGGCAATGGTAAGGGTATATACAGGATTTTCCCTGTGTTTTGTGTCACCAATCTTAATAAGAATGGTACCGCCCTTGTCCTTGTTGTTTGCTTCATCAAAGGTGATGCCGTCAATCATCAGTTTGTAATGCTGATTTTTTACTACTTCATGCAAATACGGACGACAAGCCGTGATGTTGCCCGACATCTTTTTGACCGTAATCTCGGTTTTATCATTATAGCCCCACAAATCAGCCAGTTCGTACTCGGGGGCAAAGGTGTCAGGATTGGGCACGGGGTTATCATTGTTTACCGCACGAGTATCATTGGGCACCCATTTGGCCAGCGGATAAATCTTTTTCTTGGGATAGAAGTCTACCTTTAAGAGCTTTGCCACGCCGCAGGCATTCTGTGCGCCGCCATTTCCAGTACCGTAAGGGAAGTACTCAATGTTATTCTGACGCTGTCCGCTGCGGTTGAAATACAAATTTGTGGCATTCCATCCGCCATAGAGATAATAGGTTTCACCTTCTTTCACATCATTAATCTCCAACGCAGGAGGATATACGCCATTGCCATAGTCTGCTATTTTCGTTATGGTTTGATGTCCCTGCTTATCGATTTTCGCCAGATAGTATGGACAACGGACGTCTACTGTCTGCTCGTTGGGGCGATCATATCTCTCACTCCAGTCATTATTGTCATTGTAGCCAGAAGTGTGGCCATAATACACAGCATCACCGTCAATGCCATAACTGTAATAGTTCATGCTGGCAGCCTGGAACGTCAGCTCTATCTTACCGTCTTCCAAAGGCATGAACTTATAGAAGGTACCGGTCTCAGGAATATTTGTTCTCAAATCAAATAAGAACTTGAGATTTCCATTCGCATCGAGGCTCATACCGGGAAGCTTATAGCCTTTGACGCCATTGACAATCGACACTGGTCCCTGCGGCGACGAAACGACATGAGCATGCTGCGACGCATCATTATTTCCCACATGAACCTACAAGCCGCCGGGAACGATGTGCTCCATAGCCTGCAACTCACCGGTGATGTCGAATTTTGCAGTGTATTTTTCAGCGTCATACTCATCCACCATCGAAGCCTGGTGGTCGCTGTAGATCTTGATTTTCACAATGCGGGAGCAATGGCAAGGTCCAGATGCCCGTCCTCAGTAATCACATAGCGAGTGTATCTGAGCGGATTGACATCGGGAGAATCATTATATGTGCCATTGTGGTCTTCTGCATATATATTACCCTCGCCTCGATACCAGTCTGTCTCCGGAGTAGCACCAGAGGTGATGTAAACGTCCTCGCCTTCGTCATAAACGCCATCGTTGTATTGGTCGAAAAACGCTTTACTGCCCATATACGAGCCGTTTTCTCCTGCACTAGAGAATTTGGGGGCCGTTCCGGTATAAGAGAAGACCACGCGGTCACCTTCTCTCAGGTTACAGATACTGAAGGTTCCCCATGTGTTCGAAGGTGAACGAAGACCGAAGTTGAAACGCCAAGTGCCAACACTCGGATCAATGGCAATCCTGTTGTTGGCTGTTATCTTTGAGCCGGAAAGAATGATATACTTAGCAGCATTCCCATTCAAGGTAACGCCTGTAGCATCTTCAGAAAGAGTATATGAGGTATGATATTGCGCGGGGGTCAAACGAACGACCCTGCCGTCTTGCATTTCCCAATCCTTAGGATCATTCTGACTGAACTCATCATACATGTCATACTCCTCGTAGCCGGGGTCGTAGTCGAAGTGCGGCCTTTCTCTTGCCCTACTACCTCCATCCCCCGTAATGTCGTTGGTTTCGGTGACTGGATCCATGACACCGCTGGTTTGCGCCAGAGCCCAATTCCCCAGCAAACAAGCCAAAAACAGCAATAATAAGTTTTTGTTCATACCCCTAAAGATTTTTTGTTGATAATTGTTTGGAAAAAATGCTTTTATATACTTGAGAGATTGAGTCGCGAGCCTGTCTGTCCTGTCCCATGAATAGTTATAACAAATACCTATAAACGTAAAAAGAGTAAGGCTTTCTGACTTTAATGTTTTGTGATTGGATGATCACTCATCGTTTCTATCATCGATATGGGCGATGCCCTTCAATAGTTTTTCTTTTGTATGGGTATTATCCTCATTTCATTTTTCTTAAACAAAAATATCCCGATGCAAAGGTACGAAGCTTCTACCAACCGCGCAAATTTTAGTGTAACATTATCTTTACCTACACTATCATTCGCGTCAATCTGTTACACAGAGCAAAGATAATGTTTTAATTTGACGTATAATAATTTCTAATTAATTACAAATTATCAGTTTCGCATTCACAAACGTCAGTTTCGTCGAAGTCATTCGACGTGTTGAGGTCCTTCGCCCAGTGCTTTCACGTGATGATTGTTGTGTGGCACGCACAAAAACGCGCGGGAGCCGTGTCGCCGTCCACGTTTTCGTTGATTGGAAGGAGGCGGTCAACAAGATGCCTGCAGGCGGTGGAGGAATGGCCGTTCGGATGGTTTCGCTGTGCAATATAAATTGTTTTGCCCCGCAATTCAATTGATTTTGCTCAGCAAGCTCATTTATTTTGCTGCGCAATACAATTTGTTTTGCATGCCGCCACCTGTTTGCTGACACGCAGCATGGGACCCAACGGCAGCCGCAAAGCGACTGTCGGGCAGCGCGGAATGGCGGGTCCTGCGGCGATTGGCGACGTGTTACAATCTTGTTACGTAACCGTATCGTAACAGCTTTCGCTTGTCGGTGCGCATGAATAGCGGTAACTTTGCAGTGGAGAGTGGAGAGTGGAAAGTGGAGAGTGGAGAGTGGAAAGTTCGTACCACGCACCTCGCACCTCGTACCTCGTACCCTCGTACCTCGATAATATAATAAACAAGAGAATGGAAACTACACAAGATTACATGCTGGCAGGGCTGAAGTTGCTGGGAGCCCTGGGACTGCTCATCTTCGGTATGCGCATGATGAGCGACGCCCTGCAGAAGATGGCGGGCCCGCAGCTGCGCCACATCCTGGCACGGATGACAACCAACCGGCTGACGGGCATGCTCACGGGCGCCTTCGTGACGTGCGCCGTGCAGTCGTCGTCGGCCACGACGGTGATGACGGTATCGTTCGTCTCGGCCGGTCTGCTCACGCTGGCCCAGGCCATCTCGGTCATCATGGGCGCCAACATCGGCACCACGCTGACGGCGTGGATCATGTCGCTGGGCTACAACGTGGACCTGACGAACTTTGTGTTCCCGGCCTTCTTCATCGGCATGGTGCTCATCTACCGCAAGCAGCACCGCTTCGTGGGCGACTTCCTCTTCGGCATCGCCTTCATGTTCCTATCACTGGTGATGCTGAGCACCACGGGCAAGGAGATGGACCTGGAGCACAACAAGGCCGTGGTGGACTTCTTCAGCTCGTTCGACACGGGGAGCTACAGCACCATCATCGCCTTCCTGGCCATCGGCACCGTGATCACCTGCATCGTGCAGTCGTCGGCAGCCGTCATGGCCATCACCATCCTGCTCTGCTCAACGGGGGTGCTGCCCATCTATCTGGGCATTGCCTTGGTGATGGGCGAGAACATCGGCACCACGGCAACGGCCAACCTGGCTGCCCTGGGAGCCAACACGCAGGCGCGGCGCGCGGCGCTGGCCCACCTGCTCTTCAACGTGTTCGGCGTGATATGGGTGCTCTGCGTGTTCTATCCCTTCGTCAACTTTGTGTGCGGGCTGGTGGGCTATGATCCCGAAGCGCCTTCGAAGGATTCGGTTGCCCTGCTGCCCGTGGTGCTGGCCACGTTCCACACCTGCTTCAACGTGACGAACACGGCCATTCTGATCGGTCTGATACCGCAGATGGAGCGCGTGGTGTGCAAGCTGCTGCCCGAGAAGGAGGAGCCCACGCAGGAGGAGTTCAAGCTCTACTACATACAGGCCAACCTGATGCAGACGCCCGAGATCTCGGTGCTGCAGGCACAGAAGGAGACGGCTCACTTCGCCCTGCGCGTGCAGCGCATGTTCGGCATGGTGCGCGAGCTGATGGAGGCGAAGGACGACGAGCTGTTTGAGCAGATATATAAAAAGGTGGAGTACCAGGAAGACTACACCGACCGGATGGAGATGGAGATAGCGCGCTATCTGGAACAGGTGAGCGACGACCATCTGAGCGACATCACGAAGATGAAGGTGAGGCAGATGATGCGCGAGATAGGCGAGCTGGAGTCGATCGGCGACGCCTGCTACAACCTGGCGCGCACGCTGAACCGCCGCCACGAGTCGGGACGCAGCTTCACACCGAAGCTCAACGAGCAGATGGAGGCCCTGATGGCACTCACCGACAAGGCGCTGACGCAGATGAACAGCGTGATGAGTGGCCACAGCCGCAACCACGACATCCGCGAGACGTACCGCATCGAGAACGAGATCAACCAGATGCGACAGCAGCTGAAGGCGGACAACAGCCGCGCCGTGAACGACCACGAGTACGACTACGCCATCGGCACAATGTTCACCGACATGGTCAACGAATGCGAGAAGCTGGGCGACTACGTGGTGAACGTGGTGCAGGCAAGGTTCGGAAAATAAAGCGGCGCAGGATAATTCGCCTTTCGCTTGGCCATTTGGACGATTATTTGTACTTTTGTAACCGAAATGGACAAGAAGAGAATAGTGGTCGTGGACGACGAGCGGGATCTGTGCGAGATTCTGTGCTACAACCTCCGCGCCGCAGGATACGAGGCGAAGGCGGCCTGCTCGGCCGAGGAGGCGCTGCAGGACGACCTTTCGGCCACCGACCTGCTGCTGCTCGACGTGATGATGCCGGGGATGTCGGGCTTCGAACTGGCGCAGCGGCTGAGGAGCAACGGGGCGACGGCCCACCTGCCCATCATCTTCCTCACGGCAAGAGACAGCGAGGACGACATGCTCCACGGCTTCGGCCTGGGAGCCGACGACTACGTGAAGAAACCGTTCTCGGTGCGCGAGGTGATGGCTCGGGTGAAGGCGGTGCTCAGCCGAACGGAGGTTGAGGGCGACATCAGGACGCCGGCATTGGCTTTCCAGGGCCTGAGCATCGACAGCGTGAGGAAGACGGTGACGGTGGACGGCGAGACGGCTCTGCTGACGAAGACGGAGCACGAACTGCTCTGCCTGCTGCTGACGCACCGCGACGAGGTGCTCTCGCGACAACAGATGATCGACAGCGTGTGGCCGAAGGATGTCATCGTGACCGACCGCGCCGTAGACGTGAACATTGCGCGCCTGCGCAAGAAGATAGGACGCTACGGACAGCTTATCGTGGCGCGGCAGGGATTCGGGTACTGCTTCAGAAGTGAAGAATGAAGAGGCACCGAGGTACGAAGGTACGGGGGGATGAAGGTACGAGGTTACCTTATGCAATCTGGACGATCCTCGTACCTCGTACTTCGCGACTTCGCACACCCGTAACAACGGAATCACAAAACCTCTCACCAACAACCCCCGATTAATCATTGATCATGAAGAGACCATCAGAAGGACATAAGATGTTTATCAGCGTGATGGTGGTGTTCGCCGTCTACGCCGTCATCTTTATTATCTTCGAAGACTACGACCGCCACTTCATCGAACCTTTCGAAGAGGCAAGCGACTGGCATCTGCTGCTCTTCTCGGTCGTCGTGATGGCAGGACTGGCCTGGCTGCTGCACGGCTACGCCCGCCGCATGGACGAGCGCATCAGCAGGGAGCAACAGGAGAAGGAGAACCGGATGCGCAGGGAGCTGACGCAGAACATCGCCCACGAGCTGAAGACGCCCGTGGCAAGCATCCTGGGCTACACCGACACCATACTCAACGCTCCCGACATGGATGCCGACACGCAACGGCGATTCATAGAGCGCACCAACGCGCAGGCTCAGCGCCTCACGGCCTTGCTGCGCGACATCTCGACACTGAACAAGATTGACTCCGCCCCCGACCTGCTGGCGCGCGAACGCGTGGACCTTTCGGTCATGGTGGCCGACATCGTGCAGGAGTCGGAGCAGGCTCTGGCCAGCCGGAAGATGACATTCAAGAACTGTCTGCCCACAGACATCTGCATTCAGGGCAACTGGCAACTGCTCTACAGCATCTTCCACAACCTGACCGACAACGCCATCAACTACGCTGGCATGGGCACCACCATCGAGCTGACAGCCGAGCACGAGGCCGACGGCTGGCACTTCACCTTCAGCGACAACGGTGCGGGCATCGCCGCCGAGCACCTGCCGCGCCTCTTCGAGCGCTTCTACCGCGTGGACAAAGGGCGCAGCCGCGACATGGGAGGCACCGGACTGGGGCTGGCCATCGTGAAGAACGCCGTGCTCCTGCATGGCGGCACCATAGCGGTGCAGCAGGCCGAGGGCGGCGGCCTGCAGTTCCTCTTCACGCTGCCGTGAGGAATAGAGCAGGGGAACTCATTCTTTTCGTTTTGTTTTACACAGAACCTGACATCCATAGTTTTTTTGTTATACATGCAAACACGACTGATTATCTTCGATTTCGACGGCACGCTGGGCGACACCCGGCGCAACATCGTCACCACCATGCAGATGACCATCGGCGAGCTGATGCTGGAACCGCGCAGCGAGGCCGACTGTGCGGCAACAATCGGTCTGCCGCTCGATGGCTGCTTCCGTGCGCTGTTCCCCGAAGCGCCGTCCACACTGATTGAACGCTGCACGGAGACCTACCGAAGAATCTTCGAGGAGAACCTCAAGACCATCAAGCCGCAGACATTCCCCGGCGTGACGGAGACGCTGACGACGCTGAAACAGCGGGGCTTTACGCTCACCATCGCCTCTTCGCGATGGCACCGCTCGCTCGACGAGCTGACGCGCGACCTCGGACTCTCGCCCTTCATCGCCTATCTGGTGGGCGCGAACGACGTGCAGCAGGCCAAGCCGCACCCCGAACCGGTGCTGAAGACGCTCGAAGCCCTGCACTTCAGCGCCGAGGAGACGCTGGTGGTGGGCGACATGCCCGTGGACATTCTCATGGGGGCCAACGCCGGAGCGAAGACTTGCGGCGTGAGCTGGGGCAACGCCACGCGCGAAGAGCTGCTGCAAGCCGGCGCCGACCATATCATCGACACGATGGACGAGCTGCTTGCCGTCTGCTCACCTGACGCTCAGGAACAGCCGGCAGGCATCTGACGGAAAGCAAAGAAAAAGACACGACAAACGAGGAGAAAAGGATTTTTTGAGTCAAAAAGTCCTTTTCTTTATGATTTTTGTCAAATAAATAATCAAATGGGGATGCAGGACGTTCGTTTTTGCGTAAAAATGCGTAATTTTGCACCAGAATTATGAAGAAGAGCGCGACAACAGCCAAACGACACCGTCGCAAACGCCAATCATCGCACTTGTGTGTAAAAACAATACAGTATTATTGAAATGAATGAAAAATACTTCCAGACACTGAAGTCTGCGGAGACAGAAGACTGGCTCGACTTCCACGTCATCCGTCCGATATGCTATTATTGCGCCCGCATGTTCGCCTTCCTGCACGTGCACCCCAACACGGTGACCATTCTCTCGATGATTGTCGGCGCGGGCAGCGCAGCCTACTTCGCACACGGAAGCTGGTACTATGAAGGAAGCGCCGGACTGTGGTGCAACGTGATTGCCATCTGTCTGCTGATGATAGCCGACATCCTCGACTGCACCGACGGTCAGCTGGCGCGAATGACGGGCCAGAAGAGCCGTCTGGGCCGCATCCTCGACGGTGTGGCCGGCTTTGTGTGGTTCATTCCCATCTATGTGGCCTTCGTCTACCGCTTCTATCTCCACCACGACATCGAGTTCGACCTGCTGGGCATCAGCGATACCACGCAGAACGTGTGGATAGCCACGGCAGCGGTCACCCTGCTGGCACTGCTGTCGGGAGCTGTCTGCATGGCCGGTCAGACTCGTCTGGCCGACTACTACATCCAGGTGCACCTCTTCTTCCTCAAGGGAGAGAAGGGAAGCGAGCTCGACAACTCTCAAAAACAGCGCGAGCTCTACGAGAAGATGCCTTGGAAAGGCCATCTGGCCGAGAAGATATTCCAGTATTCATACATCGGATACACGGAGAAGCAGGAAGCGGTGACACCGCAGTTCCAGCGCCTGCTGGAAAAGCTGCGCACGAAATACGGGTCGCTCGACAGCATTCCGCAGCAGGTGCGCGACGACATACACCGCCAGTCGCTGCCGCTGATGACATGGAACGGACTGCTGACGTTCAACTTCCGCTCGTTCTGGATGTTCCTCTTCTGCCTGATCGACGTGCCCGTGGCCAATTTCCTGTTCGAGATAATCGCCATGAGCCTGCTCGCCCGATATATCAACCACCGTCATGAGACGTTCTGCCGCAACATTGCCGAAGGTCTTGACGGCGCGAACCACTCGTCGGACAAATGATGCACAGCTATGAAATGGACGAAACAGCGCATCAATAATCTGTTCTTCTTCCTCGGTGTGGCCGTGGTGGTTGTCATGCTCGTCACGTTCGACGTGAGTTTCGTCGAGCTGTGGCAGCACCTCTGCCATGCGGGCTATTGGCTCATCCCCATCGTCGGAGTGTGGATCTTCGTCTACGGACTGAATGCGCTGGCCTGGCAATGCGTGATACGGGCGAACAGCCCCGACAGCAGCGGCATCAGCTTTCTGCGCATCTTCCGACTGACCATCACCGGCTATGCGCTGAACTACGCCACCCCCGTCGGCGGACTGGGCGGAGAGCCCTACCGCATCATGGAACTGTCGAAGGACATCGACAAGCAGCATGCCACATCGTCGGTCATCCTCTATGCCATGATGCACTTCTTCGCGCATTTCTGGCTCTGGTTCACGTCGGTATTCCTCTATCTGGCACTGGCAGCCGTGGGCGACGTGCCGCTGACGATGCCCGTTGCCACCGTGCTCGCCGTCATCGCCGCCTTCTGCCTGCTCGCGTTTTATGTCCTGTCGAAGGGCTACCGGAAAGGATTGGTCATCAAAACCATCCGCTGGACAGGCAAGATTCCGGGGCTCTCGGGCTGGAGCCACCGTTTCCTTGAGCGCCATGAGGAGGCACTGCGCAACGTGGACAAGCAGATAGCAGCCCTCCACCAGCAAGACAAGCGCGCCTTCTACAGCAGTCTGCTGTTGGAGTATGCCTCGCGCATCGTGCAGAGTCTGGAGATCATGTTCATGCTCCTGCTCTTCGGCGTCGACTGCGGAGGAGGATGGAACGGGCTGCTGCTCACCTTCTTCCACTCCATACTGATCCTCTCGTTCACCACGTTGTTTGCCAACATACTCGGATTCCTGCCCATGCAGCTCGGCGTGCAGGAGGGCGGCTTCGTGGTCTCCATCGCAGCACTGGGGCTGTCGGCGGCACTGGGAATCTTCGTGAGCATCATCTGCCGCGTGAGAGAGATCTTCTGGATTGTGATCGGGCTGCTATTAATGAAGATAAAGAACTAAAAATCACTATAGATATGAATTATTTAGACAGAAACGAATTCAATTTCGAACCGAGTCAGCAAGTGATTGATGCCATCAAGAACTTCGACCCGAAGACCCTGTGCTTTTATACACGTATCTACGACCAGGGCAAGAAGAGCGTGATCAGCGTACGCCTGAGCGAAATCTACGGCGTTCCCGAGGAGCAGGTGCTGCTGACCTACGGCGGTGAGGACATGCTGAAGAATGCCATTCACTACTTCCTGATGAAGGGTGACAACAAGAAAATACTGATTCCGGAGTTCTCGTGGTGGTACTATAACCGCGTGGCCTCAGAGTGCGGCGGCACGTTCGAGATGTATCCCCTGCACGAACTGGAGGACACCTTCGCCTACGATGTCGACGAAGTGATTGAATATACCTGCCGGGTGCACCCCCGCATGCTGCTCCTGGCATCGCCCAACAACCCGACGGGCAACAGTCTGACGCCCGAAGAGGTGGGTCGTATCATGGAGAACATCCCCTCGGACACGATGGTACTCATCGACGAGGCTTATGCCAGCTTCATGAATATGGACACGGGCTACATCGCACCGCTGGTGATGAAGTACCAGAACCTCATCATCTCGCGCACACTGTCGAAGTTCTACGGTCTGCCAGGCTTGCGTTGCGGCTTCGGATTCATCGGCGCAGGCCACGACCAGTTCCTCAGCTACTGCAACAAGTACCTCGGCTACAACCGTTTCTCGGAAGCTGTGGCCTTGGCTGCCCTCGACAGCAACGACCATTACCGCCAGGTTGCCGACGACATGGAGTGGGGACGCCAGCTTTACAAGAAGGAGCTGGGCCACTTGCCCGGCTTCAAGGTATACAAGTCGGTGGCCAACTTCATCCTCATCAAATACCCGGTGGAGATCAAGGAGGCTCTGCAGAAGGCATTGGCACTCGAAGACTACAAGATTAAATTCATGGGCGACAAAGGTCTGGAGTCGTGTCTGCGCATCACGCTGGGACGGAAGGAACAGACGCAGACCGTTTGCGACACCATCCTGAAGATAGCGAAACAATGATGACGGGAGTGATTCTGGCAGCGGGAATGGCCAAACGACTGCGCCCGCTCACCGATACAAAACCGAAATGCTTGCTGAAGGTGGGCTCGCGGACGCTCCTCGAGCGCACCGTCGATGCCATGGTGCAGGCTGGCGTGGGCGATTTCGTCGTGGTCACAGGTTACAGGGGCGAGATGATCAGTTCGTTCCTGACGGATCACTACCCCACCCTCACCTTCCACTTCATCCACAATGCCGACTACGAGCACAACAACAACATCTACTCGCTGTGGATGGCAGGACAAGTGGTGCGCGGAAAAGAGTTCCTGCTGATGGACAGCGACATCCTCTGCGACCCGGCAGCCGTCGCAGCCATCGCCGGTCAGGCGGAATCAGCGCTCGCACTGAACCGTCACGAACTGGGTGAAGAGGAGATGAAAGTGGTGGTTGACGACGATATGCGCATCACCGAGATCAGCAAGACGTGCAGTCCGAAGGCTGCCATCGGCGAGTCGGTGGGCATCGAGAAGATCACCGCCGACTATAGTAAAGCCCTTTACGAAGAGCTGGACGAGATGATTGAGCAGGAAAAGCTCATCGATATCTTCTACGAGAAGGCTTTCGAGCGTCTCATTCCGCGCGGACACACCTTCCGCGTGGTCGACACCACGGGCTTCTTCTCCTACGAGCTCGACACCCCCGACGACTTCCGCCAGGCTCAGGAGCTCATGCCAAGGAATCTGCTATAAGCCCGAAAGCAAAGTTCCAGCGGTATTAGAGATTCTAGAGGATCTAGAGAATCTAGAAAATCTAGAAAGTCTAGAGGATCTAGAAAATCTAGATAATCTAGAAAGCCAAAGAGGCGCAGCGATTGTTTCGCTGCGCCTCTTTGACTTTCTCTGCCGCAAATATCACTTCACGACAACCTTCCGGCCATTCACGATGTAGACACCTTTCTGCAATGAACGCAGACTGGTAGCCGACACCAACGTGCCGTCGAGACGATGGATGACGAGCTGTGCACCATCAGCCTCAAGCCCTTCGATGCCGGTGACACCGTCGATGGTCAGCTTGCCGCTCACATATTCAAAGTCATAACAGTCGTCCTCACCACCGCTTGCCGTCAGCTCGTACACGCCTTCAGGACTGTCTTTCAATGCCGAAGAGACGACGACGGGCTTCACGTCGATGACGCTGGCATCATCGTCGTTCTTGAATCCGGTGTAGGTGATGGTGAATTCGGGATCATTCTCGTAGCGGGCACGGGTGGCATCATTGACCTGAGCCGTCAGCGTGGCTTTCTGAATGATGATGAAACCATCCTCATAGTCGACCGAAGGATCGGTGATGGTTCCGGGCTTGACGGTGATAGGATAGCGTCCGGCGGGAGTCTTCTCGTCGACCTCGCAGATCAGCTCCGGCTTTCCCTGCACGAAGTCGCCCAACATCTGATAGCCAAGCGTAGGATTGGGCTCGCCATACTTGCGAATAGTGTTGCGCGCCTTCACCGTTGTGCCGAACTCATGGATGTTATCGAAATATTCCTCATAGATGAAATCGCTCCACTGGTTAGCCTGAGCATACTTCTTCTTCAAGCCATTGCGCACATAGAGGTCGCACTCCATCACGAAGACGTTGCTGAACACGAAGGCACCCAGCGCCGGAATGCTCTTCGAGGCGACGCGCAGTTCCTTCAAGTGTGTGCAGTGAGCCATCGACTCATTGCCTAACGTCTTGATGGTGGCCGGCAGCATGACATACTCCAGCTGCTCGCATTCCCTCATGGCATCAGTTCCCAAGGCTGTCACACCGTCGGCAATGGTGAGCGAGTCGCGCAGACCAGCCGAAACGTAGACAATCTCGGTCATATCCTTATTATATATAATGCCGTCTTTCACTACGAAATCCTTGTCGGCGGCACCTTCAATGTTCAGTTCGTCGAGCATGAAGCAGTCCTTGAAGGCAGACGGAGCGATATGCTTCACGCCCTTCGGCAGCGTCAGGCTGCGCAATGTGCGACAGTTATAGAAAGCATATTTGCCCACGACATCGTCTTGTGTGACATAGGGAACGTCGCTGCTTACGGGCGAAGAGGCAAAATATTCATCACCTCCAGCCACGATACGGGCCTCGCCGAGGTCGAGCGTCTGCAGCCATCCGGCAGTGCGTTTGCCTGTTTCATCGCTACCGGCAAGCTTGCGGAGCTGCAGCAGGTCGGTCGAGTTGATGTCGCCCTTCACCTTCAGCTTACCCACGATGCCGATGAGTTCGTCGGGAACCAGCTCTTTCAGTTGTCCGGGAGTGTTCACCGTCACCTCCACCTCTTCGAGTTCAGTGGGTTGCGGATAGACTCCGATGATCATATCCTGCCCTGAGCTGAACTGATAGAACGACGGATTGAGCAGCGCGATGTCGTAATAACCATCGTTGTCGCCGCTCCATCCCCAGTTCACGTACACTTTTCCTTCCTTGTTATAGCCGTGGATGACGAAGGCATGGCCACCGCCGCCGAAGCCCGAGCTCGTTCCGCCGTAGTAGAGCGGGCGGTTGTTGCTCAGCTCACTGTAGACCAAGCTCATCCAGTCCTTCTCTTCATACTCGTCGCGATAGACGCACTGCGCGTCGACCATACCGAAATAGGTGCGCAGACCGGTGGCGGCATTCTCGCTATAGGCACCACTGCCGCCAGCGCTACCCGTTCCATACATCATGTTGACAGCCACTCCGCAGTCGCGCATCAGCACGGCCACGGCGTCGGCCTCTTCATCCGAATAAGTTCCGTAGTTATACTTATCGAGCATGTGGTCCCAGTCGTAATAGTGTTTCTCAAACTCGGCCGTCACCTTCTGTCCGGTTTTCGAGCGATAGGGATAGGTGATGGTGCGCACACCACGCCCCACGACGGGCGACTTGTGGTAGTTGAGCACCTGGGCAATGGCCGTAGCCACACATCCTGTGACGCATCTTTCAGAAACGGTGCTCGGCGCATAGTTATTATAAGGTGCACCCTGATCCCATTCGGTGGTGATCATCGGTTTGACAGCCTCGGGGAAATCGAGTTGTTCGGGCGGCGTAGCGGTCAAAGTGACGTTGTTGGCCACAATGTACCTGACGGCTTCGTCGGCCATCTTCAGCCACCAGTTGAAGTTCTCGTTGCCTTCGTTGTACCGTTTGTCGGCCGAGACGCCGAGCACAGCGGGCACCAGGTCGTCGGCGGCGATGATGGCGAAGCCTCCCTCACTGCGTGTGAACACGGTGTAGCTGTCTGTTGTCTGAGCCGCTGTCACCTTGATGTTGGCCGGAAGCAGTCGGTGCGACGTTGTCACTTGGGCCAAAGCAGCCTTGGCAGCCTCTTCCATCTGAGCCGCGGTGCGCGGTTTGGCCTCTACGTTCATTGTGCAGGCCAGTGTTCCCACGAGCACCAACCCCATTCTAATAGCTTTATTCATGTTTACTTATACTCGTCTTCAGCGAAAAAAAATGTATTTTAAACTCTTAATTCTTCGCTCGACCTTTGGTCGCTTTGCTTGCAAAGAACTCTTAACTAATATAGGATTACTTTCTTGCCGTTCACCACATAGATGCCGCTGCTCAGGCCGTCGAGCGACTCGGCATTCTTGCGCACCACGGTACCGTCGAGGCGGAACACGTTGAAGCGCTGCTGACCGTCGTAGCGCACGTCGGTAATGGCCGTCGGCGTCTCTGTCACCTCCAGCGTACCGTTCTCGTAGCTCAGCGTATAGTTCTGCGCCTTGCCGCCACTGACAACCAGTTCGTAGAAGCCGACGGGCGAATCCTTCGTGGCAGTGGTCGTCACGACGGGCTTTTCGAGGAGCACATCCTCGGTTTCATCGTTCTTGAAGCCCTCGTAGGCCACCTTGAACTCGGGGTTCTCCTCGCCGGGCTTGCGGTCGGTGCTCACGGCCTTTGCCGTCAGCGGAGCCTGCATGATGACCATCAGACCATCCACACAGTCAACAACTTCGGGATCGAGCGTGCCATGGAGCACCTTCACCGTGTAGCGACCGACGGGCGATGTCTCGGTGGCCTCGCAGATGATCTCGGGCTTGCCGTCGCCTTCCACCGGATCACCCTCTATCGAATAGGGGAATTCGGGGTTGGGATCGCCATATTTGCGCACCATGTTGCGCACTTTCACCACCGTTCCGAACTCCTCCACTTTGCCATTGATGAAGAAATCGTTCCAGGGCACCAGGTTCTCGTAGGCTTTCTTGCTGCCGCGTGGCACGAAGAGCTTGCACGACGCCACGATATCTTCGAAGCAATTGGGAGCAGCCTCGGGAGCTTTGCGAGTACGCATGCGCAGTTCCGAGAGGCAGCTGCTTTCGAAAGCGCCCTCGCCGATGGTCTCCACCGACGATGTCAGCTCCACCTTCGGCATGCGATAGCAGCCTGCAAAGGCATAGTTGCCGATGGTCTTCACCGTCTTCGGCACGACGTATTCGCCGCGCTTCGAGGGCATGACGGCGATGATTTGGGTGCTGTCGGGAGAGTAGAACACATCGTCTGCATAGATATAATCATCCGTTTTCTCTACAGCCACCACGACCTTGTCGAGATTGACGCATCCTGAGAACACTCCTTCCTCTATTCCCAGCATGTTTGTGGGCAGAACGACCTCGCGCAGCTGACGCAAACCCTTGAAAGCGAACTTCGGAATCACGTTGTCTTTCGTCACCTTGAACGACTTGTTGCCCTGTGTCAGGTAGGCCTCGCCGCCCTTCACGATGGTTGCCTCGCTCAGGTCGAGCATGCGCAGCTTGCCGTTGAAGGGCTTGCCGTCGGTCTTGCGGCCGCCGAGTTTGCGTATGACCTCGATGTCCGACGAGTTGATCTTTCCCGTAATCTTCAGGCCGTCCACACTCTCATAGTCGGTATCGGCAATCATCGATGACAGCTGTCCGGGCTTCTCTGTCGTCAGTTCGAGCACCATCTTCTCCTGCGCAGGAGCCGAGATGCCGATGATGAGGTCCTGCTGAGCCGAGAATGACATGTCGGAAGGGTTGAGGAGCGACACGTTGTAGTAGCCGTCGTCGCTTCCATACCATCCCCAGTTCACGTGCACGAGTCCGTCTTCGTTGTAACCGTCGAAGACGAAGGCGTGTCCGGCTTGTATACTCATGTCGGCACCGGCGTAGTAGACGGGCCTGTCAGCATTCAGTTCCTTGTAGATGATGTCCATCACCTCCATCTCGGTGAGCTGTTCGCCGCCCCACGCCCCGCTGCGCACGAGGCACTTCACCTCGTCGGCGGAGAAGCCGAAGTTGCGGATCATGCCGTTGCAGGCATCCTGCGAGTACGCCCCGGAGCCGTCGGTGGCATATTCCATGTTGCAGGCCACGCCCACATAGTAGCAGAGCTGTGCCACGGCGCGGCCCTCGGCCTCGGTGTATTCGTCGTCTTCGTAGTCGTCGAGCATGTTGTCCCAGTCGAAGTCGGTGGCCTCATCGTAGTTCACGGTGTAGGTCTGCGTCTTCCCACCACCTACGTTGACGTTGACCGAGTGCTGTCCCTGCCCTTTGGCGGGGTAGCGGTGGTAAAAGAGAATCTGCGAGAGTGCCGTTGCCACGCAGCCAACGACGCACCGTCCGTCGCTCTGGCTGTAGTCCTGCCAGTCGGACGATCCGCTGTAGATGCCCATCGGACACATATTATTATAAGGCTCCTGCTGGCCCCATTTCGTGCTGATGAGCGACGGAATGGCGTCGGCATAGAGATCGGGGTTCGGTTTCAGGGGTCTGCGCTCCACGCCCTTGCGCACGATGTTGGTCGTTGCGTCGTCAATCATGCGCAGCCACCACTTGAAGTTCTCGTTCGTGGTGTTCACATCGTAGGGTGTCTCGCTCAGACCGAGCACTTCAGGCAGCAGGTCATCGTTCGACACGATGGCATATCCGCCGTTGTCATACCCATAGATGGCATAGGCATTTCCCTGTGCGAGCTGCTTCAGTTGTCCGGCGACGGGAGCTCCGTTGCCGATGGCCGCGTTGCGTGCCAGTGCCTGCCGGGCTGTGCTTTCCATGGATGCTTTGGCTCGTGGTTTGGCAGCGGCATTGACAGAGCAAAGCAGTCCCAGCACGAGCATGACAGTGTAAAGAGATTTCGAATGCATGTGGATAAATAGGATTAGGTACTTAATATTCCGTGCAAAGTTAAGAAAAAAACTTCGATAATTATGTATAAAAATCTGATTTTATGATATTTCTACAATAAAAAGAACTTAAAAAACGTGGGCTGTCAATCATAGGGAGAACAAATCGCGCGCCACACCAGCAAAAACGGCGCGTTCAGACGAAAAAAAGCCGCACCCCGTAATGAGGTGCGGCTTTGTATAGAGAGATGTTATTCTCTTGCGAATGCTTACTTAATCACAACCTTCTGGCCGTTGACTACGTAGACACCAGCCTTCAGACCGTTAACGTTGGTCACGTTCCTGCGAACGGCAACACCGTCAACCGTGAAGACATCGAACGGCTCACCCTTAGCGATGATGCTCTCGATAGCTGTCGGAGCGTTGTTCACGTTGACAACGACGGTGACAGGCTTGGTCTCCAGACCGTTATCAAGAACGCCAGACACTGCAATCTCGTGTGCACCGTTGGTGAGGAACTCGTCGTATACGTAACCGTTGATATCCTGAGCCAGACCGGCAACGAGGATACGGTCAACGTAAACCTTGTAACCCTTCAGGTTAGCACCACCCATGGTAGTGAACTTAACATCGTCGAGCATCAGGCCGAAGATGTCGTAAGAAGTGTGGCGGATTGCGAAGTACTTCGTGCCTGCGGGCAGAGTTACCTCAACATTAGTCCACTCAACGTCGGTTGTCGAGAACGACTGCACGAGGGTGAAGTCAGACGGAGAAGTGCCATTAGAAGAAGCGAGCACCTCGTAGGTCTCAGCACCATACTGGTCGGTGATGACGCGAGCGTTGAAGCTGATGGTCTGCTCTGAGCCAGGCAGCTGCGGTGAGATGAGCCAGTGGTCGGTCGTGGTGATTTCCTCGTAACCAGTACATCTCGACTGCAGATACTGCACGCCGCTCGAACCAGGATTGCCCTCTGCGAACTGTGCGTCGACCATCGGAGCATTGATCACCTGCCAAGCAGCCGGGCCGCGGTCGTTCGGGAAGCTGAAGCTGCCATAGCTGTAAACCAGGATACCGTTGCCATCATAGAGTGTCCAGTTGCCGAGGTTACCATAGTGGTTGGTAGCTGTGATGCCACCGACGCTGAACGGCTCGAATACATCAGTATCCTCGAAGTCCTCAGTCATCTCAGTAATCTTCACCTCAGGAACAGTCCATGCTACGTGTACGCCATTGTCCTTCACGCTTGCGCTGACGTTCTCCGGTCCATCGGTAGAAGCAGTCTTCACAGTAACCATGGTCTCAGCCACGTTGTCGTCGGGATCGAGGTCGAGGTCGTACTCAACCACAGCCTTCAGCTTCACATCCTTAGCATCGGAGAAGATGTCCTCGCGATAGTTAGCGGTGAATGTGCGTGTCTCGAGCGAAGCGATGTCGGTGAACTGTGCGCCGTCGATAGCGAGCTCCACATCATCAGCGAATACGCGGACGGTGTAGTTGCTTGCAGCATTGATACCGAGGTTGCGAACCTTCACGGTCACCTTCGAGTTCTGACCAGCCTCAACCTTTGCAGGAGCAGAGATAGAAGCTACGAGGTTGTACTCGAGCTGGTCGATCATCATGATGTTGTCGATGAGCATGTTACCAGCCTCAACGAAGTTGGCGCCGATGTAAGGAACGATGTAACGCTCGTTGGCGAACTCCTTCAGGTCGAACTTAGCTGTCTGCCACTCTGTGGTGCCATTGCTTTCCAGGTCGGTGACAATCTTCTTGTCGTTCTGGTTGTCGATGATCACCTGAGCGTTGTTGGCAACGTTGTCGAGCTTGTAGTCGAAGATGATGACGGGGTTCAGGGCGCCGTTGGCAGCCGTGAGCTTACCGTAAGACATGTTCAGCCAAGACTGAGGAACGGTAGAGATGAAGTTCAGGCAGCTGCCGTCGCCATCGGAAGATTCCTTCGCCATTGCCAGACCAGAGGTGTAGCTGTCGGTGTTGTCAGACCTGAAGTAGTACAGGTTGCCGGCAACCGTGCCACCCACGTAGCTGTCGAAGAACGGCATGGTCATCGGCTGTCCGACCCACATTGAGCCGAGAGAAGCGTCGCCTGTTCCGGCCTGAACGTTACCAGGCATCACAGCCCAGTAAGCCATATCGTTGTCGCCAACCTCTGTAGCATCGGCGAAGTCGGTCTGTGTCTCAGCATAGAGCGAGTCAACCATGTCGGCGAGGCTCAGGTTCTGGCCATCGACAACAGTGCTGTAGACGAGGTAGTAGGTCTCGTTGGGATCAACCAGGCCACCGGTAACGCCCTGTGTAGCCGGTGTCCACTCGAGGTGCACGCGGTTAGCATCGGGGTTGAGGGTCTTCGTAACGGCAACAGCAACGGGAACATCGTAGCCGATGAATGCGCTTACGATATTACTCTTCTGACCGTTGATCTCGCCAGCGTAGCAGATTACCTGGTAGCTGTGCGTGCCGTGAGGAGCAGGCTCGTCGACGTAGGTCACCTCAGCACCAGCAGTGCAGGGAACCTCAGCAATCACTTCCTTGTCGCGCAGGATCTGAGCCTTCAGATCGCCTTCGAGATCCTCGTCAGCGAAGTTCTTGCTCGGAGCAGTGAACGTCACAGTAGCCTTCAGTGCACCGTTCGGATCTGGGGTGACAGTCAAGTTCTCGGCAGCCTTCGGCGACTCGTCGACGAGACCGAAGCCAACAGAGATGGCGTTGAGGAAGAGGTAGAACTGGTCGGGATCGCTGATAGCGTGGATACCGACATAGTAGTTGCCCGACTCCTCGACAGTGATTCTCTCAGTGCCGTAGTCGACACCAGCATTGTTAGTAGCAAGTTCTGTCGGCTCAACAACGGGGATTGTCATGGCCTCAGCCGTAGCATCCTTACCGAGTTTCACCTCGAAGCGCTCTTTGTAGTTAGAAGAGTTGGTACCCATGTTCACGTTGATCGAGTAGCTCTTGCCAGCCTCCAGATAGATGGGAGGAGTGATGAACCAGTCGTCGCCGGCATTATCCATGTTGTAGTTGTAGTACCAGTTGCCATTGCTATAGGGACTCCATGTGCTATTATCGCCGTTGCTGTTAATCACGGTGAAGAAGTCAACGTCGGTGAGCACAGCCTCATAAGGCACCTGGAAGGCATCGCCGAGCACCTTGCCGTCGGAGGTCAGCATCGGTCCGTTGTAGGTAGAGTTCTTAGCAACAACACCATACTGATAGAGTGCCAGGTCGCCAAGTTCGATTGTCTCGCTGAAGGTAGTCTCAGTGAGGTTCTCGGCCACGAGTGCAGGCACGTGGTTCACAATGCGATAGACGTCGTAGGTCAGCACATCCTGGAATCCGCCATGGACACCAGCCTCGGGAGCTTCCCACGTGAGGGTAGCCACATTCTGCTCGTCGATGTTGAGAGTGAAGTTCTGCACGAGGTTCGGCACGTCGACGCCAATCCATGCACCTACGCTTGCAACGTCAGACTTACCGGCAGCGTTCGAGAGAACGACGGTGAAGTACTGCTGTCCGAGACCGTTGGAAGTGATTGTGCTTACAACATTAGCACCGGCGGCAGCTGTTCCCTCAGCCAGGATGGCACCATTCTGCAGCACCTGATAGTTCACATCGCCAGTGAGCTCTTCGCCGGCAGCGGTGGTGGTGGGAACGGTGAAGGTGAGAGTACCTTCGGTAGAAGCGCCGTCGAATACGACAGACAGATCCTGAGCCTTGGCAGGAGCGCCCTCAGCAATAGCTGCAGGCACAGCCATCAGACCGAACACCTCACCCACGTCGAAGCCCTTCTGCGTAGCAGCACCCGTCTCGAGGTCGATGTAGTAGAGACCGGTCTCCGCGGTGTTGGCGTTGATACCGTTGAAGAAGAAGGTATCGTCGGCGGGATCGATGTCACCGCTCATGGGGTAGTAACGGCCTTCAGCATCGGAGAGTGTCAGACCGGTCGGACCGACGAGCGTCTCAACACCGTTGGACTTGTCGATCTTGTACAGGTTACCGTCGGTGGCAACACCGTAGAGCTGACCCTGGCTGCTGATACCCAGAGCAGCGTAAGTGTTCTGCAGGGGAGCGATGTCGGTTCTGGTCCATGTGGGATAGTCCATCGTGGCCAGCACGTAACCGTTGCCACTCATGTCCAGGAACTCACCATAGACGATGCCCGTGTTGGGATCCTTGGCTGTTTCAAGAGCCAGGTCGGTAGTCTCTGCATAATCTTGAGTGAGCTCGCCCGTAGCGAGGTCGATGGTCACCCTGTCGTAAGACTGGAAGATGCCCAAAATAAGAATAGAGCTACAGCCGTAGATCTTGCCGTCTACATAGGCTGAGCCATACTGCAGGTTCTCGCCGCTGGAAGCAAACGAGAAGATCTGCTCGGGATTGAGGAATTCGGGATCCAGAGCATAGATACCGGGATTGTGGTTCTCGTTGAGGGGATCGTACTCCCAGTCGCCCCAGAACGTGCGCTCGCCTTCCTGAAGAACGCCACCGCCCAAGCGGGTTGACTTCTTCATGACATTCTTCTTCGCAGTTCTGAAGGGAGAATTCTGCTTCTCTCTCGAGAAATGAAGTCTTTTCGCCAGACGGCTATCCACCTGAACCTTCTGCTGGTTCTTCGACGGTGAAGTTGCCTTCTCGAAAAGATTCTGAGCTAAGCTCTGCATCGGTGACAGCAACAGCGCAGCTGAAGCAATAACCGACATGCATGTCATTTTTTTACTCATACTACTTTACTTTTAGTTAATAATAATATATAAAACAATAAAAAAATCCCAGTTATAATCGATTGGTAGGAGTGATATCGAATGCAAAATTAGAAATTCTTTTTTAAATGAGCAAATATTTTTTATGAAATATCACAAGAAAATAAAAAAATATTTCTTTTTGTTGGCAAACTTACACTTATAATTACAGTCATTCACAAGCTGTGAAGCGCGGGAAATGCGCGTGCGCGGTATATATATAATAAGGTGGAGACCCGCGAGGGGAGGGGGAAGCCCCACCCCAGCCCTCCCCGAAAGGGAGGGGGAGGATGACGGGATGACGGAATAACGGGATACCCGAATAACGGGATGACGGAATAACGGAATTACGGAATAACGGGAAAAAACCGGAACAACGAGAAAAAAACCGGGATAACGGCACGGAGGAATAATGAAGGGGGGAGCTGGTTTTAAAAGTTACAGCTTCTTTGTTTCGCGTTACAAGGGGCGGCGGCCGGGGGAAAAAAGGGGACGGCGATTTGGCGGAACGGCGGGAAAAGGGTAACTTTGCGGCTGAATGCAACTGACTTATTATCAACTATTCGTTTGAAGACATGAACCAGAAGAGATTTTTTGCCGTCATGGCCTGCACTCTGCTGTGCGCACTGACGGTTTCGGCCCAGGTGAGGAAAAGCCCCGTGACGTTCGACCGCTACTCGTGGGACTTCGGAACGGTGGAGGCGGCGAAAGGTGCCGTGTGCCACAGGTTCGAGATGCGCAACACGTCGAAGAGCGTCGTGCGCATCGCCACCTCGGTGCCCAGCTGCGAGTGCATCGCCGCCCGCTATGCCGACGAGCCCGTTGCACCGGGCGGCAAGACGGAGGTGATGGTGGTGTTCACGCCGAACAGCGCCTCGGGGAAGAGCCACCGCAGCGTGGAGCTCCTCGACGGCAACGGGCAGACGCTCGGCGCGCTGTCGGTGGAGGCCACGGTGACGGCAGGTAGCACACAGGGCGGCTATCCGTTCCAGGATCCGAGCCTCTCGTTTGCTGAGCGCGTGGAGAACCTCATCTCGCTGCTCACACCCGAGGAGAAGGTGGGCCTGATGATGAACAAGTCGGTGTCGGTAGACCGGCTGGGCATACCGTCGTACAACTGGTGGAGCGAGGCTTGCCACGGCGTTCGGCAGAGCGACTACACCGTCTACCCGCAGCCCATCGGCATGGCCGCCGCCTTCAACCCGGAGCAGGTGTATGAGGTGTTCTCGACCGTGAGCGACGAGGCGCGCGCCAACTGGAACCGCTCCGACCACAACGTGTTCAACGTCCCGATGGGAACCATCTACTACCCTGGGAACCCCGAGCTGACCTTCTGGTGCCCCAACGTAAACATCTTCCGCGACCCGCGATGGGGACGCGGACAGGAGACCTACGGCGAAGATCCCTACATGAACGCTGTGCTGGGCGTACAGAACGTGCTGGGCATGCAGGGCAACGACCCCAAATACCTGAAGACGCACGCCTGCGCCAAGCACTACGCCGTGCACAGCGGCCCCGAGCCGCTGCGCCACACCTACAACGCTTCGGTGTCGATGCGCGACCTGTGGGAGACCTATCTGCCGGCGTTCAAGGCGCTGGTGAAGAAAGGGAACGTGCGCGAGGTGATGTGTGCCTACAACCGCTATGAGGGGGTACCGTGCTGCACGAGCGACCGCCTGCTGGTGGATATCCTGCGCCGCAAGTGGGGCTACGACGGACTGGTGGTGACCGACTGCGACGCCATCAACAACTTCTTCAACAAAGGACAGCACGAGACACACCCCGACCCGCTCTCGGCATCGGTCGACGCCGTGCTCAACGGCACCGACCTGGAGTGCGGCAAGGTGTTCATGGTGCTCACCGAAGCGCTGCAGAAAGGCCTCATCAAGGAGGAAACGCTCGACGACCACCTGCGGCGCACACTCTACGGCCGCTTCGAGCTGGGCATGTTCGACCCGGCAGCGATGATTCCGTGGGCCGGGCTCGGCCCCGACGTCATCAGCAGCGAGCGCAACAACGAGCTGGCTACGCAGGCCGCGCGCGAGTCGATGGTGCTGCTCGAGAACAAGGGCGGCGTGCTCCCGCTCTCGAAAGGCGTGACGACGCTGGCTGTGGTGGGGCCGAACGCTGACGACACGGAGCTCCTCAACGGTAACTACGGCGGCACGCCGACGAAGGCACACCAGCACTCGCTGCTCGAAGGCATCCGCAACGCCGTGCCCGGAGCGCGCATCATCTACCGCAAGGCGTGCGAACTGGCCGACGACTATCACACCGTGCACCATCTGGCCGACTTCAACGAGGGTCGCGGCGTGCGCGTGGACTTCTACAACAACAGGGAGCTGAAGGGCGAACCGGCGAAGAGCGACTACTACAAGGAGCTGAACTTCTCCACCTTCGGGGCATGGGGCTTCGCCGACGGCATCAACTCCGACAGCGTGTCGCTCTGCGTCAGCGGACAGTACAAGGCGACGTTCACCGGCGAGATGAAATACACCCTCACGACAGACAACGGCTACGTGCTGCGCGTCAACGGCGAAACGGTGGAGGACGCCAAGCCCAGCCGTGAGCGCCGCGGCTTCTTCGGACGGAAGCCCGAATACAAGTCGTTCGACGTGAAGGCGGGCGAGACCTACGACATCAGCATCGAATACCGTCGCGGCAACGGGCAGTTTGCCATGTTCCGCGGCGACATCTGCGAGCGCAACCTGGCAGAGTTCACCCAGCTGGCCGACGAGGTGAAGACGGCCGACGCCATCATCGTCGTCGGAGGCATCTCGGCACAGATGGAGGGCGAGGGCGGCGACAAGCAGGACATCGAGCTGCCCGCCGTGCAGCAGCGCCTCATCCGCGCCATGCACCAGACGGGGAAGCCCGTGGTGGTGGTGAACTGCTCGGGCTCGGCCATCGCCTTCGGAAGCGTGGAAGGACAGTACGACGCCCTCGTGCAGGCATGGTATCCGGGACAGGGCGGCGCCCGCGCGCTGGCCGACGTGCTCTTCGGCGACTTCTGTCCGAGCGGGAAGCTGCCCGTGACCTTCTACCGCTCGAACGCCGACCTGCCCGACTTCCTCGACTACTCAATGGAGAACCGCACCTACCGCTACTTCCGCGGCAAGCCTCAATACGCCTTCGGCTACGGTCTGTCGTACACAACTTTCGCCTATGGCAAGGGGAAGCTGTCGCGCAAGCAGATGAAGGCCGGACAGACGGTGACGCTCACCGTGCCGGTAACCAACACGGGCAAGCGCGAAGGTGCCGAGACGGTGCAGGTCTACGTGAAGGCTCTCGACTACGCGGAGGCTCCCATCAAGTCGCTCAAGGGTTTCCGCAAGCTGTGGCTGAAGCCCGGCGAAACGCAGAAAGCGGTGATCACGCTCGACGGTGAGTCGTTCGAATACTACGACCCGAGCATCGACGAGCTCTCCACGCGCCCCGGCCGCTACCAGATTCTCTATGGCAGCTCGTCGCGCGATGAAGATCTTCAGATGGTGGAGTTCGTGGTGAAGTAGAGAAATAAAGTATACAATCGTTCGTTTCTTACAACCTTTTTCCGTAACTTTGCACCCACCTAAAAAGGGGGACCAAGAAAAAGATGAGTAAGAGCGAAGACTTGCTGGCCTATATCCGCGAGGGGCGGACGATGACACGGGAGGAGAAGCTGCGGCTGATTGTGCAGCTGAGCATCCCGTCGATCCTTGCGCAGCTCTCCGCCACGGTGATGTTCTTCATCGACTACGCCATGGTGGGACACTTAGGCGAGAAAGCGACGGCCGCCGTGGGCCTGGTGGAGACGACGACATGGCTCATGGGGGGACTGGCCTCGGCGGTGAACATGGGTTTCTCGGTGCAGGTGGCCCACTTCATCGGTGCCAACGACTTCGAGGCGGCGCGACGCGTGCTGCGCCAAGCGCTGGTGTGCAGCTTCCTGTGGAGCCTCATGCTCTCGCTCGTGTCGGTCGTCATCCACGGCGAACTGCCCTTCTGGCTGGGCGGCACTGCCGACATTGCGCACGATGCTTCGATGTATTTCCTCATCGTAGGACTCTCCGGCATCTTCTTTCAGATGGAAGGTCTGGGCGGCTCGATGCTGAAATGCTCGGGCAACATGAAGATTCCCTCGATGCTCAACATCGGCATGTGCATCATGGACGTGGTGTTCAACTACGTGTTCATCTACATGCTCGACATGGGAGTGAAGGGTGCGGCCATGGGAACAGGTCTTGCCGAGCTCATCACCTGCGGACTGATGCTCTATTTCCTCATCGTGCGGAGCGACATGCTCAGGCTCGTGGGGCATCCGGGATCGTTCCGTCCGAAGGCCGATACCATCAAGACAGCTTTCAAGATAGGAGCGCCGATGGGCCTTCAACACCTGCTCATGGGCTCGGCACAGATTGTGAGCACCATCATCGTGGCACCGTTGGGAACGGTGGCTATCGCCGCCAACTCGATGGCTATCACCGTGGAGAGCCTGTGCTACATGCCGGGCTACGGCATTGCGGAGGCTGCCACGACGCTCGTGGGCCAGGGTATCGGCGCCGGCCAGAAGCTGCTGACGCGCTCGTTTGCCTATATGTCGGTGGGCTTGGGGATCATGGTGATGACGGTCATGGGCGTGCTGATGTTTGTTTTCGCGCCCGAGCTGATGGCCGTGATGTCGCCGGTAGAGGAGATTGTGGCTCAGGGAGCCGCCGCCCTGCGCATCGAAGCCTTCGCCGAGCCGATGTTTGCCGCTGCCATCGTGGCCAACGGCGTGTTCATAGGAGCTGGCGACACCATCGTACCGGCCATTATGAGCCTCTCGTCGATGTGGCTCGTGCGCCTGACGCTCGCTGCCAGCCTCGCACCGACCTACGGACTGAGAGGTGTGTGGACGGCAATGGCCATCGAGCTGACCTTCCGCGGGGTGATTTTCCTGGTGCGGCTGTTCAGCGGGAAGTGGAACAAGAAGATCTGAAGCACACAATCCTGACCTGCTAAGGACACAAAAAAAGGACGGTTGTCAACGCAAGCGTGGCAGCCGTCCTTCTTTTCTATTACCTTCTTCTGAAAACTTTCTCTTTACACTTAGCGGGTTTGGACTTTAGTGCTGTTGCACATGCTTATCCATCCACAGGCCCGTGATTGCGAAAACTGCAAAGAGGGCACATAATGTTGTAATACTCATGTCTTACCCCTTTCTGTTTTACCTATTAATATATTTAACTTCTATGTATAGATTTGCCCTCGCGGGCATCGTGTTATCCTTGAATCCAATCTTATTCTTTTACCTTAAACAACCTTTTCCCTACTGAAGTTCTTCCTAACAATCTTTACCTTAAACAAATACCTTATGAATCAACAATCTTTACCTTAACTAATAACCTTTATTTTCTGATGCAAAGGTACGACTGTTTACGCACACAGCAAAATAAATGCAGCATATTTATTACTTATATATGCATTTTCTTGATTTACATCAAAGCCACCTTAGTGAAAAACGGAGCGCAGCGAGCGAAAAGTGAGCTCCTGCTGTCCGACAGAATGCTGGAAAGAACGTCGTCTCTGTGACTGGACGGGTATAAAAAAAAGAAAGTTTGCTACCCCGTTCATGATCACGTAGGGAGCAAACTTTCTGCTATACTTTTTCGTCTATAGAATTACCTCCACGCAGGGACGGTCTGCCCTGCCCGGTAGTAGGCCGCGAGCGTCACGTCGTAGACGAGCACCGAACAGCCGTAAAGCTTGGGCGAACTGGTGGAAGGCTGATAGTCGGAGATGCCGTAGCCCAGCTGGTAAGGGATGTAGACAAGCCATCGGTCGCCGATATGCATGTTCTGCATGGCCGTTTCCCATCCAGAGATGGCGCTGACGGAGATTTTCCACGGCACCATTGTCTGCAAATTGTAGTTGCCCGTCCACGTTTCCTGGATGACCGACCCGTTGGGATGCTGGGTGGTGGGGATGTAGCTCAGGCGATAGTGCACGTAGACGGTGTCGGTATAGAGCGGACATCCGCTGCCCGTACCCTCATTGAGCACGCGCACCACGATGTGGTTCTCCGGCTTGGTGGCCTCCGTCTCGTTCAGGCTCCACTGCCTGATGATCTTCCACTCGTTGGATCCGGCGGCGATAGCGCTCTGTGCCTGGTTGTAGACGGTATTGAAATAGGTGTCGTTGCGCTCTTTCCAGTTATCGAACTCATACTCCTCGCCCGACGATTCGCTGCATGCAGTGAACGCGGGCATCAGGACTGTGAGGCTGAAGAGCACGGCCGCGCCTGCCCGTCTTGCCTTTTCTTCAATGAATGAAAGTATGTTCATACGCTATATCTCGCAACTGTCAACCTCGTATTCGTTTCTTTCTCACTGCAGTTTCTTCAGCAGAGAGACGATGCTCACCTTGTCTTCGATGATGCTCTGCAACTCGCTGATGGGCACACGCTCCTGCTCCATGGTGTCGCGGAAGCGCAGGGTGACGCAGTTGTCCTCGAGTGTCTCGTAGTCGACGGTGACACAATAGGGCGTTCCGACGGCATCCTGACGGCGGTAGCGCTTGCCGATGGTGTCTTTCTCGTCGTAGGAGCAGTTGAAGTGGAACTTCAGGTCGTCGATGATCTCGCGTGCCTTCTCGGGCAGACCGCCCTTCTTGACGAGCGGCAGGACGGCCAGCTTCGTCGGAGCGAGGGCTGCGGGCAGCTTCAGCACGACGCGTGTCTCTCCGTTTTCGAGCTGCTCCTCCTGATAGGAGTGGCACATGATGCTGAGGAACATGCGGTCTACGCCGATACTTGTCTCGATGACATACGGCGTGTAGCTCTCGTTGGTCTGCGGGTCGAAGTATTTGATCTGCTTGCCAGAGTATTTCTCGTGCTGCGACAGGTCGAAATTGGTGCGCGAATGGATGCCTTCCACCTCCTTGAAGCCGAAGGGCATGTGGAATTCGATGTCGGTGGCGGCGTTGGCATAGTGGGCCAGCTTCTCATGGTCGTGGAACCGGTAGTTCTCAGCGCCGAAGCCCAGGGCCTGATGCCATGCCATGCGCGTCTGCTTCCACTTGGGGAACCATTCGAGCTCGGTGCCTGGCTTGACGAAGAACTGCATCTCCATCTNNTGCTCGAACTCGCGCATACGGAAGATGAACTGGCGGGCGACGATTTCGTTACGGAAGGCCTTACCGATCTGTGCGATGCCGAACGGAATCTTCATGCGTCCGGTCTTCTGCACGTTCAGGTAGTTGACGAAGATGCCCTGCGCCGTCTCAGGACGCAGATAGACCTTCATGGAGTTGTCGGCCGATGCTCCCATCTCGGTGGAGAACATGAGGTTGAACTGGCGAACGTCGGTCCAGTTGCGCGTTCCGCTGATGGGGCATACGATTTCCTCGTCGATGATGATCTGCTTCAGCTCGTCGAGGTCCATGGCGTTCATGGCCTTGGCGTAGCGTTCGTGCAGAGCGTCGCGCTTCTGCTGGTTCTCCAGCACGCGTGCGTTGGTCTCGCGGAACTTCTGCTCGTCGAAACTGTCGCCGAAACGCTTGGCAGCCTTGTCGATTTCCTTCTGGATCTTCTCCTCGTACTTGGCAATCTGGTCTTCGATGAGCACGTCGGCACGATAGCGTTTCTTCGAGTCGCGGTTGTCGATCAGCGGGTCGTTGAAAGCATCCACGTGTCCGCTGGCCTTCCAGATGGTGGGGTGCATGAAGATAGCGGAGTCGATGCCTACGATGTTCTCGTGGAGCAGCACCATTGATTTCCACCAATACTCCTTGATGTTGTTCTTCAACTCCACGCCGTTCTGACCGTAGTCGTAGACGGCGCCCAACCCATCATATATTTCACTGCTGGGGAATACGAATCCGTACTCCTTGCAGTGGCTCACAATCTTTTTAAAAACGTCTTCCTGTGCCATGATAAAAATGATTTGAATGTGCGCCTGACAGGACTCGAACCTGCACGTCGCGAGACACTAGATCCTAAGTCTAGCGCGTCTACCAATTCCGCCACAGGCGCAAATAACGGCTGCAAAGGTACGCCTTTTTTGCGAAAACACAAAAAAAAACGTCATTCTTCATTCATAATTCGCAAGATTTTACTATATTTGCCGAAAAGTTGAAACCATAGAGACATGAAATACGCAGACTACATCGAACAGATTGAGATCGACTCGCTGTGGAACGGGCGGCGCCACGTGGTGTGGAACCTCGACCGGCAGGTGAATATCCTCAGCGGCATCAACGGTGTGGGCAAGAGCACCATACTGAACAAAGTGGTGAGAAGCGTGAGCACCAACGGCGACATCGTGAACCATCTGCTCAAAGGTGTGCATGTGACGACATCGCCCGCCGACGCCACGCACATACGTTTCGACGTTGTCAGGTCGATGGACCAGCCGGTACTCGACCAAGACACGATGAACCAGGTGGACTCGCGCATCGCTTCAGCCCTCGACTTCCAGCTCTACCGCCTGCAGCGCAAATATCTCGACTACCAGGTGAACATGGGCAACAAGATCATTGCGGCCCTGCAAAACGGCGACACCGAAGAGGCACAGCGCATGAGCGGACCGAAAAAGCGCTTCCAGGACCTGCTCGACGAGCTCTTCCGCGAGACAGGGAAGAAGATTGTGCGCACGGAGAACGAAATCCGTTTCTCACAAATCGGCGAACAGCTGGTGCCCTATCAGCTGTCGAGCGGCGAGAAGCAGATGCTCATCATCATGCTCACCGTGCTCGTGGAAGACGGTCTGCCCTACGTGCTCTTCATGGACGAGCCCGAGGTGAGCCTCCATGTTGACTGGCAACAGCGGCTCATCGACATCATTCTCGAACTCAACCCGCAGGTGCAGATCATCCTTACGACCCACTCTCCGGCCGTCATCATGAACGGATGGATGGACCGTGTGACCGAGGTGAGCGACATCACGACGTGAGAAAGAGAGGTGAAGAGACATGGCATCACGACTCAAGGACAATATATCATCAAGCTATCTGGAGGCGGCCAACAGGCTGAAGTCGAGAAAGTCGCGCAGGCGCATCGCTGCCTACGTGGAGAGCTACGACGACGTCTTCTTCTGGCGCACTGTGCTCAGCAGTTTCGAGAACGAGGAGCACTACTTCGAGGTGATGCTCCCGTCGCACAGACGACTTGAGCGCGGCAAGAAATCGGTGCTGATGAACCTCCTCGACAAGCGAACGGGGCGCGACCTCATCTGCTGTGTCGACGCCGATTACGACTACCTGCTGCGCGGCGTCACCGAGACGAGCCGCAAGATGATGGACAATCCCAGCGTCTTCCACACCTACGCCTACTCGATCGAGAACCTGCAGTGCTACGCTCCGTCGCTCCACAACGTTTGCGTGGCAGTGACGCTCAACGACCGCTACGTCATCGACTTCACCGAATTCATGCGCATGTACTCCGAAGCCATCTTCCCGCTCTTCGTGTGGAGCATCTGGCACTACCGCAAAGGCATCTACAACGAGTTCTCGATCACCGACTTCAACAAGGTGATCGAACTGGGCGGATTCTCGCTCGACAACCCGTACGCCTGCATCCAGCGGCTGAAACACAAATGCTACGTGAGAGTGGGCGAACTGCAACGCAGGCATCCCGACGCCAAAGAGAGCTACCTGGCACTGAAGCGAGAGCTGCAGGAAGAGCTGGGCGTCACGCCGCAGACCACCTATTTATATATCCAGGGGCACCACCTCTTCGACAAAATGGTCATTCCCGTCGTGGGAAAGGTGTGCAAGCACCTCGTCGGTGAGCGCGAAAACGAGATTCGACGGCAGTCGGTGCACGGCACACAGATGCGCAACGAGCTGTCGTGCTACACGCACAGCACGCAGGATCTGGCGCAGATGCTGAAAAAAAACATGGGTTACATGACGTCGGAAGAGTTTCAGAAGATTACGCGCGACATCAGACAGTTTCTGGAAAACACCATGCAGGCGAAGCAGCAGGCTCAGGAACAGCAGAAGCAGCAGGAGTGAAGACTGTCATCCCGAAGCTTCGGAAGCTTCAGAAAAAGTCTGAAACTCCCGAAACTCCTGTTTATTGGAACTCCCCAGAAACCTTGCGGTTACAGAAACTCCGGCTTCTGCTGCGGTTCGTCAATCGATTCCGGCAATGTCTTTCAGTTTCTTGAACAGTCCGCTCTGGCTGATGCTCTCGGCGCTATCCTTGAGGAACTGCCCCGCACGCTCGCCCTGTTCTTTCACAAACTCGCTCGCCTGCTGAACCGTCTCGTTGGAAGTGAGCTGATCCACCACCTCTTCCACCTTGCCGGTGACGGCCTTCACGGTCTCGTTCTCCTTGATGTCGTCGATGACACCGTTGACTTTCTCTTGCACAGCCTTCAGGTTCTCCTCGCTGACAAGGTCTTCCACCTTCTCGCGCACAGCCTTTACGGTCTCGTTCTGGCTGATGTCGTTCAGCACTTCGCTGGCTTTCTCTTTCAGGTCGCCAGCGGCCTCCTTCACGTTTTCAGCAGCTTCGGCTGCCTGTTTCTTCAATTCTTCAGTTTCCATTGTACGTTTGTTTTTTAAAAGGTGAATACTATCATTGGGAACACTCTTTTTGATTCACTTTTATCGACATCGACTGCGGCTCGAAATGCAAGCCGGGACGGTCGAGAAACGACGACAGACAACCGTCGTCGGCCAGCTCGCGCGGTGTGCCTACCGACAGTTCGCGCCCGGGCTGCATCAGCCACAAGCGGTCGGCAAGCTGCAAGGCCAGCTCCAGGTCGTGCGTGGACAGGAAGATGGTCTTGTCGGTCTGATGGGCCAGCTGGTGCAGCAGCTGCAGCATGTCCACCTTGCTCGGATAGTCGAGGAAGGCTGTTGGCTCGTCGAGATAGATCACGGGGGTCTGCTGGGCCAGCGCTTTGGCAATCATCATCTTCTGCCGCTCACCGTCGCTGAGGGTCTGCACGACGCGCTCGGCGAGATGCTCGATGCCCACCAGTGCGATGCTCTCGTCGACGACGGTGCGGTCTTTCTCTGTCAGCCGCCCCCAAAAGCCCGTATAAGGCGAGCGCCCCAGTGCCACGAGTTCAAAGACGGTCATGTTCTGCACGTCGGGTTTCGTGGTGAGCACCACGCCGATGAGGTGCGACAACTGGCGGTCGGTGAGGCGCGACAGCGGCTGCCCGTCGACGGCAATCTCGCCCGCCAGCGGTGGCTGGAAGGCGCTCAGGGTGCGCAGCAGGGTGCTCTTGCCCACGCCGTTGGGCCCTATGAGGCAAGTCAGCTCGCCCGCAAGGATGTCGGCGTTGATGTTTTCGGCCACCACCTTGCGGTTGTTCTTCTGCTGATAGCCTATGGTGAGGGAGTTCAGGGTAATCATTTATTCCTTTATTTTTGATAACCGACTGCGTCACTGACGCAGTCTACTCGACAGGAAATGCGCCTGTGTTCAGGGCACCAGTGCGCGCGCCGTCTCGATGATGGTGTCGCGACCGCGGGCGAAGTCGGCGCTGGTCAGGGCTGCCGGCACGTCGGGAGCGATGCCGTCTTCGGTGGAACGGCCGTCGCGGTCGTACATCGGACAGGCCGAGAAGCGCACCGTCCACCCGTTGGGCAGCTCGCTCGTGAAGGGGAGGCCCGCTCCCCCACCCGTCTGGTCGCCCACGATGGTGACGCGCGGACAGCATTTCATGTATTTCACAAACTCGTTGGCGGCGCTGAACACCTGGCGATTGGTGAGCACGAAGACGGGTTTGTGCCACCGCATGCCCTTCGAGGGCTTCAGGTGCTGCGCTTCCATGCCGGAGAAATCGTCGTGTCCCTTGCCGCTCTTGTGCCTCATGTAGCCCACGAGCAGCTTCTCGTCGGTGAAGCGCGAGGCCAGCAGCTCGGCCATCGTCAGCAGACCGCCGCCATTGTCGCGCACGTCGATGATGAGGGCGCGGCAGGGAGCAAGGTCCATCAGCACGGCGTCGAGGTTCCCCTCGCCTATCTCAGAAGCGAAGGAGCTGTAGCGCACGTAGCCGATGTTGTCGTCGAGCGTCTTGTACCGCAGCGCCGACGCTATCTTGTAGTCGGTGCCGAGGTATCGGTCGATGAGTGAGTCGGAGAAATTGCGCGGATAGTTCTCGTGCCACGACCAGTAGCGGCCCACATCGAACGTGCTGTAGAGGTTCACGTGGCCGTCGCGCAGCTCAGAGAGCATGTTGGTGAGCACCTCGAAGAGCTGGTTGCGCGAGAGGTCGCCCCTCACGCTCCGCGCATACGTTGCATGCACGGCATCCCAGTCCACCTGTTTCTCGGCGAAGAAGCAGTAGTGCTCGTCGATGATGCGCCAGAGGGCCTCGAAGTTGCCTTCCACGGTGTCGGCATATTCCTCCTCGTCGACACACGAGGTCAGCGCCAGCAGCAGGGCGACGACCGTGGCCAGCCATCCCAGCGGGTGCCCTTTCAGCATGGAGATATGTTGCATGCGCGATTCTTTCATCTCTTCTCGGTTGTCGGTTGCGTTTATCGGCGGTGGAGCTTGCGCACCAGTCCGATGAGCAACAGGTGCGAATAGCTGTGATATTTCAGGTTGTTCACGCTCGCCTGCTGCATGTCGCCCATGTAGCCCACGCGGAGCGCGAAGCGGCGCAGGGCAATGTCGAGCGTCAGCTGGTGGCGCAGTACCGGCGCGCAGCCCACCGTCGTGGGCACCACGTTGTGGTCGTAGTTGCCGCGCGTGAAGATTTCGTAGTACGACTGGCCGTAGTTGGGACTGAACATCACGCCGAGCAGCGGCGCGTAGGCCTCATAGCGCACCACGGCCTGGCGCCGGAACAGCGGGAAACGGAACGCGGCAGCCACCGACGGCCCGATGTTCAACCGCGCCTTGGCCTGCGCCGGATTGTTCGTGTTGCGCGTGCTGTAGAGGAAACCCACCGCCACCTCGCCTTCACCGCCGGCCTCCACGCTCCAGTTATAACTGGGCGTCCACTCGTAGCGCATGGCGAAGCTGTAGGAATATTCAGCCCCCATGAAGTTGCTGTTGTCGGCTCGCGGCGAGGCATACTGGAACGAGAACATGTTCTGATGGCGCAGCCACCACGCCGGATTCTTCTTCCACCAGCGGTAGACCTGCGTCGAAAGGCGCACGTCGGTGCCTCGGTACTTCTCAGGACTGAGGTAGGTGTCGAGCAGATTGGCCGCACCGATGCCTACCATGTTCACGCGACGCTCCACGTCGAACGGTGTACGGTCGTTATAGCGCCGCACGGGTTCCAGCACGGCCGTGTCGACGACGATGTCGTCGGCCGCCGTCGTCTGTGCCCAAAGCCCTGTCGGCACGAGCGCGCATATATATAATAATAGGTATATCAGTCTTTTCTGCATGACCGGACTATCGTTGATCGGTTTCAGCACGGGGGGCGGCTACTCGTCGGGGAACAGGCGCAGCTGGCCCGTCAGCTCGTCGCGCACCTGCTGTTCGCTCTTGCCGGCATCGGGGTCGAGGTTCTCCTCAATCGGTTCCTCGTCGCTGTCGGTGTCTTCGTCGGCGACCGTCTCCTCGGGGAAGCGCAGGGGTTCCAGCTCCTCGATGCTGTCCACGTTCCACGTAGTGATGCGCTTGCCGTGGGCCTTGAAGCCTTTCACTGCCACGAACTCTTCGCAGTCAAGTTCCATCGGAGCGCGATAGGCATCGATGCCACCCATCGTCACGCGGACGCGCGGGAAGGCCTGGTCGGTGTAGAGCACCAGGCGGCTGTTCTTGTTCTCGCCGACAAACGACTGGTGCTTCCTCGACACTTCGAGCATGAAGCGCTTCATATAGGGATAGCCCTGCATGTCGGCATCGTAGACAACGGCCGTCCACACCTTGCTCTCGCGGAATTTCTCGATGCGCTCCAGGTTGGTCTCGTAGTGGTTGTTGGCATCGAAGTTGGTGAAATAGAACTCGCCGCCGGGCAGGATGACGAGGATGAGGTCGCCGTCGTTGAATTCTCCGAGGAAGCGGCCGTGCTCGTCGTAGTTCAGACGGTTCACGTCGGGGTCGAACCACACCTTCCGCCCGCCGAGCGTGGAGTGGCCGTGGCTCTTCAGCGAGATGCGGCTCACGGGAATCCTCGTCAGCAGATTGCCCCTGGCCGTGCGACCTTTGATGTTGACTTCCGAGAAATCCTTCTCCATGAACAGCCGTTTCATGCGCACGGCGGGGTCGAGCGTCACCTTAATCACCTCGGCCTCGCCGTTGGAGTTGGCGGTGAAGTAGAGCACGCGGCTGCCGGGAGTGCCGGCCGTGAGGTCGTTCTCGCGGTCGCGGATGATGCCCGCCACGAAGAAACGCTTGATGTAGCACGCGCCCTTGGTGCCGTCGCGGTAGACCACATTGTAGATAGTTCGCTTGTCGTTGCGCTTGAACAAGCCCACGTGGATGATGTTCTTGCCCACGAAGATTTTCTCGGCCACGCGCACCACCTTATACTTACCGTCGCGGTAGAAGATGATGATATCATCCATATCGGAGCAGTTGCAGATGAACTCGTCCTTCTTCAGACCCGTGCCGAGGAAGCCGTCCTGACGGTTGATGTACAGTTTCTGGTTCGCCTCCACCACTTTCGAGGCCTCGATGGTGTCGAAGTTGCGGATCTCGGTGAGCCGCGGGTGGTCCTTGCCGTATTTGTCGAGAAGGTGCTGGAACCAGTCGATGGTCACCTCGACCATCGAGTTGAGCTTGCGCTGAATCTCTTTCAGGTCGTCGCGAATGCGGAGCATCTGCTCTTCCGCCTTGTCGGCGTTGTAGCGGATGATGCGCTGCATCTTGATTTCCAGCAGACGGAGGATGTCGTCCTTCGTCACTTCGCGGATCATGTCGGGGTAGAAAGGCGTCAGCCGCTTGTCGATGTACTCGCAGGCTTCGTCGTTCGACTGTGCATTCTCGAACGGCTTGCCCTTGTAGATGCGCTCCTCGATGAATATTTTCTCCAGCGAAGCGAAGTGCAGCTGCTCCAACAGCTCGGCCTTCTGGATTTCCAGCTCGCGGCGGATGAGTGCCATCGTGCGGTCCACGTTATGCCTGAGCACGTCCGAAACGGTGAGAAACTTCGGCTTGTTGTCCTCGATGACGCAGCAGTTGGGCGAGATGTTGATCTCACAGTCGGTGAACGCGTAGAGCGCATCGATCGTCTTGTCGCTGCTGATGCCCGGTGCGAGATGTACCAGTATCTCAACGTTGGCGGCCGTGAGGTCCTCCACGTGCTTCACCTTCACCTTTCCTTTCTCCACGGCGCGCAGGATGCTCTCGATGAGCGTCTCGGCAGTCTTGGTGAACGGCAGGTCGCGGATGACAAGCGTCTTCTGGTCGAGCTTCTCAATCTTCGCACGCACCTTTAGCACACCGCCGCGCTGCCCGTCGTTATACTTCGACACGTCGATCGAACCGCCCGTAGGGAAGTCGGGGAAGAGCTGGAACGGCTCGCCCTTCAGGTAGAGGATGGCGGCCTCGCAGAGCTCGCAGAAGTTATGTGGAAGCACCTTCGACGACAGACCGACGGCTATACCCTCGGCCCCCTGCGCCAAGAGGAGGGGGAATTTGACGGGAAGCGTGATGGGTTCCTTGTTGCGTCCGTCGTAGGACATCTGCCATTCGGTGGTCTTCGCGTTGAAAACCACCTCGAGGGCGAACTTGTTCAGACGGGCTTCGATGTATCGCGGCGCAGCTGCCGAGGCGCCGGTGAGGATGTTGCCCCAGTTTCCCTGACAGTCGATGAGCAGGTCTTTCTGCCCCATCTGCACCAAGGCGTCGCCGATGGAGGCATCGCCGTGGGGGTGGAACTGCATGGTGTGGCCCACGATGTTGGCCACCTTGTTGTAGCGGCCGTCGTCCATGCGCTTCATCGAGTGCAGGATGCGTCGCTGAACGGGCTTCAGTCCGTCCTCGATATGGGGCACGGCGCGCTCCAGGATCACGTAGGAGGCGTAGTCGAGGAACCAGTTTTGGTACATTCCGCTGAGGTGGTGCACGGCGGAAGCGTCGAAACGGTTCACGGGGCGGTAGTCGGAGTGCTCGTCCTCCGGCAGCTCCTCCGCCTCAAGACCGTCGGTCAGCAACTCGTCGGCCGCCTCGTCGTCAGCCGGAGCGTCGCTTTCCGTTGCCAGTTCGTCGGTCGAGCCGTCGGTCAGAGCGTTGTTGTCCTGCTGTTCGTCGTCGGTCTCTATATTCTTGATGTCGTCGTCCATAGGTATCATGATTGAACGCTTGATGCGTATTTTAACTGCAAAAATACGAAAAACCGCCGAAAACGCGAAAAAAAATATCATTAATTAGCGTTTTTTCGGGAAAAGAGCAACCCCTGAATGTTTTTTCTCCCCCTTGCAGCCCGCTTTCGGAAGCGGGAAGCTCTATTTGAAGGCTTGTGCAACCGTAGTGACTCACTTCGTGTATGTCTGAAATGCGTCCCAACGACTCATGCGACGTGTCAGGATGCTTTTTGAAATGCGTCCGAAGGCTCTCTGAAGTTTGTCCGTCGGCCTCTCTTTTGTTGCAATCCTATTTGTTTTGCCGCGCAATATCATTTGTTTTGCCGTGCAATTCAATTGATTTTGCTGTGCAATTTCATTTGTTTTACTCCGCAACTTCATCCGGAATGCATCGCAAAACAGCCCGCGAGGCATGTACAAACGGCCGCTTGGGCACCCCCAAAGCAGCCGAAAGGCGCTTCTCCCGTTAAAAAACTGCAAAATAAAGTGCATTTTCTTCGTGGAATAAAAAAAATAGTTTACCTTTGCATTCGCGTTTGAAAGAAAGCGCCTTTGCGCGTCTTCATCAGCGGCGACCTGTCGGCATAGCTCAGCTGGTTAGAGTATCACCTTGACATGGTGGGGGTCCTTGGTTCGAGTCCAAGTGTCGACACATAAGAAAAAAGAAGTGACCGATTGCTCGGTCACTTCTTTTTTTCTGTCGGTACCTATCTATACAGCGCCTCCACGAATTGGGAGAACAGAGTTGCAGCTACACCTCTTTCCTTTGCAAAACTATCTTAAATTTTACATAAAAGTAAAACAGAGAAGAAGAAATATTGCTATATTTGCAGAAAACGACATCATTATAATGAGCAAGGCAAAAATCGGATCCATTTTACAGACAGAAAAGGTAGGTCTTTTTTCCATTATCTTTGAGGGAAACGACCTCAATGAATTTGAACGTTTCAAAGAAAAGTTCAAGGATGATGCCAAATACCAAGCGAACCTGAACCAAATCCTCACTATCATCGGTAGGATTCTTCAAACAGGAGCTTTAGAACGTTATTTCCGATATGAAGGCAAACCAAGCGACCACGTTGTTGCCCTGCCGACATTCGGCAACCGGCTTCGCCTATATTGTCTCCGCATGACAGATTCTATTCTCATAGTAGGAAACGGAAGTGTTAAAGACACAAGAACCTATCAAGAGAGCAGTGAACTCAATGGATATGTAATCAGCCTCCAGAAATTGAACAGTCTGATCATGCAAGGCCTGAAAGACGGGAGCATCACGATTGAGCAGACAGATATGATTATTAACGAAGACAAAACTTTTGATATATGATACAGTTCACAGAAACCTCGAAGATGCTGAAGGATGCCATTGCCTCTGTTCCTAAGGAGATGAAGAAACAATACGACTATTCCTTCGACCTTTCCGACCGTATTGTGGAGCAGATGGAATCGAAAGGCATTTCAAAGTTTGACCTGGCTCGCCTGACAGGGAAGAGACCGTCGGAGGTTACCAGATGGCTTTCCGGTCAGCACAACTTCACGCTGGCTACGATAGCGAAGATCTCTGTCGCGCTCGACCACGACTTCTTGAGGATTGTCTGACATTCCAACAATTGGCAAGTAACGGCGCAACGACTGAGGGGCAAACTACCCGACGTATCAAAGAAAACCGCCAGGCTCAGTGCGAGCTTGGCGGTTTTTTTATGCTTTTCGCGGAGGAGGGGAAGGGTTACTTCACGTTGCCTACGCTGATGAGATACTCGGCAATCTGCACGGCGTTGAGGGCGGCGCCCTTGCGGATCTGGTCGCCCGAGAGCCAGAAGGTGAGGCCGCAGTCGTCGCTCAGGTCCTTGCGGATGCGCCCGACGTAGATATCGTCGAGACCGGCCGTCTCCAAGGGCATGGGATAGACGAGCTCGGCGGGATTGTCGCGCAGCGTGACACCGGGTGCGGCGGCCAAAGCCTCGCGGGCCTGCTCCACGCTGATGGGTGCCTCGGTCTCTATCCACACGCTCTCGCTGTGGCTGCGCAGGGAGCTGACGCGCACGCAGGTGGCCGAGCAGCGGGCGTCGGTGTGCATGATTTTCTGCGTCTCGTTGTACATCTTCATCTCTTCCTTCGTGTAGCCGTTGGGCTGGAAGACGTCGATCTGCGGAATGACGTTGTAGGCGAGCTGGTGGGGGAACTTCTTCACCGTGACGGGTTTACCGGCAACGAGTTCGGCATACTGCTGTTCGAGCTCGGCCATGGCGGCGGCTCCTGCTCCGCTGGCGCTCTGGTAGCTGCTCACGCGGATGCGCTTGATGTGGGACAGCTGCTCCAGTGGCTGCAGACAGACGACCATCATGATGGTGGTGCAGTTGGGATTGGCGATGATGCCTCGCGGACGCTTGAGCGCATCCTCGGCGTTGCACTCGGGAACGACGAGGGGCACGTCGTCGTCCATGCGGAAAGCGCTGCTGTTGTCGATCATCACGGCGCCGTACTTGGTGATGGTCTCGGCAAACTCTTTCGACGTGCCTGCTCCGGCCGATGTGAAGGCGATGTCGATGTCGCGGAAGTCGTCGTTGTGCTGCAACAGCTTCACCTCGATATCCTTGCCACGGAAGTTGTACTTGCGGCCTGCGCTGCGCTCAGAACCGAATAACACCAACTCGTCCATCGGGAAATTCCGCTGGTCGAGGATTCGCAGGAACTCCTGCCCCACAGCGCCGCTGGCGCCCACGATTGCTACTTTCATAATCTTTTTACCTGTTCCTTAATAACGATATTGTTTGCACAAAGGGCTCCTTTCTGAGGAGAAAAGGAGCTTTGTGTGTGCAAAATTACAACTTTTTAGGGTATAAATCGCGCTTTTGATAGAAAAATTCGTAATTTTGCATGCAATATGTTTGATTTCAGCTCATATTTCCCCGTTACCGACAGCACATGGATTTTTTTCATCGTGCTGATGATTATCCTCATCGCGCCGATGGTGATGCACAAACTGCGCATCCCGCACATCATAGGAATGGTGCTCGCCGGCGTCATCGTGGGGCAGTTCGGGCTGAACATCCTGGAGCGCGACGACTCGTTCGAGCTCTTCGGACAGGTGGGTCTCTACTACATCATGTTCCTCGCTGGACTGGAGATGGACATGGAGGGTCTGCGCAAACACGTGAAGCAGGTGGCTATCTTCGGACTGCTCACCTTCCTCACGCCCTTCGTGCTCGTATATTTCACCGGCATCGGGCTGATGGGCTACTCGCGCGATGCCACGCTGCTGCTGTGCTGCATCATGTCGAGCAACACGCTCATCGCCTACCCCATCGTGAGCAAATACGGCTTGCAGCGCCACAAGGCGGTGACGCTGAGCGTGGGCGCGAGCATGATTGCCCTGCTGCTGGCCCTGCTGTCGCTCTCGGCTATCGTGGGCATGCTGAAGGCGCGGACGGGCGATGGCTCGATGGGCGTGCACTGGCTCATGCTGTGGATGCTCGTGAAGCTGTTCATCTACCAGGCTGCCGCCATCTTCTTCATTCCAAGGTTCACACGATGGTTCCTGCAACGGCATAGCGACGCCGTGACGCAGTTCATCTACGTGCTCGCCGTCCTCTTCCTCAATGCGGCCGTGACGAAATGGATCGGACTGGAGGGTGTCTTCGGCGCTTTCTTCGCCGGACTGGTGCTGAACCGCTACATTCCGCACGTGTCACCGCTGATGGGACGGCTGGAATTCATCGGCAACGCCATCTTCATACCCTACTTCCTCATCGGCGTGGGCATGCTCATCAACTTCCGCACGCTCTTCGAGAGCTGGCACACGGCCAATGTCGTGGCGAGCATCGTCATCATAGGCACCGTGGGGAAGATGATAGCGGGCTACGTGGCTGGCATCGGCATGCGACTGCCGCTGAGCAACGGCCACATCATGTTCGGACTGACGTCGGCCCACGCTGCCGGCTCGATAGCCATCGTGATGGTGGGCGTCAGGCTGGAGGTGAGCCCGGGCGAATACCTTGTTGATACGGGCATGCTCAACGGCGTGGTGCTGATGGTGCTGTTCACTTGTGTCATCTCGAGCATCGTCACCGAGATTGCCGCACGGAAGATTGTGCTCGAAGACGTGCCGCCGGCAGAAGAGAAGACGGGCGACGACGAGAAGATGCTGCTGCCGCTGAAATACCGAGGCAACACGGAGCGGCTGGTGAACTTGGCCATCATGATGCGCAACGAACGGCTCAACCGCGGACTCATCGCGCTGAACGTGGTGCTCGACGACGACCAAGTGAGCATGAACCAGAAGCTCGGCAAGGAGCTGCTGAAGCAGGCCATGAAGGCGGCCAGCGCAGCCGACGTGCGCATGCAGACGCAGAGCCGCATCGCCACGAACATTGCCAACGGCATCATGCACGCCTTCAAGGAATACGACGCCAGCGAAATCATCATGGGGCTCCACGACAAACGGTCGGCCGACGACAGCTTCTGGGGCGTCTTCGCCGAGAACCTGTTCACCGAACTGAACAGGCAGATCGTCATGGCGCGCATCGCGCAGCCGCTCAACACCATCAGGCGAATACAGGTGGCGGTGCCCAGCAGAGCGGAGTTTGAACCGGGATTCCGACGCTGGATGGACCGTCTGGCGCGCATGGCCTCGAACCTCGACTGCCGCATACAGTTCCATTCGAAAACGGGCACGCTCGCCCTCATACGGCAATACATTCAGAACATCTACCCCGAGGTGAGGGCCGAATATACGCCAATGGGCCATTGGAACGAGCTGCCGCGACTATGCACAGAGGTGAACGACGACCATCTGCTCGTCGTCATCACAGCACGAAAGGGCACGGTGAGCTACAAGCACGCCTTCGAGAAGCTCCCCGCCGAGCTGTCGCAATACTACAAGCGCGAGAACCTCATCATCATCTTCCCCGACCAGTATGGCGAACCCGTCAACGCCATCACCTTCGTTGCGCCGCAGAAGAACGAGCAGCTCAGCGCCTACGCCCAGATCATGGACTGGTGGGACAGGGTAAGAAGGAGGAGGAAAGGAGAATGAAGATTCATTTATGAGGAGATTTTGAAAAAATCGGAAAACCGGAATAACGGAATGCCGGAATTACGAAAAACCGGAATAACGAAAAACCGGAATAACGAAATACCGGAATGCCGGAATGCCGGAATACCGAAAAAAAACCGAAAAACCAAAACAACAATATGATTACCATCAAGGACATCACCAAGAGCTTCGGCTCACTGCAAATGCTCAAAGGCATCTCTCTCCACATCGACAAAGGCGAAGTGGTGAGCATCGTAGGACCAAGCGGTGCCGGCAAGACCACGCTGCTGCAAATCATAGGAACGCTCGACAAGGCCGACGGCGGTTCCGTCGTCATCAACGGTACCGACGTCAGCAGTATGGGGAAGAACCAACTGAGCGAGTTCAGAAACAAGAATATCGGCTTCGTGTTCCAGTTCCACCAGCTGCTGCCGGAGTTCACAGCCATCGAGAACATCATGATCCCCGCATTCATCGCAGGGAAAAGCCACACCGAGGCGAAGAAGAGAGCCACCGAGCTGCTAGAGTTCATGGGCCTCGCCGACCGCGCCACGCACAAACCGGCAGAGCTCTCGGGCGGTGAGAAGCAGCGAGTGGCCGTGGCCCGCGCCTTGGTGAACAACCCCGAAGTGATTCTGGCCGACGAACCGTCGGGAAGCCTCGACTCGAAGAACAAGGAGGAGCTGCACAAGCTGTTCTTCGACCTGCGCGACCGATTCGGACAGACCTTCGTCATCGTCACCCACGACGAGTCGCTGGCAGCCATCACCGACCGCACCATCCGTCTGCGCGACGGCCAGATAGAGGGCGAAAGCCGAAAGGCCGCACCCCCAGAGCCGATCACTGCGCCCAGCACGGAGCCCGAAGAATAACCCCGAGAAAGGAATCTGCTAGAAGGGCTAGAGAATCTAGAAAATCTAGAGAATCTAGAAGATCTAGAAAATCTAGAAGATCTAGAAAATCTAGAAAATCTAGAAAATCTAGAAAATCTAGAGAATCTAGAAAAACTAGAAAATCTAGAGAATCTAGAACAAAAAAAAGCATCGCCTTATGAGCGATGCTTTTTTATTGTAGCAAGAACTGAGATTACTCAGGATTAGCAACACAGATAGAAACACGGTTGAGATCGTTCTCAGCGAACGGCTGAACAGTGTCACCATAGCTGTTGTAAGTGATGCGATCGGCAGAGATGCCATACTGCTCCTTGAGAGCCTTCACAACAACGTCGGCACGACCAGCGGCCAGACGAGCGTTGATTCTTGCATTACCAGTGCCCTTATCAGCATAACCAGAGACAACAACCTTTGCCTTCGGATACTTCTTCAGGTAGTTGGCGATGTCGCGAACCTTCACAGCCTCTGTCTCAGAGATGACAGTAGAGTTGATGGTGAAGAATACATCGCGGCGGATCGGCTCGATGACGGGAGCGGGCTCGGGTGCGGGAGCAGGTTCCGGAGCAACATAAGGCTTCGGCTCGGGCTGAGTGACGGGAGCCACGGGCTTCTCAACCTTGGTGTAGGTCTTGCCGAGGTTGATGCGCAGACCGACGAGACCGTTGAAGTACCAGTCGGGGTTGTCACCATACTTGCTGTTGTAGTGGTCGTTCAGCACGTTGGCATTACCTTCAACCAAGAGGCTGACGGCATCGCTCAGACGGAAGCCGAGCTCCAGACCGCCGCGTCCGACGAGTGTCGGGGTGGTCTTCTGCCAGTAGTACTTGAACTCATAACCGGCTGCCTTCATGTCGCGGACATCGTCGTTATCGAAAGCGAAGTTGACACCGCCACCGAGGAAGGCAATCACGTTGAACACACGATTGGGATTCCAACCGCAGAAGAGATTAGAGAGGTTGAACATGAAATCAATACCAGGAGCCACATACTTGAACTTGTATGTGGTGTTGGCGTGATTGAAATCGAATCCACCCTTGCTCTGCCAAGCGTTAGCAGCGATACGAGCACCGAAGACGGGGCTGAACTGATAACCGAGACCGAGCTGGACATTCGGAGAAAGAAGCTTATCGAACTTCGACTCTCCCAAAGTGTACTGAGCACCACCCTGCAAATCGAGGAAGAGATGCTTCTTGAACTGGTACTCTGTGCCTTCGGCATCAACGTATGTTGCCTGGGCCATTGCAGATGTGCCTACAGCAAGCAGGGCACCTGCCACAAGTGTTCTGAATATTTTCATAGTGTAAACATTAAATTAGTTCTTGATTTGCGAGCCACCCGGACGGCGGTCGGTCACATCGTCAGGAAGCGTGAGATACCACTTTCCATCGCGGCGGACAGGATTGATGAAGAAACTCATCTTGGTGGGTCTCGGCTTATCACCCGGCTTCTGCTTGAACAGCTCCACCGTGTAGCGAACCTGGCTGTCGGTCTCCTTAACGAAGATCATGTGGTCGATATGTGCGTCCTTTCCTTTGAAGTCGATCAGCGAATAATAAGTATTCAGACGTACCTTCAAGGGCTCGGGCAGCGGAACTATAGAATCCTTATCCAAGAAATATATCATACTGAAAGCATCCTCTGAGCGACCTTCTTTCTGCAGTTGGATATAGCGGTTCACGAGTGCAAGCACCTCGGTGGTGTCGCTCTGCGTGAGCTCCATCTGCGGTTTGATGAGCGCTTCGTCCTGAATGTCCTTTAATGTGCGTTTCTTACTGCACGAACAGACGACGAGGACAGTAAACATAAGAACCAGGAATAAAGATTTTTTTCTCATTTCGAACAATTTTAGTTTAAAAAGGGGTGCCAACGAGTGACACCCCTCTGATATTGAATTGAATTGACTTCAATTAGTTCTTCTTAGCTTCGTTGTGTACGGTCTTGTGTACGGAGAGCGTACCCCAAACCTTGATGCGGAGCTTGTTGTTATCCTTCGGTCCGTAAGTATAAGTGATGTAGACAGGAACGTAGACATGGAAGTTGTCAACAGTACCCTCATTGTTCTTATACTTGAAGCGAGACAGAGTAGGATCAGTTGTGTTAGCAACATACTGGAAGTCCATACCCTTCAGGTTCTGAACCTTGACGAGGTTTGCAATAGCACCCGGGTTGAGGTTGAGGTCAACATAGTCACGATTTGCGTTAGCAACGTCGGTGTACATTTCCTCATCACTGCTCTCGAAGGTGATACCGTAGTACTTCCAATAAGTTACCTCAGTGTTAGTGATGGTCTTAATGGTAGTCTCCTCGAGGGTGTTGTCATCCAGCTCGTTCACCTTGAATCCGCGAACTACTGCATAGTCCTTAGCGTCGCCAGGATAGCCATAGCCGGCCAAGAGAGGATTGGGCACGTCAGACTTGAGGAAGCGCCAGTCAGTGAACTTCACGAAGTCCTCAAGGTTCCAGTAGAAGTAGCCATCACCGTGGTCACCAGTGCGAGCGTCGATAGGAGCATCAACGATCTGCGGATACCAGTTGATCGGGCGGAGGAACTTCACATTGAAGTATGCCTTGTTGAGAGTAACGGGGATACAAGCCTCGTTAGCCAGGATGTGGATGTAAGCCGTGAACGACTCCTTCTCCTTATCGGTCGGGCCGTTGAGCAGAGCGTGACGGTGAGCATAGTTCAGGATGTCAAATGCATAGTCATTCTCAGCGTACTTCAGCACGATCTCAGTGTTACCCTCCTTATCGAGAGTGGGTTTCAGAATCTCGCAAACCAGCGGGTTGCCAGTGATGTTCTTGATACGGATCTCAACAGCAGGATTATCCTGAGGATTAACGGTTGTGTTACCGCGACCAGAGAGATAGAGCGTGTAAGTAGTGCCAGAGAAGCCGAGCACATTCCAGTTACCGTTCACTGCATCGAACACTGCATTGCCCTTTGCAATCTCAGGAGTTGTGAACTCGAAGCCAGCGGTCTTAGAGATATTACCGAACTTAGCAGCCTCAACAATATCGAGGATATCGCTTGTGGTGAAGTACTCGAAGAGATCCTTCTTGAACCCATAAGAAGCAAGCTCATCAGGATCAGTGATTGAAGCATCAGGTTCACCAGTCTTCAGAACATGCGTATCGTAAGAATTACGCGGAGTCTTAACGTTCATGTGAACATCCATAGCATTGTCCTTGTTTTCCTCGTTGATAGAGGTAGCGCTGTTCAGCTCATACCAGTAACCATAGCGGTAGTTGCTAACCTGACCCTGCGGGAAGATGATAGAACCAGCAGGAATCACCAGCTTCACATATACATCACCCTTAGCAGCGAACTTGGTTCCGTCGTTCTTGTACTTCACCCAAGTTACGATCGGGTTCTTGTTAACAAGCTTACCATCCTCGTTGCGAACGAGGTTCTCACCGTTAGCACCTGCGATATCAGCCCAGTCTTTAGCAGTGAAGCTCCAAGCGAGGACGGTCGTCTCACGATCGAGACCATCGTACTTCTCTTCCACAACACCGATAACGGGATCCTGAGCAACGGGCTCAGCACCAGACCAGTCGTAGCGAGCGACTGCACCGGTAGCATCCTTCTCAAGTGCCCAGTAGGTTTCGAACTCAGTCTTAGTAACGTTCAGAGCAACACCACGAGTCAGACCAATCTGAGCATCGGGATCAGCATCGCCACGGAGGACATAACCCTCAACCTGGTGCCATGTTACTTCGCCACCGAATTCGCAGTTGTAGTAGTGAGGACCACCGATCGGCAGAGTCACCTCAGGATCAAGAACCTGACCAGGAGCAACCTCTTCCTCAGAGATCTTCAGCTTCATGTAACCAACCTCGACAGTGTTACCGAGTTTGTCGAGTACCTCAACGCGGAGCATCGGCTCACGGTCGATCATTTCACGACTGTTGTCAGCAACGTCGCCTTCCTTAATGGTAGTACCATCAGCAGCGTTGACAGAACGCGGGCTTACAACGACAGAGTCAGGAATACCGACATAAGAGCTTTCCTCGTTACCAACGACCTCACCACCCTTGAAGATCTCGTAAGTGATATGAGCGGTCTCGTCGGTCTTGTTGTTACCAGAAGTCCAGTGAATCGGAGTGATCTTATAGCTCAGTCCGAGCTTCTCGAACAGCTTGGTGTCACGAGTGTAAGGCAGACGATGTGCCCAAGGTCCGACAGGATTGTTCTCGCCGTCCTTCCAGCTTACGCGGTCAAGAACGCGATCGTTGAAGTTCCAGTCAGAGCTGAAGCCAATGTAAGCGTAGTGAGTCTCGACGAAGCGGAAGATTTCCGTTGTCTTGTTGTAAGGAATGTAGTGAGTCTCGAGGTTGTCAGCTGCATCCTTAGCCTTCTTATACATGTGGTGCTCACGGCCGTCGGTGCCACCGCACTTCGGCATGGGCTTAGCGTTAGAAGGAGTATTGTCGGCGATACCGTTGATGTGATAGATCACAGGAGCAACCATTGCATAGTCAGATGTAACGGTAGTATCCTTAGCACCGTGCATAGCCTGCAGAGCGATGAAGTAAACCTTGTCGCGCACAGCAGCGAGCTTAGAATCAGAACCGCCAGACTCGGGCAGCCAAGAAACCTTAGATACGCCGTCGATCTGGAACTCGCAAATGAGCTTGTGGAAGTAAGCTTCCCAACCTTTGTGAACCTTACCATCAGCACACTTAGCGCAGATGTAAGAATAGTCGTCGTTGATCGTGAAGGGAACGGTCAGGATACCACCCTCGAACTTGTTCTCAACAGCCTTGGTGTTCTTGGGGCTGATGAAAGCCACGCCGTCATCAGAACGAGACTCAACCTCGTCAACAACGAGACGCTCGTCGGTGTAGAACGAAAGACTCCAGTCATCAAGCTTAGCAGTAGCCGGGTTGATGTGGTACTGAGCCTCACCGTCAACAGCATAAGAATCAGTGTCGACATCTTTGAACTCCTGAACAACAGTCCAAGGATTCTTCAAGAACTCCTTACCAGAAGTGGGAGCAACGATCTTCGGAGCGCCGGCGCCGTCGTACTCAGCACCTTTACCGCCATTGTAATACCAAACCTCGTCAACGCCCTTACCAGTGAGGGTAATAACGGGCTGATAAGCCAGGGCAGGAGCCTCAACGGTCTCGATACCGAGGAACATGATGGGGTTCGTATTCACGATGCTGGTGATCATCTTCTGGAGGAGATACTGCAGAGCGTTCAGGTTCGGAGACAGCAGGTCAACGATCTTGCTGGCTTCCTCCATCTGATCCTTCAGACCGCCAGTGCGCTCACCGTCTTCACCCTTTACACCATAGATAATATCCTTCAGAGCGTCAATCTGACCGTCAACATAGCTCTCTGTAGCATATCCAGCGAGAGCGTCGGTGATGAACTGCTGGATGGTAGCCTCGTCCACGCTGCCGCTGATGCCGATGAGCTTGGTAGCGATGAGCTGCTCAATCTGCTGCTGAGTGAGGATTGTGCCAGACATCTCCTCCATCTTACCTCTCAACTCTGCGAGCTCTTCCTGAAGCTTGAGGACATCAGCACCGCTTGCCTTGAGGTCAACCAGCTCCTGAAGCTTAGCAAGAGCCTCAACGGTAGCATAGTCAGCCAGAGCAGCACCGATGAGCGCCTTCACCTGATCCTCGTTCAGCTTGCCAGCCATCTCAGCCTCAAGAGCCTCTACGCGAGCCTTGTAGCCGTTAAGGATGGTGAGCTGCTCGTCGAGGTTCTCGATGGCAGCGAGCTTCTGGTCGATGGTAGCGATCTTACCGAGGAGCTCCTCGTACTTGCTGTCGAGACCTGCCACCTTAGAAGCGAGCTCGTCAAGAGCAGCCTGATCGGCTTTCTTGTCGATGGCATCCTGCAGAGCCTTCTGGGCAGCTGCGATAGCCTCTTCGAGCTTCTGAGCGGTAACAAGGTTCTTGACCTCATCCTGCAGAGCCTTGACAGCGTCCTGCAAATCTTTCACATTTGCGTCTGTCTTAGCAAGCTCAGTCTTCAGAGCGAAAGTCGCATGAGCAGCCTCGCAATTAGACTTGCAGGTTGCCAAGTCGGCTTTCAGCTGGTCCACCGTTTTTTGCAAAGCATCAACGACGGAAGCATCAGCCTTGCGGTTGATGTCGTCATCATAGTCTTTACAAGAAACGAACATGCTCGTGGAAGCCATAGCGAAGGCCACCAAGAGCAACGTGCTAAAAATTTTCTTTTTCATTAGACTAAAAATTAAATTAAACTAAATATATACTTTATGCTTAAATTCTCTCACACTAATTATCCCCTCTCTTACGAAAGGTGACAGTAATTTTGTGCAAATATACGCTTAATTCTCATACTGCGCAAACATTTCCATATATTTTTTCACAAAAAGAACACATTTTAACATTTGCGTTGCTTTCCGTGCAAATAAACGGGTTTTCGAGCCCTGATTGGTAGCTGTTTCTTTGTTTCCTCCATAGGCGATTGCATTAATGTTTTTGATACATTTTACTAAATCGGGTGCAAATATACGGTTTTTTTTACTAAGTGCAAAAAAATATGACGAAAAAAAGCAAAAAACTTCCTTCCAGCAGGGTGGAAGGAAGCTTTTCTCTATAATATAATAAGGTATTACCTATTTTATTTAATGGCGAACTTTCGTCCGTTGACCACGTAGATTCCCTTGGGCAGCCCCTTGAGAGTGGTGGTGTTGGAGCGCACACGAATGCCTGTCGTGGTGTAGACATCGAATGTCGAGCCGTCGCAGACGAGCTGCTCGATGCCGTCGACCCCTTGCAGCACGATGAGTTTGCCGTGCACATAGTTGAACGAATAGTTGGTGGCCTCGCCGCCGGTGATGAGGATGTCGTACTCACCTGGAGCAGAATAGAACGACGCCATGGAAACGGCTACGGGCTTTTTGGTGAGCACCTCGGGGTCTTCACCGTTGCGGAAGCCCTCGTAGGAGAGCACGAACTCGGGGTCGTACTCGCGCTCATGGCGTTCGTAGGTTCCCACGGAGACGGTGAGCGGTGCCTTGGTGACAGTGAGTTTGCCGGGTACAAAGACGACTTTGGGGTTGGTCACCGTTCCTTGCTCCACGTTGATGACATATTCACCGACAGGCGAAAGCTCGTTGGCCTCGCATGTCAGCACGGGCTCACCGCCGAGACGACCACCTTCCACGGTGTATTCAAGCTCGGGGAGCGGGTCGCCATAGATCTTGGTGACATCTTTCGCCGTGACGACAACTGAATTGGGTGCGAGGATGGTGAGCTTCGCATTGACGTGGACGATGTCGTAGTTCTGTGCCGATCCGCCGCTGATGACGATATCGTAGGTGCCCGGTTCGCTGTCGCTCTGAGCGTCAGTGGTGGCCACTGCAGGCTCTGTGAGCACCGAAGCGTCTTCGTTGTTGCGGAACCCCTTGTAGAGGACGACGAAATCGGGGATGTTGTTACCCTGTCGGATGGTGTAGTCGTTGGTCGTTGCCACGAGAGGAGCCTTCACGATGGTCAGCGTTCCGGCCACATAGGTCACGTTGAAGTTTGTAACCGACCCCTTGGAGATGGTGATGGGATAAGTTCCCACGGGCGATTGGCTGGTGGCCTCGCACTCGATGTAAGGCACTCCGGAGATGTTTCCGCCGGTCACCTCGTACTCAAAGAGCGGTATCTCGTCGCCATACTGGATGGTGTAGTCGTTGACCGTCACGGTGACGGGCGTTGCCTCGACGACGTTCAGCGTGCCGTTGACGTGCTGCAGCGTGTAGTTGGGCGCAGCCCCGCCGCTGACGACGATGGGATACTGTCCCGGTGCGCTGTCCTCCGTGGCTTCGGTGGTGGCCACGGGCTTCTCGGTGATCACTGCCTCTGTCTCCTCGTTCTTGAAGCCTTCATAGTGGAGCTGGAACTCGGGGATGGGTTCGCCCTGCTGAATGGTGTAGTCGCCCACGGAGACGGTGAGCACGGCGGGCTCGATGGTGAGCGTTCCGCTCTCGTAGACCACATTGCCGTAGGTCACTGTTCCACGCGTGATGGTGATGGGATATGTTCCGACGGGCGACTGGCTGGTGGCCTCGCAGGTGATGAGCGGTTCGCCGCCAAGGTCAGCATCGCCCGTCTGTGTGAACGAGAACTCCGGCAGCGCATCGCCGTACTTCATCGTGCAGTCGTTGGCGCGGAGCGTGACCTTCGACAGCTCGGGATCCTCGATGGTGAGGGTGCCCGGGATGTACTTCATCTCGTAGTTCACGGCGTAAGCTCCCGAAGCCGTCACCTCGTAGACGCCGGCCGGACTGTCTTGCGTTGCCGTTGTCGTGACGACGGGCTTGGTGAGGATCACCTCCACGCCGTCGCCGTTGCGGAATCCGCCGTAGTAAGCCTCAAACTCAGGATTGGGTTCGCCCACCTGTCGGCGGTAGTCGCCGGCATAGACCGACAGCGGAGCCTGCTCGATGGTGAGCTTTCCGTTGATGAAGGTGACGTTCTTGTTCAGGACAGAGCCTTGCGAGATGACGATATCGTAGGTTCCCACTGGCGACGTGCGGTCGGCATTGCAGGTGATCTGCGGTGCTCCGACGAGGTTGCCGCCCTCCACATCGTAGGAGAACGTGGGCAGCGGGTCGCCATACTTCATCGTGTAGCTGCGTGCCGTCACGGTGACGGGATCGTCGGTGACCTCGAAGAGCTGTATGGGCACGTTGTTTCCGAAGGAGACGCCCTCGGGCAGTTCCAGATAGGCCTTGTTGGCTGCGAGCGTCGTCTGTGAGCTTTTCACGAAGGCCGGTTCGCCGCCGGCGAGGCCGAGCACGCGCATCGTCTTGGCGTTGTAGGCCGTCTGATTCTTGTGCTTATATCCTCCGACTGTCTTGTTGATGTTGAAGTATACGCCCTTGAGGTAGTTCTTCCCCACGGCAGGCACGTTGTCGGTCACGGGGAACAGTTTGTTGGCTTCGACAGAATTGGAGGAGCACTCGAGCAGGACGGCCGTCTTTCCGGGCACCTTGTCGGTGATTTCGGTGAGGACGGCGCGCTTGTCGGCGTCGAAGTCGCTCACGTAGAAAGCCCTCATGCCCTCAGAAAGCTGGTAAGGATACTCGGTGAAGAGCGTCGTGTAGTATTTTCCCTGATATTCAAACTCTGGCTGCACGGCGAAGTAGTTGTCGGTGCTGTTCATCGGCGTGATGTTCCAGAAGCGGTTGGGATGCTGCGAGTTGAAGATGCAGAGCCCCGCACTCATGTCGTCAGCGAGAATGACCGAAAATCCCTTCGCCGTGACGCGCATCGCATAGGTACCGTCAGGAAAGGGAAGGATAGCCATGTGGCGCTCCTGCATGATTTCGTAGGTGCTGGTGCCCTGTGCCGTGATGTCGTAGGAGTCGCTTCCGCGGTCGATGATGTAGAGCACCGATGCGGGATCGGTGACCACATTGTCGAAGCCGGAGATCATCTCCACGGCTCCCATGTCGGCTTTCACCTCTCCGCCCGACACTTTGGCACTGCCCTTGTTGTCGTGGACGGTGATGTAGCGACCTGTGCCAGCATTAGTAACGCGGTAGTAGCCACTACCGTTGAGCTGCGCCAGCGCCTGTCCTGCGAACAATGCGGACAGGAGCGTAATAAGTAAAGCTATTCTTTTCATATCCTGTTGGTGTTAATGTTGTTTCTTTATACCTTATCAGAACTCGGCATTCTTCGGCGTGCGCGGGAAGGGGATGACGTCGCGGATGTTCTGCATGCCGGTGACGAAGAGGATGAGTCGCTCGAAGCCCAGTCCGAACCCTGCATGAGGGCACGATCCGTACTTGCGCGTGTCGAGATACCACCACAGATGCGTCATGTCCATCTTCCGGCGCTCAATCTCAGCCATCAGCTTGTCGTAGCTCTCCTCGCGCACCGAGCCGCCGATGATCTCGCCGATCTGCGGGAAGAGGACGTCGGTGCCCTGCATCGTCGGTCCGGGAGCCACCGAGCCGCGGTAGCCCACGGATCCTCCGTAGGGTGTGGGATCGTTCTGCTTCATGTAGAACGACTTGAAGGAGCTGGGATAGTCGGTCATGATGACGGGTTTCTTGAAATGCTCTTCCACGAGATAGCGCTCGTGCTCGGAGGCCAGGTCGTCGCCCCACTCGCAGGGGAACTCGAACTTGCGTCCGTCCTTGATGGCGTCTTGCAGGATGCGTATGCCGTCGGTGTACGACAGGCGGACGAAGGTTTCCTTGAGCACGCCTTCGAGTCGTGCGATGAGCGTCTTGTCGATCATCTTGTTGAGGAACTCCAGGTCGTCCTTGCAATTGTCGAGCGCCCAGCGCACGCAATACTTGATGAAATCTTCCTCGAGATCCATGAGCTCTTCCTGGTCGATGAAGGCCACTTCGGGCTCCACCATCCAGAACTCAGCGAGGTGGCGGGGCGTGTTGGAGTTCTCGGCGCGGAACGTGGGTCCGAAGGTGTAGATGGCTCCGAGCGCCGTTGCTCCGAGCTCGCCCTCGAGCTGTCCGCTGACGGTGAGCGATGTCTGCTCTCCAAAGAAGTCGTCGTCGTAGATAATCTTCCCGTTCTCGTCCTTCTTCAGATCGTAGAGGTTCTTCGTCGTCACCTGGAACATGTTTCCGGCGCCTTCGCAGTCGCTGGCAGTGATGAGGGGTGAGTTGAAATAGAAGAAGCCGTGCTCATGGAAATAGGTGTGGATGGCCATGGCCATGTTGTGGCGGATGCGCATCACTGCCCCGAAGGTGTTGGTGCGCAGGCGCAGGTGTGCATACTGCCGCATGTACTCGAAGCTCTGACCCTTCTTCTGCATGGGGTAGTCGCTGCCGCAGAGGCCGTAGACGACGATGCTGAGGCACTGTATCTCGGAGGCCTGACCCTGTGCGGGGCTCTCGACGAGCGTTCCGCTGACGCCGATGCAGGCTCCCGTGGTGATGCTCTTGAGCGTCTCCTCGTCCACGCGCCCGGCCTCTACCACCACCTGAATGTTCTTGATGGTGGAGCCGTCGTTGAGTGCGATGAAATCGACAGACTTGCTGCTGCGGTGCGTGCGCACCCATCCCATCACTGTTATCTCTTTTCCATAGTCGGTGCTGCGCAGAGCATCGACAACTTTTGTTCTTTTCATAATATGAGACCCACCCCTGCCCCTCCCTGAATGGAGGGGAGCCTATTGGCTCAAATGCAGATAGTGAGCATTATATAATATAATTGATTCAACAATATGGTTTTATATGATATCTTTTTCCTGCCTACGATGAAACGCGGAAGCACATCCTTCCCCTCCGCGCAAGGAGGGGTAAGGGGTGTGTCGGTTATTCGAAGGCTCCCATGCGGAGCATGTCGACCTCTTTCTCGGTGAGGAAGCGCCAGTCGCCGCGGCGCAGGTTCTTCTTCGTCAGTCCTGCGAACTGCACGCGGTCGAGCTTCACCACGCGGTAGCCGAGGTTCTCGAAGATGCGGCGCACGATGCGGTTCTTGCCGCTGTGGATCTCGATGCCCACCTGCGTCTTGTCGCCGGCCTCGTTGGCATACTCGATGGCATCGGCATGCACCTCGCCGTCTTCAAGGTCGATGCCCACGCGGATGCGCTCCATGTCCTGCGGATCGACGGGTTTGTCGAGGAACACGTGGTAGACCTTCTTCTTGAGGAACTTCGGGTGCGTCAGCTTGGAAGCGAGGTCGCCGTCGTTGGTGAGCAGCAGAACGCCGGTGGTGTTGCGGTCGAGGCGCCCTACGGGGTAGATGCGCTCCGGGCACACGTTCTTCACCAGGTCCATCACCGTCTTGCGCTGCTGCGGGTCGTCGCTCGTGGTGACACAGTCTTTCGGCTTGTTGAGCAGCACGTAGACCTTCTTCTCGAGCGTCACGGGGGTGTCGTGGAACACGACGCTGTCGGTGCGGAGCACCTTCGTGCCGAGCTCGGTCACCACCTCGCCGTTCACCTTCACTGCTCCTGCCTCGATGAACTCGTCGGCCTCGCGGCGGCTGCAGATGCCAGCGTTGGCGAGGAACTTGTTCAGACGGATGGGCTCTGTCGGGTCGATGTTCGCCTCCTTATATTCGATGCGCTTCTTCAGGCTGTATTTCGCATTGGGGTCGTAGGCTCCCGGCCGACGGCTGTTGAAACCGCCCTGGCGCGGCTGACCATAGCCACCGCGGCTGTTGTAGCCTCCCTGACGGGACTGGCCGTAACCACCCTGGCGGGGCTGGCCGTAGCCACTGCGGCTGTTGTAGCCTCCCTGCTGCGGGCGCTGGCCGTAGCCACCCTGACGGGGCTGGCCGTAGCTCTGGCGCGGCTGGTAGCCACCCTCCTCCTCATTATTATTATAGCGCGGCCGATAGCCACCCTGCTGCGGACGCTGGCCGTAGCCACCCTGACGCTGCTGGTAGCCGCCTTCGCCATCGTTGCTGTTGTAGCGCGGACGGTAGCCTCCCTGCTGGGGGCGCTGGCCGTAGCCCTGACGCGGCTGGTAGCCTCCGCTCTGCTGGCCGTAGCTCTGGCGCGGACGATAGCTGCGCTGCTGGTTTTCTCCTTGTTGCAGTCCGGAGCCGAAGCCTTCCGGACGGAATCCGCCTTCATCTTCACCGTTGGTAAGTCGCGTAGTGTAGGGACGGGGCTGATGGATGCGCGGACGCGGACTGCGGCCTGGAGCGCGATAGCCCTGGTACCCAGAAGACTGACGATAGCCCTCGCGGCCACCCTCGTTCTGATTCTGCTCTGCAGGTGTTCCTTCGTTTTTCTTCTCTAATTCTTCTGACATAGTTTTTTCTCTTTCTTTTGTTAAAATGTTTGTACTTAATATAAATAACTATTGGATGCCTAATCGCTTAGGCAAGGGGTAATCGGTTTTTCGGCGAGGCTCAGATGCCGGTGTAGTTCCACGGCGTGATGGCCATGAGCTCGCGCTTCACGTCGTCGCTGACGTTGAGCGTGGCGATGAACTCGTGGATGGTGGCCTCGGTCATGTGCTTGTTGGTGCGCGTCAGGGCCTTCAGCGCCTCGTAGGGATGGGGATAGGCCTCGCGGCGCAGGATGGTCTGTATGGCTTCGGCCACCACAGCCCATGTGTTCTCCAGGTCTTCGCGCAGCTTGTCTTCGTTGAGGATGAGCTTGCGCAGCCCTTTCAGCGTGCTCTGTATGGCAATGAGGCCGTGACCCAAGGGCACGCCGACGTTGCGCAGCACGGTGCTGTCGGTGAGGTCGCGCTGCAGGCGGCTCACGGGGAGCTTCTGCGCGAGGAACTGCAGTATGGCGTTGGCGATGCCGAGGTTGCCCTCCGAGTTCTCGAAGTCGATGGGGTTCACCTTGTGAGGCATGGCGCTGCTGCCCACCTCGCCGGCTTTGATCTTCTGCTTGAAATACTCCATCGAGATGTACATCCAGAAGTCGCGGTCGAGGTCGATGATCACCGTGTTGATACGACGGACGGCATCGAAGCAGGCGCCCAGCTGGTCGTAGTTGGAGATCTGCGTGGTCCACTGCTCGCGCTGCAGACCCAGCTTCTCGGACACGAAACGGTTGGCGAACGAGCGCCAGTCGTACTGCGGATAGGCCACATGGTGGGCGTTGAAGTTGCCCGTGGCGCCGCCGAACTTGGCTGTCAGCGTGACGCCTTTCAGGCTGTCGAGCTGGCTCTGCAGACGATAGACGAAGACGCGCACCTCCTTGCCTAAACGCGTGGGCGAGGCTGGCTGGCCGTGCGTCTTGGCGAGCATGGGCACGTTGTCCCACTCGTCGGCATAGGTCTGCAGCTGGCCGATCAATTCCTCCACGGCGGGGATGTACACTTCATCGAGCGCCTCCTTGACCGACAAGGGCACGCTCGTGTTGTTGATATCCTGAGAGGTAAGACCGAAGTGGATGAACTCCTTGTAGTTATCCAGTCCGCCAATCTTGTCGAACTCCTCTTTGATGAAATATTCCACGGCTTTCACGTCGTGGTTGGTGGTCTTCTCGATGTCTTTCACACGCTGCGCATCGCCTTCAGAAAACTCTTCATAGATATGTCGCAGTCGCGGGAACAGGTCGTGGCTGAAACTCTCCAACTGGGGAAGGGGCAGCTCACAAAGGGTAATGAAATACTCTATTTCCACACGGACGCGATAGCGTATGAGCGCATACTCCGAGAAATAATCAGCCAAGGGTGCCGTCTTGCTCCTGTAGCGGCCATCGACGGGCGAGATGGCTGTCAATAAATCAAGATTCATATCAAAAACTCCCTAATACGTATTACAAAAGTGTTGTAGCTATTGTCCGCTGTCGTCATGCTCTCGCATCACCGCAGGACTTGTTATCTGAATATATTCGGTGCAAAGATAATCATTATATTTGATATTACGGCATCCGAATCATCATTTTTAGTATTTTCACTCATTTTTTTGCTTTATGCTAAACTGCGGCCTGCGGCCTTCGGCCTAAATGATAAATGATAAATGACAAAGGATAAAGGATGATGGATAATGGATGATGAGAGGAGGGATTTGTAAACTATTATGACCGAAAAATTGTGCTGGGATTTTTGATCGTTTTAGAGAGACAAATGTACTTGAAACGGTAAAAGAATCGAACAAAAACGCGGAAAATTTCATCCCGCTTTTCAAAATGAGCCATCTTACACTTCAAAATGAGTCGTTTTGCTCTCCAAAATGACGCATTCTGCAAGGCAAAATGGGCCATTCTGGAGTGTAAAATGCGTCATTTTGAAAACGACGAAAATGTAAAGAAAAGACAAGATGCTCGTTTTCAACCCGTTACAACTTTCGCGAGAATCGCTCAAATTCGGCCGTGGGATTTTAATTTCAGAATTTTGCAGCCACAGAGGCTTAAAACGAGACTTTTGTAAAGGAAATTCAGACCCTTCCTGGCCTCCCCGAGGGGAGGGGAAAGCCCCACCCCGGCCCTCCCCGAAAGGGAGGGAAACGACCCCCACCTGACCTCCCCGAGGGGAGGGGAAAGCATAAGCGCATTACAAATGGTGAACCTCACGACGAGCGAATTCTTTGCGAGCAAAGCGAGCAGAGTTCGAGCGACAAATTCGCTCGAACACCTGTATTCTTGAAAGAAATTCTCGTAATAGACGTAATCCTCCCTCCCTTTCGGGGAGGGCCGGGGTGGGGCTTCGGTTAGCTACGTTTAACGAGATGGTCTCGGGCCGGAGAGTTTGTCGGAATGGCACAAAAAAATCTCCACCGGAACGGATGGAGATTTCTTCGTGGGCGTTGACGGATTCGAACCGCCGACCCTCTGCTTGTAAGGCAGATGCTCTAAACCAGCTGAGCTAAACGCCCTTTCTCTTGAAAAGCGGTGCAAAGGTACGGCATTTTTTCGACACGACCAAATTTTTCGCCTTCTTTTTTCATCCAAAGGCAAAAAAGAGTGCTCAAAAAAGCGCGCAGACGCGTGACAGGCACCGATTGTTCAGAGACGGTTCAGCTCGTCGGCAGCGATGAAGTGCACCTTGTTCGCCTCGAGAACCTGCTCGCAAGCCTGCAGGTCGGTGGGACGGATGATGATGTTGGCTATCTCGCCCGCATTGAACGAGTAGAGATACTCGATGAAGACGCCGTTGTCGGACAGACAGCGCATCACGCGCGAGAGAGCTCCCGTGGTGTTGGGACAGGTGAAGCCGATGACCTCGGTCATCTTCACGGCGAAGTTGTTCTCGCGCAGCACGCGGCATGCCTTGTCGGGGTCGGAGACGATGCAGCGCAGGATGCCGAAATCACTGCTATCTGTAATGTTCATCGACGACAGATTGATGTGCGCGCGGCTGAGGATCTCGGTCACGTCGGTCAGGCTTCCGCTCTTGTTTTCCAGAAATACGGACAATTGTTTCGCTATCATAATATGCAGTGTGTTTTTAGTGTGTGCAAAAGTACAAAAAAAATAGGTGCCCTCCAAGAAGGACACCTATTAATTTATGAATCCGGAAACAATTATTCCTCAGTGATCTGAACAGTAGCACGACGGTTGAAGTCGATCGGCGTGAGGATCTCAACACCACCCTTAGCAGCCGTAGTGATCTTCGAAGGATCGATACCCATGTTGATGAGCTCGTTGGCCACACGCTCGGCACGCTTCTCAGACAGCCACTGGTTGTGCTTAGCGCTACCCGTTGCACTGTCGGCATAACCGGTAACGAGGATGCTGCGGTTATTCTCCTTAGCGAACTTAGCAAGAGCGCGAACGTTGACGAGGTCCTTCAGCACAGCAATCTCGGTCTTGTCGAGGTTGAAGAAGACAGATACCGGCGTTGTGATGAACTCCTTGACGGTGTTGTCGATGACGGTTGTCTGAGGCTCGGGCATGTTGTCGAGCATGTTGCGCAGACGGCCGATCTCGTTGTTAGCATCGTTGAGCTGAGCGTTGAGAGCGTCGAGCTGAGCCTGGTTGAGAGCCTTGAGAGCGTCAACATCGGGAACCTTGTTCCAGCCAATGGTCTTGCCCAGAGCGAAAGTCAGACCGACTTCAGCGGTGAACCAACGGTCGTGGCTTGAGTTCTCGTGACCACCCCAAGTCTTAGAATCCTCACCTTCGAAGTCGTCGCCACACAGATTGTAGCTGAGATCCAAGTTCAGTTTCAGGCGATCAGTCAGTTTCCAAGTGTTCAAGATACCAGCACTTGCAGCAAGTTCCCAAGTATTGTAAGAACAGTTGCGAACGACACCAGCACCAGCATAAGGAATGAAATTCCATACACGATCAGGATTGTAACCAGCAAGCATATTGCTCAGGTTCAACATAGCCTGTTCCTGCAGATTGAAGTACTTGATGGAATTGCAGTAACTCTCACCGACGTAATTCTTCGGTGTAATCACGCCAACACGCTCGTCGCCCTCATAACCGAGAACGCTCTTTCCCCAGAAGCCGTTCAGCTTGGTACGAAGACCGAGGCCGGGAGTGAACCACTTACCAACGGCAACAGAGAGACCGAAGCTGCGACGGAAATGCTTGAACGGGCTCTTGGAATAGTCGGCCGGCTTCTCCTCATTCGAATAGAAAGCGGTGTAAGTTCCGTTAGCCTGGACGAACCAGTTGCTCCAAAATGAGTTTGTAGCCACGCTGTGCTTCAATGTCGGAGTCTCCTCCTCCTGAGCCATCGAAGTCAATGAAAAGCTTGCCAGGGCAAGCACTACCATGATTTTTTTCATAAACCTATTTTGTTAATTAATCATATATAATATTCTAGTAATCTTCTCTCAATTATCCAGCCTTGAGTTTTAATTCTATAGAATCCGCCGCAAAGATAGTATATTTTTTTTAAATAGCTACAAAAAAAACATAAAAAAGTGCATTTTTGACAAAAAAAACGTGTTTCTTGTTATTATTACACCCATTTTCCTGTTATCCGAGCATCTTTTCGATGTCTGTCTGTGGCAAAATGCAGAGCGTCTGTTTGCCGTCGGGAGTGTACTTCGCATCGTCGCATTGGAACAGCTGGTTGATGATGTCCTCCATCTCTTCGTTGGAGAGCACCTGCCCTTGCGGGATGGCTGCACTGCGCGCCATACAGAGAGCCAGCTGATGGTGGATCTCGCTGCTCACGGCCGTCGTGTCTTCAGAAGCCTTGGCTACGAGTTGCTGCACGAGGAGCGTGGTGTTGAGCCCGTCGATCCCTGCCGGGACACCGTTGATGGCATAGCTGCCACCGCCAAGGTCGGCCAGTTCGAAGCCGAGTTTCTCTATCTCGGGCATGACGCGTTGCAGCACCGTCTCGTCCGACGGCGGGAACTGCACCACCTCGGGGAAGAGCACCTTCTGCGAAGGTGCCGCTTTCTGCTTCAGGTTCTGCATATACATATTATATAATATGCGCACGTGCGCGCGATACTGGTCGATGATCATCAGTCCCGACTTCACGGTCGTCATGATGTAGCAGCCTTTGTACTGATAGTGCACGGGCGACTTCTCTGCAATGATATTGCCGACGGTCGTGGCAGTGTCCATGCCGAGGTCGATTTCCATCTCGACGGGAGTCTGTTGCGGGGCCACGGAACCCTTGCCGAGCAAGCCTTCGTAGAGTTGTTCCCAGTTATGCGTGTTGCCGGCGGTAGCGCGCGCATTGCCCGACCGGCGGAATGGGTTGTAGTCGGGGTCGTAGTTCACCTTCGGAGCTGTCGTTAACCTATTGGAAGGGTCAAAGACAGGAATATCGGGCTTCCCCTCGGTATCGAAATCGATGGCGGTGACGTCGTTGAAGCGTCCCACCGACTCTTTCACCGCTGCGGCGAGAATCTGCCAGATGGCCTGTTCGTTCTCGAACTTGATCTCGGTCTTCGTGGGATGGATGTTCACGTCGATATCTTCGGCGGGCACATCGAAATAGATGAAGTACGGCACCTGATCGCCCACAGGTAGCAACCGTTCGAAAGCATTCATCACCGCCTTGTGGAAATAGGGGTGCTTCATGTAGCGGCCGTTGACAAAAAAATACTGGTGGGCGTTCTTCTTCCGCGCCGCCTCGGGTTTTCCAACGAAACCGGTGATGTGGCATATAGTCGTGTTCACGTCTACAGGCAGCAGGTCTTGGTTGATTTTCTTCCCGAAGACGTCGACGATACGCTGTCGGAGACCCGTGGCGCGTAGGTTCATCAGCTCGGCATCGTTGCTGTAGAAGGTGAAGGCGATGTCGGGATTCACGAGAACGATGCGCTCGAAGGCCGTCAGGATGTTGTTGAGCTCGGTGGCGTTCGACTTGAGGAACTTGCGTCGTGCCGGTACGTTGAAGAACAGGTTGTCGATGGAAAAGTTGCTGCCAACAGGACAGGCCACGGGTTCCTGCGCCACCACCTTGCTGCCTGCGATGGTGAGATGGGTGCCCACCTCGTCGGAGGCCATCCGCGTGCGCAGCTCCACCTGTGCTACGGCGGCGATACTGGCCAGCGCTTCCCCTCGGAAGCCCATCGTGTGAAGGGCGAAGAGATCGTCGGCCTGCCGTATCTTCGATGTAGCGTGGCGCTCGAAGGCCAGTCGGGCGTCGGTAGCCGACATGCCCTTGCCGTCGTCGATCACCTGAATGGTGGTGCGCCCGGCATCGACGATGATGACATCGATATGCTTGGCTTCGGCATCCACGGCGTTCTCCACTAGCTCTTTCACTACGGAAGCCGGTCGTTGGATGACCTCGCCCGCAGCAATCTGGTTGGCTACGCTATCTGGAAGGAGCTGGATGATATCGCTCATGGTGTCGTGCTATAAAGATAATAAGGATTCGTCGGAAGCGACGGGTGCCGCTTCTTCGGTTGGTTCAGAAGTCGTTCCTTCCGATGGAACATGCTCGTCAGAAGGAACGGTTGCGGGCTCATCGGAAATAACGGGTTCGGATTCTTCGGAAGGAACAGCATCAGACACCTCAGAAGGCGTCTCTTTCTCGGAAGGAGCAGGCCTCGGATTGGCAGGAACATTATCGGTAATCTGCTTTGAGAGTGTCTGCAGGGGTGCGTTGTGCCTCCTGATCTTGCTCACTTCGGACCCGCTGCGCTTCCCGCGCCAGTTGAAGATATCGTTTTTATCGATGGGACGGATGTAGTCGAACCACACGAAGTTGGTCAGCCGTTTGCGCGCCGGCGGTATCTGTGTCATCGGATAGAGGGTTCCTTCGGCTTTCGGCATCCATATCTTCTGCAACTTCCGCTTCTCGAGAAACATCTCCATGCGCTCCGTCTCGTTATAGTTGAGCCCGATGTAGGTTGTATCTTTCTCATCCACAGGGTAATAAATCGACTGCACGTTGCCGTCGGCCACGCTTTTATAGATGTCGCCGTCCTTGAAGTAGGCATACATATTCTTCGAACTGACCTGGTTGTAATGGTCATTCTTGTCGATTTCCTCTATAGAAAGAGCTTGTCCCTCCACGTAGACGCTGTCGATGGTGGAGTCGTTCATGAACACCATGATCTTCTCTCCGAGCAACTGACGGTTCTCATTCCATGTGATGGGGTCGTTATACATCGTCATGCACGAGTCGAGCGTGCTGTAGACGAGCGAGTCGCACACGGCCTGCATGTCGGTGCGGTAGGCACGCACATGGTTGAAACCTACCACTCGCCGCCACACCGAGTCGGTGTTGATGTTGAAGGTGTGCATCTTCAGCGAGTCGGCATGCATGTAGAGGGTGTCTTTCTGCGAGTATTCCAGCAGCATGGCCTGCTTGGTGGCGTAAGCCTCGCCGGTCTTCTCGTTGTACCAGAAATAGTCGCAGAAGAGTCGGTTCTGATTCTTCTTGTCATCAAAGATAACATTGCTGAAGCCCTCGCTGACGCCCGTTTTCTCGTCGTAGAACAGACTGTCGGCGACGAGTGACCGATCGTCGTTCTCCATTGTGCTGCGGCTGTAGAGCTCTGTCTGTCCGGTGTTGCTGTTGTAGAAGCCCTGCTCGGTATGAGTCACGCTGTTGCCCGATGTGATGACCGACGGTCCTACAATATGCGCCAGCGAGCTGCTGGTGTCGTAGTAGAGGGTGTCGGTGGTGAGTTCGAAGTCTTTGTCTTTCAGCGTCACGTCATATTGAAAGACGGCCATGCGCGAGTCGGTGTGGTATTCGCCCCAGTCGCTCGTCAGCGTAGCCTTCTTGTCGACCATCTTTCCTCCCTCGAAGAAGTAGCCGTAGTTGTAGAGACGGTCGTAGTCGAGGCTGTCGGTGTAGAGTTTCGTGCCACGATGAGTGAGCACGACATTACGGCGGGCGTAGGCCATCTGGTCGCTGCCGTCGTAGTAGGCATATTCGCTCAGGAGCCTCAACGTGTCACCCTGCTTCATGTCGACGTGCCCGAAGGCCTCGAAGGTATTCGACTGCTCAAAGAAATAGGCACTGTCGCAGGTCAGCGTGGCCCCTTTGTGGCGGAAGCTCACCTTGCCGCGCAGGATCTGAGCGTCGGGCTTCACGCCGTAGCGGTCGTAGCTGAGGTTATCGGCATGCACGAGGTAGACGCGCTCGTCGGTTTTCTTCCTCGGTTGCTTCTTCCGCACCGGTGGGTTCGACTGCGCCATACACATGCCAAGAAGGCACAGAATGACGACAATCATCATCCTGTGCCCACCCATCAGTGTCTGTCTGTGGTTACGAAACGTCATTTAACCCATCCTTGATATTCAAACTTACAATCCTTGTAGCGGTCGTTCATCCGCACATAGATTTCTTTCAGCTTGTTCTTCACCCAGTCGCGCAGATGCTCTTCGCGCCGCTTGGCCAGCACGACGTTCTTCATCACCTGGAAATCCTCGGTAATGGTGGCGCGGTGACCCTCTACCCTGTTCTTCAGTTTGGCAATAACGCACACTTCCTTGCCCTTGCTGTTAACCATCTGGAAGGGTGCAGAGATCTCTCCCACCTTCATCGTGTCGACGGCGCGCGCAATCTCTGTGGGCAGGTCCTGCATGCGGAAGCGCGACGTGAGCTGCTGGTCGCTGGTGTTGGTCATAACGCCGTGGTTACTACGCGTGTCCTTATCGTCCGACACGTAGCTGGCAGCCTCCTCGAAGGTGAATTTTCCCTCGCGCAGGTCGTTGGCCAGAGAGTCGAGTTTCTGCTTTGCCTGCTCTACGGCCTCCTCGGAGACGCGCGGTTTGAGCAGGATATGGCGGCACTTGATCTTGTCGCCTCGCTTGTCGATGAGCTGAATGATGTGAAAGCCGAACTCCGTCTCCACGATTTTGGAGATTTTCTTCGGGTCGGTGAGGTTGAAAGCCACGTTGGCGAAGGCCGGGTCGAGCAGTCCGCGTCCCGTATAGTCGAGCTCACCGCCCTGACGTGCCGTTCCCGGATCCTCGGAATAGAGACGGGCAAGAGTGGCAAACGATGTCTCGCCGCTGGTGACACGGTCGGTATACTCGCGCAGCTGGTCCTTCACGCGATTCACTTCCTCGGGTGTGATGCGTGGCTGACGTGTGATAATCTGCACCTCCACCTCGGTGGGAACGAAGGGGATGCTGTCTTCGGGCAGGTCCTTGAAGTAGTTGCGCACGTCGGCAGGCGACACATTGATGTCTTCTACGAGTTTGTTGCGCATCTTCTCGATGACCTGACGGTCGCGGAAGTCATCGTGGAGGTCGATTCGTAACTGCGTGATCGACTTGTTGAAATACTCCTCCACCTTCTCGCGGTTGCCGCCGGTGTTCTGAATCCACCAGTTAATCTGCTGCTCCACCGACTGTGTGATCTCACTTTCCGACACCTCGATGCTGTCGATGGCCGCTTGGTGCATGAACAGTTTCTGCACGGCAATCTGCTCGGGAATCGAACAGTCGGGATCGCCGCTCCATCTCACACCGTCGGCCTCGGCCTGCATGCGCATGTTCTCCACCTCCGACTTCAGGATCGGCTCGTCGCCAACCACCCAGATCACCTCATCGATGACGCTGGCCTCGTTGACGGGAGCTTCCACCTTCTGCTGCGAAGCGGAGTCGCTGGCTGCGGTCTGCAAGCCAGCAGGCATGTTTCCACGCAATCCGGCGCTGGCAGAGAGCAAGATAGCCGATGCTGCGACGGCCGTGAATATCTTTCCTGACAGTTTCATGTCTTAATGTTTGTTTACGGTTTTCAGCACGTCGTCGTTCACCTTGAAGCTGTAACGCTTTCGGAGCTCGGCCACCCACTGCTTCTCAAGCCACTCCTGATAGTCGGCCACGACGAGGGCACGCACATCGCGGTAGTCCTCGGGACCTTTCTTCAGCTTCTTTCCGAAGACGGCGTTGTAGGGATAACCCTCGATATTGTTCACCGTGGTGTCCTTCTTGAACACCATCTTGTCGATGAATGCGTTGTCGCCTTTCTTGAAGACGCCCTTCTCAGCACGGATACGGATGATGGAATCGTTGTTGAAAGTGCTGCGCAGACGTTCACCCCACTGCTCGAAGGGCACGCCCTTGACGCATTTCTTCACCGCCTTCAGGTCTTTCTTGTCCTTCGTATGGTATGCGATACCTTTATATCGGGGCTCTTCCCAGTCGTAGTTCTTCCTGTTCTCGGCGAAGAACTTGGCCAGTCCTGCATCATCCTTCGTCGCCTTGTCCCACACCTTACGGTTGCCAATCTCGAAGAGCAGCAATCCGTCGTGATACTCACGGATCAGGTTGCGCATGTCAGAATCCTTCTCCGACAGCTCCTCGGCTTTCTTGTCGAGGAGGAAGGCGCGGTCATCACCCGTTGCCTTGGACAGCGAGTCGAGCTTCTGGTCGATGATCTGCTCACGAATGCCGCGGGCTTCGATGAAGCGGATGATGTCCGATCGCAGTGAGTCGTAGGGGAAGAAGTTGCGACGCTCCTGCAGCAGGATGATATGATAGCCGAAGGGAGAGCGCACAGGTTTGCTCATCTCACCGGGCTTCAGCGCGTAGGCGGCATCCTCGAACTCTTTCACTGTCTGCCGTGGCTGTATCCAGCTCAGGTCACCGCCGCGAGCTGCCGATGCCTTGTCGTCGGAGAACTTCGTGGCCAGCGTGGCAAAGTCGGCACCACCTTTCAGCGCGTTATAGATAGAGTCGATGCGCGTCTTCGCTGCGGCATCCTCGGTCTCGGGAGCTTTCTGCTTCACCGACAGCAGGATGTGCGAGGGATGAATCAGACCGCCGAGCGAATCGACCATATGCTGCGTGCGGTTGTAGATGTTGCGCGCCTCGGCCTCCACGTCGGCATCGGTGATAAACGCCGGCCGCACTTGCTGGTTGCGATAGGTTGCAAACTCCTCCTTGAACGACGACAGCGTGTCGAGGTGCTCGTCGATGGCCGCTTGCACCTTCAGCTTGTAGTTCACAAAGAGGTCGACATACTCCTCGACCGTCTTCTTGTCGATGACGCCTTCGGCATTGTTCTTGTTGTAACTGTACTCGAACTCCGAGCGCAGGACTGGCTGTCCGGCGATGGTCATGATGACAGGGTCGTTCTTCTGTGCCTCTGCCTGACAGAACGAGGTGAGGGCGACGACGAGCGTCAAGGCACCCAGCACCGCTCCCCTGCTGATTCGCATCTTGTTCATTTTCTTTTCTTGACGATTATTCAATTCTCAGATGTTTTCGTTATGACGATATCCCGCGTTATGACGTTATTCCGGAATCCCGTTATGACGAAATCCCGCGATGACGATTCTTCGTTATTCCGGAATCCCGCGATGACAATATCTCGCGATGGCGCAGTGCCGCCGCCCCGTTATCATGTTTCGACGAGAAAACGACGAGAGGGTTTAAATCCTCAATCGTTCGGACGTGAATAGTTCGGGGCTTCCGAGGTGATGGTGATATCGTGGGGATGGCTCTCCATGACACCGGCGTTGGTGATGCGCACGAAGCGGGCGTGGTGCAGGTCGTCGATGGTAGCGGCTCCGCAATAGCCCATTCCCGAGCGCAGACCGCCCGTCATCTGGTAGATCACCTCCTGCACGGTGCCTTTGTAGGGCACGCGACCGGCGATTCCCTCGGGCACGAGCTTCTTGGCTTCCTTCGTATCGCCCTGGAAATAGCGGTCCTTCGAGCCGTGCTTCTGCTCCATGGCCTCAAGCGAGCCCATGCCGCGGTAGCTCTTGAACTTACGGCCGTTATATATAATGGTGTCGCCCGGGCTTTCCTCGGTGCCTGCCACCAGCGAACCGACCATCACGCTCGAGCCACCGGCGGCCAGAGCCTTCACGATGTCGCCCGAATAGCGCAGTCCGCCGTCGGCGATGAGCGGCACATCGGTTCCCTGCAAGGCGCTATATACGTCGTAGACGGCGCTCAGCTGGGGCACACCCACACCGGCCACCACGCGCGTGGTGCAGATAGAACCCGGCCCGATGCCCACCTTCACGGCGTCGGCACCGTTATCCACGAGCATGCGTGCTGCCTCGCCTGTGGCCACATTGCCCACCACGAGGTCGATACCGCTGAACGAAGCCTTCGCCTCGCGCAGTTTCTCGATGACTCCTTTCGAATGACCATGGGCCGTATCGATGACGATGGCGTCGGCACCGGCATCTACCAGCGCCTGCATGCGCTCCAGGGTGTCGTCGGTCACGCCCACGCCGGCAGCCACGCGCAACCGGCCCTTCTCGTCTTTGCACGCCATGGGCTTGTCTTTCGCCTTCGTGATATCTTTATAGGTGATGAGTCCCACCAGACGGTTGTTCTTGTCAACCACGGGGAGCTTCTCTATCTTATGTTCCTGCAGGATTTGTGCTGCTGCAGCCAGGTCGGTCTGCTGATGAGTGGTCACCAGGTTCTCGCTTGTCATCACATCGTCGATCTTGCTGTCGAGTCTCCGCTCAAAGCGAAGGTCGCGGTTGGTGACGATTCCCACAAGGTGGTTGTCGTCGTCGACGACGGGAATACCGCCGATATGGTATTCGGCCATCATCGCCAAGGCCTCGGCCACCGTCGAACCGCGACGGATCGTCACAGGATCGTAGATCATGCCGTTCTCTGCTCGTTTCACAATGGCCACCTCGCGAGCCTGAGCTTCGATCGACATGTTCTTGTGAACAACGCCGATGCCGCCCTCGCGAGCAATGGCGATGGCCATCGCCGACTCTGTCACCGTGTCCATGGCAGCCGTCACGAAGGGAACGTTCAGAGCGATGTTCCTCGAGAAACGGGTTTTCAACTCTACCGTCTTGGGCAATACTTCCGAATAAGCGGGGATTAACAGGACGTCGTCGAACGTCAGACCATCCATCAAAATTCTGTCTGCAACAAATGATGCCATATACTTTTTCAAATTTATTGCGTGCAAAATTAGCAATTATTTCCCACATACGAAACGCTTTTCTGTGAAAAACGATTGTCTTTAATACGATTTAACGCCCACCCGCCACGAACTCCGGCCGCTCCCAAACGCCCCAAATTGTAATATATATCTGTTCCCACGTTAAATACAACAAGTTTTTCCGCCGACAGCTTCGCATAATTCGAAATAAATGCCTAATTTTGCACCGACTATCATTATTATCAACAATGAACAACATTCGACACTTCCTGACATTCGTCGCGCTGACTGCGGCTGCAACGCAGGTGCGCGCACAATTAGTGATCAACGAGCTCATGCAGTCGAACATCGACTGCGTCATGGACGACCTCAACGAGTTCCCCGATTCGTGGGCGGAGCTCTACAACACCGGGGCTGAACCTGTCAATCTGGGCGAGTACAAGATCGGCCTCAAAGAGAAAGCCGACGACGCCTGGCAGCTGCCTTCGCAGACCATCGGTCCCGGCCAGTACGTCATCGTCTTCTGCGACAAGGAGGAGAACGGGCTCCACACCGACTTCCGCATCGACTCGGGCAAGGGTTCCCTCTTCCTGTTCCGCGGCGACGAGACGGCCGACAAGGTGGAGAGCATCAAAAAGCAGCCCGCTCCCAACATCGCCTACGGGCGCAAGAACGACGGTGCCGACAAGTGGGGCTACCAGCTGACGCCCACACCGGGGGCCGCCAACTGCGGCAGCACGACGTCCGACATCCTCGGCGAACCCGTCTTCAGCGAGACGGGACGCGTCGTCACCGGCGCCCACAACATCGCGCTCACCCTCTCGCTCCCAGAAGGGACTCCCGAGGGAGCCGCGATCAGATACACCACCGACGGCAGCGAGCCCACGGCAGCGAGCCCACGTTACGAAAACCCGCTGACCATCAACAAGACGACCGTCGTACGCGCCAAGATATTCTGCGACGGATGGCTCTCGCCGCGATCCACCACTCACTCATTCATCTTCCACCAGTGGGACGTCACCCTGCCCGTCGTGTCCATCAGCACCGACAGCCGCTACTTCTACGACTCCAAGATCGGCATCTATGTCGACGGCAACTACCAGCGCGGGAAGAAGAACTACGAGTTCGACTGGCGGCGGCCCATCAGCTTCGAATACTTCGAGGGCACCGAAACGCCCAGCATCCTCAACCAGCTCTGCGAGACGCGCATCATGGGCGGAGCCACACGAGGCAACAAGTTCAAGTCGCTCGCCGTCTATGCCAACAAGCGATTCGGCACCAAACGCCTCGAATATGAGTTCTTCCCCGACCAGAAACCCGGCCTCACCGACTTCAAGAGCATCTGCCTGCGCAACGCCGGCAACGACTTCGACTACCTATACATGCGCGACGCCATCATTCAGCGCAACATGGCAAGCCACACCGACCTCGACTGGCAGGCATGGAGGCCCATCATCATCTATATCAACGGCGAATACAAGGGCATGCTCAACATACGCGAGCGCTCCAACGAGGACAATATCTACACCAACTACGACGGACTCGAGGACCTCGACATGTTCGAAAACTGGCACGAGCTGAAGGAAGGCACGTGGGACAACTACGACGCTTTCAAGGCGTTCTACAGCGAGGAGGGCCACACGCTGGCCGAATACAGCCAGTGGCTCGACTGGGAAGAGTTCATCAACCTCATGTCGATGTGCCTCTATTATAATAATGTGGACTTCCCGGGCAACAACATCGTCATGTGGCGGCCGCGCACCGAGGGCGGACGGTGGCGGTGGATAGCCAAGGACGTCGACTACACGATGGGACTCTACGGCGACCCGTACACCTACAAGATCATCGAATGGCTCTACAACCCCGACTACGACTGGAACAAGCACTGGGGAGCCAACAGCAGCGAGGCCACCATGCTCTTCCGACACCTCATGGACGATGCCGACTTCAACCGCGAGTTCATCGACCGCACATGCATCTACATGGGCGACTTCATGAACGAGAAAGGCACATGGGAGGTGTGGGAGCCGATGTACGAGACCATCAAGTACGAATACCCGCACCACCGAGCACTCATCAACCCCTGGTGGCCCAACTACAGCGAGGAGATGAAGAACGCCCGCAACTGGCTCTCCAAGCGCACCAATGAGTTCTACAAACAGATAGGCAACTTCTACAAGCTCGGCACGCCCATCACCATGCAGGTCAACACCACGCTCCCCGAGGAGCAGCAGCGCGCACTGCCCTTCCTCTTCAACGGCATCAAGCTGAGCAAGGGAACCTTCGACGGACGATTCTTCGTCGGACGCAACATCACCCTGCAGGGCATCGCCACCGATGAGAGCATCGTCACCGGATGGGACATCACGCAAGTGTCGGCCAACGGCGTCGTCAACAGCAGCCATGTCGACGGCAACATCCTCTCCCTCACCATGCCCGACACCTACCGACTCGTCATCAAGGCCGTCATCGGAGAGAACACCGGCATCACCACCGTCAACGACACGAAGGCTCACGCATGGCAGTGGACGGCCGACGCCGCACAGCTGCGCCTCACAGGCGTTACCGCAGGCACCGACGTCCGTCTCTACGACCTCCAGGGCCGCCTCCTCCGCCACGTCAAGGCGCAGTCCTCCACCCTCTCGCTCCCTCTCCCCGCCTCCAGTCCCTTGTTCATCCTGAAGGTTGGAAGCGAAACGGTGAAGATAAGGAGATAAAGAAGAAAGGCGGAGTTTCCGCCTTTTTTCTGCTCTTCTGTTATTATGTCATCACATTCTGTTCCTGTGTTATTACGTCCTAATATTATTGCTTATTCCGCTAAAAGTATCGTTTTCCATCACTTTTAGCGGAATAAACGCGGAATTATTCATGATTTAACACAATTACACAGTTCCGCTTGAAACAGTAACAACTCTGCATCTTATTCAACAATGGACAAAAATCAACATAAATCTTACAAAAATGATCGTTCAGTGACGTTGAAGATGAGACTAAATGGAAAGATTCGTGTCAGATTTTTGAAGATTTTTGTTGAAATCTGTCCTTCTGTTATTATGTCTAAAAAGTTATTATGTCCGTAAAGAAAAAACAGCGCAACGTCATCACGACGTCACGCTGCCCGAAACTATAATTAATTCAAATTCTATTATAAGGTTTACTTTTTCTTACCATTCTTCATCATCGAAGTCGCTCCAAAGGCCGTTACTGCCCTTGGCGGTGGAGTTCAGTTCACCGTCGTCGTCACCGGTATCATAAGGATCGCCGCCATTGCCTTCATTGTCCCAGTCAGGATTGGCATAGGGGTTGCCACTTCCGCCGGCACCGAAGTCATTTTCGCGACCGCCAGTCACTGTTGCACACACCATATTGGCCACTTCCAGTTTTAATATCTCCGTAACAGGAGTCATATATTTCTTCATATCGTTGTCCTCCTTACTTTACGAAATACTTCTTTCCGTTGATGATATACAAGCCCTTGGGCAGACCTTCGATAGAGGTAGAGCCGCGGCGCACCACCTGACCGTTGATGCTCACCACGATGTCCATGTATTCCACTTCGGCACCTGCCTTCTTGGCCTCCTCGATAGCAGTCACGATGCCCGGGTCATCTTCGTCGATGTAGTCGCCGAGGAAGCCTTCGTTGAACGCCATGTCGAAGCCTTTCGACTGTGCTTGCTTCTTGTCCAGCTCCTTCTCAATACCATTCAGGGCAGCATCGTTGGGAGTCACAATGGCAGTGAACTGCGTCCATACACCACCCGAACGTGTAGAAGCCTTACCTTCAACAGGATTTTCAGCCGTCTCACGATAGTACCTCGGGTAAGCATTCGTCCTGCGACCAAGGAAGTAAGAGCCCTTCGGGATGTAAGTCATCCACTTCTTTGCATTCTCTACCCATGTGTCGTGTGCAGCAACAGCATCATTGTAGTCATTCAAATCTGCGGCATATTGAGCGTCAACAGCAGCCTGATCCCAACTATCCATTTCTGCCTTCTTGGCATTGTAAATAGCCCAAGCAGCACGGTTAGCGATGTAAGCATCAAACTGCTCTTTGTATGTAGCGTAAGCAGCTTGGTCGGCAACATAGTCTGTGGCCAATTGCTTGAGGGCATTGAAACCTGTCAAATCAGCAACAGTATTATTTCCACCTAAATATGTCTTGAAAATATCCAAATTCTGTATATTCTCATTGTGCTGATCAGACCGATTTTTAAATTCATAATATTCCGTATCACCGTCCCAGGTCTTGCTATGGAAACTTAAGAAATCGGTAGATTCATACGAAATCAAATCTTCTCCGTAAGTATAGTCTTTATACCTATTTTCACCATCAATATAGCCTAAATAGACATGGCATCTTACCGCATTGAACAGCTCCTTGAACGCATCGGTATATTTCGAATTGTTGTCTGGATCCTGCACGACAGGACTGGGTGCTTCGAGTGTCTGAGAGGGTTTCAAAGCCTCTACCTCTTCTTCCGTGGGTTTCACAGGCTTGACAGGCTTCTCAGGCACCTGCGGCTCATAACCGATATTAGTCCCTGCATCTGCTCTGTATTCAATAGCATTACCAACAAAAGTGTAGGTCTGGCCAGCATATTCAGAATAAGGAGCCTGAACATAGTTGTTGGCATCAGGTGTTGACTTATGGTAATCAGTCTCATCGATAGTTCCCATGGCTGTACCAAGGTCAACAGTGCGCTTCTGTGCTTCAAATGTATCTGCCCACTGCGACTGCGGCAACCATGTGATACCAGAGAAGTTACACATCCTCTTGTTATTACCTCCATCGTTGAATCCGATAGCAGGGTGAATCATATAAGGATGACCTGCTGTAGCCAGAATACCGTCAATCAAGACAGCCTGTTCCTTGTGGGCTGCCGCTGTTTCCAAAGAGTTACCAGGAGCAAATGTCTTGGTTTTGTTTTCAGTAAGTTTGTCGCTGGCATGGACATGATGATACTCTATGCCATCCTTCAAATACACGTTGTAGTTGAAGTTACCATGCTTCTCTCTGATAACCTCGCCATTACCATCGGTCTTACGTGTATAGTGATTTCCTTCTACATCCTTATAATCGGTCACACCGACAGTATTGAAGTGGAGCACAAGCTTCTTTCCTGTGGTCTCCGTGGGATCCTTAATCTCCACACCACTGAAGTCAACAATGTTGAACGTTTCATTGAAAGCAGCAGCCAACTGCTCGTCGGTAAGGTCGAAGGGGAAGCACATCGTGTACCATACGTCATCGTATTCCTTCTGATAAACATCTCCACCGGGATCAGTGGTAAACTCTTTCATCATCATGAACTGAGCCCAACCATCCTGCGTGTATTTACCTGTACCATCAGTACCCAAGTCGGCACCAGGGATATTGTCGCGCTTGTCCATATCGACACGCTTAGGAAGGCCATACTGAACGCCATCGACAGCCACCGTCTTCATGGCATACTGAGAAGATATTGAACTTCTCACTTTCTCTGCCAACTGCTTCGGGAAGTGGAGCACGGGCATGCCGTTCCAGTGTATATAATAGAAATCTGCAGCTTCATCCCAAGTCATTACGTTATTAATTTCATTTGCGTAGCCGTCAACACCGCCTTCCCATCCGTCAAGGTGACCGTGGTGGAAGGTACAATTTCCGTCGAAAGCCGTGAACTTAGTTCCTGCCGACCAAACTTGAGGAATCTTTGCAGGGTCTGTGGTTGTCAGATAGATGTCTGTGAAAGGACAAAGTCTGAAAGCGCACTTACCTATCTTCTCCACATTTTCTGGGATAGTGATACTGTTCAATGCTAAGCAGTTGTCGAAGCAGTGGTTACCCATATTGATTAGAGTCTGCGGCAGACGGATAGACTCCAGGTGCTGACTGTTCCAGAAGCAACCGTTACCCAACGACACAATGCCTTCAGAAAGAGCAATGTGCTTCATACTTTTACACTCATTAAACGAGCGGTCGCCGATATAGCAATCGCTCAAACCTGCTCCAAAGTCAAGGTCTTCCAACTGGTCACACTTCAAGAAAGCACCACCATGGATTCGCTTCATGCCACTACCCACAACGAGATGACGGATATGAGCCCATTTACCACACTCCTCATCGAGATCTGTATAAGAATCAGGAATAACAAGCGACTCAACAGGAACGAACTTATCTCCCTCTTTGTTCGCATTGAATGCAGTCGCACCATACAAAGCCTTATATCCGCTAACATTATCCGAAGCCAAGTCGCTGATGCAACGGAATGGCAGGTGGGTCATGTTAGTGTCAGGCAGTTTGATATCGACAACATTTGTTGTATATTGATTAAAATAATAGAATGCATTCGTCGTGGTGGGGCACTTAACTAACTCGCCATCACAGAACGGATCATCGTAGTTATAATAGGACGCGTTCTGAGTTGCATCAGTGACGGTGCAATCAGCAAAGTGCGCACCGGTGAAGTCCCACTTAGCACTGGTTCCATAACCAAAGTTCGGGGTACCACCATTCACTAAGTCGTTAACGCCATATTCTCCCGACATCTTGATGTCGCGAGGAACTACAGTAGGATTACCAGAAGTCGGCATTCTCATGAATGACAGGAACTCAGGCACTTTGTTTGCCTCGAAAGAGTGCATCGCCACCTCAGCCCATTTCTTGCTGCTGTCATCAAACTCACTGTTATCAGGATCATAGGCACCAACCATCTTCAGATTGGCATTCTTGCCGCCCTGCTTCATATTGGCCATTGCTGTCACATCCTCCTCAGAAGTCATGTCGTTCGGCAAACGGATATAGGTTGCACCGTCACCGCTGATGGTCGTTCCATTCTTGTCGAAAGAGCCTGTGCCAAAGTTAACTGCAAAAACATCGGCCTTAGTAGCGCCACTGGCCAATGTCACTCCGCTCATGTCGATTCTCGGGAAACGAGAGAAAGCAGCACAAGTCGTTGAGTTGAGTGCAGCCAAGTCGTCTGCATTCAGTTCACCAGAAATAGCCAAGGCATAGAAATCGTTTGAACCGCCAAGTCCCTCAAAGGGATTGTTGGTGTCGTAGTTGTCACCTGTGTGATCAGCCACCCACTGAGCCAAAGCACCAGGCTGAGAAACGACAAGTGTCTGTACCTTAGGATCATAACTGGCAGTACCTCCAGAGATACCTTCGCCAGAAATGGTAGCCGCCCACGCCCCTATAGACACGCAGACACACATCATTGCAAAAAGTAAAAACCTTTTCATTTTGTTTGTTGTTGAATTAATTTAATATGTTATTTTACTTGATTTTTATGTGGCGGGCATCGGCAAGGGTACTATATATAAAGGTACGCGCGAGGGCCATGCCGCTGTAGAGTTCGGGAAAAAGGCGCCTCAATCTCACGATGTTGACGCCGCAATAGTACATTTTGCCGGCCTTGGGTGCTTCGCAGCGCCGACCCGGCCTCTATTCTCGTACTC
>DEJE01000045.1:0-285 GCA_002353205.1 Prevotella sp. UBA2756 | reverse complement strand
TACGTCAACTCGGGTGCAAAGTTACGAAAATTCGCAAAAAAAAAAAACGATTAACTATTTTCTTCCGTTATGAAAGATTATTTAACTTTTAACCGTTAAATTCTTATACATTTTGAACGGACGAACGTAACTCAGACCCTTCACTACTAAACAAAAATCTTCAAAAATCAGACACGAATCTTTCCCTTTAGTCTTACCTTCAACCGCGCTGAACGATCATTTTTGTATGATTTTTGTTGATTTTTGTCCATAAATGAATAAGGTGCGGGGGCACCGGTCAGAGTT
>DEJE01000022.1:120773-157951 GCA_002353205.1 Prevotella sp. UBA2756 | reverse complement strand
ACTTCTGGTGCATAACGAGCATTGATAATATCCTGACGGAACTCTTCATCATAGACCATCTTTGCCTTTTCCTCGTTTTCTAACATCAGCATGGCCTTATTGTGGCGACGGAAGATTTCATCGATATTGATGCCAACTAATATTTTTATTTCTTCGACATCATTTAGTTCTTTGCGTAGTTTGAAATATCCAGAAGAGCGGAAGAACCCGACAACAGCCAAGAATCGGTCGAAGTTAGCCATGCCTGATGCTATACCCTTCAACTTGTCAAAGAGTGTATTACCTGTGTTATTATTGAAAAACTTACTGCTCATGATTCTTTCGTGGAGTTTATCAGTTCTTTAATGTCAACTTGCAGGCAGCTGGCAATGTCTATTAATGTGCGTAAATCAGGCTGCGACGTATTTGTACACCACTTTGATACTGTAGCGGGGTCTTTGCCTATTTGCTCTGCAAGCCATTTCCCCGTTCTCTTCTTTTCAACAAGAACCACTTTGATTCGATTGATATCCTTTGTCATTTGGCAAATGTATTGATGTTTACCGCAAAGATATAAAAAAAACGGCAAATACGTATGGTAATTGTCGTTTTTGCGGGATTTTTATCGTTTTTTATGATTCTACCACTTCTATATTCCCAAGACCGGTATCCCAATTACATCGGCATTCTTGCTTGGGCAAGCGTCCCTTTGGGCCGAGCGGCCATTGCTGCCACCAACGAATGCCCACCTATTGAGAGTCTCATTTCTGATATCAGCAACCCAATGCGTATTATAGCTAAGTCCCATTGGTAAAACGAACTGAAACGAAAATTTAGACGAGTTTAGACGGGAAATTAAAGCGAGATTTACGTGACTTTTGAGCGAGATTTTAAGCGGAAATCTTCTGAATCCCCTTTGTTTAGGGCGTTTCTCGATTAGAAAATTTACGTGGCGTTAAGCGAGATTTACATGAGATTTAGACGAGCTTAGACGAGAATTTAGACGGGATTAGACGAAATCTAAGACGAAAAAGAAGTGGAGAAGGAACCTTAGCCTACTCCACCTCTTATATATAGAGACAGGAAAGCTACCAGCCCAACCCTTTCTTCTTGGTTCCGTCCCAGTTGGTCAACTCGTCGGCATTCTTGCTTGGGCAAGCGTCCCATTGGGCCGAGCGGCCGTTGCTGCCTCCAACGGATTGTCCTCCCATTGACACGCGCATTTCAGAAGCCAGTTGGCTGATACGAAGCACAGCTGTGTCCCACATGAACTGAGAGATTGAACCAATGGTCTCCTCTGCCATCTCTGCAATGCTACTGGCAGCAGTCTTACGGTCAGTCTCACTAACAGGATTGAGACCTTCAAGCTGGCACTTCGCGATGATGCCCTGACCAATGATACGCTCGTCGTCGCGACTAAAGATGGAGGCTCTGCTATGGGCCCAGGCATTGAAGGCTGCAATAGCCTTGTCTATAACCGCGGTAAGATTTGCCCAATGGTCAAAAGCCTCTGAAGCACCGGTCTGTCTGACAAAACGCTCCATCATAGCGAGTCGGCTCTCGGCATTGTTGGCACGTTGTTCTTCACGATTAGCACGGGTAGCCTGTTCCTGAGCCTTACGCTCTGCAGTAGCAGTTCTTCCCTTCTCACGGGTGATGGCATTCTCATCCAACTGAGAGATGCGATGCTTCAGCCGTACATTCTCTTCCTCTGTCTTGGCTGCAAGAGCGACCTTTTGCTTGGCATCGAGATACATCTGTTTGCCTACGTTGTTAATCTGCTTCTTGTGTAGTTTGGAAACACTGAGAAGTTGCTGTTGGAGAATGGTGACAATCTCCTTTGCCTTAGCATTACGTTCCTTCTGCCATTCTTCTCGTTTCAAAAGAGGAATAGGTGTGCTGATATCCTTATTGATGCGACAAAGGGCATCATCAACAATATCCTGTACTGTCTTGACCTCATCAGAACCTTTCATCGTAAAGGTCATCTCTGCAAATGGCACAGCATCAAGAGACTCTTCGGGTACACTGGTGGCAGATAGCAAGTCGTCAATAGCCTTCTGGAGCTTAGTCAGCTTATTGCTGTTCTCCTTGATGGCTTCAATAATCTGCTTAGACTCAGCCTTCTTACGCTCGGTGAACTCAGCAACTTCCTTGGCACGAATTGCTTCCTGCCCCGATAAGCTGGTAATTGCCATGCAGGATTTATAGACGGTACATTCTGCATGGCATGGTAACAAACGGACAAGTTGCAGGAGCTGAAGAAAGAGCGCTACTTGTCATATCTACGCATCGGCTTGATAGCTTCGCTGAGGTTGACTTTTATGAGTCTTGAGGATTCAGGAAGGCAGGCAATGCCTGTCCGATGTTCATCATAAGCCTTTGGACATGCAGCGGCCTACAACCCGAAAACCTCCGTGGCGGCATCTTTCAACAGCTCCATTATTCTTGTCTTACAGCGGATAGTCATCGAAAGCGTAGAGCACGGTGGAGAGATAGCGCTCGCCCGTGTCGGGCAGCAGCACAACGATCTTCTTGCCTTTGTTCTCTTCGCGCTTAGCTACCTCGGCAGCTGCAAAGAGTGCGGCTCCGGCGGAAATGCCCACGAGCAGTCCTTCCTGCTGGGCCACCTCACGACCCGCGCGGATGGCATCGTCGTTTTCCACGTCGAACACTTCGTCGATGACGGCGGCATCGTAGGTGCTGGGCACGAAGCCTGCACCGATGCCCTGAATCTTGTGCGGGCCGCTCTGTCCGCCGTTCAGCACGGGCGACGACTTCGGTTCTACGGCAATCACTTTCACGTTGGGATTCTGCTCCTTCAGATATTTTCCGCTTCCCGAGATGGTGCCGCCCGTTCCCACGCCAGCCACGAGGATGTCTACCTTGCCGTCGGTGTCGCGCCAGATTTCGGGGCCGGTGGTGGCATAGTGGCGTGCAGGGTTAGCCGGATTCTCAAACTGCTGCAGAATGACACTGCCGGGAGTGGCGTCGCGCAGAGTCTCGGCAGCGCGGATGGCACCGGGCATACCGTCTTTGCCGGGGGTCAGACGTACCTCAGCACCGTATGCTTTCACCAGGTTGCGACGCTCGATGCTCATCGTCTCGGGCATGGTCAGAATGAGATGGTAGCCCTTGACGGCGCTCACCAGTGCCAGTCCTACGCCGGTGTTTCCGCTGGTGGGTTCGATGATGGTAGCTCCGGGTTTCAGGATTCCGCGCTGTTCCGCATCCTCGATCATGGCCAGAGCGATACGGTCCTTGACGCTGCCGCCCGGGTTGAAATACTCAACTTTGGCAATGACGGGCGTCTCGATGCCCTTTGCCTGTGAAAACTTGTTGAGCTCAAGTAGTGGGGTGTTGCCGATGAGCTCGGTCAGCTTTGTTGCAATCTTAGCCATAACATGGATTGTTTTTTAGTATGTCAAATTCTTAATCCTCTTTCACAATGGGATAGAGCTCGATGAACTCTCCCTGATGGTTCTGTCCGTCGTTGATCAGTTCAGCCGTCTTGCGGCCCACCGTCTCGATGTCGTGGAACCCCGGCAGCGCCATGTTCCCGTTCAGGTCGGTGGTGGTGGGTCCCGGATGCACGGAGAAGATTTCCACGGGTGTGCTGTTCTGCTCAAACTCGGTGGCCATCACGCCCATCATGGCGTTCTGTGCAGCCTTGCTGGCCACGTAGGCCAGCGGATGCCAGTAGGGGCTGATTTCCGACGGCACGGTGATGTTGACGATTCTTCCGCCGTTCTGTTCGAGCAGTGGCAGCAGGGCCTTGGTCAGCGTGAAGGTGCCGATGAAGTTCACTTCGAGGGTCTTCCTGATGTCGCCGATTTCCGTGTGCTGGCTGTCCACGCTCATGTCGCCCGGTATGCCGGCATTGTTGACCAGCAGTGACAGTCCGCTGAATTTCTCGCTCACCTCCCTGACAGCCTGTTCCAGACTGTCGGGGTCGGTCAGCTCGATGTTTGTCCAGCCTATAATGTCAACTCCTGCCGAGGCTAATTCGCCGATAGCTTTCTCCGCGCGCTCTCGGTTGCGTGCACCGAGGATTACTTTCCATCCACTCAGCCCCAAATGTTTGGCAATGCCGAACCCTATTCCCTTGTTGGCACCTGTCACCAGTGCAATCCTTTCTTTCATCTCTAATCTATAAACTCAAAAATCGGCAACTTATTATATTTTGTCGAAAGCTTGCGACAGATCGTCAATGATGTCGTCGATGTGCTCCGTGCCGATTGAGAGGCGGATGGTCGATGGCGTGATGTGCTGTTCGGCCAGTTCCTCGGGCGAGAGCTGCGAGTGAGTGGTGGTGTAGGGATGGATGACGAGGCTCTTCACGTCGGCCACGTTGGCCAGCAGCGAGAATATCTGCAGCGCGTCGATGAACTTCCACGCCTCTTCCTGTCCGCCCTTGATCTCGAAAGTGAAGATGGAACCGCCGCCCTGCGGGAAGTATTTCTGGTAGAGCTGGTGGTCGCGATGGCTCTCCAGGGCCGGGTGGTTCACCTTGGCCACTTTCGGATGGCGAGCCAGGAAGTCGACCACCTTCAGCGCATTCTCCACATGGCGCTCCACGCGCAGGCTCAGTGTCTCAACGCCCTGCAGCAGGATGAAGGCGTTGAAGGGCGAAATGGTGGCCCCGGTGTCGCGCAGCAAGACGGCACGGATGCGGGTGACGAAGGCTGCTGCTCCCACGGCGTCGGCAAACACGATGCCGTGATACGAGGGGTCGGGCTTGGCCAGTGTGGGGAACTTGTCGGGGTTGGCCGTCCAGTCGAACTTGCCGCCGTCGACGATTACGCCGCCCAGACTGCTGCCATGTCCGCCTAGGAACTTGGTGGCCGAGTGCACTACGATGTCGGCTCCGTGCTCCAGTGGCCTGATTAAATAAGGTGTGCCGAACGTGTTGTCCACGATGAGGGGGATGCCGTGCTTATGGGCAACGGCTGCCACGCCCTCCAGGTCGAGCACGTCGCTGTTAGGGTTGCCGAAGGTCTCGGCAAAGACCACCTTCGTGTTGGGCTGTATGGCAGCCTCGAGTGCCTGCAGGTCGTTCACGTTGACGATGGTGTTCTCGACGCCCTGGGTGGCCAGCGTGTGAGTGATCAGATTATAGGAACCGCCGTAGAGATTGTCGGCAGCCACGATGTGGTCGCCCGCCTGCACGATGTTCTGCAGGGCGTAGGTGATGGCTGCAGCGCCAGAGGCCACGGCCAGTCCGGCCACACCGCCCTCCAGAGCTGCCACGCGGTCTTCAAACACGCCCTGCGTGGAGTTGGTCAGTCGGCCGTAGATATTACCGGCATCGCGCAGACCGAAGCGGTCGGCAGCGTGCTGAGAGTTATGGAACACGTAGCTTGTGGTCTGGTAGATGGGCACCGCACGGGCGTCGGTTGCGGGGTCGGCCTGTTCCTGGCCTACATGGAGCTGCAAAGTCTCGAAACGATAATTCTTCTTACTCATAGTCTTTTTCCTTTCTTTTTCTTTATTTGTTATTAATTGTTTTCTGGGTGCAAAGTTACGGACTTTAGAACTATCCACCAAATTTTTGCTTAAATCCAGAAGATAAATCTATAGCCAGAAAAATCAAAGAGGTTTATTCTAAAACCATCCATTCAAGACTATTCCAGCAGAAAAATATTCTATTTGACGATTTGACTATTTCACTATTTGACGATTCTGGGGTGGGTCTCTTTATTCACCATCGCGCAGACGCACGAATCCGACCACACGTTTTCGGCCGTCTCTATCATATCAATGATGGTATAGATGGGGAGAATGATGCCCAGCACACTCACCGGGGCACCAATGCCCGACATCAGCGAGAACGTGAGGAAATAGCAGCCCATCGGCACCCCGGCATTGCCCACGGCAGAGATGACCGAGATAAGGAGCCATAGGAGCATGGTGGTCCAGGTGAGGGGCATGCCGCCATTCTGCATCACGAAAAGGGAGGTCACCAGGATAAAAGCAGCACAGCCATTCATATTGATGGTGGTACAAATGGGCAGCACGAAACGGGCCACACGAGGCTCCGCCCCCAACCGCTCCTCGGCACTCTGCATCGTCACGGGCAGCGTGGCGGCACTGCTCTTCGTGAAGAGAGCCATCAAGACGGCGGGCATCATCGCACGAAGCGCCTGTAGCGGATTGATGCCGCGAGCCAACAGAAACAGGGGAAGCACCACGAAAAATTGCAACGCATTGCCACTCAGGATGACGGCCACATATTTACCCAACGAAGCCAAGGCCACACCCGCCGAGAGCTGCGAAGAGAGCTGGGCCGAAAAGGCCACGATGCCCAAGGGCAACGTCCAGATAAGCCAGCGGATCAGCAGGAAGAGCAACTCCTGAAGTCCGTGCAGGAAATTCACCACCGCCTGTCTGCCTACGGTTTCCGGCAGTCGTGCCAGCCCCAGTCCTACGGCTATGGAAACCAGCAAGATGCTGAGCACATTGCCTTCCAGAAAAGGCTTAACCACATTGCCGGGAATGACCGCCAGGATATGATCATAGAAAGACACTTCGGGTTTCAGCCCCAGGGAGTCAACGTTTGTCCCTGCCGTGGGCACCGACAGATTTTCGGGAGCCACCACCACATAGAGCAACAGTCCGACAGCCGCAGCCACTACAGTCGTGAAGAGCGTATAAAACAATGTCTTCCTGAAGATGCGCCCCGCGCCCTGCTGCCGTCCGAACGAGGTGAGCGTTGTGATGACGGCCAGTGCTATGGTGGGCACGGCCAGCAACTGGAACAGCCGCGTATAGACCGTAGCCACGAAATCCATCAGGCCGTTAAGCCATTCCACGCCCAGCAGCCCCAACACAGCACCCACGACGAGGGCGCCAATCCATAACAAAAGATTTCTCATATTATATACTCCACATTATCAGTATTCTCAAGTTTGTCCATAAAATAATAGACCTGCTTGCGCCACCAGGCCCAGTCGTGGGCCGAGTCGTATCCCCAATAGTCAACCCACGCCGGAACATGATGCTCCCTGAGCAGAGCATCCATCCGGCGCGTACTTTCCAACAATTCATCCTCCCACGCACCCTGTCCCACGCAGAGGATGATGCGCCGCTGGCGATATACGTCCCAGTAAGGATGGTCGGCCGGCATCTGCTGCAGGAAATCGTAGGGCGAGTTGTCATAGACCAACGGATCCTGATAGTTCGGGAAGAAATAGCCGGCATAGTAGAGACCACTCAACGCCAGCAACGAGTCAAACAAGTCAGGCCGACGGAAAAAGAAATTACCAGCATGGAAACCGCCCATCGAGCAGCCAGTCACGATAAAAGTCTCATTTGAGAAATGACGGACTTCGGGTATCAACTCATCCACAACATAATGAAACCAACGCTCATGCAGCGATATGCGCTGATGGTGGTCGCCGCCAACGTCGGACCAGGTCTCACGGTCAATGCTGTCCACACAGATCAGGCGAATCTGCCCGCGGTCGATAAACTGCGAGAGCGTCCCCACCATGTCGAAATCCTGATAATCGTAGAAGCGTCCGTCCTGCGAGGGGAAGACCAATACGGGATGTCCCTTTTCACCGTAGGTCTTATACTCCATATCGCGATTCAGGTTTGTGCTGTAGTGCTTTTTATACTGTATTTCCATTTTTCGTTTATTATTGACATAACGTATCGGTTTCCTCTTTTATTGTGAGATCAGGCCTTCTCGTGGACATAAGCCACGAAAGACTCTACCTCTTCGTAGGTCTTCAGGCGGACGGTAAACATCTGCTGCCCCATTGCCCCCGAGAGTATCTCCGGCATCCGTTCCTGCATGACCATCTGCCCGGCATATCGTTCAGCCACCTCAGCATCGCTGTGACGGTAGCTATAGATGTCGCGCCGAGAAGCAAAGGCACAATAATACTCGTCCTTCCACGGCAACGACAGGGCGTTGCCCCTATCGTGCTGATAACCGGCTGCCGTCTGCGACTTGTCGTAGGCTATCATATCCGCCCAGATGCGATACACATCCGTACTGTGAGCGAAATTGATCATATCCGGCGTATAGCCTCCGGCGGGGCGCATGTTCACCTCCAATGCCACGAAGTCACCCTTCTGCCCCAGTCCCTTGCGGTCACAGTCAAGGCGGAAAAACTCCAGGTGCACAAAGCGGCTCTTCACCCCGAAGGCCTCCACCGTCTGCCGCCCCAGCACACGCAGACTCTCAGGCATCACGGGAGCCACATAGTAAGACAAATCCAGCTGCCGGTTCACAATATCCATAATCGAAGGAGGCCACACCGTCATCGACTCAAACAACGGCCTCGACCGACTGTCAATCACGGCATCATACGAGCAGATGTCGCCCGTGATGAACTCCTCCACCACATATTGCGCCACGCTTTGCACCGTTTCGAAGAAACGGCTCAGCTCCCCGAAGTCAGCTATCTTGTAAGTCCCGCCGGCGCCCACGCCCACATTCGGCTTGGCGATGACCGGAAAACCTACATCCTGTGCAAAGGCCTCCACGGCATAGTAGCCCTCAGCGCATTGAATCTGCCGGGCCGTGGGGATCCCTCCCTTGGCAAAGTCTTTCTTCATGGCCGACTTCTCCTTCACGGCCTGCACCTCGTCGGCCTGCAGTCCGGTCGTCACATGGAAGTCGGTCCGCAGCCGTGCATCCTGCTCCAGCCAATACTCATTGTTCGACTCTATCCAGTCTATCCGGCCGTACTTGAAGGCAAAGAAAGCCACGGCGCGATACACCTCATCGTAGTTCTCCAGATTGCTCACCCGGTAATACTCCGTGAGCGAACCCTTCAGTTCGGCCGACAACTGATCATACGGTGCATCGGCAATGCCCAGCACGCGCACGCCGTTGCGCTGCAGGCGCTGGCAAAACTCCCAGTAGGTATGGGGGAAGTGGGGTGATATGAATATAAAGTTCATCCTTTTGCTTGTTTTGTTCTTTCGGTGCAAAGGTACGGCACGATTCCCATTGCCGAAATACCATGTTCAAGGTATTCCGCCTACCACATTCGTGTTATATCACAAAGAATCAACGGCAACGAACGGGAAGGACTGCCTTCCGACACGGACGTGATGAATATTTTCGAGGATAACGTAGCAGGATGGAAAGCAGGGCAAAACATCCCAGGGCGAAGGGATAATAAAGCCAGGGCAGGAACTCCACAGGACTCAATGCCGTCAGCCCCGATGCCATCATCAACTGCATACCATAGGGAAGCAATCCCTGAACAGAGCAGGAGAAAGTGTCGAGGATGGAAGCGCACTTGCAATGATCCACTCCGAAACGGTTTCCAATTTTCTTAGCTATATTACCCACAGTGAGAATGGCTACGGTATTATTTGCCGTGCAGACATTGGTCAGAGAGACCATCAGTGCAACTGACAGTTCCGCTCCACGGCCGCTATGTACACGGTTAGATAGTTTGTCTATCAGATAGTCTATGCCGCCATTTTCACTGACTATCTCAAACAAACCGCCAGCCATCATGGTCACAATAATAATGTCACCCATACCCTGAATACCACTTCCTGCAGATGCCATCCACCCAAATATATCATAACTGCCACAGTAAATACCTATGATTCCTGTCAGGAAGAGACCTGACGCCAAGACAGCCATCACATTTACCCCTATTAAGGCAAGACCGAGGACTACAAAATAAGGTAACACCTTCAGCCATTCCACCGTCTGGGAATGAACGGGTATTTCCATGCCAATGCCTTTGAAGACATAGACGAAGAAAATCAACACAGCCACCGGTACAGTGATGTAGAGATTGACACGGAACTTATCACGCATACGGCATTCTTGCGTCTGTGTGGCAGCAATGGTGGTGTCTGAGATAAATGAAAGATTATCGCCAAAAAAAGATCCTCCGATTACCGCAGCCGCCATCATCGGTACTGAAGCCTCGGTAGCCTGAGCAATGCCCACAGCGATAGGAACCAGCGCCGCCACCGTGCCTGTGCTCGTACCTATACTCATTGAGACGAAACAACTGACCAAAAAGAGCCCTGCCAGCAACATGTTTCCAGGCATCAGTGAGAGCACCAAATTCACTACGGCATCAACACCACCCATTTCCTGAGTGGTTTTGGCAAAAGCACCGGCCAACACAAAGATCCAGAGCATCAGCATCATTTTGGGTGAACCGGCACCACGGCTGTAAACGCTTATGCACTCATCAAGGGACCGACTTCTAGATGTGCCGACAGCATATAATCCCGATAACAAGAATGCCACGGTGAGCGGGACTTTGTAGAAATCCTGTACAATAATGCTCGTCGCGAGATAGAGCACTACAAACACCAACAGCGGAGACAAGGCCAGCAGCCCTTCCTTTTCTTTCAATTTCTTACTATTTACCTCTTCCATTTTTTACATCTTAAAAAGACAACTGTATGTTCACATAGATATTCCGGCCCTTCTGCGGAATTCCGTTCCAATCACTATAGGAGGTATAGTGGCGGTCAAAAAGATTTTCCACGCCTGTCCGAAGATGAAATCCTACACCAGGAAAATCGTGCCATACTCCAATGTTTACATTAAAAATGCTCCATGCAGCCGTCTTTTCCTCACCATATTTATCACCATAGCATACCTGGCGCGTATTACCCTTGACACCAACCAACACATCAAAGGATTTGTACCTGAACGTAAGATTACTATAGTAAGCCACAGGAGATATCAATGGCAAAGGGTCGCCGTCGTCATCACGACCTGCACTGTAACCCACCTTGCCGTTCCATTCCAGCCATGTCGTAACATTCCACTGAGATGTCAATGAAACGTTGAATATGCCTGCATGAGGCAGATTACCATAAACCTTGACTCCCTCTGCTCCTACCGTCATAGGACTCAAACGAGTCTCAAACTGCCCGATAATGTAGTTTGAAAAGAAAAATGCATTGCCTTCCAGTTTCATATTCCATGTTGACGTGCGTGCCTGCAGCGAGACATTCAGTTCCCATGCCGACTCGTTTTTCAATGAAGGATTACCGATGTAGTCATACTGGTCGAATGTGTTGTTGAGATAGTAACCGTATGCCTCCGTCACCGTGGGGGCGCGGCTGCCCCATCCCGTGCCCAAACCCACCGTGACAGGACTTATGCTAAGAAGGTAGCTTGCAGCCAGGCGTGCCGTCGTCTGATAATAAACGTCTGTCATTGCCGGGAAAAACACCTTCAGCGCATTGTAACCCTCTTTGTTATGCAATCGTTGCTGCTGCCATGCTACCTTCGCCGACAGACGCAGTGCCTGTGTGGCAGACAACTGCAGATTGTCGGCAGCAGAGACACCCGTGTTCAGCGTTCTCACGTCTGGCCACGTCACCATATACATTGGAGCGGCTCCACCTGGATACATCGTCATATCGGCAAACAACCGATTATAGTACATATCTGCATTCAGCTGCAGGGCATGCCTCTTGTAATTTCCCGTCAGAAGACTATACAGTCCTGCCGTACTGCTTTCCCCAGGCATATCCATGTGTATCTCCACGTCAGGCCGCTTGGTGTCATCCATAGCGTGCGTAATGTGGTTGTAATATGCCTTAGTCTCCCAAGTATTCCATACAGCATGTTCAAACAGATGTTTGTATGAAAGACTGGTAATCACTCCCTGTGCCTTGGACACGTCCATGTTCAAAGCAGGATAGCCGACATTGGTCGCCCTGTCAAAAATAAGCGTTCCTTCCACAATGTCATGTTCTGTAAGCCTAAGTCCCGCATTAGTAAAGAAATTCACCTTTTGGAATTGTGAAAAAGGCAAAACCTCGCCTCCTCCCGTCTTATAGTTGCCTGCATAGCGATAGAATACTCCCATATTACTATAGAAACGGTGACGCGACACTGCCGCATCAGCGCCATAGACCTGCAGGTGTCCATTGAACTCATGTCCAGCCGAAGCCGACAGACGCAGCGGGTCTTTATCAAAGCCCACCTTCCTTAATTTCAAGTCCAAACTGCCACCGATGTTACCAGTAGCCTGTGGATTGCCGTCAAGTCCGCTGCTGAGGCTGATACTTTGCAGGTTGCCGCTCTCCACATAGCTGGTAACCGGATCCATTTTATCGGTACATGCATAAAAAATCTTCATACCATCAATAGTTGTTGACACCCTTTCCGTCTGCATGTTATTGACTACTGGTTCCCAAGCATAGGAACCTCTACGAATCAAGTTGACCTGTGAGAGTTCAGACAGATGTTCGTCGATACTGGCAGTTGCCCCCTTTATCGAACGCTTCTGCCCCTGTCCCGAAGTAGATACGACTACGACTTCATCGATGTTTTGCGTACGCTCAATCAGGGAATCACCTGGCAAAACAATTGACAATAAAACGGATCCTATAACAAACATATCACTAAAAACAATTATTATATATTTCAAGTTTCGCAAGTGCTCAACATCGTGTAGTTCAGGAGTTCAGTAGTTACGGTAGTTCAGACATTAGTCCTGAAGACTCCCTTTTCTGTAGACCTTACAAGGGAGTAAAGTATTGTCTGAACTCCTGAACTCCCTGTAACTCCTGAACTCCTTCAACATGCGAAAGTTGAGATTAATACTATAGAATAGAAGAGTAAGACAAAAAACTACTTGCTCTGCAAAATATCCATAACTACATCTTCTGTACCTATCATACCAGGAGAAGCTATCCGCCCCATATTCCGCATGGTTTCCTCTGGAGTCTTACCATTTATGCCATGTTTGGACGATATGGCTATGCCAGATAAGGCCATACCGACAGCTTGGAACGCAGCATCTACAGCTACAACGCCCTTCAACGTACAACCATGATTGCCTCCGTCGCATATCATACCCGTGATACTGGAAGCCATATTGCGAATCACAAGTGTCAGCTCCTTGCAATGTCCGCCCTTCATCCATGCCAGTCCGCAAGCCATACCTGTACCGGCAGCAATAGCACACCCGCAGAATGCAGACAGCCGGCCAGAATATTCCTTGATGTACATACACACCAAATAACTTAAGGCTGTGGCACGCAACAGCCGCTCGTCAGCATAATGGTTAATGTGCTGCACACCATAGAGTGGCAAAGTAGCAATAATGCCGTGAGCCCCACTGCCCGTGATGCTCATGGCGGGACGTGAGAATCCCAGCACACGCGCTTCGATGGCCCCATTGCAAAGCAGGGAAGCCGTCAACTGTTCGTCTTCCGATATAACTTCACTCCCGTTCTTTTCGAAAAGATAATGTGTAAGAGTCGTTCTCTTGCTGCCTAATGCCTGATGGAACAACGCCATATTTACGTCGTAAGCACGAAGTATGAACTGTATTTCCCCAACGGGAACCGTCTCAACATAACGTATCAGCTGGCGAAGCGTATAGCGATGGATAAGCGGCGTCGGGTCTGCAGAGCCACCGGCGCGCGAATTTGCATCCTTTTCGTAGACTACACAGTCATTTTCCGTAATCTTTGTGACGTTTGTGTGAGAGTCTTCTATCGTGACGCTGGCACTGCCCTCCGAAGTAGTAATCTCCGCACGGATATAGATACGGCTACTGATCTCTCCAGCCCCGACCCATACCTGCCCGCCGCGGACTATCTCCCTGGCCCTGCGACCGTCAGCCGGCCTCACACCGTCAAGGCACTCCAGCCCACGACTGGGCATGGCAGCCACATACCCCAATGCCGCAGCATATTCATTGCCCCCCTCACGACCATGGGGGATGCCACACGTAAAGCCATTCTTGTACATGCCACTGTTCAGCACCACCCTTATCAGCCGAAGCTCACCGCGCACATGCTCCCTGGCCGTCGCTACGGCAAAAGCCACAGCGCCAGGCTCGGTCACACCCAGCGCCGGGCGCATATCGTCACAGATCAGTCGTGTCAGCGTTCTCATATTCTATTCCTTCCAATTCCTAAGACACACACCAAAAGCATAACTACAAACAAAATCCATGGATAAACAGCCGCGGCAAACACATCCGCCGAACCCGGCCGCACAGTTGCTCCTGACGCGGCTATGCCTTTTTGTAATAGCAACACGCAGCCACCATACGGCATAACGAACGGAAAGGTGCAGACGCCCGTTGCCAGCAATGCGGAGCGTCTATAAGGATGAACGCCCGACTGCAATCCAATCGTGTTGACAAGCGGAGAAATGCAGACGTTGGCTATCGTATTGACCGCGGCTATAAGAATGCCCGCCAACACTACCATCAAATAGATGAGCACTTCGGCACTCCTGTTAGAGCTTAAAAAATGCACGCTGAGCCACCTATTAATCTCTTCCATACTGCCACCACTGACCGCCAATCCCGACAATGCCACAACAACCATCAGCAGAATGGCAACGTTGGCCATACCGGCAACGCCACGAACCACACACCCTTCCACACAGCCATTATCAACCATCAGCAGCTGGCTAAGCTCAAACAGATGCATGCCATGGCCGATACTTACAGCCAACAGCGTGCCACTTAACAAAGAAACAAAGATATTCACATGACATAATGAAAGAATAATAATCAATATGGTGGGGATAAGCATTGACAATCCGTCTACACCTTCTGCACCAGTCTTGGCAAGCATACGTACCGAGGAAGTTTCCGACAACATGCTCAACAGCCCAAACACGGCTAAAGACAATATCAACGCAACTGTCACATACGGCAAACGATAGCGTATAGTTCCTCCAAGCTCAGCCGTATCAGTACTATTCTCATACGACTGTGTGGCAGCAGCAATGACAGCGGTGTCGGACACTGGTGACACACTGTCACCAAGAGCTGCCCCTGACAATATGGCACCGCCCAGTAAGGCTGGCGAAGCCCCAATAGCAACACCTGCAGGAAAGAGTGTCAGACTCATAGCACTGATGGTACCAAACCCAGAACCCGTAGAAATGGCAAAGACTCCAGAAAACAGGAACACCACCACCGTATATTGCGAGCCGCTCATGTGTAGCTGACATGCCAACCATGTCAGTCCGTCGGCAATATGTCCTGCATTCAGCACGCTGCCATAAACACCGACTACCAGCCACAACAGCGCAGCAGTCATAGCCGTTTTGCTGCCCATATACCCGAAAACAATGTCCCAATATTCCCTATGGTCTTTCACCGCCAACGAGCCGACAATCATCACAAGGATACCGGCACCAATCAGCAGATTGATGTCGGCAGCACCGAAAAATGATAGCACGATAGCGGATACAACAAATATCCCAAAAGGTAATGCTTTCGCCATGATGCTAAATATTAACTATATTGTTACGTCCCAGTAGAGCGAGCTCAGCTCTTCGCCGCCAGCCACGATGTTGCCCTGCTGGTCCTTCACCGTCAGGTGAATGCGCCAGAGTCCCGTCATCGTCAGGTTGATGCTGCCTTTGTAGCTGCCGTCCTTTTGCTTCAGCAGCGGTGTGTTATTGGGCGACGTGTGGTTGCCCATGTCGGGCATACGCGGATCGATGTCGATGGTGAACGTCTCCGTGGCCTGTGCGTAGGGAACAGTTGCCTGTTCTGACTTCTTCGACACGTAGGCCCTGATGTCGTTGGTGCCCGTCTGCCAGTCGTTGGGATTCACCAGCGAGAGGTAGTAGGTGTCGCTGCCCACTTTGAACGACTTCAGCCACGACTGTCCCTCGGGCAGGGCGCCGACGGTGATACCTGTCTCTACGCTGCCGTTGCTGTTCAGCACCTCAACGTTGTAGCCCAAAGTCCACGAGCCGCTGTCGCTGCTGCTCATCACGAACGACACCCATCCGCGCTTCACGGCCAGATAGCCGTCGTTGAACGATTCCACGCTGCCAGCCACGGGTGTGCTGTGCTTCATGTTCATCTTTGTCATCAGCATCACGGGCGTCAGTCCTGTCACATTGAAGTTCTTGACGTAGTTGCCGTTCTTTTTCTTCGTTGCCACAAAGAAAATATCGTTGTAGCCCACATGGAACGAGCCGTTCTGCGAGTAGGCAAAAACATTATACTGTCCGTCGACCACCGTAGAAAGCTCCGGGATGATCTTCACCGACTGCAGGAACCGATACACCTGCAGCGCTTCTTCGGCCGAGCAGCAGTCGATGTCGCCGTCTATCGTGATACCAGGGATGTCGATAGCCTGACCGCCCCAATCGTCGTTCGAGTTGCAAGATGACAGTCCCACCAGAACTATCCCTGCGAGAAACAATCTCATTACCTTTTTCATATCTATACCTATATTAGAAGTTTATCGAGTGCAAAGGTACGGCGTTTTCGTGGATGCCGCAATCGCCTTTTCGTGGCATTTCGTATACCAAACGTCTGTCATGCCCCGTCTTTTCCGGCTTGTTATTTGGTGTTTCTTCATCTTTTCATTATTCCTTCAAAAGTAATTTAGTCTAGATTCTTTTTGAAATACTGTTTTTAGGGAGATAAAACGGATAATAGCACAGGTCGCACAACGCTTAGCAGTTTCCTGCTGTCTGTGCAATCTGTGCCATTTGTCCGTTTTAATTCAAATTAGTATCCGGGGTTCTGTGCGATGCCCAGATCCTCGCCCGACAGGCCTTTGGGGATGGGCTGGCGGTAGTGCTTGCCGCGCACATTGTTGTACTTCGCCACCAGGTGGTTGTGCACCTTCTGGAAATAGGCCTCCTGGTCGGAGGTGTAGGTGCTCAAAGTCTTCCAGTCGTCGCTGAAGTGCTTGTAGTTTTTCACCTGCTGTACCGACGAGATGAGGTTCTTCCAGCGGTAGCTGTTCAGCAACGAGAACTGCTCGTATGTGAACTCGTAGTCCCATTCGCGCTTGATCTGGTCGAAGGTGGGAGCGCTGACGGTGGCGATGCCTGCACGCTTGCGCAGCTGGTTGAAAGGTTCTGCTGCCTCGCTGTTGCGGCCCAGCTGTACCAGTGCCTCGGCCTTGATGAGCAGCACCTCGGCATAACGAATCTCAATGCGGTCGACAGAATTCTGCAAGATTTCCAGATTCTCGGCGTCGTCGTAGCTCTGGTCTACGCCCTTGCCGTTGATAGGCGTGTAGACGGGAGAGTAGTAGTGGTGGACGAGTCCGGTCTCGGGGTTCTTGATTTCCGTGAAGTAGGTTTCTGCCAGACGCTTGTCGTTGGGCTGTTCGGCCTTCCAGTCGTCGTAGAGATTGTCGTCGGCCACCTCGGTGTGGTTCTGCTTATAGCCGTTTCCGTTCTCACCGTTCTGGAAGGGGAAGGTCCACGAGCAGTGGGTCTGATGGTTGCCCTGGGCATCGTTCTTGTCGCCGTCGTGGGCAATGGTGAAGAGGTGCTCGTTGGTGCCGCGCTTGTTGCTCTCATAGTCGCGTCCGAAGAGTTTGGCGTAGTCGGGGTCGAGGGCCAGTTTGCCGCTGTTGATAACCTTGTTGGCATACTCTACGGCTTTCTCCAGACGGGCATCGTTCTTGCTGAATGCGGGGTCTTGCTGGGTGCTTGCAATGGCCGACACCTGTTCGGCAGTCAGCGGGTTGTCGCCCCATACCAGATAAGTACGTGCCAACAGTGCCTGAGCTGCCTGCTTAGAGGGAATGCGCGGGTCGCCGTTGTAGTCGAGCAGCAGACTCTCGGCCTCGGTCAGGTCCTTTACAATCTGTGCAAAGACGTTGTCGATGCTCTGGCGCTCGGTGGTGCTGCCACCCTCTTCGGTGAATACGGGAATCTCGCCCCAGAGCTGTGTCAGCTTCAGATAGGCCAGAGCACGCAGGAACTTGGCCTTGCCCACGGCAGCATTATAGCCGGCCTGTGTCACCTTGCCGCTTTTCAGCGAGTTGCTGACGGTGGTGATGGCCTCGTTGTCCTGGGCGATGCCCAGCAGCAGGTGGTTGAATATCTTCACCTGATACCATGTGTCGGGGGCTTGCTCGAAGCGGCTGTTCAGCGGCCCTTCCTTGCTCTCCTCGCCCTCAAACGAAATCAGTTTGTTGGAGTTCAATTCGATGATAAACGAGAACGACGACGACAGCGGCTGCCAGTGGCTGTACACGCCGTTCACCAGCGACAGGGCGCTGGCATCGTCGGCCACCACGTTCTTGTCGTCGATCTGGTTGTTGCTTACGTTGTTGTCGTCATCGCTGCTCGAGCAGGAAGTGAAACCTGCCACGAGTGTAGCTGCCAGGGCAGCACCAAAGATAAAGTTTTTCTGTTTCATACTGAAATCTCCTTTTTACCTTAATTTAATTAATATATAGGTTTTTTCTTCTCTCTGTGTGATGTTTGAATCACGAGTGCAAAGGTACGGCGCTTTCTCCACGTGCACAATCCCGTTATTGCGGCATTTCACATACCCTCTTTTTGGTATTCGCCGTCAGATGTTTAGCGTGATGCCGAAAGTGAAGCTGCGCGACGAGGGATAGACGCCGTTGTCGGTGCCGCTGCTCACCTCGGGGTCGTAGCCCTTATAGGGGGTGATGGTGAAGAGGTTCGTGGCCGTGGCAAATACCCTGACGCTTTCCAGCACTCGCTTTCCGCCGTTCAGTTTCCACAGATAGCCCACGGTCAGGTTGCGCAGTTTCAGATAGCTGGCGCTCTGCACATAGCGGCTGTCGACATAGCTGAAGGGGCGGGCGTTGGAGGCCAGGGGCAGCGTCTGACTGCCGTTGCTGGGTGTCCACGAGTCGAGCACGGTGGTCAGCACGTTATACGAGTCGCCCGTCTGCTCCAGTCGGTTGGCCAGCGCGTTATACACCTTGTTGCCATAGCTGCCCGCAAACGATGCCGAAACATCGAAGCCGCCATACGACAACTGCGTAGAAAAGCCATAGATGAGCTTGGGCTGTGTGCTGCCCAGCACCACGCGGTCGTTGCCGTCGATGTGGTTGTTGTGGTCGGTATCAACAAACTTCAGGTCGCCGGGACGGGGTGTCTGTCCGTTCACGGTGGGCAGCTGGCTCACGTCTTCACCCTGTTGTACAATGCCGTCGAACTGCAGGCCGTAGAAGGCGCCCAGCGATTCGCCCCGGCGCAGAATCTGCTGTTTCTCTGATCCCAAGATAACGTCGTTGGTGACACCCATGTCCGTAATCTCGTTCTTGTTGTAGGCTGCATTGGCGCTTACCGTCCACAGCAGGTTGCGGAGCTGCAGCAGGGTGGCATCCACGCTCAGTTCCACGCCCCGGTTCACGACGTTGCCCACGTTCTGCATCTGTGTGGTCACGCCGTTGGCAAAGCCCATGGGCACCACCAGCAGCAGGTCGCTGGTCTTTTTGTAGTAGGCATCGAACACCACGTTCACGCGGTTCTTCCACAGTCCCAGGTCGAAGCCTATGTTATACGATGCCGTGGTCTCCCATTTCAGGTCGTCGTTGGCCGTGTTTTGCTTGGCATAGCTGCTTGAGCCGCCATACGAGCCCGTGGCGTAGCTGGTGGTGAAGGCATAGTCGGGAATCTCCTGGTTGCCCACCAGTCCGGCCGATACGCGCAGCTTCAGATTGTCGATGGCCTTCACGCCGGAGAGGAAATGCTCCCTGTCAACATTCCACGACACACCCAGCGAGGGGAAGTAGCCCCAGCGGTGGTCTTTGGAGAAACGGCTCGAGTTGTCGGCACGGAAGGTGGCCGTCACGTTATAGCGGCTGAGCAGGGTGTAGTTCACGCGGGCAATCAGCGAGTTCAGGCTGGCTTCCGATATGCCCGTCTGTGGGGTATAGGTGCCGGAGCCGTCGCCCAGGTTATACTGTTTCAGTGCCTCGTTGGTGAAATGGTTGGTGCGCAGGTTGCTGTAGGTGGATTTCGAAGTCTGTCGCGTATAGCCTGCCAGTGCGTCCACGTAGTGGATGTTGCCGAAGTTGCGTGCATAGGTGGCCGTGTATTCTTGCTGCCAGATGTCGGTCTGCCGGTTGCCAGTGCCGCCGATGCCCTGTGTGGCCAGTCCCAGCGAGGTGTATGCTCCCGAGAAATAGTTCTGCGAGAGCTTCTCGCTGCTGAGTCCCACGGTGGCTTTCAGCGTCAGGTCGCCAATGCGATAGTTGGCCCATACGTTTGAGAGCAGATAGTTGTTCACGTTCTCGGCCACGCTCTCACGGAGGTCGTACACCGGGTTCGAGGCATGGTCACCAATGGCAAAGTAGGCATATTCGTAGGGGTTCTTGAAGTTGTAGGTGCCGTCCTGACCGTAGACGCTGATCACTGGCGGCATCAGCAGCGCATAGACAAAACTGTTGGTGATGCCGGCCGAATAGGGCGACGAGTTGAACACCTGCTCCTCGGTGGTGGTCAGCCCCTGCTGCACGGAGCGTCCGTAGGTGGCGTTCACGCCAAAGCGCAGTCCTTCGCGCAGCTGCCACTCGGCGTTGGTGTGGAAGTTATAGCGCTCGAATCCAGTGTTCAGCACAATTCCGTCCTGATTAGTATAGTTGGCTGAGAAGGCGTAGCGGTTTTTTGCCCCTGCCCCCGTAATGCTCAGCTCGTGACTCTGCTGGGTGGCGGTGCGCAGTACGGCGTCTTGCCAGTCGGTGCCCTGACCCAGCGCGCTGATTTCAGCGTCGCTATATCCGGCCTTGTTGCTGAAATAGTCTCGCTGCAGCTGCGCCCACTGGGTGGCGCTGAGCAGGTCCAGTTTCCGGCTGATGCGGCTGGTGCCGATATTGTAGGTGTAGCTGATGTGCGACTTGTTCTCGCCGGCACGGCCTTGCCGGGTGGTTATCATAATCACGCCGTTGGCGCCGCGCGAGCCATAGATGGCCGTGGCCGACACGTCTTTCAGCACCTCCACGCGCTCTATGTCGTTGGGGTTGACGGTTGCCAGCGGATTCAGTCCGCTGGCCAGTCCGCCCAGCCCGGTGCTGCTGTTGGCAGCATCCTTGAAATAGATGAAGCCGTCGATGACGTAGAGAGGTTCGTTGGATGCGTTCACAGAGTTGCCGCCGCGTATGCGCACCTGACTTTCTGCTCCCGGCTGTCCGCTGGATGCTGTCACGCTGAGTCCGGCCACCCGTCCGCTCAGGGCACCGTCGAGCGTGGCTGTCTGCGACTGGCCGAACACGTCGGCTCCGACCGTGGTCACGCTGCCCGTCAGCTGTGTGCGTCGCTGTGTGCCGTAGCCCACGACAACAACTTCCGAGAGCTGGCGCGTGTCTTCCTGCAGCCGGATGCTGACGAGGGTGTCTGCGCTGCCGATGCTGACTTGCTGGTTTTCGTAGCCCACGTAGCTGACGCTGATCTGGGTGGGGAAGGCGGCAATGTCGAGATGGAAATGTCCGTCGGCGTCGGTCACGGCGCCCACCTTATTATTATATATAACGGATGCTCCGATGATAGCCTCCCCGGTTTTGGCATCGGCCACGTGCCCGCTGACGGGGGTGGCCGATGCCTGCATAGAAAATATGGCTAAGACGATTGCGATTGCTGTATTCTGAAAACTCTTCATACCATTTTGCGATTTTACGATTTATCAATTATATACTTTTTACGAGTGCAAAGGTATGACGAAATACAGGTCTGCACAATACCTCCGTAAAGGTAAACCGTATCACATGTGTTTGGTATAAAACACAGAGGGGCGACTTCAGATAGAAGCCGCCCCCATTTCTTCACAGCTGAAAGCTATTAATGGACTTCCTCTACCGTATAGTTTATTTGTTTGAAACTGTCCTGGATCTTTGCAGAATCTGTTTTCTGGCTATCATAATTGACTGTAACAATCTTTGATTCTAGATTAACAGCAACATCTGTTACTCCGTCAACACCTGTCAACAAGTTCTTTACTTTATTCGCACAACCACCACAACTCATCTGTGTTGCCTTGAACTTAATTACAGAACCATCGTTGGCTGCTGTTTCCGGATTTGCTTTCTTTGAACCGCAACAACATCCTTTCCTCTCTGCAGACTTAGCTTTGGCCTGTTCTGGCTTTTTAGCTGAACCGCACTTGCAACCATCACTGCCGCAGCAGCCACCCTTCTTCTGTTCTGCCTGGGGAGCACCCTCTGCCTGTGGTGTGGCTATTGTTGCCACATAATCAATCTTCTTGAAACCCTCGATGATTTTATCAACATCAGTCTTGTCGGCATCGTAGGTGACGGTTACTGTTTTGTCGGCCAGGCTGGTCTCGATGTTCTTCACTCCTTTTTCAAAACGGATGTATGACTTGATCTTGTTTTCACAACTAGAACAATGCATTTCGGGGGCAGTGTTGAGCACTACGGTTTTGATGTCCTTGGCGCTGCAGGCCAGGGTTACTGCCAGCGCAATGAATAATGTTTTTGTTCTCATCTTTTTAAAATGGTTTAATGGGTTAATACTAACTATATTTTATTCCAATTCAGGCGTACGCCGATGTAAAAGACTGCTCCGTGGACTGGGCCCCAGATCATGGTGGAGTCGAAGTTCTGTCCCCAGGGGTCGTTGGCTCCGATGATGGGGGCTTTCTGCTTGAAAGCCGTGAGGTTCTCGCCTCCGGCATAGATACTCCAGAAACGGAAGAAACGGGTCACCTGGGCGCTCAGCTGCTCATAGCCTTTATAGGTGTTGTCCCACGAGGGTGTGCCGCCGTCTGTGGTGTAGGCATCGGGCAGCCGTCCTCCGCCGTTGAGTTGCAGGGTGGCGTCGAACTGCCATTTTCCCAGTCCTGGCTTGTAGGAGGCTGTCAGCAGGCCTTTGTATTTGTTGGTGAGTGGCTTCTCGCGGAGCACTCCGCCATAGGTGCTTTTTACGTTGGTGCGGCGATAGGTGGCTGTGAGTGTGAATCCTTGGAAGAACGGGTAGGTGGCCTCCAGCTGCCAGGTGTGCGAATAGCTGTCGCCCTGCAGATTGGTGAAGTGAACGGCATGGGGGTCGCTGTCGAGATCGACCAGCAGCTGGTGCTGGAAGCTGGTGAAGTAATACTCTGCGCTGAGCTCGAGTGTTTTCTCGCCGACGGGGATGTTGCTGCTGGCACTGATGCCGTAGTTCCATGCTGCCTCCTGGTCAAGGTTTTCATCGACGATAACCTGTCGTCCGCTGGCAAGGAGAAAGTTGTTTTCGGCCAGCACATGGTTGGTGCGATAGCCTTTGCCTGCTGAGGCGCGGAGGGTGACTGCCTCATTGGGGGAATATTTCAGGTGGGCTCGCGGAGTGACGAAACTGCCATAGATGTTGCTGTGGTCCCAGCGAAGGCCTCCCATGAGGGTGAGTTTCTCGCCCAGCTTGAAAGTGTATTGCGCGTAGATGCCGGGGGTGGTTTCGTCGTCGCGCTGCTGTTGTTCTGTCCCGTGGTTGGTAAGCCTGTATCGCTGGTCGTAATAGTCGTGGTTAAGACTTGCGCCCACCGAGAGATTGTGATGCTCGCCAAAGTCGCTCTCAAACATCAGCGAGGCGTAGCCGTTGCGCTGGTCTGCGTTGTAGAGCTTGTGGCCGTATCCTGCATTCTCGTGGTGAAGCGATCCGCTCAGGATCAGGGCAATGTTGGTGGCGCGCTCTTTGTCGAATATGTAGGCATTCTTGGTGAAAGCCTCGTAGCGTTCGTTGGTGATGTCAATCAGATAGGGATGCTCGGCCTTGGCATGATGTCCTGTCTGTCCGCCCTTGCGATGCTCCTTGAGTCCTTTGACAGAGGCCTGAAACACATAGTGGTCGCCCATCCATGCCCATCGGCTCTGCAGGGCACCCTGACGAACCTTTGGCAAGTCTGCGAATCCGTCGCCGTTGTCATCGTGTACCTTGTCGAGTATCTCGTAATGTGCGAGCAGGGCTGTCCGCCAGCGTTTACTCAGGTGCAGATTGGCTCCCATGTTCGCCTCCAGCTTGCCTTTGCTGTTAAAATAGAGGTTGGCATCTGCGAAAGGTGTTGCCTGCGGTTTCTTGAACTCTACGTTGATCTGCCCCGTGATGCTTTCATAGCCGTTCTTTACAGACGAGGCTCCTTTAGACACCTGTATGCTTTGCATCCACGGTCCTGGGATATAACCCAAGGAAAAGGGAGCGGCTGCTCCGCGGTAGTTTGGAATATTCTCTGTAAGCATCTGCACATAGGTGCCGCTGAGCCCCAACAGCTTTATCTGTTGCGCACCTGTGGCCGCATCAGCATAGTTTACATCAACCGACGGGTTGGTGGTAAAACTTTCACCCAGATTACAGCATGCGGCGCGCAGCAACTCATTGGCATTAATCATCTCCGTGTTGCCAATGCCCGTGCTCTTCACCCTGCCGGCACGATGCGCCGACACCGTCACCTCGTTAAGTTGTTTGCCCTTCAGCGTCTCAACTTTCGACGTATCGTTTTCTTCTTCCAGTCTGTTTGCCTTTACAGGGCTGCCTGCAAGCAGGATTATACCTATTATAATATATAGTCTTGTCATAATGTCTCTTCGCTAAAAGAGAAATAAGAAATGAGAAATGACGCTTCGCTAAATGATAATTTGTTCTTTGAACTTTGAACATTGAACTTTATGATTTGCATAATTATCAATTATCAATTGTCAATTATCAATTACGAAGGGTTATATGTAAAATTCCGACGGGTTGACAAGTCCTGAGCGCACAGCATATTTGGTGGCTTCGTAGGCGGTGTTGACATGCAGTTTGCGGAAGATGTTTTTCTTGTGGGTATTGACGGTGTGGATGCTCGAGAAGCGCTCGGCAGCTATCTCGCGGGTGGTCTTGCCCATGGCAACGGCGCGCAGTATCTCGGTCTCGGTGGTGGTCAGTGTGTCGGTATCTGCGTCTTCGGCGGGACGCGTAAGCATGATCTCCATGGCTTGCTGGCTGATGTAGCGGGCTCCGCGGGCGGTCTGGCCGAGGGCGCTGCGTATCTCCGGGAGCGGGCTGTTCTTGAAGACGACGCTGAAGGCGGGCGAGGCATAAAGCATGCGGGAGAGGAACGCTGGCGTGAGGCTGTCGCTGAGCAGCAGCCATCGGGTCTCGGAGAACCGCTCGCTCGTGGTGAGCAGCTGGTCTTCAGAGATGAAGTCGAACAGGGCATAGTCGAGCACCACCACCGAGTGCTCGTGCGCGGCGAGCAGCTCCGTCAGGCGTGCCTTGTCGGAAGCGGTGTAGACGACGTTCCGGCTGTCTCGCCTTATGATGCTCTCGATGGCAAAGCGCGTCAGGTCTTGTCGGTCGGCCAGGATAAAACTGTTCATTTCTTCATTTATAATTCATAATCGTCGCAGGCGACAATTCTTAATTTTTGACTCTAAACTCTCAACTCATAATGCACCTGCTTGTCCACTACTTCGCCGCCCCTGATGGCAAACGAGTTGAGATGGATGCCCTCGTGGAGCGAGAGGATGGCATAGCGGATAGTGGGGTCGTTGGCCAGCCGGAGGTCTTCAGCTGAGGGGCGGGAGGGCGAGGCCGGGTGACTGTGCCAGTTGGCCAGTATTTTCAGGCCCCGGCTGCGTGCATACTTCAGTGCTGCAAACTGGTCGCGGGGTGCAAAGGAGAAATGCTCGCTGGAGTGGTCGACGTTCTCCATCCAGTAGTTCTCGGTGACGGCGTCGCCCTGTCCCAGCAGGTAGCCGCACGATTCGCAGGGTGCGTCCTTCTGGGCCTGGGCAATCATTTCATCAATAACAATTTGTGGAATCTTCATAATGCTTAATTCTTAATGNNTTCTTAATGCTTAATGCTTAATCTTTTCGTGCGCAGCCAATTATGCATTAAGCATTATGCATTGATTTCAGGTCGCATGCCGCCTGTTCGTAGTCTATCAGGTGGTCGATGGTGGGGTGGCTGCCGCAGACGGGGCATGTGTCGCGATGACGGACGGGTATGGTGCGGAACTGCATTGACTTGGCTTCGAAGGTGAGCAGACGGTTGGTGAGCAATTCGCCTACGCCGGTGAAATACTTCAGCGTCTCGGCTGCCTGAATGGTGCCCAGCATGCCGGCGATGGCTCCGAGCACTCCCGCCTGCGAACAGGTGGGCACGGCTCCGGTGGGTGGCGGCTCCTTGAACATGCAGCGGTAGCAGGCCGTGCCGGGCAGATGGGTGAACGTCTGGCCGTTGAAGCGCAGGATGCCGCCGTGGGAGAATGGCTTGCCTGCCATGACGCATGCGTCGTTGATGAGGAACTTCACGGGGAAGTTGTCGGTGCCGTCCACGATGAAGTCGTACTCCTTGATGATGTCGAGGGCATTCGTGGAGTCGAGGAACTCGTAGTAGGTGTCCACCGCGACGTCGGGGTTGATGGCCTGGATTTTCTCCTTGGCACTCTCCACCTTCGGCCGGCCCACATCCTTCGTGAAATGGATGACCTGCCGTTGCAGGTTGCTCAGGTCCACCACGTCGGCATCGATGATGCCGATGCGTCCGATGCCCGCCGCGGCAAGGTAGAGCGATACGGGGGCACCCAGGCCTCCTGCTCCCACCACCAGCACGCGGGCGTTCAAGATTTTCTCCTGTCCCTCGACACCCACGTCCTGCAGCAGTATATGCCGCGAATAGCGCTGTATCTGTTCTTCTGTAAAATCTATCATAACACTAAAACGGTAGCAAATTCTTCACTCTTCACTTAGCCTGCCTCCTCCCATGAAATAGAGGAAATCTACCACGTCGCCTTCTTTTATCTCCAGCGCGTCCCACTCCGTGCGGTCCACGAAGTCGTCGTTCACTTGCACGCTGACCATTTCGGGCTGTTCCACATTGTTCTGCTTGATAAGTTCTGTGAGGCTGAGGCCGGGCTGCACCTCCTGTACCTCGCCGTTTACTGTAATCTTTGCCATATTCTTTATCTGCCTATTATTTTCTTGACTGCTATCACTAATTTATCCACGTCGTCACGGGTGTTGTAGAGCGCAAACGTGGGGCGCACACTCATCTCGTAGCCGAGGGCACGCAGGGCTGGCTGGGCACAGTGGTGACCGGCACGCACGGCAATGCCTTCCTTGTCGAGCAGGGTGCCCACCTCGGGCACGGGGATGCCGTCGAGCACGAAGCTAACCACCGAGACGCGCTGCCTTGGATTGCCGATGAGCGTCAGTCCGGGAATCTGCCCCAGTTGTTCGCGGGCGTATTCCGTCAGCTGGTGCTCGTGGTGCTCTATGTTGCGTATGCCGAGCCGGCTCACGTAGTCGAGAGCTGCACCGAGTCCGATGGCATCGGCCACGTTGGGCGTGCCAGCCTCGAAGCGTGCCGGCGGCACATTGTATTCCGTGCGCTCGATGGTGACGTCCTTGATCATGTTGCCGCCGCCCTGCCAGGGCTGCATCTTGTCGAGCAGTTCCTTGCGCCCATAGACCACGCCGATGCCGTTGGGACCGTAGATCTTGTGGCCACTGAACACGAAGAAGTCGGCACCCAGCTGCTGCACGTCGACGGGCGTGTGGGCTATCGACTGGGCCCCGTCTATCAGCACCGGAATCTGGTGCGAGTGGGCGATGTCGATGATGCGCCGCACGTCGTTGATGGTGCCAAACGTATTATTCACATGACCGACGGAGATGAAGCGCGTGCGCGGCGTGATGAGCCGCTCCAGCTCCGAGAGAATCAGGTCGCCGTTCTGGTCGGTGGGGATGGCCCTCAGCGTGGCGCCCCGCTCTTGGCAGACGCGCTGCCAGGGCACGATGTTGGCATGATGGTCCAGTTCCGACACGATGACTTCGTCGCCCGGCGTGAGATATTGCCGTCCGTAGGTCTGTGCCACCAGGTTGATGCCCTCGGTGGTGCCGCGCACGAAGATGATTTCCTCGCTGGTGGCGGCATTGATGAACCGCTGCACCTTTTCGCGGGCTTCCTCGTAGGCATCGGTGGCACGGGCGGCCAGCGTGTGGGCCCCGCGGTGGATGTTCGAATTATACGTCTTGTAGTAATCCGAAATCTTGTCGATCACCTGGATGGGCTTCTGCGTCGTAGCGCCGTTGTCGAGCCATACCAGATCGTGGCCGTTCACCCGCTGGTTGAGCACGGGGAAGTCCTTCTTGATCTGCTCCGAGTTCAGCGTGTCGGCCTCTTCGTAGTGCAGGTCTCTGAGTTTCTGCGTCTCGGGGATGCCTATGCCGAAACCATCCTCCTGCGGGAGCGTCCGGGTCGTCACTTCTGCGTCGTCCACGTAGGGCAGCTGTTCGAATCCGCTGCCGCCCGCCAGCAACTGCTCGAATCCCGCCTTGAGCGCATCGAGGTTCAGGGGCTCGCCCAGCCATTGGCCTGCCGCGAGCAGCTGCCCGTCGGGCAAAACTTGCCGTCGGGCGTCTTGCCATTCCATTCCCGAGCTAAGCTCGCCTACCCGTAGCCTTTCAGGGCAATACTTCTGGGCGATTTCCTTCAGCAGAGCCAGCGAACTGTCCTGTCCGGGGAAACTGTTGAGTTCTGATAGGTTGATCATTTATTTCTCCACTTTATTACGATGCTGATAGTCGTGATAGTAGCCCACTTCTACGTTCTCCAGTACGGCGATGGCGTCGTCGGTCAGCGTGGCCAGCGAGAAGTATTTGGTGAGCAGATAGGAAGCCACGCCAAACTTGTCGAGTCCCATCAGCCGGGCCGAGAGCGAAGGACCAACCTCGCCTGGGATGCCGCTCTGGTGGAGTCCGATGACGCCCTGGTTCTTCTCGCCCACGCGCACCAGGATAATCTTTGTGGTGCCCACGCCGCGGCCCGTCAGATACTGGCCTTCCACTTCCACCTTGTCGGAGGGAATGATGGGCACGCCGCGCCAGAGGATGACCTTCGTGCCGAAGAGGTCGGTGGTCACGGGCGGAACGCCGCGCCATGTGCACTCGCGCTCGAAGGCGGCGATGGCACGCGGATGGGCAATGAAGAAGGCGGGTTCCTTCCACACCAGCGAGAGCAGTTCGTCGAGGTCATCGGGCGTGGGCGAGCCGTAGCGGGTGGTGATGCGGTAGGCAGGGTTCACGGCTGAGAGCAGGCCGAACTTCTTGTTGTTGATGAGTTCCCACTCCTGGCGCTCCTTGATGCTCTCTATCGAGAGGCGCAGCTGCTCTTCCAGCTGGTTGTAGGGGTTGTTGTACAGGTCGCTGACGCGGGTATGTACGCGCACCACGGTCTGCAGCGTGTTCAGCGAGTATTCCGTGGGCTGCTCCTCGTAGTCGATGTAGGTTTCGGGAATGATGTTGTCCTCCTCGTGACCGCTCACCAGGTCAATGTGCTTCTCACCGTGGTCGTTCACCGTGGCTTTCAGTCGCAGTTGCTTGTCGACGGCCTTGGTGAAGGTCTCGCGGAAGTCGGGCACCTCTTTGATGAATTTCTCCAGTTCCTTCAGCTTCAGGCCCAGGAACACGGTGGGCGTGATGGCACGCACCGACACGGTGGACTCGGCATCGTCGAGCAGGTCGGTCTCGCCGAAATACTCACCGTCGCCCAGCAGGGCTATGCGCAGCTCCTCGCCGTGGGGACCCTTGCTGATGACCTCGGCCTGACCGTTGGCCACGATGAAGAATTTCTGCTTGTCCTTGCCTTCCTCTACGAAGAGCTGGCCTATTTCCACTTCCTTCGTCTCGAACGAGCGGGCCAGGCGGTTCACTATCTCGTCGTCGAACTCCGAGAACAGCGGGATGGCCTTCAGACTCTTGGCCGAGAACGACGGAACACCGTTGAGATATTGAATCGGCAGCCGCTCGCTTTTGCGTAGCTCTACCTTTGTGCGGTTCACACGGAACGTGCCGCCGCTGACCTGTACCCACGGCAGCAGTTTCAGTAATAGCCTCGGGGTGATACTGCCCATCTGCGGGGCGGTCTTGGTTGTCGTTGCCAGTCTTCTGGCTGTGGCAGTGGTCACACTGCGCTGGAGATTTGAATCTGCCATAATATAAGCCCCCCTTTATCCCCCCCGAAGGGGGGAGACCGTAACAGGAGCTTGGGTCTGGGTTGTGTTATTATTATTTATTATTTATTATTTCTTTATTATCACCTTGTGGGTGGTTCCTTCCACGTGTTCTACGCCAATCACGTTGTAGCCCTGATCTTTGGCGTTGCGTGGAACGTTGTCGAGTGGTTCGCCCTCCGAGAGCAGCACCTCCAGGATGTCGCCCGGCTGTAGCTTCGAGAGCTCAATCTTCGTCTTGACGAAGGTCATCGGGCAGTGCTCCTTCGTGATGTCCAGGACGTGGGGCCTACCCCCAGCCCCTTCCGAGGGAAGGGGAGTTTGGTTACTTTTGTTTTTGAATATTCCCATACTAATTTTATATTATAATTAATGTTATCTATACATCCCTCCCTTGGGAGGGCTTGGGTGGGCTCCCTTTTACATCCCTCCCTTTGGGAGGGCTTGGGTGGGCTTCCTATATAAATAATGTCTGCCCCCCTTCACTCAGGTTCAGGAACGATGCCACGCCGAGCACGTCCTTCACCTCGGGAATAAAGTCTTCCTTCTTCAGACCGAGCACGTGCATGGCCATCTCGCAGGCATACAGGTTGATGCCGAGTGCCTTGGCGGCCTCCACGAGTTCTTCCAGTGTGGCCACATTGTTCTTGCGCATCAGGTAGCGGAAAATCCTGGGACCTGCCCCGAGGAAGTTGAAGCGGCTTGTAGGGGTGACGCTGAGGCCTCCCATCATGAACCCGAAAATCTTGGTCAGCCAGTTGCCGCCCGTCAGCGAACGGCCTTTCTTCTGCTTGATGGCATCCAGTCCCCAGAAAGTGAAGAAGATGTTCACCTCGTAACCCACGGCAGCGGCTCCGGTGCCGAGGGTGAATACGGCCGTCAGCTTGTCGAAATCGCCGCTGAAGGCAATGATGGATAGTTTCTTTGTCTCTGCCATAACTTATTCGTGATTAAACATTTGAGTGGAAAGGTAGCGCTCACCGGTGTCGGGCAGCAGTGCCACGATGGTCTTGCCCTCGTTCTCAGGTCGGCGGGCAAGTTTGATGGCGGCAGCAGCGGCAGCACCGCTCGATATGCCGGTCAGCACTCCGTCTTTCGTGGCAAGCAGCCGTCCCACGGCAAAAGCCTCGGCATCCTTGATGCGCAGGATTTCGTCGTAGACGGTCGTGCTGAGCACCTTCGGCTGGAATCCTGCTCCGATGCCCTGCAACTTGTGCGGGCCGGGCTTTCCGCCGCTGAGCACTGACGAGCCGTAGGGTTCCACGCCCACTATCTTCACCTTCGGGTTGTATTGATTCAGCACCTGACCCACGCCCGTGATGGTGCCGCCCGTTCCGATGCCGGCCACGAAGATGTCCACCTTGCCGTCGGTGTCGCGCAGAATTTCTTCGGCTGTGGTCAGCCGGTGTATTTCGGGATTGGCGGGATTTTCAAACTGCTGTGGGATATAGGCATTGCCGATTTCCTCTTTCAGTTCCTGCGCCTTGCGGATGGCTCCTGCCATTCCCTCGTAGGCCGGAGTGAGCACCAGTTCGGCTCCGAGCGAACGCAGCAGCTGGCGGCGCTCCACCGACATGGCGTCGGGCATGGTCAGGATGAGACGGTAGCCGCGGATGGCGGAAATAAAGGCCAGTCCGATGCCGGTGTTGCCGCTCGTCGGTTCGATGATGGTCGTGCCAGGACCTACGAGCCCCTTGCGTTCAGCCCGTTCAATGAGTGCCAGCGCCGTGCGGTCTTTCACGCTGCGTGCCGGATTCAGGTATTCCAACTTGGCCACTACCCGTGCCTTGAGCTTCAGTTCACGTTCCGTTCCTGTCAGTTCCAGCAGCGGCGTGTTGCCGATTAGTTCTATCAGACTTTTTGCTACCTTTGCCATGGTTTTATTTTACTATTTTACGATTATTTTTTATTTCACGATTTGACTATTTCAATATTTCACGATTTATTCTACCATCAGTTGTCCAATTGTGAAATAGTAAAATCGTCAAATAATCAGATGTCGTCTGCCAGCAGCGCCTGTTGGATGTCGAGCAACAGGTCGAGCGGGTCTTCCAGTCCTATGGAGAGCCGGATGGTGGTCTGCCTGACGTCCATTTGCTCCAGCTGCCTTTCGGGGAAGAGTCCGAAGATGGTCGAGGCAGGGTGGATGGCCAGCGTGCGGCTGTCGAACAGATTCGTGGCCCGATGGATGAGCTTCAGCCGGTTCAGGAAACGGAAGCATTTCTCTTTCGATTCCAGGTCGATGGTGAGCATGGCGCCCGCCGTGGGGCCGAACTGCTGCTGAGCCAGCTCGTGGAAGGGGTTGTCGGGCAGTCCGATGTAGTTCACCGACTTGATGAGTCCCACCTCCCTCAGTTCCTTTGCTATCCAGAGGGCGTTGGCGGCTTGCCGCTGATAGCGCACGTCGAGCGTCTCCAGTCCGAGTGTCTGCAGATAGGCCACCTGCGGTGTCATGTAGGCCCCGAGGTTCACCAGCAGTTCGTATTTCACCCGCTGGTTCACCTGTGGGAACGTGCCATAGTCGATAATCAGTCCGCCCAGCGAAGTTCCGCCGCCCGAGATGTATTTCGTGCTCGACACCACTTCAACGTCGACCCCCAGCTCCTTCAGACGCGTTTCGGTGAAAGGAATCACAGTAGAGTCGGCTATCACGGGTACCCCCTTGCGGTGGGCTATTTCGGCAATTCTCTTCAGGTCGGCCACTTCCTGCTGCGGATTGGTCACGATTTCCAGGAACACGCAGCAGGTCTTCTCGTCAATGGCTGCCTCCACGGCCTCCAGATCGGTGAGGTCTCTCAGCCGGGGCTTCACGCCGAACCGCAGCAGCGTGCCCGAGATCAGAGCCAGCGTGTTGCCAAACAGATGGTGCGACGAGACGATGGTGCGCCCCTGTGCGCTGACTGCCAGCAGCGCATTGCTGATGGCGGCCATGCCCGAGTTGAACGCCGTCACGTGGGCTGCTCCGGTCAGTGCCTTCACGCGCTGCTCCAGGTTGGTCACCGTGGGATTCTCCATCCGCGCATAGTCGGGGGCACTGATACGGTTGCAGAAGGCATCGGCCATCTCCTGAGCGTCGCCAAACTCAAATGCCACATTATTATATACGGGCACAGCCAGCGCGCCGTAGGCATCGGGCCTCACGTAGGGGGTGTGTACTGCTATCGTCTGTTTTTTCAGCATATATTTATTTGACAATTTCACGATTTATCATTTATCATTTATCATTTAGCGAAGCGCATTTATCATTTTTCCCGCTGCAAAGTTAGATGGTTTAGAAATATCTTCCAAATTTCTTGCGCAATTCGGAAAATATCCCTAAATTTGCAACGTTAACAGAAAATGTTTCCGAAAGGGGCATCTGAAATCTTTCCAAAAAGAATAAAATTCTGACAAATGGCTGAAACATTAGACAAAACCGACCTGCAGATACTGAAAACGCTGCAAAGAAACTCCAAACTCACCACGAAGGAACTGGCCGACGCAGTGCATCTCACGCCCACACCCGTCTTCGAGCGGCAGAAGCGACTGGAGCGTCAGGGCTACATCAAGAAATACGTGGCCGTGCTCGACCCCGAGAAGCTGGGCCAGGGGCTGCTCGTGTTCTGCAAGGTGAAGCTCAAGCAGATCAACCATGAGATTGCCGATGCCTTCACCCACCGCATCATGCGCATTCCCGAGGTGACCGAATGCTACAACACCAGCGGTGCCTACGACTATCTGCTGAAGGTCCGTGCCCGCGACATGAAGCAGTATCAGGAGTTCGTGCTCACCAAGTTGGGCGACATCGACTCGGTGGCTTCCATCGAGAGCACTTTCGTGATGAGCGAAATCAAGCAGAACTTCGGCATCAACCTGTAAACGTCTTTTCTTTTAAACTATATTTAAAGGGAAACAATGACAAAAAAGCGGTCGGTTGATGGCTGGTTCACGCTTTTTTCGTATATTTGCAAAGTCTTAAAAAAAAACACTTCAAATCACAATGCCGACGGGCAGTGGGTCATCTTCCGCTCCGACCGCGTCAAGGGCGAAGCCCTGGCCAAGCTCTTTGCCGACTCCGAAGCAGGCAAGCTGAAGAAGAAGCAGGCCATCGAGATACAGTCGGCCATGCTCTCTGAAGACGGACGGTCGATGAACATCTGCATCGTCAAAATGCCTCAGCATCTCATCGACAGATACCGCAACAAGTAGAATCAAACAACAAGACCATGGATAGAAAAACCGTTTTCAGCATAGCCTTCGCGCTGATACTGATTGGCACTACCACTGCCAAGGCGCAGTATGAACAAGTGAACGACATCCCCTACTCCACCACCGACGACCCCTACGCCAAGGAGCGCTGCAAGCTCGACGTCTACTACCCCACGCAGGCCGACGAGGCACCCGTGGTCGTGTGGTTCCACGGCGGAGGACTCGAGGGCGGAGAGAAGCACATCGACGAGCAGCTGCGCAACAGCGGACTCGTGGTCGTGGCACCCAACTACCGACTGATGCCCAAAGCCACCATCGACCAGTGCCTCGACGATGCGGCGGCGGCCGTGGCATGGACCTACAAGAACATCGCGCGCTACGGCGGCAGCAAGCGGAAGATATTCGTGGCTGGGCACTCGGCAGGAGGATACCTGCTCGACATCATCGGGCTCGACAAGAGATGGCTCGCACGATACGGCGTCGACGCCGACAGCCTGGCCGCACTCATTCCCTTCAGCGGACAGTGCATCACCCACTACAACGTGCGCAAGCAGCAGGGCATACCGCCACTCCAAGCCACCATCGACCAGTATGCGCCCCTCACATACGTCCGACCCGACGCACCGCCCATCATCATCATCTCGGGCGACAGGGAGCTGGAGCTCTTCGGACGCTACGAGGAGCAGGCCTATTTCTGGCGCATGCTGAAACTCGTCGGCCACAAAGACGTGACGCTCTACGAGATGCAAGGCTACGACCACGGCGCCATGCCACACCCCGCCTACTACATCCTGAAGCAGCACATCAAGCGCCTTACAGCCAAATAGCACCGTCTGCCTGCAGCACATCAAGCGCCTAACGGACAAATAGCAGCCGTCTGCCTGCGGCACATCAAGCGCCTAACAGTCAAATAGCACCGTCTGCCGACGGCAGCAAGACCTCGGCAACTTGCCGGCACGCCCCTTCAGCGTTGCCGGCAAGTTGCTTTCTGCCTGCCTCCCAATGCTCTCTTATTTGCCATTACCCCCAAACAGCCGTGCCGCCGAGCCCGAACAGCCCTGCCATAGGCCCTGACATCCCCTGCAATCCCGATTCTTTTGCTCGCCAAAATCAATTAAATTGCACAGCAAAACAATTTAGATTGCTTGGTAATTCAATTTATATTGCACACCAAAACAAATTAAATCGCAAACAATGTAAGCAACGGGGTCAACCCATAGTCGCTCTCCTGACAGCCCGGAAACCTTCTGATTTCCACATTCTTCTGCGTTTTGTCCTCTTGTCTCACGTTTTTATGCTACCTTTGCACACATTATTCATAATTGATATCCTATGGCAAAGATAACGGTTCAGAACACGGAAATAACTGTTTTGTCTTATAACGACAAGGATTATATATCACTCACAGGTTTGCCGAGTTTCGTGATGAGCGTGAGTGGGTTGAAAAGACTAATGACATTGGTATATGTGTAGCTGGAAGATTCTGGCACAATATTCACGATTCCTTAACAAGTGCGCCTAGGTTGTTGATACACACAAACCAATTGTCAATGGTATCTGATGACTTGATAAAAGAAATTGCAGATAGGTGTATTGAATTCAAAAGTAAATGCTGCGCTTCCCGAAGTCAATCTTTTTTCGTAACTCTGGCTTCGCCGAAGTTACTGGAACTCGGAATTGAAAAGAAAAACGAGCTTTCCTTTTGCACTTCACTCGTTTTTTCGTAACTTTGCACTCATGCGTATGAACAACATTGCCATTTACACCCTTACCTCAGAGCTGCACGACAAAGAAGCCGTGGCAGGCCTGACACGCGAGTTTCTCGACAGCCTCCACATCGAGTACACGTTTCGAGACAACGATTTTTCCGACTTCGGTTCGCACGACCTCGACCTCATCTACGTCCGCACGGGCGGCACGGAGAACGTCTTCCTGCGTCTGCTCCCGCAGTTGCAAGCGCTAAGCAGCAGGCCTTTCTTCCTGCTCACATCGGGCAAGAGCAACTCGCTCGCCGCCTCGATGGAGATTCTCTCCTATCTGCAGCAGCACGGTCTGCGCGGCGAAATCATCCACGGCGACAGCGAATATATCCGAACACGCATCAGCTTGCTGACGCAAGTAGCTCAGGCAAGCCGTCGGTTGCAGGGCATCCGTCTCGGCATCGTCGGCCAACCTTCCGACTGGCTCATCGCCAGCCATGCCGACAAGGAGAGCGTACGCAGGTTGCTCGACATCGAACTGGTGGACATTCCGATGCAGGAGCTGCTCGAAACGATTGCCGACACTCCTCTCCGTCAAGAGATGACAGAACAAGCTCCCGACGACAACATCAGGCAAGCACTGCCCGGAGCGCACCAGATCTACGATGCGCTGAAGGCACTCGTCGGCCGGCACCACCTGCAAGGCTTCACCCTGCGCTGCTTCGACCTGCTCACCGCTGTGCATAACACGGGCTGCCTGGCTCTTGCGCACCTCAATGCCGAGGGCATCGTGGCCGGATGCGAAGGCGACGTTCCGGCCCTGATCACCATGACGCTTGTCAACGCGCTCACTGGCGTCAGCGGTTTCCAGGCCAATCCGTCGAGCATCGACCCCGCAACGGGCACCATCGTTTTCGCCCATTGCACCATTCCCCTCAACATGGTGTCGCGCTATGAACTCGACACCCATTTCGAGTCGTCGATCGGTGTTGGCATACGAGGTTTCATGGCCGAAGGTCCCGTCACCATCTTCAAGGTCGACGGCCGTCTGGAACGATTCTTCATCGCAGAAGGAACGCTCCTGCACAACGAGTCGAAGCCCGACCTGTGTCGCACACAGCAAGTCGTCCGCCTCGCCGACCCCGCGCAGGCCACCTATTTCCTCACCCACCCCATCGGCAACCACCACATCATCGTGCCCGGCCATCACAAGCCGCTGCTGGAAGAAATCATCAAGGCTATGCACACAACAGTGCGCCTATCTGGAACAGACGGCCGCTGAGGTTGATGATATTATTATTCTTCATTTTGATTCTGACATTTGGGGGTGGATATTATAGAGAGAGATAAAAAGGGCTGACTCACGTTTGGACATTATAGGTACGACAAATACAGGTAGTTGGTGTGGGCCGGGTACTCGGCAGCGAGGGTATCGATTTGGTTGACGACGGGCATTATACCTAACTCCTGCCGCCACTTGCGGATGGCAAGAGCTGCGCGCTCCATATTCATGCTTGCCTTGAGGCCGATGGCGCGGGCTATCTGGAAATAGGAGAAACCGTAGGTCTTTGCTTCAAGGAGCAGGTTGTAAAAGGCGGGGTCGCCGATTGTTTCGAGGAACTCGGAGGGCTCGGCCCGAAGGGACGCTTCG
>DEJE01000022.1:84122-120630 GCA_002353205.1 Prevotella sp. UBA2756 | reverse complement strand
ACCGGAGCATGTGAGAGTCTTGCTGCAGCAAAAAGAAAGAAGCCCGAGTCGAAAAGACATCGGGCTTCTGAGAGTTGCGGAGGCAGGACTCGCGCTCGACCCGAAGGGACGCTTCGCTTTGCGAAGAACTGCGACCGGGAGCATGTGAAGGGTCTTGCTGCAGCAAAACGAAAGAAGCCCGAGTCGAAAAGACTTCGGGCTTCTGAGAGTTGCGGAGGCAGGACTCGAACATGCGACCTCCAGGTTATGAGCCTGGCGAGCTACCAACTGCTCCACTCCGCGATATAATCAAACAAGGTGTTTCCTCATTTGCGGGTGCAAAGGTACTGTTTTTTTTTGAAACGGCCAAATTTTTCCCTCATTTTCTTGTTTTATCGCTATGAGATTAGGCTTTTTCGACCTTCTTTATGCCATTCCCATGCAAATTAGGAGGTGATTGTGGCGCAAAAAAACACATGCGTAGCGAGGATGAAAGGATCCTCTCTACGCTTATGCTGTCATGGGGTTGATGGGAATCAGAAGTAATAGGCCGCAGCGATGCGCCACCCTTTGATCTTGCTGTCGGCGTGGAACACCTTGTCAACAGTATCCTTCCATGTGTAGTCGCCCGTCGTTCCGATGGGGATGTTGTAGGAAGCGGAGATCTGCAGGTGGTTGATGATGAACCCTCCGCCGACGTTGAAGCTGAAGGCGGTGTTCTTGAACTCCCAGTCTACTTCGCCGAGATCGTTGTCCTTGAACGACAAGGCTTTGTCGCCGAGGGCGAAGCTGAACTGCGGTCCGGCAGCGAAATACAGACATGCTTCCTCGCTGAAACCGATGGAATAGCGCACGTTGACGGGAATGTCGAGGCTCTTCTGCTTGACGTCAGATCCGTTGAGCTCCGCCTTGCGCTCATTGTAAAGCGCCGAGATGTCGGCACCGAGACCTACGACGGGCAGTCCGAAGGTGAGTGTCGGACCGACGAAGAATCCCATCTTGTTTTCCGAGTTGAACACTTTGTCACTGAAGGAGAACTCAGAGATGTTGAGTCCGCCTTTCACACCGAAGCGTACCTTCGTTGTCTGTGCCTGTGCTGGCAATGCTGTCAGCAATGCCGCAATCACGATAATCGTTGAGAAGAACTTTTTCATATTTCTTGGATTCTTGGGTGATTGACATGTGCCGCCAGCTCATGGCTGTCGGCACTATTAACTATTTAACTCTTAATTCTTCGTTCACTTTGCTTGAAAAGAACTCTCCGCTCAATCAGTGCCTTTCCCGACGAACGCTCATGCGTGCCGATCCCGACGATGAGCGAGAAGAGCGACGCTTCGTCTTCACCTTTGGCTCACGAGCCTCCTTCGGCTCATCTTTTCCGTTGTCGGCAGCAATGTCGTCGTTGGAACCGCGACGCGTGCGACGCTGCTTCTTCACTTTCCCCTTCTTGTCAACGGCGAGGTTGGCGATGCTGTCGAGCGAGTCTTTCTTCGCCTGATCACCGAAGATATTTTTCTCGAAGGTGCGCAGCTCGTTCTCAATGCGCTGCTGCTCCTTGGTGAGGACCGAGTCGGTGTTGCAGTATTGAGCGAGCGTCTGTCCGAGCATGTTCGTGGTCTTATAGATCTTTCCACGATACATGTTCTTCGTGAAGTAGTCGTCGAGACTCATCGTGGCCGCGTTGTTCACGTCGCTGGTCATGATGGTCTGTTTGGAGAGGAAGGGCGCAATGTCGTCGTAGAGCACCCAGAAGAGCGGATACTTAGTGGCTCCGTCGCCGAAGTCGTCCTCGCGGCTCATAATGGGGCAGAGTGCAATGACCTTGGTGTGGAAGGTGGAGTTGGCCTGGTCGTAGTAGGCACTCTCCTTGATGTAGTATCCTTTCACCTCGCGCGAAGGAATGTCGCTCGGATCCATGCGCAGTCGGCCGTTTACGCGTTCATAGAAGATGTGGTAGTTGTCGAGAAACTGCAGCGGCTTGATGCGTGCAGAGTCGTTGAAGAGTTCCTGCCCGTCGATACGGTACTCGTAGGCTGGTATGCCGCCATTCCTCGGACCACGCAGCACCAGCTGGAAGAGGTAGGTGAAGAGGTTCTTCTGGTTGCCCACGGGCTCTGGCGGGTAGTACAGTCCGGCGTTGGCCTTCTCTTCCATGAGATCAAGCTCGCGGTAGATGTCGCGTCGCCACACCACATCCTCTTGCATGGCCGAAGCCACGGGGAAGGATATCTGTGCGCGGGTGGTCATGTTCTCCGCGTTCGACTTGGGCTTCTGCTGTTCGGCGGCGCGTCGCGACTGCGGCTGTGCCAGCGCCCCTGTGGGGCTAAAAGCCAAATGATAAATGATAAATGATAAAGCGAACAACCATCGCGTCATTCGTGGGGATGTCCTTGTTTTCATATTTCTTTTGACCATTGTTCCTTACTTATATAATATAGGCGCACGTAGTGCACGGTTACTTCACGATGATTTCCATGGCTCCGGGGAGCGTGCGGGCGATGCCGTCGGGACCCACGGCCTGCACACGTGTGATGTAGAAGCGGCGGTTGCGCGACAGTTTGCGGAAGGCATCTTTCTGCCGGTCGGAGAACTGTGCGCCGTTGGATGCCATCGGCACGGCATTACCCATATTGTCGTAGAACACCGCCTCGAAGCCCGTCACGCGGAACTCGATGTCGAGCAGACCGTCGTCGATGGCTGCTCGCAGGTTGCTGATGCCCATGAGCGAGGCTTTGGCCAGTCCGCCACCCTTGTAGCGGTTGTCGCCGATGGCGATATAGGGAGTGGGATCGGGCAGCTTGCGCACCTTGAATGTCACCTGTGCCATCTGTCGTGTATGTCCGCCCTGATTGGCAGAGACGGTGAACGTCACGTCCTTACCCACAGCCGACGGCACGGCCACATAGTGTCCGTCGCCCTTGGCGGTGAGCGTTCCGCCGGCCATGCTGACGGAGACGGCGTTCTGAGGCACGCCCGGCACGCTGACACTCATGGGGTTCTGGAATCCGGCATAGAGCACATTCATCAGGTCGGCAGCCACCGTTGCCCCGCTGGGAGCAGGGATGACGCTGTACTTCTGCGAGAACTCGCGCCGTATGCTCTCTCCAGCCGCATTGTGGGTGAGAATGTATCCGCCAAAAGAGTGCTCTCCCACTCCACCGACGCCGAACGAATACTTCCCTCCGCGCAGGTTGACGTGCTGTCCGTTGATGTAAATCTCGGGCTGCATGGTGGTGTCGACGGCTGCCATGACGATGTTGGCGGCGAAGGTCTCACCCGGATAGAGCGTCGTTTTCTCAGGAATGACGAAAGCGTCGAGCTTGTTCACGCGGATGTCCTTCACGTCGATGTTGGCCACAAGGGTGTGCAGCACCTCGCCTTCGGCATAGCGCACGTCGCTCTGCAGCTTCGAGAGCAGCGTGACGGCGGCTGCCACAGGCATTCCTTCGAACATGTATTGCTGCCAGTTCTTGCCCATGGCATGCGCCTTCTCGGGCAGTTTGGTAGTGAGGTTGCTCTTGATGATCTCGCGCTGGCGCTCGTCGTTCACCATCGTCAGGATGCGCTCGCGAAACGAGTTGATGGCGTCGTAGAGCTTCTTGCCGCGCTGCGAGCCAGGCGAGAGCATCACCTGCGTGGCGGCTTCGAGATTTTCTTTGTTGCGGATGTTCTGCGGGTCGCCGTCGTCGCCGTCGGCTTCGTGCACGATGGCTTCCTTCAGCGTCTGCGCCATGTTGAAGAGCGAGTCGCTCATCTGCTTCACGGTAGTGGCTTTCTCGAACCATTCCTTCACCTTCGTGGGGTTCTTCTTCATCTGTTCCTCGAAGTCACCGTATATCGAAAGGTTCTCCTTCGTCGAGTTCTTCGTGGTGCGACTGAGGCTCTCCTCCACGAGCGAGAAGCCCTCGAGCACCTCCGTCGACACGTTCATGGCGAGCATCGCCATGAGCACGACGTACATCAGATTGATCATCTTCTGACGTGGGGAGACCGGTCTTTTCTTGATTGCCATAGTTTTGCGGCACTACGTGCCTAAATGATAAGTGATAAATGATAAATGATAAAGCCTGCTGCGGCGGTGCTTTCTCCGCCCACGGTATTACCGTCAGTCAGTGGCAGGCTTTCCGCCGATAGGCATGTTCACCGTCATGGCTTCGATCATGCGTGTGTAGATGCGGTTGAGCTCCTCTATCTGACCTGCCATCTTCTTCATCTGGGCATTGATGTCGTCGCCCGTGCCCATCTGCTGGCTGGCCGTCTTGAGCTGCATCTCGTAGATCTTGCAGATACCGGTGAGCGTGCGGTTCAGGTTCTCCATCTCCTCGCTGTCGGTGGTCAGGCGGCGGCTCTGTTCGGCCACGCGCTCGAGCACTTCGGTGAGTTTCTTGAGTTCTTCAACATAGTTGTTGGTGGCTTCCACCATGTCCTCAGGACTGACGCCCTGCGCTGCCACGAGCGGCGGAACGCTGATGGTGCCGCCGGCAGCGGTGACGAAGGTGCCGCCGACGCTGGGCTGACCACCCTCGGCGGCTGTCTGTACTGCGGTGCCGCCACCCTCGGAAGCTGCTGCTGCTCCGCCTCCGCCGATGATGATGGTGCCGCCGATGCCTCCGCCCGGTGCTGCCACGGCAGCTGCTGCGGGTTGCTCGGCATTCTCTGTCTCATTCTCGTTGTCGTCGGGGCCTGCTCCTTCCACATCGAGATGAGTGGGCAGAACCATTCCGTCGGCCGTTTTGTCGAACGGTCTGTCGAAAGCAGAGAGGAAGAACACGAAGACCTCCGTTCCCATACCGAGGAAGAGCCAGAAGTCGGCACCCTTGATGTGTGTCAGCTTGAAGAGCGTACCCAGGATCACGATGGCGGCGCCCCAGCTGTAGGCATAGTTCAGGAATGTCTGTCCGGGAACGCTGTCCATCCACTTCTGCAACCGATAGACGATATTGTATTTGCTATACTGAGCCATAATTGTTACGATTTACGATGTATATATAAAAATAGGTGTGGGCGCGGAGCGGTTGTCAGTGCACGGTAGTGCCGCCGAAGTTGTGCCTTGCCTCACGTTTTGTCTTCATCCTTACCGTTTTTTTTTGCCTTTCTGCTTAGTGCTCGACGAGCTGGCCATGGAGCGGACGCAGCGGAAACCGATGTAACTACGTGGCTGATTCTGGTATTCCCATGTGCGCCATGCGGAGCGAATGTAGCTTTCGGGGTCTTTCCACGAGCCTCCGCGCACGCTCTTCTTCTTCAGACGGTAGGGATCCTCCTTCGCCGCTTTGTAGTCGAGCTGCGGGTTCAGGTCGTTCATGGCCTGCACGCCGGCCTCGGTGTAGACGGTGCTCGTCCATTCGGCCACGTTTCCGGCCATGTCGAAGAGTCCGTTGGTGTTGGCTCCGTAGATACCCACCTTGCTGGTGATGAGGTTACCGTCCTTCGTGTAGTTTCCCTTGTCGGGCTTGAAGTTGGCGTAATAGCATCCGCGGTCGCTCTTCATGTCGCTGTTGTCCCAGGGGAACTCGTTGCCGTCTTTTCCTCGTGCGGCATACTCCCACTCAGCCTCGGTGGGCAGGCGGTAGCGTTGTATGTAGCGCGCCTCCGGTCCGAGTCCTTTCAGCAGGTAGTCGGTACGCCAGGCGCAGAAAGCCTCGGCCTGCTCCCACGTGACGCCCACCACGGGATAGTCGTTGTAGGCGGGGTTCGAGAAGTAGTAGCGCAGGTAGGTCTCGTTGTCTGCGTTCTGGAAGTCGTTCACCCAGCACGTTGTGTCGGGGTAGATGTTCACGATGTAGGTGTTCAGGAAGTCCCACGGTCCGGTGAGTTGGCGGTCGATGGTCTCGCGCACGATCTTCCCCTCGTCGTCGATATAGGCGGTGTCTTTCGAAATCATCACCACCTCGTTGGGGTTCGCCACCACATCGGTGTTCAGGTTGCGCTCCTCGGGGTTGATGCGGTTGCGCCTGAGAGCAGCCGTGGTGTAGTCGTAGACCTCGTAGCGGTAGTTCATCTGGCTCCAGTCGAGCATCTTCTCGCCCGTCACGGGATGCGTCACGTAGAGGCTCTCAATGGCTCGCTGCTCGTCCTCGTTGGGTTTGCGCGGCAGGTTCTTCTTCCAGTTGAGGTGCGGTGTCACGGGGTCGCCGTTCTTGTCCTCGGTGATCATGTAGCTTTCGTCGCCGCCATACGAGGGGTCGGCCAGTCGGGTGCGCAGAATGGAGTCGCGGACCCAGTAGACGAACTGCTTGTATTCCGAGTTGGTCACCTCGGTATCGTCCATCCAGAAGCCGTCGACGGAGATTTCCCTCAGCGGTGTCTGCTTGCCCCAGAGGCTGTCGTCTTGCTCAATACCCATCTTCAGGAAGCCGCGCTTCACCTCAACCATGCCGAAGGGTGTCGGTTCGGTGAACGACTTGCCGCCGCCCACGCCGACGACCTCGCCGCCGCGGCCGCCGCTCTGAGACATCTTGCTGCCCAGGCAGCCCGCCAGCAAAGGCATCATCAGGCACACGAGCAGGGGCATCGCCCTGTGCGTCGTGGCCATCGCCTTTCTATAAACGTTTCTTTTCATATCTCGTTTTTAATACTGTTTCCCGTTCTTGACTGCTGAACTCTACAGGATGCGCACGCTCTTGTGCTTGTTCTTCCCTTTCTTGTAGAGGTTCAGGTCTTGTTGATACCCCACAAAGAGCTCGTGGCTGCCGTGCAGGATACCGATGTCCGACGTGTACACCTCGTAGCTGTAGCCCAGCCGTATGCCGTGCACGCTTCCTCCCACGAGTACCGTCACCGAGTTGGTGGGGCTGTAGCTCACGCCCGCGTACATATCTTTCTTGTCGTTGGTGTATACCAGTCGCGCCGTGACGTCGGCACGGTAGCCTACGAGGTCGGTACGCACGAATGCACTGGTGGGTATTGATAGAAACGGATTTCTCAGCTTAATATTGTATCCGCCTGTCAAATAATATGTTCGGTCAATCTGAATCTCGTTCGTTTCGCCCATTTCCACCTTCGGGGCAGTGAGGTGCTGGCCCGAGAGTCCCACATACCACCGTTTGTGGGCGTAGTAGAGGCCGAAGCCCAGGTCGAGGGCGTTGCCGTTTACCTCGGCCGTGGCGAAGACGGGGTCGCCGGAGTCTTCGACGTCGAGGTCCGAGCCGTCGAAGGTCTCGCTCAGCATGCCCACCAGCACGCCGGCACTGATGTTGCCCCCGAAGAGCTTGCGGCGGAAGGCATACTGCGCCGCGATGCGCTGGTGGCTGAACAATCCTATCTTGTCGCTCATCAGGTTCAGGCCCACGCCGTGGTAGTTGTTCAGAGCGAAGAAGGGCATGTCGGCACCCACATAGAACGTGTTCGGGTTGTGTTCGAAGCCTGCCATCGTCAGCGCGTAGGCACCCGTGACGTTAATCACCGACTTCTTTCCCACGGCGGCAGGGTTGAACCATGGCTCCATGTCGAAGTAGTGACTGAAGTTCACATCGTACTGTCCCCAGGCCGCACAGCAACCCAGGACCAGCATGCACATTATGGCCCTTAAACGTCGTAACACAGATTAATAACGCTGTTTCTCACGTTTTATTGTATCAGAAAGAAGAATCATTTCTTAATTCTTCGTTCTAAAAAAGCACGAAAACTTTATCCGAAGTATCAAAAACGCGCTATTCTTTTTGAGGATTTCTATATTTTTGTACCTTTGCAAAGAAAATCAGTAAAAATGAACATAATCGTATCATTAGAATGAAAAAGAACGTTTTAGCAACGCTGTTCGTGGCTCTTCTCGCCATCAGCGCTTCTGCTCAAGTGTCAAGCAACCCCTACAAGTTTCTGGGCAACATCACAACCAGAGGAAACGTGGAGGCCGGAGGCGGCGTGCCACTCTATTACCAGCTGTGGAACCAGATTACATGCGAGAACGAATCGAAGTGGGCGTCTGTCGAAGGCACCCGCGGCAACTTCAACTGGAGCGGTGCCGACCGGGCTTTCAGCTATGCCCAGCAGCACGGCTTCCCCCACAAGTTCCACGCTTTGGTGTGGGGTTCACAGTATCCCAACTGGTTAGACAATCTGTCGGCGGGCGAACGTTTCTCTGCTATGACCAACTGGTTCGACCATGCCAAGGCACGATATGACGAGCTGCCCATGATCGACGTGGTCAACGAGGCCGTGGGCAACCACCAGGCTGGCAACCCCATGATCAAGGAGACACTGGGCGGCGGAGGCAAGACGGGCTACGACTGGCTCATCAAGGCCTTCGAGATGGCCTACGAGCGCTGGCCCAATGCCATCCTCATCTATAACGACTACAACTCCATACAGTGGGACATCGACAAATACATCGACCTGGTGCGCACCCTGCGCGACGCCGGAGCTCCCATCGATGCCTACGGAAACCAGTCGCACGACGTGACCAACATCAGCGAGAACAATCTGAGAAACGCATTGAAAAAGCAGCAAGACGCACTGCAGATGCCCATGTTCGTCACAGAGCTCGATATCGACATCTCCAACGACGCACAGCAGAAAGCACAGTACGAGCGCGTGCTCCCAGCGATGTGGGAGGCACCCTATTGTGCAGGCGTCACCCTCTGGGGCTACGTCCTTGGCGCCACCTGGGTCGACAACTCCGGGCTCTACCGTAACGGCACCGAACGGCCTGCCATGACCTGGATCAAGGAGTACATGCAGACCGATGCGGCCAAGAATGCCGTCGGGCCCTTCCCCGGAGCCAAGAAAGAGGCTTCCGTCTACATCCGTCCCGCTGCGCTGAAGGTGGCAAAGGACGATGTGCTGCCCATCAAGGTGCGCGCACGCATGGCCACCAAGACCATCGAGAAGATCGAACTCTATGCCGACGACGAACTGGTAGCCACCATGACCGAGGAACCATACATTGCCGAATACACAGCCGGATCGGTGGGACAGAAGACCCTGAAGGCCATCGTCACCACAACCGACGGCTCCACCTACGAGCGACTGTCGCGAATACAGGTGATACGCGGCGCTCAGCGCGCACCCTACAACGGTGTGGTGCCCGAACTGCCGGGCACTGTCAACGTCGATGAGTACGACGAGGGCCTCGCCGGTGTGGCCTATAGCAACGCCACCCGCAACACATCCACCGCCATGAAGGACGGACAGTGGATGGAGTACACCGTCGACGTGAAGGAAGAGGGGCTCTATGCGCTCGAAGCTGAAGTTGCCTCGACCACTGCCAACGGCATGTTCCACCTGTCGGAATACGGGTTCGACAACCTCACGTTCTACACCAACATCACCAAGGTGCCCAACACAGGCAGCAGCTCGTCGTTCCAGACCATGCGCGTCCCCATGACCGAGCCCCTGACGGCAGGACGCCACGTGTTCTGCCTCAACATCGACAAGGGCGGATTCTTCATCAAGAGCCTCTCCTTCAAGAAAGTGCCTACCGTAGAGCTTCCCGGAACGCTTGAGATGGAAGACCTCGCAGAAGGCAACGGCGCCGACTTCGCCAGCGGCAACGGCGGCACGGTGCTCACCAACACGACGGCCGGCGAATGGCTGGAGTATAATGTCGACTTCAAGGAGAGCGGCAAGTATTCGCTCGAGGCCATCGTATCATCGGCTGTCGACGGATCTTCCTTCAAGGTCATTCTTCTCGAAGCCGACGGCAACGAGAAATCGCTCTGCACCGTCAACGTTCCCAACACCGGAAGCACTGATGTCTACGAGGTGAAGACGGCGAAAATCAGAAACGCCATCGAGGCAGGAAAGCAGGTCATCCGCGTCAACATCACCAACGGCGGCTGCAACATCGACAAGCTGCAGTTCGTCTGCACCGAGTCCACAGGAATCATCATGCCGCTCGACGAATCGGGAACGGCAGAGACACAGTGGTTCACGCCCGACGGTCGCCGCCTGAGCGCACCGCAGAGAGGCATCAACCTGCAGCGCACCGTCAGCAACGGCCGCGTCACCACACGGAAGGTTGTGCGCTGACATGCGCGCAATCACCAACATCCCGCGTCACGCGATGACGTGAGTGATGTGTCAAAATGAAGTGAACCCCAGAAGCATTCAGTCTTTCTTCTGGGGTTCACTTCTCTTTTCACCCATGCCATTCACCCCGTCTTACCATGCAAAACGAACTGAACACCCATGCCATTCGCCCCGTCTTTCCGTGCAAAACGAACTGAACAGCCGTGTCATTCACCCCGTCTTCCCATGCAATCCTAATTGATTTGCGCACCAAAATAATTTAAATTGCACACCAAAACAATTGATTTTGCCGGGCAATTTAATTTATATTGCAACCCCAGTAAGCCGCACGGTCCACCCACAATCACGTTTCCGCCAACTCCCAAACGCCCATCCTCCACCACTCACGCATTGACTTCACCCTGTCAGCCGCCTCGTTTTCACGTTGTATTTCCTCTTTCTGCCGTGATTTGCTTGTCAATGAACTCCCGACTCAGAGCCACCAGCCTGTTTCAATGGCTCATCGTCGGGGGCAAAGGTACACAGAATATGAGAGATTACAAACTTTTGAGGGATTTTTCGCCTATTGTTCTTTTGTCTCATGATTTTATGCTACCTTTTAAAGTGGTCGAATTTGACCACTTTAGAATGCAGGCAGGTTTACCAAGTTTCGTCATGAGCGTGAGTGAGTGGATTGAGAAGACTAATGCCATTGGCATCATTGTGAAGAAAGGTCGTTATGGCGGCACATACGCTTTCAAGGATATTGCTTTTGAGTTTGGAACCGCCATTAGTGTAACCTTCAAACTCTACTTGATTGACGAGTTCCAAAGGCTGAAAGAGGAAGAACAGAAGCAATTGGGGTGGACTGCCAAAAGAGAACTCTCTAAGATTAACTATCGCATCCATACAGATGCTATCAAGAGCCATTTGATACCAGAAGAGGTCACTCCGGCACAAGCAAGTATCATCTATGCAGAAGAAGCTGATGTGCTGAATGTAGCGATGTTTGGAATGACTGCCAAGCAATGGCGAGAGGCCAATCCAGAATTGAAAGGCAATATCCGTGACTATGCCACTATCAACGAATTGATATGCCTGTCGAATATGGAGAATATCAATGCCGTGCTAATCAATGATGGAGTACCACAGGGCGAAAGGCTCGTGAAACTCAATCAAATTGCTATTCAGCAAATACAAGTGTTGGAGGGGAATGGCAACAGGAATCTGCTAAAGTAATCCACCTTCAAATAGGATATTCACAATCGCATAATAGCTCTTCTATCGTTCGTGGCTTCTGATTGCTCATTGCTGTCTATATAAGAAGTGACCCGCCAGCAGATCTACGGGATGCCGACGGGTTCTGTTATCGTTTGATTCGGACTGTCTTATCCGAGAATCTTCATATTTTCGGGTGTAAATATAATGCTTTTTCTTGAAATATACAACTTTTAGATAACTTTTTATCAAGTCTGTGCTAAATCTAGCAACTTTTTTGTAATTTTGCAGCGTTCTTCGGAACAAAGACATAGTAGGCTCTACACTTCCAATCACCACCTCGGACAAAGGAGCCAAATTGCAACAAGAGCGTCGGCGCATCGTGCGCAGGCGTTTCGACGGTTGCAATGGCTTGTGGTGAGCCGGAAGTGCGTAGAAATGGCCTGCGCATTTCAGTTGAACAAAATAAAACTAAAAACTGATTTATATGAAGAAGATAATTTTATCGCTGACGGTCATGCTGATGTCACTGACCACATTCGCACAGACAGAATCACCCCACCTTTCATTTAAGGGGGTGCCCATCGACGGTACACTGAATGAGTATGTTCAGAAGATGAAGCAGAAGGGATTCACTTATCTCGGTACTGAGGATGGCATTGCCCTTCTTAAAGGAGACTTTGCTGCATACAAAGGTTGCACCGTAGGTGTGGCAACATTGAAACAAAAAGACTTAGTTAGCAAGATTACCGTAATATTCCCGAATTGTGAGACATGGGCAACTTTAGCAAACAACTACTTTTCATTGAAAGAAATGCTGACAGAAAAATATGGTGAGCCAGTTGACGTCATAGAAGAATTTCAAGGCTACTCAGAACCCAGAGATGACAATTCAAGGATGCATGAGGTTGGAATGGATAGATGTAAGTATATTACAACATTTGAAACACCTAAAGGCAAGATACAACTATACATAGGTCATAATAGTTTCTCTGCCAGTTTTGTCCTATTATCATATTTTGACAAAATCAATGGCGAAACAATCAGGGCCAAAGCTATGGATGATTTATAAAAACAATGATTATGAAGAAGACTATCTATTTCGCAATTGTTGCCGTAATAATGGTCGCTTGCGGTCAGTCACAGGAGCAAAAAGCCGAAGCACTCATCAAGGAGAGTTTGAAAAAGTCGCTTTACAAGCCAGAGACGTACAAGCCTGTAGAGACAAAAGTTGATAGTGCTTTTGCTCCTTATGATGACCCTGCGTTTTTCGAGGAGTTGGCAGAGTTGGGCAAGATGAATTCTGAGTTTGTAGAATTGGAGGAAAAAGCGAAACACGCCAAGTCATCAATGGCAATATGGAGTGGCCCCTATCAGACTTCCTTTGGCAGAAACGAATATCAAGAGGCAAAGGAAGAATATAACGAAGCCAATGCGAAAATGGAGAAATTGAAAACAAAGGGTAGAAAGCAGTATGAGAAAGTTGCAAACATTCTGCAAGGAAGCCGTAAGTTTATCGGCTTTAAGGCTGTGCATAACTACCGTGCAAACAATAACGCTGGCAACACGCTTATTGGCAACACCATTTTCTTCATCGACAAGAACTTTGAAGAGGTTACATATTCCATGGAGGTAGAGGAATACACCCAAATGCAAGAGGCAATCAGCCAATTCAAGGAACAGATAGAAGAAGCGGACGAGTAAATTATGGTAAGTGTTGACGATTATAACGAGGTCAGAGACTGCATCTACAAAGACGAGCATTATTCTGTTCGTGATAATGGCGCTATAATGCGCTATCCACGAGAGGGAAAGCGTGTTCGGAAAGATGATTATGTTTGGACTTTTGGTAAACCCAATGACAAAACGGGCTATATGGAGATAGCGGGGCAAAGAGTTCATAGGATTGTAGCCTTTGCCTTTCATGGTAATCCGCCAACAGACCAACATGTAGTTGACCACATCGACACTAACCGCCGCAATAATCGTCCAGAGAACCTACGCTGGCTTACTCGATTGGGAGAATGCCCTGAACAATCCAATTACACGTGCTAGAATTGAGAACCTTTGTGGAAGTATTGACGTGTTTCTCGCAGACCCTTCAGTATTACGAGGGCACGAAAAGATTGACCCCAATTTTAGTTGGATGCGTGCTGTGACTCCGGAGGAAGCGCATGTATCATTAGAAAGATTGACAAATTGGGCAAAAGAGCATCCCAAGCCTCAGGGCGGAAGCCTTGGCAAATGGGTATTCCAAGAACGAAAAACTAAATCTGATTCTGGCTTAAGGTATAACTCTCCCTTATTTTCAAATATGAAGGATAGTGGGATGGTCTTCTCAAGAGAGAATCAAATTGAAGAGAGAGAGCCTATGAGAACTCAATCATTAACACCTAATGCTGTGCAGTTAGATTGGAAGAATCCTGTGACTTTTCCATGCTGTCCGCAGCAATTCTCTGGCAATCCTCTTGAATCGTATATGGCAAATCTAAAAGAAGGAGCCATATTCAGCACTAATAACTATGGAGATTCTTCTGTCCTACGATTTGGGATGCCACAACCTGATTGTTTGTGGGTAATGTGCAGTATCCGTATAGGTTTCAAAACACATGCTTTTACAAAAATCACTTTTAAGGATGGAATCTTTTATCATGAGAATATGGGTGTATTTGATATTGGTGATGACCCAGAAGACATTTTTGAGTCCATATTAAGGGAGAGACGGAATAATGATACTGCCATCAATGACATGGAAGGAAATGTTTGATGGGCTATCTGCGGATGCTCAGAAAATACAGATAAGGATAGACAAAATTTATCCTAAGGCCATTAGAGTTTTCAAGAAATCAATAAAGTTTCCTGTCTGGTTTGTCGATGAGTACAGAATCCCTGCAACTAATAATCTACACATTATTTTTTTCTATGCAGGCAATGTAAATGATGCAGAACGACCACATTACACATCATATAGCATTATATTCAGTAACAGACAACGATTTGTTATTAAAGGAATGCAGATGGGCTACAAGCATACACCTAAGAGCGAGACGGTAATGTTACCGCAAATACATGCTTACACAAGCCATTTCTTCCAACGTTATAATGAGCGATTTCTCCACAAAGAAGGACTTACAACCAATGAAGTGGCAGGTCTCTATTTCATTAGGAATCGGCTTCCTATGCCAATTATGTTGAACGAGAAAGTAAACAGAAATTTCAAAGAATACGGAGAGCAAAATGACCGTGGAATGCGTGTGCCAGATGGATTCTGCTTTACCCAAACCGCCATCGAAGGTAAGGAAAGTGCTGATGGTATTCGAGAGCATGACGAAGTAGATGCAATGCTGATTCTTTATACAACCTTTATGAACGAATCTGATATGAGTGATACTCAACGTACAGCCATCAATAATGAGCATTTAGAAACGTTGAAACGTTACATGGAAGATATTCGGAAATGATGTTCCATTGAACTTTTTCTATGCCGTTCTACAAAAATAGATCCTTGCGCTGATTATTTTTCAGGACAAGGATCTACTTCATTATTCTTATATTTTAAGTCCTCTATGTTGTTCCTGTCCTATGCCGAATTGCATACGGAACCACGGGGCAATAGGTGTCTTGTTGATCTGTAGAAACAAGTTTCGCTTCTCGTCCCTAATCACTTGTGCCGTGACATTATCGGCACGTACATTGCGTCTGTACTCATTAGAATGCAGCAAGCCACTATAATTGACAGTCTGCCCGTGTAGCAGTTTGTCGGTCTGTTCCTCGTTGAAACCATATTGCAGACACTCACGCTCCATATTGAGGAAACGCTTGAAACTTGGAAACCATTGGTATGCTTTATCAAGAATCCGCTTTAGGTTACTAACCTCCTGCTGGTGCTGCTCATTGGTACGGTTGAGTTCCCTTGCGTGGTTGTTCTTCAACTTCTGCATATCGGTGTGCAGTCTTTCAATCTGGCCATTCAAATCTTCAACCTCCCTGTGCAGTTGGGCATTCTCTTTCTCTAGTCGGTTTACCTTGTTGCCACCAAGAAGAGAATTCATTCCGTTGAGTACACTAGTGGCAGTCCTCGTGGCGGAGTTCTTGCTTAGGCAAGCGACCAAGGTCGATGACTTCAGTTCCTCAGTCTTAGCCTCAGCCTTGGCTTTCAGCCGAGTCTGCTCACACTCGGCAACGACCATGCAAGCATGTCTTTGCTCTCGCTTAATCGCAGACTTGATGCGGGCAAGGTCTTTCTTAGCCTGTTCCGCTTCTGTTATCACTTGTCTTGCCTTTTCCTGTTCTTCCAGCAGTTGAACAATGTTTGCCTGCAAGTCCTCACCCTGTGCAATGAGGCTTCGGTAATACTCATGTGTGGAAATATGCTGGGCTTCCGAACCTTAGTTCGACAAGAGGGTAAAAGAAGTGTGAAGAAAAAAAAGAGCAGGAAAGATAAATTTCTTGACCGATAATTATGCGGAATCATCTTTTATGCTTATTTTTGCAACGTAACAACAGAAAGAAGATGAAAAGGATTCTGATCATCGCATCGGCTACCTTGATGCTGGCAGCATGCGGAAACAAGGAAGAAGAGCTGCGCGAACGGGCGGCAGAGTTGTGCCAGTATGTTCCCGACCACGTGCTGCAGGAGAAGTCGAAGGAGTTCATGACGGCCGATTTCTATGCCGTTCTCGACACGATGTTCAACCACTTGCCGGAGCACGACGCCATGGATCACGAGTGGCTCTACTACTTCGTGACGGGCAACGGCGGCTCGATGGCCGACTACGAGGTGGTGGGCGTTGAGCAGACCGACAAGACGCACGCCGTGGCCACCGTCAACGTCAGGCAGAAATGGGAGGACGGCTCGTTCGACAAGGACAGCGGTACCGAGGAGCACAAGCTCTCTATGGAGAAGGTGGACGGTCGGTGGCTGATGTCCGACTTCGACGGCCACAAGGAGGACTGCATCCGCCACATCGCCATCAGCCGCAAGGAGCAGGCTCTGCGCGATGCCATGAGCGACTATCTGGTGAAGGAAATAGGCCGTCATTACAAGCAGGGCGAGCTCTGCGTTCCCACCCTGATGGTTGTGGCGACGGAGGAGACAAGCCCCACGGAGGCTCGCGTGTGGTGCGACAGCTGGGTGTGGTGGTACGATGTGACGGGCGACACGCTCACGACGGTGTCGGGCGGCAACCACTCAGGCTGCATGACGATTCAGGAGAAAGGCGGGAAGCCCGTGGTGACGGCCTTCGAGCAGACCGTCGACGGTGCCGGCAACGATGCCAGTGCGAGGCGCATCTTCGGCAAGCACTACGACATCTATCAGAACATGCACTCCAACCACGACGTGGGCGAAGCGGCGCGCCAAGAACAGCTCCACGAATACGTGCTTCGGCACAACCTCCGCGTGAGCCACTACAAAGACTACGGCTGGCCTGCCAAGGAGCTGTAAGGATGCGGAACATTCATTATCGGCATAACAAATCCTACCCTATTGAATCATGAAGAAACTACTGTCTATCACCGTTTGGGCTCTGCTGTGCACCCATGGCATGGCCGCATGACGATACACATGCCAGCCACTTCCTACGCTATCGTGAAAGTGCGATAAACGATTAAAAAAGTTCGGGAAAAGATAAACTTGTCAACCTAAAATATCAGCAATATGAAAAAAGTCATCAACACTCAGGCAGCACCCGCTGCCATCGGACCCTACAGCCAGGCCATCGAAGCAGGAAACCTTGTCTACACCTCGGGCCAACTCCCCATCGACCCCGCAACGGGCGCTTTCCCCGAAGGAGGCATCAAGGCGCAGACGCGCCAGTCGCTCACCAACGTAGAGGCTGTCCTCAAGGCTGCCGGTCTCAACATGAATGCGGTGGTGAAGACCACGGTCTTCTTGGCCGACATGGCCGACTTTGCCGACATGAACAGCGTCTATTCGGAATTCTTCGCCGAACCCTTCCCCGCCCGTTCTGCCGTTGCCGTGAAGACGCTTCCCAAAGGAGCTCTGGTGGAGATTGAGGTCGTGGCCGCGAAGGGCTAAAGGATGCCTGCCATGCCATATAGGTGTGTGTAGCTGGCCAACACGTTACCCTGTCTGATGACAGGTGTGGTGACGGGCTCGCCGACGGCGTTGTAGACCTGCGCGGTCGACGGCGGCTCTTGGCCGTCGGCAAACCGTGTGTAGTGGAACTCATGGCCGCGATACTCGCGACCGTCGAGCACGAAGCGGCGGTAGCCCAGCGACAACCGTCGGTCGCTCCGGCGTGCGGTGATGGTGTATGGCAGCACACCGCACATGGGGAACGAGCCATCGTCGGTGACAATGCTGTCGCACAGGTACATCATGCCACCACACTCGGCCACGATGCGCCCGCCACCGTCGGCAAAAGCCTTGATAGAGCGGCGCGTGGCCTCGGCTTCCACCAAGGCTTCGAGATGCTTCTCGGGATAGCCGCCGGGCAGGTAGAGCAGGTCGGCATCGTCAAGCGACGGCACCTCGGTCTCTGGATCGAAGAACGTGGTGTGTGCAAAGCCGTCGAGCACCTCTTGATACAAAAAGGAAAACGACTCCTCGTTGCGGGCAACGACCACACGGCGGGGCTCTTGCTGGTGTTCCCCTTCGGTTACCTTCGTCAACCCTTCGGCCTCATCCACCTGGCCTATCTGCAACAAGCGCTGCCAGTCGACATGCTCCTCTAAGAGCCTGACGAGAGCGCCGCCGTCAGCCTCGGACGAGAAGTCGAGTCCTAAGTAGCGCGATCCCACTTCGAGCAGCGGGTTCTTGGGCAGGCAACCCAGACACTCCATCTGCACATCGTCGCTCACCTGCCGCAACATGGCAGCATGGCGTGCCGATCCCACCTTATTAAATATGACTCCCGCGATACGCACATCGTCGCTGAACCGCTTGAATCCCTGCAGCAACGGAGCCATGGAATAGGCCGCCGAACGCGCGTCGACCACCAGGACCACGGGCAACCGCAAGGCCACGGCTATCTCGGCCGACGAGCCGCGCCAACGGTCGTAACCATCGAACAGCCCCATCATGCCCTCCACCACGCACACATCGGCATCGGACCCGTAGCGCGACAAGAGCGACCGCACATGGTCTGTCGTGGCCATGAACGTGTCGAGGTTCACGCTGGGACGCCCGCACACGGCGGCATGGAACTTCGTATCGATATAATCGGGGCCGCACTTGAAAGGTTGCACCCGATAACCGCGCTGCGTGAGCAACGCCATCAGGCCGCGGGCCACGGTCGTCTTGCCCGACCCGCTGGCAGGAGCGGCAATAAGGAATCTGCTTTTCATAGGTGCAAAATTAAGTATTTATCCGTAAAACAGACTGCTTTTTGTCGTTTTTTTCGTAACTTTGCGACTGAAGTCGCGAACTTCTTTGCACTCGGCATAAAAAACAAATGAATTTGTTTTGTTCTGCTCTCATTTTTCCGTAACTTTGCGACAAAGTCGCGAAGTTATGGGCACTCGGCATAAAAAACAAATGAATTTGTTTTGTTCTGCTCTCATTTTTCCGTAACTTTGCCACCGAATCAGGGAATGAGGCTGGCACGAAGCGGCCTCATGCAAGGGAATCCGGTGAAAGTCCGGAGCTGTTCCTGCAGCTGTAATCCTCCTTATGGAGCCTGTTAGTATAACGCCACTGAAGGGTCATGGTGACTTTCACCTGCCGTCGGGAAGGCATAACAGGCAGGGGAAAGCCAGAAGACCTGCCGATTCGTACCGAAGTTTCATCTGCGCACGTACAGGAAGATACGCGTCGCTGAACGATTTACGACAGAAGATATGAAAAGAATCATCGTTGCCGGCATTGGTCCGGGCAGTCCGGAAGACATCACGCCAGCCGTTGCGGAAGCATTGAAGGCTGCCGACGTGGTGGTGGGCTACAAATACTATTTCCGATTTATCGAACCCTTTCTCCGCGAAGGATGTCCTTGCATCGACACCGGCATGCGACAGGAGCGCGACCGGGCGTCGCAGGCTCTGCAACTGGCTGCCGAGGGTCGCACGGTGGTGGTCATCTCGTCGGGCGACGCCGGCATCTACGGCATGGCTCCGCTCATCCTTGAGATGGAACACGAGCAGGGACTGGACATTGAGACCGTGGTGCTGCCCGGCATATCGGCCTTCCAGAAAGCGGCATCGCTGCTGGGTGCTCCGCTGGGGCACGACGTATGCCTGATCTCGCTGTCGGACCTGATGACACCATGGGAGCGCATCGAGCGTCGCATCCGTGCTGCCGCCATGGGCGACTTCGTCACCGCCGTCTACAACCCGCGCAGCCACGGTCGATATTGGCAGCTCTACCGTCTGCAGGAACTGTTCCTGAAAGAGGGGCGCGACGGCCAGACACCCGTGGGCTACGTCAGACAGGCAGGGCGCACCGACCAACAACTGACGCTGACGACCCTTGCCGAACTGAATCCCGAGGACATCGACATGTTCACTGTCGTCATCATCGGCAACTCGCAGACCTATGTGGCCGACGGCAAGATGATAACGCCAAGGGGGTACTACAGAGAGTGCTGCGCCGAGGAAAACGAGATGAAAGCCGGTCAGCAGATCATGATGCGCAGTTTCCGCACGATAGAGAGCGAACTGAAGAACGCGCAGCTGCCGCTCGGACATAAGTGGGCGCTGCTGCACGCCATCCACACCACGGCAGACTTCGACATGGAGAACATCCTGCAGACAGACGACGGTGCGGTGGAGACTATATACAATAAGGTGAAAGCCGGAACGCTGCGGACCATCGTCACCGACGTGACCATGGTGACGAGCGGCATACGCAAGGGGGCGCTGGCACGTCTCGGCATGGAGGCGGTGTGCTACCTGAACGACCCTCGCGTGGCGGCCATGGCACAGGCCGAAGGCATCACACGCACACAGGCAGGCATCCGTCTGGCCGCGGAAGACCATCCCGAGGCGCTCTTCGCTTTCGGCAACGCCCCCACGGCCCTCATGGAACTGTGCGAACTGATGCGCAAGGGGAAAGCCCGTCCGGCCGGTATCATCGCCGCACCCGTGGGCTTTGTGCACGTGGAGGAGTCGAAACACATGGTGAAGGCCTTCCGCAACGTTCCGAAAATCATCGTGGAAGGCCGCAAAGGCGGCAGCAACCTTGCGGCGACTCTCTGCAACGCCATTCTCTGTTTCGACGATGCCGAGCAGCTGAAACCCGGAAGAGACTTGTAGACAAAAGAACAGAATCGTTTTTCTTATGATAAGACAGAAGAACAAAAGAACAGAATCGTTTTTCTTATGATAAGACAGAAGAACAAAAGAACAGATGAATGAGCGCTTTATAGTCATAGGTATAACAGACAGTCCGACGCCGTTCTTCCCGCCGGAAGTGCGAGAGGTGATCCGGCAGGGCGTGGTGTTCTCGGGAGGTCGGCGTCATCATGAGATTGTCGCCTCAGAACTTCCCACCGGCCATCGCTGGATCGACATCACCGTGCCGCTCGATGACGTGTTTGCGCAATACGAGGCGCTGCCTGCCGACAGCGAGGTCATCGTCTTTGCGTCGGGCGACCCGCTGTTCTTCGGCTTTGCCTCGACCATCCGCCAACGTTGTCCCGCTGCCGACATCAAGGTCTATCCTGCTTTCAACTCGCTGCAAATGCTGGCTCACCGGCTGGTGATGCCCTACGCCGACATGCGCATCGTGTCGCTGACAGGACGGCCGTGGCACGCTTTCGACCGTGCGCTGATTGAGCGGACGGCCATGATGGGTGTGCTCACCGACCGTCAGCACACACCCGCAGCCATTGCCCGGCGCATGCTGACCTTCGGCTACCGTCGCTACACCATGTTTGTGGGCGAGCATCTGGGCCATCCCGAAAAGGAAAGGGTCACGAAACTGTCGATAGAAGAGGCGGCCCAGCGCGAGTTTGCCATGCCCAACTGCCTCATCCTCCGTGCCCACGACGATGTCGGCACCGTCGGTGCGAAGCCCTTCGGCCTTCCCGACGAGCGTTTCTCGCTGCTCGACGGTCGCGAGAAGATGATTACCAAGATGCCCATCAGGTTGCTGACGCTTCAGGCTCTCGACCTTCCAGCCCGACGAGTGCTGTGGGACATCGGTTTCTGCACGGGCAGCGTGTCGATAGAAGCGCGCCAACTGTTCCCGCACCTGCATATTGAAGCATTCGAGATAAGACCCGAATGCGAGGCCATCATTACCGACAACATGCAGCGCATGGGCGTACCGGGCATCGAAGTGCACATCGGCGACTTCCTGTCGACCGACTGCTCAGCCCTTCCCGCCCCCGACGCTGTCTTCATCGGCGGTCATGGCGGACGGCTGAAAGAAATCATGGCAAAGGCTGTTCGACACCTCAACCCCGGTGGCATCATCGTGATGAACAGCGTGGTGGCTCCCAAGGTCACTACCGACAGCCATCAACTTTGGGACGAAGCCTGCCGCGAACTGCATCTACGGCAAGACGATCCCATGCACATTCAAATCAACGACCATCACCCCATAACCATACTCAAATGCAAAAGATAGCCATCGTACCCGTCGGTGAAGAGGGTCGGCACGTTGCCCGACGCCTCCTGGCGCAGCTTCCGGGGGAACACATCAGCCGACAGGATGTCGGCAAGCACTGGAACGACTTCGATGCCTTCGTGTTCGTCGGAGCCATGGGCATCTGCGTGCGCACCATAGCCCCCTATGTCGACGACAAGCACACCGATCCCGCCGTAGTATGTGTCGACAGCATCGGCCTGAACGCCATCTCCGTGCTCAGCGGCCACGTCGGAGGAGCCAACGATCTGACGCGCGACATCGCCGCCATACTGGGTGCCCGCGAGGTGATTACCACCCAAAGCGACCTCATGGGACTATGGGCTCTCGATACTTTCGAACAGAAATACGGATGGGAGACGGAGCTGACCGAAGGGCACGGCACGATGAACGAAGTGATTGCCACTTTCGTGCACAAGGAGCCGACGGCTCTGCTCCTCGACATTCGCGATGAGGGAACCGACTTCATGGAGGCCCATCTGCCCAGTCATGTCACACTTGTCAGCGACATCAGCGAGGTACGGGCCGACAGGTTCAGCCTGCTGATTGTCGTCTCGCCGTTTGCCCACGCCGCGCCCGAAGGCGTAAAGCAGATTCAGTATATCCCCCGCGTTCTACAGTTTGGCATCGGCCTGGCCCACGAGGCACCGGTGCAAGAGGTGCTCGAAGGGCTGGACGCACTCAACTACGAGCATGGCATCAACTGGGAAGCGGGCTGCATCTGCAGCATCGACATCAAAGCCGACGAACCAGTCATCCAACGGCTGAAGTCCGACGGTTATCCCATCAGACTGTTTACCGCCGAAGAATTGTCGAAGGTGGATGTTCCCACACCAAGCGAAACGGTCAGGAAGCATGTCGGAACGCCCAGCGTGTGCGAGGCAGCCGCCCTGCTGGCGTCCGACAACGGTCGTCTGCTTCTGCCCAAGGTGAAGGGAGAGCACTTCACACTCGCCGTTGCCATCGACCGCAAATACCTGCGCGAAGGGCATATCGAGATTGTCGGCGCAGGACCGGGCAACAGCGACCTCATCAGCGTGCGCGGCCGACAGCTGCTCGAGCGTGCCGACCTGATCCTCTACGCCGGATCGCTGGTTCCCAAGAAGCTGACCGACTGTCACAAGCCAGGAGCCACCGTCCGTTCATCAGCCGACATGACGCTCGAAGAGCAATGCACCTTGATGAAAGATTTCTACGACCGCGGGAAGCTCATCGTCCGCCTGCACACGGGCGATCCCTGCATTTTCGGAGCCATTCAGGAGCAGATGGCATTCTTCGACGAGCACGACATGGACTACCACATCACGCCCGGCATCTCCTCGTTCCTCGCAGCGGCAGCAGAGTTGCGCTCGCAATTCACCATCCCCGAGCGCACACAGACCATCATCCTGACGCGCGGTGAAGGCCGCACACCCATGCCCGAACGCGAGAAGCTGCATCTCCTGGCTCGCAGCAGGAGCACCATGTGCATCTTCCTCAGCGCCACCATCGCCGACGACGTGCAACGCGAGCTCCTCACCGAATATCCTGCCGACACGCCCGTGGCCGTTTGCTACCGTCTGACATGGCCCGACCAGCGCATCTTCCGCGGACAACTGAAAGACTTGGCGCAGATGGTTCGCGACAATCACCTGACGCTCACCACCATGCTCGTGGTGGGCGACGCCATCGACAACAGGCACGGACGCTCGGAACTCTACAACAAGCATTTCACACATCTCTATCGCAAAGGCGAATGATTCTTGTCTTAGGCGGAACGACTGAAGGCCGCAAGGCTGCCGCCGCGCTCGAAGAGGCGGGCAGCACCTTCTTCTACAGTACGAAGGGCGGCGAACAGCAGGTGGTGCTGCATCACGGCACCGCCGTCAGCGGTGCACTCAGCCGTGAAGGCATGGTTGCCTTCTGTCATGACCACGACATCAGGTTGCTGGTGGATGCGAGCCACCCCTTTGCCACGGCTCTTCACCAGACGGTGGCCGACGTTGCCGATGAGCTCTGCATCCCCGTCGTTCGCTACGAGCGCATTTTTCCGCCCCACGACGACAGCCTGACGTGGCTCGACGACATCGGCGACCTTGCGCTGCCGCCCTCGACGACGCTGCTGGCCACCACCGGCGTGAAGAGCATCGCCCGACTGAAGCCGCTCGAAGCCCTCGGCATACACATCGTCTACCGCATCCTGCCGCGCGAGAGCAGCATCAGGCTGGCCCACGAACAAGGAGCCACCGACGACCAACTGTGTTTCTACGAAGAGGGTGGAACCATCGACACTGATGCCGATGCCATCTTGCTGAAGGAAAGCGGTCTGAGTGGTGGTTTCTGCGCGAAGGTGCAGACGGCCAAAGAGCGCGGCATGAAGGTGTTTGTGGTGAAGCGACCGCCCTACCCTACGCTGCGACGGTTGACAATTGTCAACGGTCCGCACGGACTTCGCCGCTCCGTAGAGAAGCTCCTGCCTGAGTTCTATCCTCGTCACAGCGGACTGACCACCGGAACCTGTGCCACGGCCGCCGCCATTGGTGCCACACAGCAGTTGCTCTGCGGCAGCCGCCCCGAGGAAGTGATGGTGACGCTGCCCGACGGTGAGCAGATTCCCGTTGCCGTTGGCTACCGCGAGGGTTACGCCTTCGTGGTGAAAGACGGTGGCGACGACCCCGATGTCACCGACGGCGTGGTGGTGAGGGTGACAGCCGAACGCAGCCCGCACTTCGAGATTGTCGGAGGCGAGGGTGTCGGACGCTTCACGCTCCCCGGCTTCGACTATCCTCCGGGTGAAGCAGCCATCAACCGCAGTCCCCGACAGATGATCGAGCAGAACCTGCGAGCGCTGCTGGCACCCCTTTCCCCGAACATAAGAATCTCCATCAGCGTGCCCGGCGGTGAGGCGATAGCACAGAAGACCTTCAACCCACGCCTGGGCATCGTCGGCGGCATTTCCATCATCGGTGTGTCGGGCATCGTGAAGCCTTTCTCCGAGGAAGCGTTCATCATGAGCATCCGCAAGTGTATGGAAGTGGCCAAGGCCAGTGGCAGCCGCCATGTGGTCATCAACAGCGGCGGCAAGAGCGAGCGTTACGTGAAGGGGCTGCACCCCGAGCTGCCACAGCAGGCTTTTGTGGAGTACGGCAACTACGTCGGCGCAACGCTGAAGATGGCTGCCGACCTGCACATCCCCCACATCACCCTCGGTCTGATGCTCGGCAAGGCGGTGAAACTGGCAGCCGGACATCTCGACACTCACAGCCGTCGCGCCACGATGGACAAGGATTTCATCGGACGGATGCTCCGCGAGGCGGCCATCGATATTGACATCAGCGCCATCACGCTGGCCCGAGAACTGTGGGACCGCATACCGAAACGACAGTTGCCGGCGTTTGTCGACACGGTGAAACGCCACTGCCACCAACACTGCGACCCGCTCTATCCCGACGGCGAACTCACCATCTTGCTTATCGATGACCAAGGAAACATTTTCTAATGATAGCTGACACTTGACAATTGCCAAATGTCAGTTATCAACTCGTCCGCCTTTGCGCTCCATAGGTGCTCAGGCGCTTCGCGGAGGCTCTGCAAAAAACTTGTCAGCTATTCACAATCTCCCTTCTTCTGAACAAGACGGCAGCAATAACGGGCGCACCCACCAGTGCCGTGACGCTGTTGACGGGCAAGGCACCCTCGAATCCCGGTATGCGCGCAATGAAAATGCACAGCAGGGCGAGGGCTGCCCCGCAGAGCATGGTGCCTGGCATGAGCACGCGGTGGTCGCTTGTGCGGAACAAAGCTCGGCAGAGGTGAGGCACTGCCAGTCCGATGAACATGATCGGGCCGCAATAGGCCGTGACAATAGCCACCAGAATGCCTGAGCTTCCGATGACCAGCATGCGCGCCCTGCGCAGATTGAGCCCTAGATTGCGGGCATACTCGTCGCCGAGGAGCAACACGTTCATGGTCTTCACCAGCAGCATGCTCAGCGGAAGAAGGATGGCCATAAGCCCAACGAAGAGCGCCATCTCCTCGCCCGACACGCGTGAGAAGGAACCCAGCCCCCACACCACGAATGCCTTCACGTCTTCCTCGGGGCTGAGAAACTTCAGCACACCGATGATGGCGTTGGCCAGATAGCCAATCATCACACCGATGATGAGCAGCGTGACGTTGCCCCGCACCTTGCGCGAAACCCACATGATGAGCACCATCACCGCCAGCGCACCCACGATAGCAGCCACCGACATGGCTGCATCGCCCAGATAGCCCAGCCGCGAGAGCGCTACACCGCCCAGCTGGCCGCTGAGCAGCACCACGAAGGCCACACCCAGGCTGGCCCCGTTGGAGATGCCGAGCACCGAAGGGCCTGCCAGCGGGTTATGGAACACGGTCTGCATCTGCAGTCCGCTCACCGCCAGACCGGCACCACCGGCCATTGCCGTCAGCACCTGCGGGAGGCGCGACTTCCAGATGATGTTGGTCCACACCACCGGTTCGCTCTCGTCGCCCAGCAGGATGCGCCATACGTCGGCCACGGGGATGCTCACCGTGCCTATGACCAGGTTGACCACGGTCAGCACGACAATGGACGCGACGAGCAACAGCAGCTTGGGAAACGTTCGGTTCATCATCTTTCAGTCTCTCTCTCCTTTCATTTCAAGAGCCGGTAGAAGGTCGGTTGGTAGTCGGGCTCCACAAGGTCGGGGTGGAAGATGGCCACGAAGTCCTTCAGCAGCAGGTCGGGCTTCACGGGCGATATCTCGTAGTAGGGTGTCTTCTTCATGTTACAATAGATCACCTTGCGCTCCTTGAAGGCTCTGAAGAGCTCGTTGCGCGGCTCCGAAGCCCGCAGTGCCTCGTAGCCGAAGTCGCCCGGATAGCTGTTCAGGATGCGCCAATACTCGGCCTCGGCTGCGAGCGAGTACATCTTCTCGAACTCCAGGTTCTCGCCCGATGTCTCGTCATCATCGATGACATAGCGCGCGCCGGCATCGCTGAAGATCTGCGCCAGATAGTTGCGGCCGCCCACGGCGTGCCAGTTTCCATAGTGCATCTCGCCGCTGAAGATGGTGGGTCTCGTAGCTGTCGCAACGCTCTTCACCTTCTCTTTCAGTTCGTTGTAGCGCCGCTCTATGCCTGCGAAGATTTCGTTGGCCTCGCGCTCCTTGCCGATAAACATTCCCACGAACTTCAACCATTCGGCCTGACCAAGCGGGTCGAGTTCTTTATAGCCCAAGTGAGGCACCAGCATGATGCCCGTTTCGCGAATGGCATCGTAGCCTCCGCGCTTGAAGGGTGAGACGAAGATTACGTCAGGATTGGCGGCCATGATCATCTCGGGGTCGAAGTTGCCCTCCATGCCTATCTTAACGATGCGCCCGTCTTTCACGCGCTTCCGGATGTCGGTGTTGAAGAGGTTCTTCGTGCCGGTGATGCCGCCAACGAAGTCGTGCGCATCGAGGATGGTGAAGTTCGACAACTGCAGGGCCGTCATGCAGATGGTGCTCTTGATGGGCACCTCCACCGATGCGTAACCCTCGGGCACGTCGGCCTTCGTTCCGCGCGGCACCAAGGCGAAACGGTAGCCCAGCGCACCGCTTTCGGCCTCCCCTGGCCCATTCTTCTCCTTCATCGCCGGCTTCCTGACGTCCTTCCCTTTCCGTTTTCCGCCTTCGGGAGCGGTGATGTCGACCAAGCGCACGCCGTTCTCAAGATAAGTCACCTTGAAACCCGTCGCATACGAGGGTCTCACCATCGTGGCAGAGTCGACGGTTGCCGCCACATTCTGAACGTTGCTGCCCCCATCGGCACGTTTGTTGCCACAGGCTGTCAGCCACGTCACAGCCACCAGCGCCACGCCTGCCAGCAGAAAGCCGTTACACCACTGCCTGGCGTTTCCCGAAGTTCGCATGATGCTCGCGGCCTTGAACACATGCATGAGTCTTGTTGCCGCGCTGGGTGCAAAGCCGTCGGTTGCTGTCGGGACGGTGGCGAACGACAGCTGACGGATGACACGATTCTTGTCTCTCATCGCTAAATACTATTAAATAGGTATGCAAAGTTACGCAATTTCGTTTGTTTTTGAGTAATTTTGCACCCATTATTAGCATTGTTTATAGAAAAAGGTAAAAAGATTATCACACCCGATTATCACTGCATGATACAAACAAATAAGGAGAATGGCGGCAACCGTCCGCTAATAGCCCACCTCGCGATGTTCGGAGCCTGCGCCGGTTGGGGACTGATGGCTCCGGTGGGAAAGGATGCCATGACGCACGGCATCGACGGTCTGACGATGGTGACGTTCCGCGTGGCGGGCGCCTGCCTGCTGTTCTGGCTGGCCTCGATGGCCATCCGCCTCACCGCCTTGCTGCGTGGCAAGGGAAACGACGGCACGGAACATGTTCCGCTGAAGGACAAACTGATGTTCATCGGGGCCGCCGTCTTCGGTCTGTTGCTCAACCAGTGCTGCTACACGCTAGGGCTAAGCATCACGTCGCCCATCAATGCGAGCATCGTCACCACCTCGATGCCCATCTTCGCCATGCTGCTGTCGGCGCTGATCCTGAAGGAGCCCATCACCGGCAAGAAGGCTTTAGGGGTGATGATGGGCTGCTCGGGAGCCCTGATCCTCATTCTCACCTCTGCCGCCCATGCCGACGGCAAGGTGGGCGACATCCGCGGCGACCTGCTCTGCCTGTTCGCACAGTTCTCGTTTGCGCTCTACCTATCGCTCTTCAACCCGCTCATCCGCCGCTACAACGTATTCACCATCAACAAGTACATGTTTTCGTGGGCTACGTTGCTGCTCCTGCCGTTCACGCTGACGCATGTGAGCGAGGTGCTGTCGGCGCCCATTCCTGCAAAGACGTGGTGGGAGATTGCCTACGTGGTGTGCATCGGCACCTTCGTGTGCTACATCCTGACGATGATCGGCCAGCGCACGCTGCGCCCGACGGTCGTCTCGGTCTACAACTACGTCCAGCCCATCGTCTCCGTAGGGGCCTCGCTGCTCATGGGAATCGGCGTGCTAAAGGCCACCCACGCCCTGGCCGTCGTCCTGGTGTTCGGCGGTGTGTGGCTGGTCACGAAGTCGAAGTCGCGAAGAGACATGGAGAAGGCTTCTAAAAGAAACTGTTGACGGTGCCGATGATGGCTCCGAGGAGTGCACCGAGCCATACGATGGCGCGCAGTTCCTTGCTGACGACAGCGAGGATGATGCCTTCGGCCTCGTCCATATCCATGTCGTTGATGCGGTCGCGTACGATGCGGCTGATGTCAATGGTGGATAGGATCTTGGGCAGATGGGTGGTGATGATGTTGGAATAGCCGTCGAGAAGAAGATGACGGAGCTGTGCCAGCTGCTCGTCGTGCCCCTGCAGCAACTGACAGACAGGGGTGTCGAGCAGTGTATCGCCCTCACGGCTCACCAGGTTGCGTATGATTTCCTCCGAGTTGGAGCTGATCATCTGGTTGATGTGCTTGGCCAGCAGGTGCTCAGCAGGCTCGGCCAGCAGTCTGACAAACTGGTCGGCGTTAAAAGCTATGCCCAACAGGCTGTTTTCCATCTTGCCGATGGCATGGGTCACGGCAGCGTGGGCGAGCCGATCACCCATGTCGGAATCGGCCAGACGGTTATGGATGAGCGTGGCCAGCTCTGTGCTGCTGTCGTCCTGAATGGTACGCAAATCCTTGGCGGGCAGATAATGGCACAGTAGCGAGCGCAACGACTCGCCGTTCACCTTCTGCCGGGCCACGAAACGGTCGTAGCCGCCACCAATCTTGCTCATCATCTCGGGCGAGAGGAGGTTCTTCTCCAGCACTTCGCGGTTGATGAGGTTCTCGCTGATGGAGCTTCCCACGGCCTCGGCTATGCGCCCGCGCTCCTTGGGGATGATGCCGGGAGTGAAGGGAATGCGCATGCCAAAGACGTACTTCGGCTGATGGGGCCTGAACATCATGCGGATGGCGATATCATTGGTGATGTAACCGATGGCTCCGCCAAGCAGGGGCCCCAGGAGGAGTTCATAGTTCATAGTTCACAGTTCATAGTTCATCATTCATAGTTGGGGATGATTCTTTTCGGGTTGCAAAATTACTGAAAAATATTGAAGACTGTGGTTATGAAGTGAAGAAAAGCGCTTTTTTCGGCGCTGCTGGCGCTGATGTCAGGATTTTTGTGTAATTTTGCAACCGTATAGAAAGGTAAAGAGAAACAATATGTCTTTGAAATGGAGATTTCTGATTGCCCTGCTTTTGCTGACAATGGCAGGTAAGGGGCATGGCCTTTCGGTCTATGAACCGCTCTGCCCCACGACGCTTGCACGGCAAGAACAGCCGCTAACGAATGCGCAGCAGGCCCGCAGAATGTTCAATCAGGTGTACGACATGGTTTTCGGCAAGCAAGGAGCAACGCTCCACTACTCTGTGAACATCATCGGTGTGTTCAAGACCGAGGGCACCATCTGGTACAAGGAGAAGAAGAGTAAGTTTATCGACGAGAAATACGATGCCTACAGCGACGGCACCACCTACTGGCGCGCCGAGCGGAAGAAGAAGGAGGTGACGGTGTTCGACATGAACGACGACAAGCGCGACAAGTATGCCACCAAGTTTCAGTTCAAGCCCGACAACTACGACTACAGCATCAAGCGCGACGACAGGCACTACTGGATTACGCTGAAGGCCAAGCGTGGCGTGAAGGGAATCAAGGAAGCGCGCGTGCAGCTCGACATCCGCACGCGACACCCACAGGCCATCCGCGTCAAGCTGGGCATCTTCCACACCACGGTGAAGATCTCGAACTTCAAGGCGGGCGGCATTCCCGACAACATCTTCGTTTTCGACAAGGGCCGATATGCCGACTACCGCATGGTGGACAAGAGAAAGAAGGGGTGAACGGATCGCTCGTACCATCGCGCCAGCGTTCCTCCGAGACTTCAATAACACTAATAAAAAAGGAAAATGAAAGGAATGAAAAGGACAAGCTTATCGCTGGCAGTGCTGCTATGCCTCGTCGCAGCAGGCTGCAAGACCCAAGGAACCGACGGCAACACGACCGACGACGTGCTGCCCGCCGAACCTGACTATGCCGACGAGAAGCAATGGTACATAGACGACAAGGGTGCACAGGCCGACATCTTCTATATCATATCGACAGAAACGGGCGACTACCCCCTCGCCGACGGCACCATCTGCCACTATGCCGACACCTACGCCGACAGTCTGCGCCAGCCCCTGCGCGGCGAGATGGTGGGTGTGGACACGCTCGTCAGCGGCAAGCTGAACTTCTTTGCACCCTACTACCGCCAATGCTCGCTGCAGTCGTTTGAGAACGACAGCACCGGACAGGCCCGCATGCAGGTGGCTACGGCCGACGTCAGGAAGGCATTCGACCACTATCTGCAGCACCAGAACGGAGGACGCCCGTTCATCCTCGCAGGCTTCAGCCAGGGTGCTGCCATCCTGCTGTCGCTGCTACGCGACATGGACGACGCCACACGCAGCCGCATGATTGCAGCTTACGCCATCGGCATCAGCATTCCCGAACAGGCTTCCGCCGGCGACAAGCACTTCAAAGCTGCACAGGGAGCCGACGACACGGGCGTCATCGTCTCCTATAACTCCGTGCGCGACACGACCTGCGCACTATGGCCCAACAGCACGGTGGGCATCAACCCCGTCAACTGGCGCACCGACGGCCAGCCGGCTACCCTCATCACCGAACCGTCACCCCTACTGCCCGTCGGCGAACAGACGAAAGACACAATGACCGTGAGCCTCGACACCGCCACCAACCTGCTCATCGTGAGCGGCTACAGCGCCACCGACTACATATTGCCCCTCATCGGGAAGGAAGGCAACTACCATTCGCGCGAGATATGGCTCTACCGCGACCAGCTTCGCGAGAACATGGCGCTCCGTGCCGAACGCTTCCTGCAATCCTCTAAATAGGTTGCACCACGCACCCTTCGAGAAAACAAAATCCTTATTATCAATTGAAGACCTATGGACCATCAACTGAAAAGAACCGTATTTGCCCTCGTCATGGCATTGACAACCATGATGGCATGGGCACAGGGAGGCAATGCCTACGATCAACTGAGGGAGAACCCCAAGAAATCCTACGGCAACGACTGCCCCTATCCCTTCGACAACGCGCAGCTGACAAAGGCACCGCGCGGCTACAAACCCTTCTACATCAGCCACTATTCGCGCCACGGCTCGCGCTACTATTGGAACGACCAGCTCTACAAAGAGCTCGACACACTGCTCACCAAGGCTCACGACCGACATCAGCTGACGGCAGAGGGCGAGGCCTTCTACACCAAGTTCATGGCTGCCAAGCAGGAACTGGCCACCGGCGTGAGCGAACTGACGCAGCTGGGATGGGAACAGCACCAGCGCATCGCCCGCATCATGTACAACAACTTCACCGATGTGTTCAAGAAAGGGGGCAACGTGCTCGCCATCGCGTCGCTCTCGGGGCGCTGCGTGCTCAGCATGTCGGCCTTCTGTCAGGAGCTGGTACAATGCAATCCGAAGATAGAGATTCGCGAACAGTCGTCGCGATTCACCCTCGACGGCGTTGTCCCCACCGACCGCCAGAACCCCGTGAAGCACCGCTATCCAAGAGTGAAGCCACGCTTTGAGAAAAACCGCGACCGCTTCAAGAGCGACGACACGCTGCGCGACCGCGTCATCAGTCGCGTCTTCACCAGCACCGAGGGTCTGCCCGGCAACCTGCACCACATCGGAAGCAACCTTATCAACCTGTATACTTCGCTGCCCAACATCGGTCACGAGGGAATGATGGGTAACATCATCACCGACGACGAAATCATCAACCAGTGGGAACAGTCGAACCTGGGATCCTACTCGTGGGTGTTCGGGCCGCAATACGAGATGATTCCCATCCTGCAAGACATCATCGGCAAGGCTGATGCCGTCATCTCGGGTAACAGACAGCGTGTGGCCGACCTGCGCTTCGGTCACGACACCTGCATCGGACCGCTCACCGTGCTCATGGGCATCAACGGTGCCGACCGCGACCCTGAGGATCCCTACGAGGTGAAAGACTGCTACCAGAACTGGCAGACGTGCAAGGCTTCGAACATCCAGCTCATCTTCTACAAAGGGAAGAAGTCTGCCGACATCCTCGTGAAGTGCCTGCTCAACGGCAAGGAAGCCCGTCTGCCCATGGCAACCGACTGCTTTCCCTACTACAAATGGACTGATTTCCGGCAGTTCTACGAGAAGCGCATCTCGAGTGTGAAATAGTCTGCACAGTTTCTTGCAAGCAACTTCAACTTGTTAACTTGTCAACTCGTCAACTTGTCAACTCGTCAACTTGTTAACTCGTCAACTTGTCAACTCGTCAACTTGTCAACTAAAAAAATGAACCTCATCGAGAAAAGGATTACGGGAAAAGCTGGTGCTGAAAGCTGCGAAGACGGAATCATCGTCGAAGAAGACTTCGTGGCCGTCGTCGACGGGAGCACCAGCAAGAGCCCTTTTCGCCTCCATCGGCAGATGAGCAACGGCCGTTACTGCATGACGCTCGTCGTGGACTGCATCAGACAGCTGGCAGCCGATGCCGACAGTCAGCTGTTCTGCCAGCAGGCAACCGATGCCGTGCGTGCTGCCTACGTCCGTTCGGAGGCCGACATGCACAGACTTGCCCAACACCCCACCGAGCGCATGGCTGCCAGCGCCGCCATCTATAGTCGCACACAACAGGAGGTGTGGCTCGTCGGCGACTGTCAGTGTATGGTCGACGGTCGGCTGTATGAGAATCCGAAACCCTACGAAGAACTCATTGCCGAGATGCGCAGTGCCTACATCCGTCTGCAACTGCAGCAAGGACGAGCCATCGCCGACTTTCAGGAGCACGACGACGGGCGCAACTTCATCCTACCCGTGCTCATCGATAGCTGCCAATACCAAAACCAAACATTCGCCGTCATCGACGGTTTCCCCATTCCCACCGACAAGGTGCGCGTCATCGACGTCGGCCAAGCCCGCGAACTCGTGCTGGCCACCGACGGCTACCCCTTCCTCAAACCCACGCTGGCCCAAAGTGAAGAGGCGTTGGCCAGCCTGCTCCGCGACGACCCGCTCTGCATCCATCGCTTCAAGGCCACGAAAGGGATGATGAACGGCCGATGTTCGTTCGACGACCGCAGCTACATCCGACTGCAACTGCGGTCGTAGACGGTCTCACTTCTTGAGTTCCAACAACACTTTCTCCAATGCTTTCCGCCGCGCAGCCCACGTAGGATAGTCGTCGGCGCGCAGGGTTATGATTTTGAAATCAGGATGCGGACCGTTGCCGTTGCGTAAAAAGTCCAGCTTACTGGTTGTCAGGATGCAGGGTGCCGTCTTGTGGTCGGCCGTCAGCTTGTCGGCAATGGCGTTCGCTCCACCCACCTTGAACCAGCTCTCCATGGTGTGGTTCTTGCCGGGGACCAGCTGCACGAACACCGGCCGTGCGCCCCGATGGGGCATCGGCGCGATGTACCACGCCTCCTGCTGTTCCACGTCGTAGCCTGTCGGACCGTGCTTCACGTCGCCCATGACGGCCATGCTGTATGGTCCGAAGGGATGGGAAGCGATGCTGGGCTTGAATCCGCGGCACGGCGAGAGGTACATGTTGTTAGGGTCGGCCACCTGAGTGCCATCGACGAGGAAGCTGTATTCAAAGGTCTCGAAGACATTGTCGGTCAGACTGACGCTCCAGACGCCTGCCGTGTCGCGCTCCATCGCTATCGGTTGGTCGGCCAGTTCTGTCTGCAGCATCACCTGCTTAGCCTGTGGAGCCTTGAAACGGAAGGTGATGGCATCGCGCCCGTACTCGGGAGAGATGATAGGAACGGGGAACATGCGCGCCATGACACCCGGCGTGAAGGCAGGCTCATTGCCCGTGGCTGCGGGTGCAGGCACGCCCTTTGCCATCGCACGCTCAGCGGCTTCAGGCCGGAAGAGCAGGGGGAGCGTCTTGCCGAGGAAATATTTGGCGTTCATCCACGTGTGACCATACTTGTCGTTGGTGAACACTTTCACCGTGCGAATGCCTTTCTTGTCGAGAAACTCCATGTAGTCGCGCGCCGTCCCATAGAGGAAGTCGTCGGTTCCCACGCCGAGCCAGAACAGGTGCAGCTTGCCGTTGGTGTCGGCAGCATTGTCGTAGACGCCGGGAATATCGGTCGAGGTGAACGAACTGTAGGAACATAGATACGAGAACAGGTCGAGATGGGTCAGCCCGTTCATCAGTCCCTGGTTGCCGCCCCGCGAGAATCCGCCGATGGCTCTGTGGTCACGGTCGTTGATGGTGCGGTATTTCGCCTCGATATAGGGCATAAGGTCGTTCACGAGGTCGTTGCTGAACACGTCGCCGCCGAAGTTCATCTGCGGCATCATGCCCATGGACGGCGTGAAGGGCAGCAGCTTGAAGGGGTTGCCGTAGGGCAGCACCACGATCATCTCCTCCGCGGCATTGCCAGCAAGCAGGTTGTCGAGGATATAGTTCACGCGCCCCACCTTGTAATACACCTCCTCGGTGTCAGTCGTTCCGCTGATGAGGTAGAACACGGGGAACTTTCTTTCGCGCTCTGTCATATAGCTTGGCGGCAGGTAGACCACGGCGTTGTTCGTGGCGTGGAGGCTCTGCGAATAGTAGTGGATGTACTCCAGCCGACCGTGGGGCACGCTACGGATGTCGTGGGGCAGGTGTCCCGCTCTGGCGGGAATCTCGAGGAGGCTGTTCTTGAACCCCTCGTTGGGGAAATACTGTTCGCAGAGGGGATCCGCCACGCTCACGCCGTCGACGACGAAGCAGTAGGGATACATGTCGGGGGCAGCAGGTCCCAGCGTGGCTGTCCACAGTCCGGTCGCGGCATCGCGCGTCATGGGCTGCCGTCCGGCAAACTGCACGTCGACCATCACCTCGCGGGCATGGTCGTTCTTGTATCTGAACGTCACGGTGCCGTCGGCGTTGCAGACGGTGGAGGTCTTCTGCGCTGTCATCGTTGCCGGGCAGAGCAGAGCTGCCAAGGCCATCAGCATTGTCTTCAGTTCTTTTCTCATGGTTATGATAGTGTTTATAAATGATCCTTTCATGCATCTATTCCCCCACAAAGATACACATTATATTAATAGGTTGTATCTTCCCCTGCTGATTTCTTTTCCCTGCACGGAGAGTTTGTTACCTCATGAAAAGAACATCATACAAAAATCGCATACTCCCCTGTCGGACCGTATGCGATTTCAGCCATTTCTTGAACATCAGCCAGACCTATGATTCTTTCTAGAACGTTTGTTCAGGCATTCCCTCATATACTCATTGAATCCGCTTATTAGTAGCAGAAGGCAAACTAAACACATTGATTCTTCTGACACATATCCCAATTCGGATATGACCTTCGAGGCTTTACCAAGTTCATCCCAGTATCTTATATCTATTTGGGGCATCGCAAATTATAAGCGTTAATCGATGGTTTGCCCTCAAAGAAGGCTAAATCGTAGTATTGTTGCACATTTACAAATTATTACTGAAAACTTATCGTTTTACAAAAAAAAGAAATAAAGACTTCGTTAAATTATCAGAAACCTTTTGTTTACATCCCTTTTATTCGTAAATTTGCAACGGAGTTCTTTGACTTCCTGGGTTACATTCAAAATTGTATCTAAACATAGCATACACATTCCATACTCTGCTCGGTGACTCCGTACTTTTGTTGTGATTTGCTTTCAAACTTGTATCTAAACATAGCATACACATTACGGGGCGGCTGCAAGAAAAACCCGCGGAGGTTGTGATTTGCTTTCAAA
>DEJE01000022.1:46901-84050 GCA_002353205.1 Prevotella sp. UBA2756 | reverse complement strand
ATCTAAACATAGCATACACATTACGCATTCGGCCAGCAACTGATGCTTCAGGGTTGTGATTTGCTTTCAAACTTGTATCTAAACATAGCATACACATTGTCTATTCAGGCTCGACGGCGATTGCCGCGTTGTGATTTGCTTTCAAACTTGTATCTAAACATAGCATACACATTCAACTATCAGCAGCGGCTGAGAAACAGCGGTTGTGATTTGCTTTCAAACTTGTATCTAAACATAGCATACACATTACGCCGATGATTCTTTTTCATAGACGATAGGTTGTGATTTGCTTTCAAACTTGTATCTAAACATAGCATACACATTACGATATCTGTAGTTGATTGAAGATGAGTATGTTATAAAGCAATTTAGGAAAAGAAAATGGCTGTATGCTAAAGGCCAATTCCTTTTATCGAAGTGGAATTGGCCTTTCTTTTTTGCTATATCGTTATTAATAGTAATCCTTCTTTGTTGAACACGTAATCTACATCCTTTTGCAGAAATTTGAAAGAGGTGATAGAACTACGGATGATATTAGGAAGCTTCGTGAAACTCTTTATCGATTCACCCCTATCTCTTATTCTCTCTTTTCCGTCTTCACTGTTCGTCTTAGCAGTGGAAAGCAGATGATGCCGCAAAATGATATCGTTCTTCCGTTCAAAGCTCTGCACCTTATATAATCGCTTTGACAAATCAGTACTATCCAAATGCAGTAGTTCCTCAGGGGCATCTTTATAAATGAGCAGCATATCGCCTTTGCATATCTTTCTTCGCAAGTTAAACCGCTTACCTTTCTTATCTGTAAGACAGACGGGGATATCCTCCACCCCCACTTTTCTGTTTTCTGAGATATCCATATAGGTGTATCTCTTATAGACTTTGCTGCTGCCATTCACATATTCGCAAAGTGCATATACACTGCCGTCAGCAAGAGCCGCCCAAACATATTGCTTATATTCTTTGTCTGAAGGATATGTATGTCGTTTCACCCTCATGGGGTTCGTCACGTTTTTGCCATAGCATCTTATGTGGCGGATTCTGTTAACCTTCCTTCCATCTTTGTCAAGCATGTAGATGCCTTGCTCACAAGCTTCCTTGAATGAGGTTCCCTTGCGAAATTGATTCATCATCATTTTCACCATAGGTTTAAGGTCGGAACTCTTGTCTTTGAAATTCAAGTCCACCAGTCTGTCGTTCAATTCTTTCCAGTCTTTGAAACCACTGTCTTTATTTGACGTTTTGTATTTCAGGGGTTCTCTGACTACGAATAGAGTTTTTTGATCTTCACGTCGTCTTATAGCTCCAAAGAATGTTTGTTTGTGCAACTCTCCGCGAATGCTGTCACTACAGAATGTCACTGGTTCTAACTTTCCAGCTGCTGTCTTTTTCATCAGTGGTTTACCTTTCCTAATGACCGGTCTTACGTTTTTCTGAAGCGTACGGTCTTGCTTGTAAAAGTCCACCATCACTTGTCTGGCAATGAAGTCATCTATACCTGCAAGTCCTCTTCCCAAATCACAATCCTCAATTTCCTTGTTGAGTTGGAATTGAAGTCCAGAAACATCATGACAGTCTCTTTTCAATTCGTCTATCTGGTAGAACAACTTAAGCATCCTGTCACGTTTGGCCGACTGAGGTATCATGGTCAGGATAGTAGCATCAACGGCATGATGATAGTTCGACGATCTGTCTTTCTGGGGAATACCGAAAATCTTTCGGAAAGCAGAGGTCGACTGTCCGTTTTGCACGTCAACACTACTGAACAATGTCTTCAGATAAAGCACAGCATAACGTGTGATGATGCCTGTATCCACCAATTGACTGTTACGGAAACCGTCTGTCAGATTCTCTGGCTTCATCTTAAAACGGTATAGTTTCTGTCGCCAATAGTCCAATTCCATTTGCCACAATAACTTTTGTCGGATGCAGGCATTCTTACTGTCTTCTGTCTGTGCACGACGTGCTCTGCTTTTCCAAAACAATACGTTCTGACTCAATCTCTCTACTTTCTCCTCCCAGTTCTTCAATCTTGGCTTGATGGCTGTATAAACCTGTCCGTCTATAGTGACATCATGCTCATAGTTAGGCAACTGCGTAGGTATTCTGTTCTGCTTAATGTGACGATTGTAATAAGCATCGCAAATGGTGAGGTTCTTGTCAGAACTGTCGAAAGAGAGGCTTCTGGGTATAGTATGCTCCAGGTCACAATAGTTCTCAGAAAACATGTTGCTAAGACTGATATCATGCTCGGTGTACAGACAACAGCATCCCTGTTCTAACCATAGTTTGTATCTCTTTAACTGGTTACGATAATGCAGATCGTCTGGATTGTCATCCGTAAAGAGGTCTTCACCGCTCTGTTCCAAGACGTATCTTGCAGCATCCACATCTTCGTCTTTTATATTCTTGTCGGGATAATACTCCTTTAGGATGTTCCAGATAGCTTTGTTGGCGTCTCTTCTTTCGTTGTTGTATTTTTCAATCGCCCATCGCTTGTTGATGTCATTGTTCACTCTTGTGGTCTCTACAACAAGACGAGTTTCCTGAGGGTCTATAAGTCCGTCGACAATCATCGTGTTGAGTGTCTTGCGTAGCACATTGAGAGCGCGAAGAACCGTAGGATTTCGTATGGCACCAATTCTCGGAGAACCAAGTAGTCCTTCATCCTCCTTGTTACGAGGGAAGTCAGAAACCATCGATGGGTGATAGAGTAGCTTCCATTTGCTTTCATCTACAGCAGGGAACTTTTCTTTTAATTTCTCTGCGAGTGTGTTAGCAAACTTTGGAGTCTTGACATAATCACGATGAATGTCAGCAAAGAACGATTGGTACAGACGTGTCACTTCGTTTATCATCTGTTGTTGTTCCCCTGCATCCATCAGTGCGAAGAGGCTGTCGTTGTCCATTATACATTGTACAACATCATCCTTGTCGTCATCTTGTAACTGATAACCGAAATCATGGTCGGCAAAACGGTCGCGTGGGGCCAGTGACTTATACTTTGAGATAAGTGTGTTGACGATACGACCAATGCGAAGACTTCTATCTACGGGTGCTTTTACATCTTTTTCATACAGTTCAATCAACTGAGGTATAGAGCTTTCTTCAATGCCTGCGATGTCAGGCACCTTCGCTAAGAATATAGCATCAGACGTTTTCAGCCCATATTCTAACATACGGTTGATATTTTTCAGTGCTTTCAAACTCAATGGTGCATAGCCCTGCTCTATCGAGGCCCATAATTTGCAAAGGGCATCAGTAGCCATATCTTCCCAGCCTAAAGAACTTCGGGCAAATCTTTTCACATCTTCTATTTCGTCTGCTTCAAAACAGAAATGCCAAAGGTCTTCAGCATTATATGTTACTGCGTGCTTCTCAGTATTCTTTACTGAGTGCGACAATCTTGTCTTAGTGCTTTGCAGATGCAATTGTTCTATATTGGTGTTAAGAATGGCAGCGATATTTTGCAGTCTCGCAGTAACAGGACAACCAGCTACCAACGTTTTATCCTTGTAGTTAATGGTCTTTGTGCCTTCAACGTTCTTAAAGGTCATTCCCAACTGTTTCTCCAAAAACTCACGAATCTTCTCAAACGGAAAGTCTTTGCGGACATATGCCGTAAACACTTTCTGATACAGTAGCTTTTTCAATTCCAAAGGCAGTTCTTGCCAACAGTCGTTTGCACTTTCTCTATACTTGATATTGTTGATGAATCCCCAGGCTCGATATTTTTCATATTCTGGATGAGATATTGGACAGCGTCGCTTGTTCTTCTCGAATGTGCATTTGCCAATGTGTCCCTTTTGCGAACGAAGGGGCAACTTATAAAAGAGCGTACCTTCTCCCTTTTTTGTACTGACAAGGCGCTTGTGGAGGTCTTCATATTCTCTAAGTCCTTCTTGAAAATGAAAGTATTCGTCAACTTCTGCCACGTTCTGCGAGCGAACAGCTTGATATCTGCTGTTGCGAACTCGTATTCCGGCATCTTCCAGAGACGCGAAAGCCTGTCCAACGGTCTTGAAGCCATGCTTTGCCATATATTCAGAAAGATCTTTTGATTTTCTCTCTTCCGATTTCTTCATGGTTTCTTCCAGATTATCAGCATTGACTTGCACATCTTTGACATCCTCTTCTTGTCCAGATAGTGTCTCGCCCTTACTGCTCTTAAAACCACGGTGCTGGGCTATGTGATATATGGCCCTGCCCAACTTATAGCGATTGATAGGTTTGGTGAAGTCAAATTGCTCCTCTACCATTTTTCTTCTAAGTTGAAAGGCGGTAAGGTCTGATTTCCCATCACCATCAAAATCCATACGAAGCCAGCGCATAAAAGCATTGTCATCCACTGGGAATTCTCGTTTCAGCCCTCTGGATTTATCGTAGGTACACCATCGTTCCAATGATTGGCGACTCATCGGACACATATTGTAATCAATGAGAAGAGACAGTGTGGACCAACGTTTCCATCGGCTATGCTCTTTCAAGCGTCTACTCTGAACATGAGATCGTCTGTCAGCAGCAAGGGTATGCTCTCCTGTTTGGTCAGAGCTTGTCCCTGATTCGAATGTGGTAACAGAGAACCATTCCAGTTGTTTTTCAAGACTTTCGCCTAAAGACAGATTACGCACGGAGATTCCCAAAGAACTTGTTCCTAAATCAATGCCAACAACTTTCTCTTTCATTTTCTTATCTGTATTTTTGGTTATTTCGTTATTTCTTTATAATTTTGCACGCAGATACAAGTGAAAGACTTTTCACAACAAGGCTATTAAGCCGAAGTATTACTCCCGCGACTGCCGTGGGAGTTTCCTTTTTGATATTGTTGGACTATCTTTCTCCTTTGTGCATTTGATTGCAAATATAACAAAGATTTTGGAGAATAGGACATTTATTTCTATTGAAACACAAATTCTTAACCCTTTTTAATCGAAACATATAAGAACTTACACATAGATTCTACTATGTAAATCACAAACGTTACTTTGGCTGCAGACTAAGCCAAACTCACATTCTAACTCCTGATGGTTTCTTCCCATGACTACCAATGCATTCAGCTACTTAATGAGGTTCACCGCTTCTTTCACCATCATGTCTTTCTCATCCGTTCAACCCTAAGCTATCATCAAAGAGAGTGCCTCAAGGACATTATCTGCCAAACGATTGCTACCTTGCTTCTCCACGTTGAGATAGATATCTTCGCCACCTAATGTCTGATATAATATTATAACTTTACTCTTAAACTGCATATAATATTCTCGTTATATTTGTAAGTATCCTTACATATTTCTTGGGAAAGAGTCCAAAGGGCGAGCAGTGAAGGTCTTTTAATTTGGATAGTCATCGTCATTGACTGGTAAATCTATGGCAGACAGGGACACATCGCGAGACAAAGACATGTTTTTACCTCTCAGTGCGACAAATTCAGAGGGGGCGTCACGCTATTGTCGCACTGACGGACCACTGTCGCAACAAATCTGCGAAGAAAAATGCCACTTTTCGTTGTAGGAAAGAAAAGCGACGTACCTTTGCCGAAGAAAAAAATTAAAGGTATAATAAAAAAAAGAAAAGACAATTATGAAAAAGTTAGTACTTCTTGCATTAGCAGTTAGTCTCTGTAGTATGACCATCAGCGCCGCCCCCATCACCAAGGGAGAGGCCCGCCGGATTGCGGAAAAGTGGTTGGAAGAAAAGAGACCGGCAACCAGGTCAGGAGCCATTTCAGCTCCAGTGATGAAGACGGACGTGGTGTTCAATGCCACGAACAGCAACGGCAACCCCTATGTATATGTAGTGTCTGAGGGTTCCGACGGTTATGTCATTGTCAGCGGCGACGACTGTGCGCCCTCTATATTGGGCTATGTGGAGAGCGGTGTCTACGATGAGAGCCAGATGCCTGAAAACATGCGCTCGTGGCTTCACCACTATATCGACGAGATAGAGCTGCTGCAGAAATATAACCTGACGTCGCCCCAACGTACCATTGCCAATCTGGGCGAGCCTATTGCCAAGACCACAACGAGCCTGTGGGACCAGATGGATCCTTACAACGCTGAGTGCCCGATGGTAACCACCTACAACGACGCTGCCTGCACCCAGGTACGCCGTGAGCCTCTGCGGGCTGTGACGGGCTGTCCCGCAACAGCATTGGCGCAGGTGCTCTATATGTGGAGAGATGAATATGCCAAGCCCGAAGTGAAGGAGGGCAAACTCATCCACGACATTCCTGCACGCAAAGATATAGTCTATCAGTCGGCAGAAAGGCTGAAAGACAAGACCAAGGTCCCTGTATGGCTGAAATTCTCCGACGAGGCAATCCCTGCCTCTACAACCATCGACTGGGGCAACCTGATCGACGTTTATACCGAGCGCAACGAGGAAGGCAAGTCTGTAACTGACGAGAGCGCCATCAAGGGAACGCCTGAACAACAGGCTGCCGTGGCACGGCTGATGCACATCTGCGGCGCCATGAGCGAGATGACGTATGGCACAATTTATTCAGGCGGTTCAGGAGCATTTGCCCATTCGGCGCTGAAGGGACTGACGCAATACATGGATTTCCCCAATGCCAGATTCCACCAACAACACACGTATAGCTATGATGGCTGGATCAAGCGACTCTATGAGGAACTGAAGGTTGCAAAGGCTGTCTTTTTCTGTGGAAACAGCTCAGAGGGCGGACATGCCTTCGTCATCGACGGTTACTTGAAGGAAGACCTCTTCCACGTCAACTGGGGATGGTCGGGAGTGGCCAACGAGGCTATAGAGAACGAGGGCTTCTATCGCATCAACTCGCTGCTGCCCATCAACCAGGGTACAGGTGGCGCCATAGTAAACGACGGATTCCGACTCTTGCAGGCCTTCTACAGTGGTGTCTATCCCAATGCTCCAGCTCCTAAGGAAGCTCCTGCCGTCAGCACGACAGTTCTCAACACCTACAAAATACATGCCGACGTGAAGCAGGGTAATCTGAAGTGCATGTTGACCTGCGCTGCCACAAACATGACATGCCCCGTGATAATAGCTCAGACTGGAGTGTGCTTAGAGAACGAAACAGGCTACAAGCAGATGCGCCCCATAGGCGAAAGACTGTCAACCATGAAACTGGTCGACAACATCTCTTGTGACACAGTATTGACATGGACCGGCATAACCGACGGCGACTACCAGGTTCGCATGTACTACCGCACGACAACCGACGGCGAATGGATCCCATGCTTGTGTAAGGACGACTCCTACATCAAAGTACACGTCAGCAACGGACAGGCGACCTTCACCAACTGCGGACTGTTTGAAGTGGAGCTGAAGGACAATAACATCAAAGAACAATACGCCAAGGGCGAGGACATCAACTTTAAGATGAACTACAAGCTGACAGCAGGCGCACTGGAGAATGGCATGCTCATGTCGTTCGCAATTCCCATCAAGCTCGACGAGAACGGAGACTACGTCGATGACTCTGACAGAAAAGAATGCACTAATGCGATACCGACGATCGTCAATGTCAAGGCTGGCGAAGAGTTCACCGTCGAAGGAATGTTCGCAGGATTTAACCTCGAAGCAGGACGCTACCGCATCATCTGCGCCGGCATGACAGGATTCCTCCCCACCGACCTGGAATTTGAGGTGGTAGAAGCTGACCCAACAGGTATCAACCAGCCTGCTGCCACTGTCAACCAGAACGCCGAATGGTACGACCTGCAAGGCAGGATCATGCCTCAACAGCCCACCACTCCCGGCATCTACATCAGAAACGGCAAGAAGGTCGTCATCAAGTGACGACAAAAGCCCCAAAGTTCATTCCTTAGAGGATGGGCCTATCGTGAAGTGAACCCCAGAAGTTTCTACCCGACTTCTGGGGTTCACTTCTATAGGAGGCTACTTACGGCTCTTTCCGCTTGTTCGTTCAAACTTGAAAGCAAAAATGAATAAGAACACATTCTATATCAATAAAAACGAACGCGTTTGTTTTTATTGCCGAGACTTTTTCGTAACTTTGCACCATGAGAAAGATATTATTCCTACTGACTATCATAGCGGGACTGGCTGCCACGGCAGCTGCCCAGCAACCGACGCTGACCGCAGGACGGGCGTCGGACGGTTCGCAGACACCCGTTACCGCAGACCGACTGACACCCGTTTCGGCCGACCGGCAGGCACCTTCCAAGCGCCCGCGGGTGGCACTGGTGCTCAGCGGCGGCGGTGCCAAGGGCATGGCCCACATCGGCGTGCTGAAGGTTCTGGAGCGTGCGGGCATCCCCGTCGACATCATCACGGGCACGAGCATGGGCAGCATCATCGGCGGCTTGTACGCCTGCGGGCACCGGGCCCACGAGCTCGACTCTGTGGTGAGGTATCAAGACTGGTCGTATGTGCTCTCCGACCGCGAGGACCTGAGCCACCAGAGCCTCCACGAGCGCGAGAAGCAGAACACCTACGTCATCTCGAAGAACATCACCTTCGGCCGCTCGTCGGCATCAGGAGGGGGCGGCTTCATCCTCGGGAAGAACATCAGCACGCTCTTCGACGCCCTCACCACTCCCTACAACGACTCGATCGACTTCGCCACGCTGCCCATACCCTTCGCCTGCGTGGCCACCAACATCGTGGACAACAGCGAGTACGTGTTCCGCAGCGGCATCCTCAGCCAGGCCATGCGCGCCAGCATGTCGATACCGGGAGCCTTCGCTCCCGTGAGGAAGGGCGACATGGTGCTCGTCGACGGCGGTCTGCGCAACAACTTCCCCACCGACATCGCCCGCGAGATGGGTGCCGACATCGTCATCGGCGTCGACGTGCAGTCGGAGCTGAAGACGGCCGCCGGCCTCAACTCGGCTTCGAGCATCCTGCTGCAGATTGTCGACATCAACTGCAAGAACAAATACGAGGAGAACATGCGGCTCACCGACATCCCCATCCGCGTGAACACCTCGGGCTACAGCGCCGCCAGCTTCACATCGTCGGCCATCGACACGCTCATACGGCGCGGCGAAGAGGCAGCCATGAAGCAGTGGGACAAGCTGGTGGCCCTGCGCGACAGCCTGGGCTTGGCAAAAGGGCGGCCACTGCCGCGCATCTCTAACGTGCGCGTGCCGCTCCCCCACGCCACCGTGTACAAGATAGGCGGCATCGTCTTCGAGAACATGCGTAAGAGCGACCAGACCTACATTCGCAACAAGTTCCGCCTGCGCGTGGGCGACTGCATCACGATGGACCGCGCCGACATCATCACCACCGCCATACGGCAGGACCTCTACTACAAGACGGCCCGCTTCCGCATAGAGAAGAACGCCGGACGCGACGATGCCACCGTCACATTCATTGCCGGAGAGCGTCGCTCGAACCAGGTAAACGTCGGTGCGCGCTTCGACAACGAGGAGATGGTGGCCATGCAGGCAAACGCCGAGTTCCCCATCAAGACGTCGACGCCCATGGATGTGGAGCTCACGCTGCGGCTGGGCAAGCGTCTCATGGCGCGCGCCGACTGGTCGCTCCACCCCATCAGCTTCTTCCGGCCCACCGTGAGCTACGCCTTCCACTACAACGAGGTCGACTTCTACGAATACGGCAGCAAGGCCTACAGCATGAACTTCGACCGGCACGCGCTGAAGCTGCAGCTCTTCAACTTCAACGTGCGCAACTTCAACGTCAGCATCGCGGCCAACTGGGACTACTACCACTACCGGTCGGTGCTCGTCGACAGGCTGCCCGAGCACCTCGACGAGACGATGGACAGCGACAAAGGCTACATCAGCTATTCGGCCGACGTGAACTACAACAGCGAGAACGAATGGTACTTCCCCACCCGAGGGACGCGCCTCCACGCCCACTTTGCCTACCACACCGACAACTTCATCAACCTCGACGACCAAACCGGCATGCGCGAGTACACGCTCGCGGCACGCACCAACATCCCCCTGACCGACAAGCTCGCCCTGCAGGCGATGATCGGCGGCCGTCTGCTCTATACCGACGACGTACCCTTCGTGCTCAGCAACATGATGGGCGGCGAATGGTACGGCCACAAGTTCCTCCAGCAGATCCCCTTTGCCGGCGTGGGCAACCTCGAGCTGTCGTGGGACAAGCTCTACGCCGCCCAGCTGCAGGCGCAATACAAGCTGACGGCCAACAACAACCTTCTGCTCCGCCTCGCCGTGGGGCAAGACGGGCAGTCGGTGAAAGAGATGTTCCAGTCGAAAGCCATGCTCGGCGGCTCCGTCAGCTACTACTACAACACCATGTTCGGACCCTTGGGCGGCTCGCTCGGCTACAGCAACCTGACGAAGAAGCTCTATTTCTACGTCAACCTGGGGTTTGTGTTTTAACCTCCCTTCCTATCCAACGACAAGAGAAAATCTCATCCCAAGGGCATTGGCAATGAGCATAAATGTGGAGAGTTGCATGTCTGTCTGTCCCTTCTCGAGCGAGGATATATATTCACGTTTCTTTCCAATGCGCTCTCCCAGCTGCTGCTGAGTCAGTTTCTGCCGCTTACGCTCGTCGCGCAGCAGTTCGGCATAATACCACGCTTTTGCCTTTGCCTCGAACTCCACTCGGCTGGGAGAGCCGACAGGCCCATACTTCTCTTCCAAATGATGTGAACCGGTTTTCAACCCTGCCAGTTTCTCTTCATCAAGCTTGATCATATTCTTATCCTCCTACTGATACTTTTTCAAAATCTGCCGGGCGATTTCTATCTCACCCTTATATTGTTTGGTGCTCTTTTTCAGAAACGAGTTAAGGAAAAGAACACGCTTGCGTAATACTCATCATACTCCAAGGAGTGAATGGTTTCCCTTATCTGTTCATTCATGTGGCAAAAGTAATATATTTATTCCATACCACCAAATAATCCGTAAGAAAAACATTCCTTCGTGTGCCATTTCAACTCAAAACGCGGTCGTTACGGCCCCGCTTTGTAAACAATTATGACCTAAAAATCGTGCACGGATTATTGATCGTTCTAGAGAGACGAACGCTTCTGAAACGCGGAAAAATCCATTCAAAATCGCAGCTTTTTTCATCCTGTTTTTCAAAATGACGCATTTTACACTCCGAAATGAGCCATTTTGCTCTCCGAAATGACGCATTCTACAAGTCAAAATGAGCCATTCTGGAGTGTAAAATGCGTCATTTTGAAAAGGCGGAAAATGTAAAGAAAAGACAAGTGCTTTCTTTTCAAGCCGTTACAACTTTCGCGAGAATCGCTCAAATNNCCGTGGGATTTTAATTTCAGAATTTTGCAGCCACAGAGCGTTAAAACGAGGGGATTGTAAAGGAAATTCAGACCCCCACCTGGCCTCCCCGAGGGGAGGGAAAAGCCCCACCCCGGCCCTCCCCGAAAGGGAGGGGGAGGACTTCGGGATGCTGGAAAACAGGGACGCAGGAAAGCGTTCAAAAGCCCCACCCCAGCCCTCCCCGAAAGGGAGGGGGAGGATTACGGGATGCTGGAAAACTGGGACGCGGGAAAGCGTTCAGTGCCTTTTCCGACACCGTGCCGATAGCGTCACATCGCTTGAAACGAGCAGACATGCAGGCTCATCGTCCATACAAAAAAAGTTTTTGTCGTTTCTTATGCAAAAAGATGGAGGAAAATGATAGGGGTTTGATAATAAATTCGTATTTTTGTGCCCAAATATATAAGAGGTTAGAAGCCCCACCCCTACCCTCCCCGAAGGAGAGGGGGAAGTTGGAGGGGAGAAGTATGAAGTCCCACCCCGACCCTCCCCGAAGGAGAGGGGGAAGTTGGAGGGGAGAGGTATGAAGCCCCACCCCGACCCTCCCCGAAGGAGAGGGGGAGTTGGAGGGGAGAAGTAAGAAGTGAGAGGTGAGAGGTTTGAGGTGAGAATTAAGAATTAACAAGGAAAAAGGGAACATGAACAAGGTGAAAGCTTTCTTGCAGAACATTCTGAAGCGGCGGGGACTGCTGCTCGTCATCACGGCGGCCTTCCTCATCGAGGTGCTGTCGGGAGCACAGTACCTATACACGCACCACTTGCTGGAAGAGCAGCTGGAGGTGCGCGCCGAGAGCGAGCTGACGATGAAGGCCATCCTCGTCAAGAGTACGATGAACGGCGCTGCCGACATCTTGCAGAACCATGCGTGGGACATTGAACGGTCGCTGCTCGACACCGACTCGATAAGGGAGGCCATGGAGCGCATCATCAAGTCGAACCGCCACGTGCACGGAGCATTCATGGCCTACGTGCCGGACTATCTCCCGTCGATGGGTCATCTCGTGGAGCCCTACGCCATGGTTGTCGGCGACAGTATCGTGAAAGGCGTTTACACAAGCGACAAACTCAACTACACGCAGAGCCAGTTCTACACCACCGCCATCAACGCCGACAAGCCTGTGTGGGCCGACCCCTACAACAACAACGAAGACGACCAACAGTCGATCGTCACCTCGTGCGCCATGCCCATCCGCGACCACCAGGGGACGACAGCCGGCGTGCTGGGCATCGACGTGTCGCTCAAGTGGCTGAGCGACACCATCAACAACCGCCACATCTACCCCTCGTCGTTCAACATCCTGCTCACCGAAGGGGGCGACGTCATCGCCCAGCCCGACGAGAGCCGCGCCAGCAGCAAGACCTCCCAGCACATCGTGAGACTGATCAACGATTCCACTACCGAGCGGCACGACAGCCACAGCGGGCACAGCAGGATGATCCGCTTCAGCGACAACGACCGCAAGGGCACCGTGTTCTATGCCAACATGAGGGGGAAGCCGCACTGGCAGATCTCCGTGGTGTGCTACGACGACGAGGTGTATGCCTCGCTGAAGAACCTGCGCCTGTACATGCTGGGGCTGATGCTCGTGGCCTTCACCATCCTGCTTTTCATGGTGAATCGTTTCGCCAAGGAGGAGCGCCTGCTCGTGGGCAAGAACATGGAGGAGCAACGCATCACCAACGAGCTGCGCATAGCCAGCGACATACAGCAAGCCATGATCGGCATGAACGAGGAAACCATCGGCCACTCCGACGACGTTGACGTGTGGGGGGCGCTGATACCGGCCAAAGCCGTGGGCGGCGACCTCTTCCATGCCTTCGTGCGCGACGACAAGCTGTTCTTCTGCATCGGCGACGTCAGCGGAAAAGGCATACCGTCGGCCCTCATCATGGCCGTCACACAGTCGCTCTTCCACAACATCGCATCGCGCGAGAACAACCCGGCCCACATCATGACACAGCTCAACGAGACGGCATGCCGCAACAACAAGCGCAACATCTTCGTCACGCTCTTCGTGGGTGTGCTCGACCTGCCGTCGGGACACCTGCGCTATTGCAACGCCGGGCATGAGAAGCCGGTCGTCGTCAGGAGGAAGACCGCGGAAGGCAAGGACGAGGGGATGGAATGCCTGACGCCCGACGTGAAGCCCAACCTGCCCATCGGCCTCTTCGACGACTTCAGCTACGAGATGCAGGATGTGATGCTGCGCGGCGGCGAGACGCTCTTCCTCTACACCGACGGGCTGACCGAGGGGCGCGACCAGCAGAACAAGCAGTTCGGGCGCGAACGCGTGCTCGACGTGCTGGCCCGATGCACCACGCTGGAGCCAAAGGCTATGGTGAAGACCATGACGGAGGCCGTCGCCGAATTCGGCGGCGGTGCCGAGCAGCGCGACGACCTGACCATGCTCGCCGTGAAATATTCGCCCGTGGTGGAACTGCTCACGCTCGACGAAGAGCTCACGCTGCAGAACGACGTCAGTCAGGTGACGGAGCTCAACACCTTCGTGAAGAGCGTATGCCAACGGGCAGGCATCGACAAGTCGCTCACCAACAAGCTGCGCCTGGCCTTGGAAGAGGCCGTGGTCAACGTGATGGAGTATGCCTACCCCGCCGGAACGAAGGGCGACGTGCACATCAGAATCACGTCGAACGGAAGGCGGCTGAAGTTCATCATCACCGACACGGGCATCGCCTTCAACCCGACGGAAGCCTCGAAGGCCGACACAACGCTGACAGCCGAGGAGCGGCCTGTGGGCGGTCTGGGCATTCTGCTCGTGAGAAAGCTCATGGACTCCATCAACTACGAGCGTCTGAACGGGAGGAACGTGCTGACGCTGCGAAAGGACGTGAAGAGTTAAGAAGCCCCACCCCAGCCCTCCCCGAAGGAGAGGGAGAGGGGAGGCAATTAAGAGGTAAGAGTTAAGAATTAAGAGGTAAGAGGTAAGAATTAAGAGGTAAGAGGTAAGAGGTAAGAATTAAGAGGTAAGAGGTAAGAGGTAAGAGGTAAGAAATAACTCATGTAATAAAAACAAGAACAATGAAAGCAACAATTCAAGAATCGGACAACAAGTATCTGGTAACCCTCGAGGGAGAACTCGACACGGCGGCTGCCGCCGAAGTGGAAAAGACACTGCAGCCGCTCTACAACAGCAACGGCCGCGACGTCATCATCGACTGCACCGAACTGGAATATATCGCATCGAGTGGACTGCGCATCCTCATCAGCATCCTCAAGGGTGCGAAGGCCGGGGGCAGCAAGGTGGTGCTGAAAAACGTCAACGACGACATCCAGACCGTCTTCCAGCTCACAGGCTTCACCAACATCTTCGACTTTGAATAGGACTTCGCCCAAGATGATGACCCACAAACGAAAAGGGATGCTGTGCCTGGCGGCGCTGCTGACAGCCACGACAACGCTGGCGCAGCAGGAGGGAGAGAACCAGCTCGACGTGAACCTGCAGATGCTGGGGCACGGCGAGATGCGCCTCGGCGGTCTCGACGAGAAGAACGTGAACAGCGAGGGCGAGCCCATCAAGGAGAACGACCGCGCCTACTTCCTCATGGAACGCTCCCGACTGAGCATCGACTACAAGCGCACGGGACTGCAGACAAGGATCACCGCACAGCATTCCGGCGTGTGGGGACAGAAAGGACAGGGCAACTTCAACGTCTATGAGGCGTGGGCCAAGCTGACCATGAAGAACGGCTTGTTCGGACAGATAGGACGGCAGGCCCTGTCGTACGACGATGAGCGTATCATCGGACGTAACGACTGGGCCATGGCAGCCCTCTCGCACGACGTGCTGCGGCTGGGCTACGAGGGTAAGCAGCACAAGGTGCACCTCATACTGGCCTACAACCAGAACACCGAGAACACCTACGGCGGAACATACTACTCCGACGGCTCACAACCCTACAAGACGATGCACACCCTGTGGTACCACTACGACGTGCCGAAGATACCGCTGGGTGCCTCGCTGATGTTCATGAACATCGGCCTGCAGGGCGGCATCAAAGGGGGCGACGGCGACCAAGCACCCTTGACGAGGTACCAACAGCTCATCGGTACGTACATCGCATACAAGCCGAAGACGTGGTCGGCCGAGGTGTCGTACTACCGACAGATGGGACACGACGAAAACAACCTCAGGATCAAAGCCTGGATGGCAAGCGCCCTCGTTGGTGTGAAGCTGTCGCCGCAGGTGGGTCTGACGGCGGGCTACGACTACCTGAGCGGCGACGAGAACTTTGCCGTGCCGGCGAAAGGGCAGCTGGGCGTCATCAGGCACGAAGCCATCAAGGGTTTCAACCCCGTCTACGGCTCTCATCACAAATTCTACGGAATGATGGACTTCTTCTACGTGAGGACCTATCTCAACGGTTTCACTCCCGGTCTGCAGAACTTCTACGTCGGCGGAGAGTACAGTCCGATCAACCAGCTGAAGCTGAAAGTGAGATACCACTACATGGCTACGGCCACGAAGCTGAAGGACATCGACATGACGCTGGGCCACGATGTGGATATCGAGGCTTCCTACCAGATCATGAAAGACGTGAAGCTTTCGGCCGGCTTCTCCTATATGAAGGGTACCGACACCATGGAGAAGCTCAGGCGCGCCGACAGCGACAACAACCTGCGGTGGGGATGGTTCTCGTTGCTCATTAGTCCAAAGATTTTCTCGACAAAATGGTGAACGCGCAACCGCGTCACACAGAATACTTACCTAAATATTTGAACAACTCAGCAACAAGAGTGAACAGTGAAAAATACAATGAAAGATATGAAAAATGTTGTTCCTTTAACTAAAACGCAGTATGGCATCTACGCAGAATGTGCCGGCCATACGGGAGAAATATGCTACAACCTTCCCTATCTGTACACGCTCGACGCAAGCCTTGATGCAGAACGCATCTGCCAAGCCGTCGAGACAACCGTGAAAGCCCACCCCACCCTCTTCACGCGCATCGTGATGAGCGACGAAGGCGACCCCATGCAGACCATCGACGCCGACCCGACGTGGACCATCCGCGTGGAAGACGTCGACGACATCGACGCCGTGAAGCAGTCGCTCGTGGAGCCCTTCAGCCTGACCGACGACCAGCTGTTCCGCATCCGGCTGCTGCGCGACGCCCGCCAACTGTATCTGTTCATCGACTATCATCATATCATCGTCGACGGCACCTCAATGAAGCTGCTGCTCAACGATATCGAGAAGGCCTACCGCGGCATCGAACCTGAGAAGGAACACATCACGATGGCCGAGGTGGCCCTCAGCGAAGAAGACGAACGGCGCTCGGAAGCCTTCGCGCAGGCCAAGGAATGGTTTGCAAAGAACTTCGACTGCGGCGACGTCTACACACCACTCATCCCCGACCGCGAGGAGACGACCGTCAGCGAAGGCCATCTGCTGCGCACGCTCGCCATCGACGAGGAGCGCGTGGAAGCGTTCTGCCGCGAGAACAACATCTTCAAGAGCACGCTGTTCACGTCGGCCTACGCCTTCCTGCTGGCCATGTTCAACAACGAGCAGCAGGCTCTCTTCACCACCGTCTACAACGGACGGAAGACAAAGGACATGAACCGCACCGTGGGAATGTTCGTCAAGACGCTCCCCGTCTACGCGAAATTCGACAACAACACGACGGTCCTCGATTTCCTGAAGGCCGGGCAAGACCAGATGAGCGGCTGCCGACAGCACGACATCTATTCCTTCAGCGACCTGATGGAAGACCTGAAGCCGCAAACCAACTCGATGTTCGCTTGGCACGCCACTCTCTTCGGCGACGACCAGTTCGGCGGAAAGCCCATGAAAGCAGAGCGCATCGGCAACAGCACGCTCGATGCTCCGCTATACCTGAAGATGTTCGTGCGCGACAACCACTATCAGGTGAAAGCAGAATACCGAGCCAACGAATATTCCGAACCTCTCATCAGCGAATTTCTCGAGAGCTTCGAGGCCACGATCGAGGGCATGCTGACCTGCGAACGGCTGTGCGACATCAGCATCACCACCGCTCCGCAGGTGGAAAAGCTCGACAGTTTCAACCAGAACGACGTTGACTACGACGCCTCGCAGACCATCGTGTCGCTCTTCGACCGTCAGGCCAAGGCAACACCCGACAGCGTGGCCGTCGTCTACAAAGACAAACGATACACCTATCGAGAGGTGGATGCCCTCAGCAACCGCATCGCCGCCTATCTCGCTGCGCAGGGACTGGGCCAGGGCGACGTGGTCAGCGTGCTCATTCCGCGCTGCGAATGGATGGCCATCGCCTCGCTGGGCATCCTGAAAGCAGGCTGCGCCTACCAACCACTCGACCCCAGCTATCCCAAAGAGCGCCTGAACTTCATGATGCAGGACGCCGACGTCAGGCTGCTGATGAGTCTTGATCCCATGCAGCCGCAAGACGCAGAGGCTGGCAACGGCTGGCTCGACGGGCTCGACATTCTGAAAGAGAACAACATTCCGGTGTTCGATCTCAACGATGTTGACCGGCTCGCCGACGCACCCGGCTTCACACCCGTAGCCCTGGAGCCCGCATCGCTCTTCATCCTGCTCTACACATCGGGCTCCACAGGCATTCCCAAAGGGTGCCAGCTGACGCATGCCAACCTCGTGGCCTTCTGCCATTGGTATCAGCGTTTCTACAATCTGCAGCCCGAACACAACGTTGCCGCCTACGCCAGCTACGGTTTCGACGCCTGCATGATGGACATGTATCCGGCACTGACATGCGGTGCCACCGTGCACATCATTCCCGAAGAGATTCGCCTCGACCTTATCGCCCTGAACGAATACTTCGAGAAGAACGACATCACGCACTCGTTCATGACGACGCAGGTGGGCTATCAGTTTGCGACAAGCATCGAGAACCACTCGCTGAAATACCTCTCCACGGGTGGCGAGAAGCTCGCAGCCATCACTCCGCCCGATGGTTACCGCTTCTATAACGTATATGGACCGACGGAATGCACCATCTTCACCACCACCTTCTGCGTGGAAAAGAAGATGAAAGAGATTCCCATCGGCAAACCGCTCGACAACATGCGCCTCTATGTGGTCGATGCTCAGGGGCACCGACTGCCCATCGGCGCTGCCGGTGAGCTGTGGGTGGCGGGACCGCAAGTAAGTCGCGGCTATCTGAACCGACCGGAAAAGACGGCTGAGGTATATATCGACAACCCATTCCAAGCCGCTCCGTCAGCTTTCTCGCGCGTCTACCGCACCGGCGACATCGTGCGCTACCTGCCCGATGGCAACATACAGTTCGTGGGACGCCGCGACGGACAGGTGAAGATCCGCGGTTTCCGCATCGAACTGAAAGAGGTGGAGGCCGTCATCCGCGAGTTTCCGGGCATCAAGGACGCCACCGTTCAGGCCTTCGATGTCGATGATGCCGGCAATGGTTCGTCGGGAGGCGGAAAGTTTATCGCTGCTTATATCGTCAGCGACCAGCAGATAGACATTGAAGCTCTCAATAACTTCATCCTTGAACAAAAGCCGCCCTACATGGTACCGGCCGTAACCATGCAGATCGACGCCATCCCGCTGAACCAAAACCAGAAGGTGAACAAGCGCGCACTGCCCAAACCCGAGCGCAAAGCGGTGGTCGTCGAAGAGTCGAACGTGCCGATGAACGTGCTTGAGAAAGAGCTTCACGACATGATTGCCGCCATCGCCGGCAACAACGACTTCGGAATAACAACCATACTTGGCTATGCCGGACTGACTTCCATCACCGCCATCAAGCTCGCCGTACAGGTGAACAAGCGCTATGGCGTGATGCTCGATGCGAAGACGCTCGTGAAAACGGGCACCCTGCAGGACATCGAGAACGAAATTCTGAAGAAAATGCTGACAACCGGCGGCGCCGACAGTTCTGACAAGGAGAGGCGCAAGAATGCTGAAGCAGGGCAGAAAGCCGTGAAGACGCGCGTGCCGTTGTCGTATGCACAGACAGGAGTCTACTTCGATTGCCTGAAGAACCCCACGTCGACCATCTATAACATTCCCTATCTGCTCTCCTTCCCCGCCGCGACCGACGCGCAACAGTTGGCTGCGGCCGTGGAGAAAGCCGTCAGAAGTCACCCCGAGCTGAGCGTACACTTCACGACCGAGGGCGATACCATCGTCCAAACGACCGACGACAGCGTTGAAATATCGTTCAGCAAAGGTCAGGGAGCACTCTTCAGCGAGATGAGTGAAGAGCAACTCGAAGGCTACAAGAACGACTTCGTGCGACCGTTCAACCTGCAGAAAGCTCCGCTCTACCGCTTCGAGATCGTGAAGACCGCTGAGCGCGTGCACCTGTTGATGGACATCCACCACCTGGTCTTCGACGGAGGTTCCGCCGACCTGCTCATCCGTCAGATCTGTTCGCTCGTCGAAGGCCGCGACATCGAGGCTGAAGACTACACCTACCTCGACTTTGTCAGCGACCAACAGGCCGCCGAGGACAGCGAAGCGTTCCGCTCGGCACAACAGTTCTTCGCCGAAAAGCTGCAGACATGCGAGGGAGCCAGCGAGATTCCGGCTGACATGACGAAGGGCAAAGCCTCTGATGGTGAGCCGACAGAGCACGAAGGTTTCATTGGCGAGGCCGTCTGTCTGCCCGATTTCGACCGCATCAACGCTTTCTGCCGCCAGCAGGAAATCACGCCGGCACATCTGTTCCTCGCAGCAACAGCCTATGTGGTGTCGCGCTATACCAACAACCGCGACGTCTATCTCTGCACCGTCAGCAGCGGGCGCAGCAACCTTCGCATCGCCGACACCGTGGGTATGTTTGTCAACACGCTGGCCCTTGGCCTCACCATCGGCGACGTGAGCGTTGCCGAGTTCGTGAAGAGCGCCAGCGAGACGTTCGACCAGACGCTCCGCCACGAGGACTATCCTTTCGTTCGCATCGCCTCCGACTACGGATTCCGCCCAGCCATTGCCTACGCTTATCAGGTGGGCGTGCTGTCGCAGTACACCGTAGGCGGCCAACCCGTTGCTCAGGAACTGCTCGAGCTGAACGTCCCGAAGTTCAAGATCAACATCAAGATTGAGACGCGAGGCGTGGTCGTACAGTACGACGACTCGCTATACACCGCCCGTCTGGGCACCGCGCTGGCCGAGAGCATCGCTGCCGTGGCCGAACGCATGGCAAGCCAGCCGCAAGACAAGGTGCGCCAACTGTCGATCATCAGCCCACGTCAGGAAGAAGAGCTCGGCCGTCTGCGCCAGACAGCCACGGGCGAAGCTCCCTTCAAGCTGTTCCACGACTGCATCGGCCACTTCGCCAAGACGCAACCCGACCACGAAGCCCTCGTGGCTACCGACGCTTCGTTCACCTACCGCCAGATGGACGACGCCACCAACCGCATAGCCAGCGAGCTGCGCCGACGCGGAGTGCAGGAGCGCGACCGCGTGGCACTGCTCCTGCCGCGCACCAGCCGGCTCATCCTCTCGCTCTTCGGCGTGCTGAAAGCCGGTGCCGCCTACATCCCGTGCGACCCGGAATATCCCGCCGACCGCATCAAACTCATCCTCGAAGACAGTGAGGCACGCTATATCATCACCACCACCGACCGTCTCGACTCCGTTCCGCAAGAGAAAGCCATCGACGTGGAGACGCTTCTCGAAGGTTCAACCTGCTGCGAACAGACAAAAGACGATGCACTCTCGACGACTTCCGCTGGCTGCGATGCCATCACAACAAGCATCACGGGCGACGATCTCGCGTACCTTATATATACAAGTGGCTCCACAGGAAGGCCCAAAGGTGTCATGCTGCGACACGAAGGCATCTGCAACTACCTCTATGGCCATCCCGCCAACGTGTTTGCCAACGCCGTACTGACGGATGCCCGCCGCGTGCTCAGCGTGACGACCATCTCGTTCGACGCCGCCCTGCAGGACATCGGCATGGCCTACTACAACGGTAAGACGCTCATCCTCGCCACCGAAGAACAAGCCAACAACCCACTCGACCTGGCCCGACTCATCAACGAACAGCACATCAACATGGTGTCGGGAACACCGTCGCGCTGGCAGACATGGCTCACCAGCGACGACTTCTGCCAAGCCATCAGCCATGTGGACATCTGTCGCGCCGGTGGTGAGAAGTTCTCCGACCAGTTGCTCGCACAGATGCGCAAAGCCACGAAGGCGCGTATCTTCAACTGCTACGGCCCGACGGAGATCACCGTGGCCTCGAACAACAAGGAACTGACGCATGCACAACTGGTGACCGTGGGTAAGCCGCAGCTCAACGTGAAGGAATTCATCGTCGACAGCGACGGCAACGAGCTGCCCGTCGGCGTGGTGGGCGAGCTCTATATCGGCGGACGGGGCGTGGCCCGCGGCTACAACAACCTCGACGAGATGACGCGCGAACGCTTCATCGACTACCAGCCCGTGCGCAACGATGCTTCCACCGCCACACGCATCTACAAGTCGGGCGACTATGCCAAGTGGCTGCCCGACGGCGACGTCGTCATTCTCGGTCGCACCGACCATCAGATCAAGCTGCGCGGCCTGCGCATCGAGCTGGGCGAGATTGAGAACGTCATGCTCAAGGTCAACGGAATGAAGAAAGTTGTCATCCTCATCCGCAAGCTGAACGACAAGGAACACCTCTGCGCCTACTACACCGCCGACCGCGAAATAGCACCCGAGGACCTGAAAGCAGAGATTTCAAGGAGCCTCACGCAGTACATGGTGCCCACGGCCTACCTCCAACTGGCGGAAATGCCGATGACGCCCAACGGCAAAACCGACGTGAAAGCGCTGCCCGAACCGCAGCTCGCCATCACATCGGCCTACGTGGCTCCTGCCAACGACACCGAGCGCACCTTCTGCGACATCTTCGCAGGCATCCTGCAGATGGATCAGGTGGGTGCCACCGACAACTTCTTCGAGCTGGGAGGAACATCGCTCGTCGTCACACGCGTCATCATCGAGGCCGACAAGGCCGGGCTCCACGTTGCCTACGGCGACGTCTTCGCCAATCCCACACCGCGACAGCTGGCCCGTCTCATCACCGGCGGCAGCGACAGCGAGGCTACCGACGAGGTGACGGCCTTCGACTACACGGCCATCGACACCCTGCTGCAACGCAACACCCTCGCCAACTTCCGCAAGGGAGAGCGGCAGCCGTTGGGCAATGTGCTGCTCACGGGAGCCACCGGCTACTTAGGCATACACATCCTGCACGACCTCATCGCCTCCGACGCGCCCAACATCTACTGTCTGGTGCGCGGAAAGAGCGTGCAGAAAGCCGAAAGCCGACTGCGCACGCTGCTCTACTACTACTTCGCCAACGCCTACAAGGAACTCTTCGGCACGCGGCTGCACGTCATCCTGGGCGATGTCACGCAAGACATCTGCTCAGTCTGTGGCGATGCCATCGCCGCAACCATCTCCACCGTCTTCAACTGCGCCGCCATCGTGAAGCATTTCAGCGAAGGAACGGAGATTGAGGACGTGAACATCGGCGGAGCCAGCCGCTGCGTGGACTTCTGCATACAGACGGGAGCACGCCTGGTGCATATCTCCACGGCAAGCACGCGCGGCCTGTGGACCGGCGAGGCGCGCTCCGACATCTTCACCGAGCAGCGACTCTACATGGGTCAGTACCTCGGCAACAAGTACATCTACTCGAAGTTCATGGCCGAGCGCATCATCCTCGACGCCGTGGCCAAGCGTGGTCTCAGCGCGAAGATCATGCGCGTGGGCAACCTTGCCGCCCGAAGCACCGACGGTGAGTTCCAGGCCAACTTCTCCACCAACTCGTTCATGGGCCGCATCAGGGTGTTCAACATGCTGGGCTGCTGCCCCTACGGCATGCGCAACAAGCGCGTGGAGTTCTCGCCTATCAACGAGGTGGCGCGGGCCATCGTGCTCCTGGCCACCACGCCGAAGGAGTGCACCGTGTTCCATCCCTACAACATCCACAACCAGTTCCTCGGCGACGTGCTCACAGGTCTCACCTCCGTGGGCGAGAAACTGCGCACCAGCGACAGTCAGGCCCAGATCGGCATCCGCTTCGTGGAGCAGGAGGAGTTTGCCGAAGCCATGGAACGTGCCAAGGAAGACCCGCAGAAAGCCCGTCAGATGGCGTCGCTGCTGGCCTATCAGGACATGGCACACGGCCAGAAGACGACCGACGTAGGCCGCGACAACGACTACACCACGCAGGTGCTCTACCGTCTGGACTTCTCCTGGTCGCCCACCTCGTGGGACTATGTCGAACGCATGCTCACGGCCATCGGCGGCTTCGGTTTCTTTGAGTAAAACAATGAACCATGGATTATGAACTATGAACTAAGAAAGCAGTTCTACAGCTACCTCTGGGCCTACATCCTCGTGGCCCTCTCGGGCTGTCTGGGCAATGTTGTCGACGGCATCATCGTGGGCAATCTCATCAGCGAAGACGGCGTGAGCGCCATCAACCTGTCGAAGCCCATCAACCAGTTCATCTTCACCATGCACCTGCTCATCAATGCCGGAGCAGGAATGCTCGTGGCCTATGCCCTGGGGAAAGGCGACATCCGCGAGGCGCAGCGATACTTCACCCGCGCCTTCATGCTCAGCATCGGCCTCGGCATCGTGCTGGCCGTGGTGGGCGGCGTCATCTTCCCCGCGCAGACGGCGCGCCTGCTGTGCAGCAACGAGCAGATTCTGCCGCTGGCATCCGACTACATGCAGATTCTCCTGCTGGGCAATCCCGCCTTCATCCTCATGTGGGGACTGTCCACGATGGTGGGTGTCGACGGCAGTCCGAAGCTGGTGTCGCTGGCTGTCATCATCGACAACGCGGCCAATCTCTGCCTCGACATCGTCTTCATCAAGTGGTTCGGATGGGGCATCGCCGGATCGTCGGCAGCCACCATCGTGGGTCATATCATCGGCATCGCCATCCTGCTGAGCCACTGGTGGAAACCCGGTGTGGCTCACCTCAGCCTGAAGCTCACGGCCAACAGCCTGAGCACGTCGGCGGAGCAAGGGCTGCCGACAGCCGAGCCGCTGCTCACCTCGTGGCGACGCATCATCTCGCAGGGTGCACCGCTGGCCATCGCTTCCATCAGTCTGACGCTGCTGCTGCTCTCGGCCAACACCATCGTGCTCGACACGCTGGGGCGCACCGGCATCTTCGCCTTCGCCGTGTGCATGAACCTGCTGCAGGTCTACAACCTCTTCCTCTCTGGCACCTGCCAGACGCTGCAGTCGCTCGGAGCCATACAGGTAGGCAAGGGCGATACCGACGCCCTGCGCGAGGTGCTGCGCCGTGCCTTCCGCTTCATCACCGTAGCCATGGCCGTCACCTGCCTGCTCGTTTGGCTGTGGCCGTCGGCTATCGTCCGACTGTTCGGTGCCGACGACGAGGCGTTCATCAGCGAGGGCAACCACGCCCTGCGCATCTTCGCCCTGAGCTTCATCCCCTTCTGCTACATCTACGTGCTGATGATTGTCTACAAGCTCTTCAAGCAGCACAACATGGCGCTGTTCATCTCGTTCGCCCTCTCGCTCACCGTCATCCCCGTGCTGTGGGTCATGGCGCGCTGGCAGCCCGACTATCTCTGGTACAGCTACCTCATCGCCTACCTCATCGAGGCCGTCGCCATCATCATTCTCCACAAAGCAACGCGTGTGGAGTTTAGAATGAAGAGTGAAGAGTGAAGGCCCTCCTCCGACTCCCCCGAGGGGGAAAGATTACCACCTCTTTGAAAGCCTCCCCTCGGGGAGGTTTGGAGGGGGCCGCAGTGAAGAGTGAAAAAACACTATGCACTATGCATTATGAACTATGAACTGTGAACTATGAACTATGCACTATGCCGTCGTGCCGACATTGAAGAGATGAACCTACAGGCGGCACTGGCAAGCGTCAGCGAGCAGCGGCGCCAGCATGCCCTGCGCTACCGTCAGGAGCACGACCAGCGACTGTCGGTGGCCGCCTACCAGCTGTTGCAGCGTCTGCTCCGTCAGCACTACGGCATCAGCGAGCCGCCGGTGTTCACCTTCAACACCCACGGCAAGCCTGCTCTCCACGACCATCCCGACATCTTCTTCAACCTCAGTCATTGCCGCGAGGCGGCCGCCTGTGTCGTCGGCAACGCTCCCGTGGGCATCGACGTGGAGAGCGTGCGCGACTTCGACGACGCCCTGTTGGCGCAGACCATGAGCGACGACGAGCGCCGCCATATCCTCTCCTCCCCCAACCCGCGCCAAACCTTCACCCGTCTGTGGACCATGAAAGAGAGTCTGCTGAAGCTCACGGGCGAAGGCTTGGTCGCCGACATGCGAAAGGTCCTGAGCCGCACCACTGCCAGCTCAGGACCTTTCCGTTTCCACACCACCGTCTATCCCCAGTTCGTCTGCACCGTTTGCGAAGGAATCTAAGTTGTGCGATGACAACGGATCTTTGTCATCCATTCTTACAACTATTTCGGGATATTAACTCCTTAACACATGTTTTATTCTGACAATGGCACGTGATATCATTGAGCTATCCGAAGTCATTTGATCTTTTTTGATCTCTATTGTTAACGTTTGATCTATTGGCAAAAACGTCCGTGTTTTTGCGTACTTTTGCATGGCATATGAAGAAGTACAAAATAGAAGTGACAGAAATACTGAGCCGCACCATAGAAACGGAATCTGACAATGAGGTCAATGCGATTGAAAAGGTGAGGAAAAGGTATCGAAATTGCGAAATCATATTGGATGCTTCTGATTATGTAAAGACAGAATTCAGCGCAAAAGATGAAAAAGAATCGGGAAGAGAAAGGATTGTCGATAGATTTTCTTAACTTTGCACTCGCTTATTGCTCATCATGAGCGCTGGCAAGACATTGTGGAATTAGATAGCAGTATCTAAGTTCGAAGAGACCTCAGACATAAAAGTCCACCAAACATTTATACAGAGGGTCTCAGGGAATGTGGATACGCCTATCATGTATAGGCGTACCCCTTCCTTTCATCTCTCTGTATGGGCTTCTGTGGTGGACTGCCCTTGTCTGAAGTTGAAATGGAAGTGGGTACGCTTTCTTTTGTCCGCAACTTAACGGCAAAAGAGCAATGAGCACAGAGGCGAAACCTTTTTTGAAATGGGCAGGCGGAAAAGGGCAACTTTTAAACCAGTTGTCTGAGCATCTTCCTGCGAGAATCCACAGAGAACCATTTACTTACGTCGAGCCGTTTGTAGGTGGCGGTGCAATGCTATTCTTGATGTTGCAGCGTTTCGGCAACATCAAGCGGGCAATCATCAACGATGTCAACGAGGACTTGATTCTTGCCTATCAAACCATAAAGAATGATGTGGAAGCCCTTATATGCAGGCTTGAAGCTGTAGAGAAAGACTATTTGAGAATCAAAGACCAAAACCAACGAAGTAATCTGTTCTATGAGATTCGAGAACGGTATAATCAGCACATCGGCGACAGCATTGAACGAGTCTCTCAACTGCTATTCCTCAACAAGACCTGTTTTAACGGTCTTTACAGGGTAAACAAGAAAGGCTTGTTTAATGTGCCCTTTGGCAAATATTCTAATCCAACTATCTGTAATGCGGAGGTGTTGAGAGCTGACAGCCTGCTGTTGCAATCTGCGAAGGTGGATATTTGCCAAGGTGATTATACTCAAACCTTGGAACATGTGGACGGGCTTGCTTTCTTCTACCTGGATCCTCCTTACCGTCCACTTGATGCCACATCAAGCTTTACGGCCTACGCAAAGGGTGACTTCGATGATGATGACCAACGGGCATTGGCTGACTTCTGCCATCAGCTTTCAGACAGAGGATGTCTGTGGATGGAAAGCAATGCAGACTGCTCGGCAAAGAATCCGAAAGACACGTTCTTCGAAAAACTCTACAAAGGATACCACATTGAGAGAGTTCTGGCATCTCGCTTCATCAATGCAAATCCCAGCAAGCGCGGTAAACTTACAGAACTATTAATCAAGAATTATGAATAAAGATTTTTCTCTCTTTATGTCTCAATTGAAAGAGACAAATCAGACACTCGACTTCTTCTGTGACTTTGATAAGATATCAGCCAATGTTGCAGATGTAGAGATGAGCCTGAACACGCTCAACTATCTCATTGGCAGGGAGGATTTGGCCAAAGGTATAAAAGATATATGGCAACGCGACCCCAAAGTGTTTGAAGTCCTGGGCATTCTGATTGCCGTCAGAGACGAAGGCAAAAAGCCCGTAGTTGACACTAGTGGTAATGTTGTGCTGATGAAGAGTTATTTCGAATCGGCAGAAAAGGTTGACGAGTTTTTATGTGGGACAGGGTTGGCAGAAGTCTTCCAGTCACGCCGTATAAAGAATCTCGTGGACTATGTATTCGGTATTGAAACAGGCCTTGACACCAACGCCCGCAAAAACCGCAGCGGTCATATCATGGAAAGGACCGTTGCCAGCATACTGAGCGAGAATGATATTGTGTTCCGTCAGGAAGTATATTCATCTGAATTTCCTGAGTTGTCTATACTTGGAACAGATGAAAAACGTTTTGACTTTTTCATAGAGACAACGCAAAAGAAATATCTGATAGAGGTCAACTTCTATAGCGGTGGCGGGTCAAAGCTCAACGAAGTGGCACGTGCCTACACAGAACTGGCTCCGAAAGTCAATTCCTTATCTGGTTTCGAGTTCGTATGGATTACAGACGGAATAGGCTGGAAATCCGCTCGCAATAAGTTGGAGGAAGCCTACAATACCATACCCAGCGTGTACAACCTGACCAACATCAGTTCTTTCGTTGAATTGCTGAAGAAATGATAGTCCCATACTATAAATCCCCCTCCCACGACTTCAACCTACTCTGTGGCGATACGTTCGAACTGCTGCCGCAATTCTCGTTCCAGTTCGACATGATATTTGCCGACCCTCCCTATTTTCTTTCGAGCGGAGGAATAAGCGTGCAGAGCGGCAAGGTGGTGTGTGTGGACAAAGGCGATTGGGACAAATCAATGTCACAAGAAGACATCGATGCCTTTAATATGAAGTGGCTGTCGCTTTGCAGGGACAAACTGAAAAAGAACGGGACGATATGGATTTCCGGTACATACCATAACATATTCAGCGTAGCCAACGGCCTAACACAACTGGGCTACAAGATTCTTAACGTTATAACATGGGCAAAGACGAACCCACCACCCAATATCTCGTGCAGGTACTTCACCTATTCCACGGAATTCATCATTTGGGCTCGCAAAAGCGAAAAGGTGGCACATTACTACAACTACGACCTGATGAAACATATCAACGGCAACAAGCAGATGACCGACGTGTGGCGCATGCCTGCCATAGCCCCATGGGAGAAGACGTGCACGAAGCATCCCACGCAAAAGCCGCTCGGACTGTTGAGTCGCATCATCTTGGCATCAACGCGGCAAGGAGCTTGGATTCTTGATCCGTTTGCTGGGAGCAGCACAACGGGCATTGCTGCCAACCTTTTGGGGCGTCGTTATCTCGGTATAGAGCGTGAAACAGAGTTTGCAGCCATCAGTAAGGCTCGCCGCGAAGAGATTGAGAACGGCAATACGTTTTCTAATTATAAGAGGAAGATTCCTGACATCATAAAAGCCGAGAACATGCAGATGGATGGCTTCACATGCTACGAAGAAATCACTGAAAGACTTCCTTTCTTGGATAATGAGGGTACGACAGGCGCAAACAACATCTTGATGTATGCCATAGGTTCTGCATCTCGTAAAAGAACCGAGCCTATTGGCAAACTGGCTATCGGTATCAAGGATGGGACATTCGGTAATGATGCTATTGAGAATATCGGCTATATCATGTTCCACTACTGGAATAACGACAAGGCAACGCCATATCAACTCAAGGAAAAGGCAAGAATAGTTCGCAAAGAGGAAATACCTGATGAATACCTGCTTCGTATGAATAAAAATGCTCAGAAATTCCTGCTGCTGAATTATAACACCACAAAACGCGCCGATATAGGCAACTACAATATTCTGAGAGTTCAGCGAAACGGGAAAGGGAGGTACATGCCTTTTGTTGTTTCGTTGGCGGATATAGAATACATATAACGTAAAGGAACACCCCTGTTCGAGCGACGAATTCGTCAGTACGCGAGTTGTTTCTGTGATTTCTGCGATTTCTGTGTGATATTTGAAATGCCACTTTGTCAATTAATTTAACCAGATTTTTTGCAGGGATTTTTGATCGTTTTAGAGAGACGAATGGTTTTGAGACGGTAAAAGAATTGAACAAAATCGTGGGATTTTTCGTTCTGATTTTCAAAATGAGCCATTTTACACTCCGAAATGACGCATTTTGCAAGGCAAAATGACGCATTCTGCGAGGCNNAGGCAAAATGAGCCATTCTGGAGTGTAAAATGCGTCATTTTGAAAACCCGAAAAATGTAAAGAAAAGACAAGGCGCTTGTTTTCAGGGCGTTACAACTTCCGCGAGAATCGCTCAGATTCGGCCGTGGGATTTTAATTTCAGAATTTTGCAGCCACAGAGGGGTAAAACGAGGAGTTTGTAAAGGAAATTCAGACCCCCACCTGGCCTCCCCGAGGGGAGGAAAAGCCCCACCCCGGCCCTCCCCGAAAGGGAGGGGGAGGATGACGGGATGAGGGGATTCTGTTATAACGCACATCGGCTGGGACTTGGCGTGCAGGAGGTGCTCTCAGCGTTCACAATTCGCGCGCCATACATCCTCCTACCGACAGCATAAAAACCGCATAATAACAAAAAACAACACTTTTGTTGAAAATAATTTCAGAGAATCCTTGGTCGTTTGAAATATTTTTCATATATTTGCGGTCGATAAGGCTTCTTTACCTTATATATATATAATATTACAATTCATTGCTGTTGCTGGATGCCAGTGCAAAGACATGGAGAGTTTTATTACCCGCACAACTACTAACGCCATCTGCAATTAGGATTGCAGTGTCCCCCTCTATTTGCTCTAACACAAAAAAATCTCCACACTATTACACATGGCATCAGCGGAAGATCTACAATGGTTTCCCATGAGAGTGACGTATAATCGTGAGTTGCGCATCAAGGAACAGCTCGACCAGATAGGCATCGAGAGTTTCATCCCTATGCGCTACGAGCTCGTGGAAACAACCGACGGCCGTCGGCGCCAGCTGGTTCCGGCCGTCCACAACCTCATTTTCGTACACTCCACCCAGGAGACGATCACCGAACTGAAGATGACGCGCAGGGAGTTTGAGCCGCTGCGCTACATCATGAAGACGTCGATCGAGCACCAGACGAGCGAGATCCTGCGCGTCCCCGACCGCCAGATGGAGAACTTCCTCCGCGTGGCATCGGTGCAAGACGAGAGCGTGATGTTTCTCGACTACCAGGACTTCATCGGCAAGGAAGGCCGCAGGGTGCGCATCAACGAGGGCTACTTCGCCGGTGTTGAGGGCGTCATCAAGCGCATCAAGAAGAACCGCCACGTGGTGGTGCAGATCGAGGGTGTCACGGCCGTGGCCATCACGTTCGTGCCTTCGAGCTATCTCAGCTTTATCTGAGGAGATAGAGGAGCTAGAGGATCTAGAAGATCTAGAGATTCTAGAGGATCTAGAGAATCTAGAAATTCTAGAAAATCTAGAGATTCTAGAGATTCTAGAAAAAACTAGAAAAACCCTACAAAAAACAATACGACCTATGGACAAGTACACAGAAATGCTCGCCAATCTGCCGTTCGACCTGCTGCACATCGCACAGTCGTTCGCCAACGACAACAAGTCGCCGAAGATTGAACCCGCCCACCTGTTGCGCGCCTTGCTCCACAAGAGCGCCGGGCTCGTTGGATTCATCGAGGATACCCTCGACGAGGATTACTACTATCTGCTCGACTGGGCCGACATGCGCATGAAGCAATGCGACAAGTCGCCTTACGGAATGAAAGGCTTCGAACTCTCTGCCGACGCGAAGAGCGTGGTGAAAGAGGCGAAGGAGATAGCCGACAGTTGCGGCATGGACGGCATCGACGGTGTGTGCCTGCTAGCCTCACTGGTGTCGCCGGGCATCGGCTTCTCGTACGAACAGCTGAAGACACTCCCCCTGCAGGCCGACAAGGTGAAGAGCTTCCTGCGCTCGGGGGCTCCCGCTGCCAAACCTGCCGCTGCGGCTGCGGGTAGCGCAGGCGCCACGACAGCCTCGGGCAGCGCTTCGGAATACTGCGTGGCGCTGCTCGCCGACGTGGAAGAGGCTCCGGTGATCGGTTTCGACAAGGAAGTGCTCTCCATCGTGGAGATACTGGCCCGCAAAGACCGCGCCAACATCCTCATCGTGGGCGAGACGGGCGTGGGCAAGACGAGCCTCATCAACAGCATCGTGCAGCGCATCCGCGACAAGCGCGTGCCCGCCTCGCTCGAGAGCATGCAGCCCTACGAGCTCGATCTGATAGCACTGAGCCAGGGCGTGAGCTACAAGGGCGAGATTGAGGACCGCTTCAAGAAAGTAACTGAAGAGCTTCTCAACCTGGCGCAGCCCGTGCTGGTGATCGAGAACTTCCACCGCGTGGAGGACAAGCAGTCGGTGCTCAACGGCATTCTGCCCGGACTGAAGAAGCTGCTCTCGAAGAATCAGCTGCAGGTGGTGTGCACAGCCACCATCGACGGCTACACGAAGGACATCGAGAAGGACAAAGAGTTCACGGCCTTCTTCGAGAAAATCACCGTGGAAGAGCCCTCCGAGGAGCAGGCCGTGGAGATCATCCGCAGCAAGCGCGAGAGCTACGAGCAGTTCCACCACCTGCCCATCGAGGAAGAGGTGCCCACGGAAATTGTCCGTCTGGCCAAACGCTACATGCCCGACCGCCGACTGCCGTCGTCGGCCCTCGACCTGTTGGACCGCGCCATGTCGTCGGTGAAGATTGCCAACGAGCTGGCCGACCTGCAGGACGCACCCGCCGAGACGCAGAAGCACACGAAGCTGGAGAAAGATGCCGTGCGCGACGTGGTGGCCAAGATGACGGGCATCCCGATGGGCAACATCCAGAGCGAGGAGCGCGAGAAGCTGGGCAACGCTGAGCAGATACTGCACCAGCGCGTCGTGGGGCAGAACCACGCCATCAAGAGCATCCTCGACGCCATCTTCGAAAGCCGCTCGGGCCTGAACAAGAAAGGTCAGCCCATGGGTTCGTTCTTCTTCCTCGGCCCCACGGGAACGGGAAAGACGGAGCTGGCCAAGTCGCTGGCCAACTTCCTCTTCGACGACGAGACGGCCATGCTGCGCTTCGACATGTCGGAATACAAGGAGGAGCACTCCGTGGCGCTGCTCTATGGTGCGCCTCCGGGATACGTGGGCTATGAGGAGGGCGGCCTGCTGGTGAACCAGATCCGCCAGCATCCCTACTCGGTGGTGCTCTTCGACGAGATTGAGAAGGCCCACAAGTCGGTGTTCGACCTCTTCCTGCAGATCCTCGACGAGGGCAAGCTGCACGACCGTCTGGGCCGCGTGGGCGACTTCTCGAACTCGCTCATCATCTTCACATCCAACATCGGCAGCGACTACATCTTCAAGTCGTTCGGCGAGGGCGTCGTTCCCACGCACGACAAGCTGCTCGAAGTGATGCAGGGCCACTTCCGACCCGAGTTCCTGGCGCGCCTGACGGAGATTGTCCCCTTCTCGCCCATCACCGAAGAGATGATCGACCGCATCTTCGACATCCACATCAAGAACCTGCTGAAGACGTTGAACGAGCAGAACATCAAGCTCGTCATCGACGAGTCGGCACGCAAATACGTCACCAAGGTGGGCTTCAACGCGCACTACGGCGCCCGGCCCATCCTCGGCATCATACGCAAGGAGATTCGCCGTCCGCTCTCGAAGCTCATCATTGCCGGCGACGTGGCTCCGGGCGACACGGTGACCATGAAATACGACGAGGAGCAGAAGCAGATACAGTGGGACATCGACACCCCGGATGAGACACCGGAGGAGAGCTGAAACATCATTACTAACAATAATCATCAACAATTATGGCAAGAAAAACTGTTATCACCAAGGTGCTCGATGTGGAAGCCCAGGACGGCATCATCGAGTTCCCGCAAAACCGAACGCTGTATGCCGACCAGTTCACTGACGAGGCACCCAACACCGACGAGGACCGCGAGGGCTTCAAGCCCAAGAACATGAAAGAGGTCTTCGAGCACTACCAACCCAGCAAGAAGGGCGTCACCCTGGAGACGGAAGAGGGCGGAGCCGTGTATGAAGACTTCGACTTCAAGCAGATCAAGGACTTCGAAGACGAGCAGCTCATCGAACAGAGCGAGATCATGGGAGCCGCCAAGGGCAAGATCGACGCCTACAACTCGGTGATACGCCAGCTGGAGAAAAACAAGACGCTGCGCAACACGCTCAAAGACGAGGCCGCACGCGGCAACCTGAAGAACGCGCTGAAGGCTCTGCTGGCAGAGCTCGACGACGCCGACTAACCGCTTACCGAATGTAAAACGAAAAAAACGTAAAAAGAATATGGCAGCAGAAGAACTGAAGAAAGAAGCCATGGGCGAACCCGTGGAACTTCGCGAAAGAGAAAAGATTGAGAATCCGGCGGCCTTGCTACAGGAGAGCCTCGACGGACTGAACAAGTTCGGCGGCTTCCAAATGGTGAAGGGTCTCATCAAGGGCGTCGAGAACATGGACCCGCGACGCAAGGCGGTGAAGAACATCTTCCTCTCCGACTCGGCCTACGCCGACAGCCGGCAGAAGCTGAAGAACGAGCTCGAACTGTGGGTGAGCATCCTTGAAAGCGGCGGTACCGACCCCATGCAGATCATCGACTCGTGCAAGGCCAAGCGCGACAAGGCCGAACAGAACCTGAAGGCCAACCTCTTCAACGTGCACGAAGACATCAAGAAGCTGGAGGTGACCTACCGCGCCCTCGACTCCTTCTTCGCCAACGCCGGACAGGGAAAGATTGACTGCATCACGCTGATGAACGTCAACAAGGACGAGCTGGAGTACCACGACTCGGAAGACACACTGGCCATCCGCGACGAGATGGAACGCTACTACGACCGTCTGAGCCTGAAGAACAACTACAGCCTGCTCGTCGTCCCCGGCTACCTGGGCGATGCCAACACCATCCGCATGTGGGCCGACACCGCCTACCGCAACAAGGTGATGATGGTGACCGACTTCAAGGACAGCCAGAACTTCAGCATGCTGAAAGACGAGCTCGACGATGCCAACCTACAAGGGCAGGACGCTAAGCTGGCCAACATCGTGATGACGTGCAACTACCTGCTGGGACGCAAGAAGTCGGAACTCGCCGACGAGGACGATGATCTCTACATCCCCGCATCGGCAGCACTGGCCGGACGCATGACCAACACTGACGAGATCGTCATCGCACAGGGCGCCGCCGGAAAGAAATACGGCACGCTGAGCAACGTGAAGGGCGCACGCCTCGACCTGCGCAAGTCGGAGATAGCAGCGCTCATCGACCAGGGCGTCATCCCCATGGTGGAGGAAGACGGCCGCACGATGGCCTTCTCGAACCGCTCGCTCTACAACGGCGCCACCATCGGACTGCAGGAGTATCCCATCGTGCGCGTGTTCGACTGGATCGGAAAGGTGTTCCAGAACTTCTTCAACGACGAGGCGTTCATCAACTGGAACTCCTCGGTGAAGGCTGAGCTGCAGCAAGCCGTGCACGACTTCCTGAGCGACTACAAAGGCCCGGGCAAGCTCATCGAGAACTACAACCTGCGGGGCATCAACCAAGACCCGAAGACGAAGGACATCAAGATTGAGGTAGAGCTGAAACCGTTCTTCGCAGCGAAGAACTTCTTCATCGAGCTGACCGGCCACAACGGACAGGCCGGCGTGGAATGGGATCAGAACGTCCAATAAGCAACACATTTTCTAATTATCATTATTTATTAATTCCTTAAACAATTACAATTATGGCAACAAGAACTGTAACAATCAACGCCGACGGTATCGCCGAGCGCGAGGTAATGTATGTGCGTTATGAACTGAATCAGCAGACCGACGTGGAAGGTCAGCCCACGGGCACCACGCGCGGCGGCAAAATCATGGTGAAAGTGAAGTCGAACGACGACGGCAACACCGACCTGCTGGAGTGGATGTGCGACACCTATATGAGCAAGAGCGGAACCATCTCGTTCCCCAACCGTCAGGGCGGCGAGATGAAGCACCTCGACTTCAAGGAGGGCTACATGGTGGAATATGCCGAGACCTACGACAACAAGAACGAAGTGCAGCAGTACGAGGAGTTCACCATCTCGGCCAAAGAGATCTCCATCGGCAATGCCCGCCACAACAACCGCTGGACCATCGACAACTAATCGTCACGGTAAAAGGATGAAGGGACGCTCACCCAAGCATGCCCTTCATCCTTATCTTGACTACGTTTCTTGCTGAAACACAGACAACAAAACGATTACCATGGCTTTACAAGGACAACTGAAAATCGGTCAGAAGACGTATGGCATCGTGCAGTGCGAATATGAGTTCAGGCAACTGTGCGACCCCTCAAGCAAACCCACCACCCGACCGCAGGGCGGCAACATCGTCTTCGTGATGCCAGCCACCAGCGACGACGACCTGTTCTTCTACAAGTGGATGTTCAGCAAGACCGAAGTGAAGGACGGCGTCTTCACGTTCACCGTATGGTCGAAGCAAAACAAGCGGAGCTACAAGACCGTTTCGTTCCAGAACGCCTACTGCATCGGCCTGGAAGACTTCTACAACGACAGCGACAGCCGACTGATGTACACCACCATCAAGCTGGCAGCCGAGACCATCACCATAGGATCGGGCTCGAAGGCAGAATACAGCAACGAATGGATCTGACCGAATTTCGTTCCAATACTCTCTAAACTATCTTGGTATGAACTTCAGTTCTCTTCTCAAAATCGTCTCAGAAGGTGCCGACTCCATCAACGGCGCCATCGGTCAACTGCAAAACCTGCCCAACGCGGCCAACATCGACCTGCCGGGACAGCTCACCGACTCCATCGGCAACCTGAGCAACGGGACCCAACTCTTGCAAGATGCGCAACAGCAGCTGGGTGCCGCCGCCCAAAACTTCCAGCAACTGTCGGCCGAAGCGCAGAGCTCGGTGATGGAAGCGCTGGAATCGGCCGACATCACTGGCAAGATACAGGAGGCGACAGACGCTATCAGCAGTCGGATTCCCGACCCGGAAGCCATCAGCGGCAAGATGAGCGATGCCCTCGGCGAGGCTCAGTCGAAGGTGGCCGAGGCCGTCGGACAAGCGAAAGACAAAGCTGCCGAGGCCCTCAGCACAGCCAAAGACAAGGCTTCGGAGGCTGTCGGAGGGTTGCAGTCGGCTGCAGAGAATGCCTACAACAGCGCCCAGGAAAGCATCAGCAACACGGTGAGCGACCTGCAGACACAGGCCGGTGAGGGCATGGAGCAGTTGCAGGGACAGATTGCCGACACCGTGAATCAGGTCGGCGAGACCGCAAGCTCTGCTTTCGCTTCGGCTCAAGAGCAGGCCTCCAATGCTTTCAACGAAGCACAAGAGCAAACATCCAATGCTTTCGCTTCGGCACAAGAGCAGGCCTCCAATGCTTTTGCTTCGGCACAAGAGCAGGCGTCCAATGCTTTCGCTTCGGCACAAGAACAGGCGTCCAACATCGCAAGCAACGTTCAGGAGCAGGCTGGCAACATTATTAATAATGTACAAGAGCAGGCTGGCAATATCGCGAGCAACGTTCAGGAGCAGGTCAGCGGAGCCTTAGACAATGCCTCATCGACTGTAAGCAATGCAATAGAAAGCGCCCAAGACTCCTTCAGCCAAGCTTACGAAGCAGCACAAGGAGAGGTGGAGCAGGTCGTTCAGAAAGTTCAGGACTCCATCGAACAAGGCAAAGAGGCCGCTGCCAATGCCTACAACGAGGCGAAAGACGCTATCGA